>CAVPNQ010000149.1:0-40243 GCA_963706735.1 uncultured Planctomycetia bacterium
CCCACGACGTCCTGAGCGCGAGGGTAACGAGCTGGTTGCAGAGTGCGCGGTTTTCGGCGAACGGGTTGCCGTCGGCCTTCCAGCGGACGAGGTGCCCGTTGACGTGATCGTTGAGCACGTCGCCGGTTGCATTGAAGCGGAGCCCGGCCAGCGTCTGGGCGCGCAGGTCGGCCGACAGCGCGTCGAGGCGGGCGATCTGCGGCGGGGGCGTGCCGGCGGCGGTGGCGACGAGTGCTGCGGAAAGGGCGGCGGCGGGGAACAGGAGGGCGAGGCGCATGGCGGGCCTCCCGAGCTGCGACCCGCGGGGTTCAGGCGGGGGCGCGGGGAGGATTGTACCGTGGCGACGATAAGAATCTTAAGGGTTTAAGAGTTTAATGCATGCGCGCAGGCCAAAAAGTGAGCCCCGGGGGTTGAGGGCCCGGGGCTCGCAAGCGGTCCATCAACGGGCTCGGCTTTCCGGATCCTACGGCACCGTCACTCTTCCAACCGCCCAGTGCCGCAGGCTCTCCGGCTTGTAGTTGTTGTTGTAGTAGTTCCAGCTCGGCGGCGTGCCCGGCGCCTGCGTCTTGGTGCCGGTCATGCTCCAGGTGTAGCCGAGGTACTCGCCGTTCGCATCGACGTAGATGCGCATGTAGCCGCGGCCGGCTCCGGCCCACTGGGTCACCGGGCTGCCGGGGCCGAGCTCGCCCGCCTGGAAGGAGCGCGTGTCGAGCGAATGGCCGGAGCTGGCGGAGTCGAAGACCTCCAGGTCGCGGTAACGGACGGTCACGCCGTTGGTCGTGAAGGTGTGGGTGTAGATGGGGCCGATCGAATTGATGAAGCCCGTGTGCCCGGTGACGCTGGGGTAGCCGGAATTCGGGTCGTCGCGGTAGCTGAAGGCGAACGTGTCTCCGGGCTGGATGTCGAAGACGCTGTTGACGCGCACGAACCCCTTGTTCGCGACGATGTCGTTGTGAAGGGTCTCGGCGTTGGCCCAGGTCGCGCCGAACTTGGCCTTGATGGCGGCGTCGTCCCAGCCGTAGGCGTGCCGGAACTGGATGAGGACGTGCTGGTTGCAGAGCGACCGATTTTCCGTGAACGGATTTCCGTCCTGCATGAACAGGATGGTTCTCTCGCTCACGTAGCCGTTGAGGGGCTTGCCCGCCGCGTTCGTCGTGAGCCCGGCGAGCGTCTGGTTGCGGAGGTCGTCCGTCAGGGTCGAGCACCAACCCAGGTGCGCAGGCGCGGTTCCGTCGGCGCGGGCCGGGGACGGCGAGTACAGAGTGGCTGCGGCGAGCGCGGCGGCCGCGAGGCCGGGTGCCCAGATCAGGCGCTTCATCGTGTCGATCTCCCGAGTGACGACCAGTGGCGGGAAAAACCGACCAGTTCCCCTGGAGTGCTGGCAGCCGTGATCCCTTTCACGGCCTCTTACAGTTCCCTCGACGTGGACTATAGGGCATGGTTCTGAAGTTGGCGGGTTCGTGAGCCGGGGAGGTTCGGGTGGGTTTGGAAGCGGTTTCGGGCGAATGTTGAGCAATGAGATCAAGTATTTGAGCCGCGCAGGGGCCGAGGGAAAATCGGTTCAACGGGATTTGGACACTTAATCCCCTTGACGATCGCCGATTCAGGCTGTGCAAAAACGCACGCTCCAGAATAATTCTCGAATGCCCTTGACAGCTTTCGAATTCCCCTCGGCTTTCACCCGGAAATTGCCCCCCTCCCCGCCCTTGCCGCCCCCGCGCTTCGGGCTATGATGGCCGCTTCGCCACCTTCGAGGCTGCTCTCATGGCCGACGTCTTCATCGCTTCTGCCTGCCGTACCGCGATCGGGAAATTCCAGGGCGCCTTCTCCGGCATCGGGGCGCCGCAACTCGGATCCGTGGCCATCAAAGAAGCGCTTCGGCGCGCGGGCGTTCCCGCCGAGGCCGTGGAAGAGGTGATTTACGGCTGCGTGCTCCAGGCGGGGCTCGGCCAGAACCCGGCGCGGCAGGCGGCTCGCGGCGCGGGGATCCCGGACCGGATCGGGTCGTTCACCGTCAACAAGGTGTGCGGATCGGGGCTGAAGAGCGTGATGCTGGCGGCGCAGGCGATCCGCGCGGGCGATGCGGACCTGATCGTCGCGGGCGGGATGGAAAACATGACGCGCTCGCCTTACCTGTTGCCCCAGGCTCGCGAGGGACAGCGGCTCGGCCACGGCAAACTCCTCGACTGCATGGTCAACGACGGACTCTGGGACATCTACAACGACTTCCACATGGGCAACACCGCCGAACTCGTCGCCGAAAAGCACGCGGTCTCGCGCGCCGACCAGGACAAGTACGCCGCGGAGTCGCACCGGCGGGCGGTGGAAGCGCAGAAGGCGGGGCTGTTCAAGGACGAGATCGTGGCGGTGGAGATCGCCGACAAGAAGGGAACGATCCGCGTCGAGGTGGACGAGAGCCCGCGCGCGGATTCGACGTTCGAGAAGCTCTCGGGGCTGAAGCCGGTGTTCAAGAAGGACGGCTCCGTCACCGCCGCGAACGCTTCCTCCATCAATGACGGCGCTGCGGCTGTCGTCGTCGTGAGCGAGCGCAAGATGAAGGAGCTGAACCTGAAGCCGCTGGCCCGCATCGCCGGGTATGCGACGGGCGGCGTGGCGCCGGAGTGGGTCATGATGGCTCCGGTCGAGGCGATCGCGAACCTCGCGGCGAAGACGAAGAAGCCGGTGCGCGACTACGACCTCGTGGAGATCAACGAGGCGTTCAGCGCGGCCGCGGTCGCCGTGACGCGCAAGCTGGAGCTCGATCCCGCGAAGGTCAACGTCAACGGCGGCGCCGTCGCGCTCGGCCACCCGATCGGGGCTTCCGGTTGCCGCATCCTCGTCACGCTGCTGCACGCGATGAAGCAGCGCAAGGCGAAGACCGGTGTCGCGACGCTGTGCCTTGGCGGCGGGAATGCGGTTGCTCTGTCGGTGGAGGCGGTCTAGCTGGCAACTGCAGGGAAAGGGCAAGGGCAAGGGCAAGGGAAAGGGTTTGAGTTCGGACCGCCACGGTTCAGGGAGAGGATGACATGGACATCAAGCACATCGGCGTCATCGGCGCCGGTCAGATGGGGAACGGGATCGCGCAGGTGGCCGCCGTGGCGGGGATTCGCGTCACGATGGTGGACGTGAAGCCCGAGTACGTCGCCAAGGGGCTGGAGACGATCAAGAAGTCGCTCGGGAAAATGGCGGAGAAGGGAAAGATCACCGCCGCGGACCAGGGTGCGGCGATCGAGCGGGTGGGCACGGCGAATGACCTGTCGAACGCCGGCTCGTGGGACTTCGCCGTCGAGGCGATCATCGAGAACGAGAAGATCAAGAAGGACCTGTTCCGCGATCTCGACGCGAAGTGCCGCCCGGGCGTCATCCTGGCTTCGAATACCTCGTCGATCAGCATCACCGAGATCGCTTCCGTGACGAAAAGGCCCGCCGACGTCATCGGGATGCACTTCATGAATCCCGTGCCCCTCATGACGCTCATCGAGGTCATCCGCGGGCACGCGACGTCCGACGCGACGTGCGCGGCGACGGTCGAACTGGCGAAGAAGCTGGGGAAGACGCCCCTCGAGGCGAACGACTACCCCGGCTTCGTCGCGAACCGCATCCTGCTGCCGATGATCAACGAGGCGATCTTTGCCCTCTGGGAGGGCGTGGCCTCCAAGGAATCGATCGACGGCATCATGAAGCTCGGCATGAACCACCCGATGGGGCCTCTCACGCTCGCCGACTTCATCGGCCTCGATACCTGCCTCGCCATCATGGACGTCCTTCACCGCGGTCTCGGCGACGACAAGTACCGGCCCTGTCCGCTTCTCAAGAAAATGGTCGCCGCCGGCCACCTCGGCCGCAAGTCGGGCCGCGGGTTCTATTCGTACGAGGGCGGAGCCCAGAAGTGATCAGGAAAATCCTGGTCGAAGACAACATCGACAGTCCACCGAACCGGCTCTGGCTGATCCTGACGATGCCCTCGGAGGTCCGCCGCTGGTTCGGGGCGGGCGAGGTGACGTTCGAGCCGAGGCTGAACGGGGAAGTGCGGTTCCGGTGGACGAGTGCCTCGACGAAGGGGCAGGTGGTGCTGTGGGCGCCGCCGACCATCTTTGCGCTTCAGTTCATCCCCGGCGCGCGGGTGGAGTTCTGGTGCGACCCGCTGGAGAGCGGGACGCGGCTGGTGATCAGTTCGACGGTCGAAGGGGACGACCCGGCGCAGGCGACTGAGCTGTTGAACACGTGGTCGGCGTGCCTGGAGCGCATCAAGACCCGGGCGGACGTACCTAAGGCTTAGGCAGGGAGGCGGCTCGCGGGGACCCTTCGACTCTCCCTGCGGGCTCGCTCAGGGTAAGCCGGGCCGAGCAGGGACTCGGCCCGGGTGAACAAGGTTTCGGCCCGGCTTAAAGCATTCCGTGACACCTTGCCGTGCAGGCGGTATCAAATCCCTCCCCCCATGAACCTCGTCCGCTACATCAAACCCGCCCAGATCAAGCTCGCCCTCGCGACCCTGCCCTCGGAGCCGCCGGAGGGCGCTTCGGTCGAACGGCACCGCTGGGACCTGAAGGAGTCGGCGCTCTCGGAGCTGTGCGACCTGCTGGACAGCTCGGGGAAGACGGGGAACAAGTCGAAGCTGCTGACGGACCTTGTGAACCGCGAAAAGAAGAGCAGCACGGCGGTGGGGAAGGGCGTGGCGATCCCGCATGTGCGGACGATGCAGGCGAAGGAACTGATCCTGGCGTTCGCGCGGTCGGCGGAGGGGCTGGACTTCGACGCTCCGGACGGGGAGCCGGTGCACCTGTTCTTCGCGATGGTGGCGCCTCCCTACGACGACAAGCTGTACCTCAGCATCTACAAGGAAATCGGGACGCTGATCCTGGCGGACGAGTCGCGGCAGCGGCTGCTGGACGCGAAGAACGAGCACGAGATCATCCGCGTTTTCCAGACGCTGGGGTAGCGCCGCGCCTCCCGGCGCGCGGCATCCATGACAGACGCCCCCGACCCCGGACCGGCCTTCGACGCGCGGGAGACCCTGTCGCGCGCGACCGAATCCGACTGGCGGCACGTGTTTGCGGAAGTCGACATGCTGGCGCGCGAGGGGCGGTGGGCCGACCTGGAGGCGCTTCGGGAAGCAGCAGGGGAGCGCGAAGCGAAGCCGCACGTGGCGGTGCGCGAGCGGATCGAGAACCTGGCGGCGGCGAGCGCGGCGGGGCTGAAGGCGCTGGCGGCCTGGCTGGCGGGGGAAGGGACGGGGGAGGAGCGGCTGGGGGACCTGGCGGACCGGATGGCACAGGCGCACGCGTGGGCGGCGATCGCGGCGGCGGGGTTCCGGGACGAAGTGCTGCTGCTGGCGGCGCACGCGCGGGCGCTGCGGCGCGAGGACGTGTCGGCTGACCCGCTGGCGCTGGGCGCGGCGCAGCGCGCTGCCGAGCGCGGCGAAGCCCTGGGGACGCTCGCGCTCGCGCCCCACGCCATGGAGCGCGCCGCCTGGCTCCCCACGCATACCCCGGACGGCGCTTCCCTCAACCTTCCCTTCGGCGCGCACGTCGAAGGGTTCGTGCCGGTGGTGCCGGCGGAGACGCACCTGGAGGCGACGGTGCTCGAGCGGGCGGCGGTGCCGTCGTTCGCGCACTGGGCGAAGGTCATCGTCGCCACGGGCCGCCCGGTGGGGGCCTCGTCCCCGGCCGCCGCGGCGGGCGCGTTCGCCGCGCTCGCCCCGGAAGCCGCCCCCGAGGACGCCATCCTCCGCGCCCGCGAAACCACCCCCGCCGAAGCCTGGGCGTGGCTCTTCTGCGCCGCCCTCGCCGGCGACGCCGCCCCGCGCCGGTCCGCGGCCCGCGCGCGCCTCGCAGCGTGGCGGACCCTGGCAGCGATGGCGGGAAGCGCGGACGACCCGGCGGGGGCGCCGGCGGCGCTGGAGCGGTCGGCGTGGACGCTGCTGGACGTGAAGAGCCGCTGGTTCGGGGGGAAGGCGCGGGACGCGGCGATCGTGGGGCGCTTCCTGGGACACTGGGCGGCTGCGGCGGCCTCGGAAGGGTAAGTAGCTCCACGCTGATTCCTTGCCATCCATCCGCGCGTCTTTCGTCGTCCTGCGGCGTCGTCAATCCTCACTGGAGCTCCGTTCCGCTCCAGTTCCGGTCTCCTCCTTGCAGGCCGGCGAAATCCGCGGCGGCTGGATGGCAAGGAATCAGCGTGGAGCTACTTAAGTCTTCGCCCGCGGCAGGGAGCCGACGAACAGCACGAACTCGGCGTCGCCGATCGGGGTGGCGGGGATGGCGCGGCGGCGCTGGGCGCCTTCGGGTGCGGAGCGGAGGAGGTGCTCCGGGTTCGTGGAAGTAGCGGCCTCGAAGGCGTCCTCGGTCACGGATTCGGCGACGAGGCGATCGACGGCGGCAGCGGCCGGAGCGGGCGCGACGGGCTTTGCGGGGGCGCGGCGCAGGATCGTGTTGGCGCCGGGCGCGATGGGCGGCGTTTTCGTGCCGGAGTCGGGCGAGAGCGCGACGAACTTCCCGGTCGCGGGGCCCGGCCCGGTGCGGCCCGTCCCGGGCGCAGGCTTCGCCGCCGGCGGCGACGTGCGCGGCCGCGGGACCGTGGACGGTGCGCGTCCGGGGTAGACGAAATCGAGAGCCCTTCTCATTTCCGAACCGACGACGATGAGCGGCTTGATCTTGAGGCCCGTGATCTTCCCGAGCTCCGCGATGGCCCGTTCGTCGAGCGGGTTGGTCATGCCCACCGAGAGGATGCGCCCGAGCTTGTCCGTCGGGATCGCGCGCAGCCGCCACGCGTCCTCCGCCGTGAGCAGGTTGAGCAGGTCCTTCTTGAACTCGTGGCCGTCCATGCGGAGAAGCGGAATCCGGTACTGCTGCGAGATCATCGCGGCGAGTTTCTCCTCGTCGATGATGTTGTCGCGGACGAGGATTTCGCCGAGGTAGGTGTCGGCGCGCAGTTCGCGCTGGGTGTCGAGCGCCTTTTCGAGCGCGTCCTGGGAGATTGCGCCGCTCTTGACCAGCAGGTCGCCCAGGCGTTCGGTGGAGCGGCCCAGCGCGGGAACGCCGCTGGAAGGCGTCGGGGCCACGGCGGGCGTCGCGCCCGGGTCGGGCTGGGGCGGCGCCGCGGGCTCCTCGGTCGGCGCGATCTCGTCGAGAATCTCAGGGGCGGGCTCGGGCGGCTCCTGCGGCGCCGATGGCGCTTCTTTCTTCACCAGCCGCCGGGTCATCGGCCGCGGAGGAGGATCGGGTTCTTTTCGCCAGAAGGCCCAACGCATGGAAGGGATTCTACAGCCAACACTGCTTTCTGCGCCATGAACCGTGTCGGGGCGGGTGGATGGCCGGTAGTGCGGCGAACAACGTGTGCTGCCTCAGAAAACACAGGGACGACCGGCAAGGGCCATTCTCCGGTCCATCTTTTCGTGTCCTTTCGTATCAGTGCCCCGCTCGTTGCCGTTTTTTTGCATATTCATTCGCAATCTCATGGGACCGAGGAAAGGCAACGAGCCTGGCACGGATAAGAAAGGACAGAAAAGGATACGGCGTCCCCTCCATCAATTGCTGGGTGCCAGGGAATGCATCTGCGGTCATGCACCCGACCACGGCGGGGGGCATGTCCAGTATTGCGGCGCCCACCGGGAGGTCTTTTGGCTTTGCGTTTCGCCGTTTTGATTTTGCCCTTTCACAGGCCATGCACCCTGTCACGGCGACCGGCCGCCCTGAAGAGTTGTTAGTTCATATGATATAGTTCATATTCAACCCCCCCGTTTTCCCCTCCTTTCCCACGCGCCTTCCCCTTGACACTCTCCCCCTCGATCCGGACCATCCCCTCCGCTTCCTCTCCGGAGTCAAACCTTTGTCCAAGCTGCTGGTCACCCCCCGCCCCCTGAACCTCCCCGACGGCGCCAGCGGCGTCGTCGCCAAGCTCGTCGGCTCCATCGACGCTTCCACCGTCCCCCAGTTCGAGGAGACGATCGAGAAGTTCCTCAGGGACGGCGTGAAGTTCCTCCTGGTCGATTGCGGCGAAGTCGCCTACATCAACTCGACCGGCATGGGCCTCATCATCAAGCTCGTGGACAAGTACCGCACCAAGGACGGCGACCTCAAGCTCATCTCCGTCCCCCCCAAGGTCGTCACGCTCTTCAAGATGCTCGGCCTCGAATCCCTCGTCGAGCTTCACACGAACGAACAGTCCGCCACCGCGGCGGTCCTCAAGATGCTCTCGCCCGCGGCTCCCGCCGCGCCCGCCGTCAGCCAGGCGCCCGCCGTCGCGCCCAGGCCCGCCGCCGCTTCCTACCCCGTCCAGTTCAAGTGCCCGACCTGCCAGGGCGTCCTCGAGATCCGCGCCGAGGGAAAGTACCGCTGCCCCCGCTGCGCTTCGTTCTTCGCCGCCGACGGCGCCGGCGCCGTCAAGGCCTACCCGCCGCGCAAGTGGAAGGCGATCGAGATCCGCGTCCCCTGCGAACTCGACGAGCTCGAATGGGTCCGCACCATGATGTCCGCCCAGGCGACCCGCATGAAGTTCGCCGAGCAGGACGCCCAGGGACTCGAACAGGCCGTGGACGAAGCCTGCACCATGATGGTCGCCAACTCCCCCCCCGGCACGTCCTCCTACCAGGTCGCCGCCCTCTCCAGCGGCGCCGAACTCATCGTCGCCGTCTACTCCTATACCTGCGGCGCACAGTTCAAGGACGAATCCAAGTCCCGCATGTCCTTCGAGGTCATGCGCTCCTTCATGGACAAGGTCGAGGTCCTGCCCCTCCCTCCCGGCGGGCAGATGATCAAAATGACCAAGACCGTGGCCCAGGCATAGCTCGCACCCCGGAAATGTGTTCGCCCGCGCCCCGGATCGCGGGAAAATGCTGCGAAGCGCCGACCTGCCGTCCGAGGACGCGCCCCCGCCCATGAACGCACCCTCCCCGCTCCTGCAGACCCTCCGCAGCCTCGCCGAAACCGGCCGGGAAGGGACGCTGACCGTCCGCAGCGCGGGAGGCGGCCACGTCGATCTCTACGTCGGCAACGGCGGGCTCCGCCTCGTCGCCAGCGGCAACCGCCGGGGCGTCCGCATCGGCGAAGTCCTCCTCAAGGCCGGAAAAATCTCCCAGCGCCAGCTCGACCTCGTCCTCGAGCGCCAGCAGAAGTCCAACCTGCGCTTCGGCGAACTCCTCTACCTCATGTGCCAGATCACCGAGGACGAAATCCGCCAGTCCATCCGCACCCGCATCCAGGAGGAAATCCTCGATCTCTTCCTCCTCGACCGCGCCGAGTGCTCCTTCAAGGAGGGCCCCCCGCCCCAGTCCCTCTTCGATGAGCACGGGCCCATGGACGATCACCCCCTGTCCATTCCGCCGATCATTGAGGAAGGGATGCGGCGGATGTCGGAGTGGGAAGCGTTCGGGCGGCGCGTGCCTCCTCCGGACCAGGCGCTGTCGAAGGCGCCGCCGTCGCCGGGGAAGAGCGAACTTCCGCTGGACGACCGGACGCTGCAGATCGTCGAACTGTGCGACGGGCGCCGCGGCGTGGAGCAGGTCGTGGAGGTGTCGCCAAAGTTCCGGTTCGAGACTCTCAAGGCGATTTCGTACCTGGTGAGCGTGGGACGCATCCAGCCGGGCGGCCGGGTCGTGGCCGTCGCGACGCCCACCGAGATGCTGAACCGGGACCAGCTGGGGCTTGGGCCCGACGCGCTCGCCGTGGCGGCGCCCGGCGATGCTCCCGAGGCCGCGCCTCCGCCCCCGACGCCGAAGCCCGCGACCCGCGGCGCGGTTCCTTCCCCGACACGCTTCGGCCTCGACTCGGTGCCGGACGTGGACTGGGAGGAGGAAAAGAAGGCGTCGCGCGCGCCGGTGGCGGCGGAGAAGCGCCCCGGGACGTCCGGCGCCAAGCCGGCCGCGGCGTTCGCCGACGGCCCGACGTTCGAGCCGAAACCCGACCCGAACCCCGCGCTTCCCCCCGGCTACCTCAAGAAGGAAGAAACGTCCCGCCTTATGGCCCGCAACGCGGCGCAGGCGATCGCCCACCGCCCGCCGCCGCTGCCGCCTCCCACGATCCAGCGCCGTTCCCGCGCGCGATGGGGCTGGCTCGTCGCCGGCTTCCTGTTCGTCGTCCTCGCGGGAGCGGGAGTCTGGGAAGGGCTCGCTCGCGCACGCTTCGGCGTCGTGGATGCGACGGCTCGCGGCTCGAAGCCGGCCGAAGCGCGGCAGCTGTACGAACAATTCGCGCGCGACTGGCCGTGGTCGAGCCCTGCGCAGGTCGCTCTCCGCGCGGCCGAGGACCTCGCGGGGAAAAAGGCGTTGGTGGACGAGGCGGCGTTGTTGCGCAAATTCGCCGACGAACAGCTCGCAGCGTTCGGCGTGCTGACGCTTGACCAGGAGGAATCGGCGGTGGCGGCGATCGTGGCGTGGGCGAAGGAGAACAAGGAGGCGGAGTTGCTGGCCGTTTCCACCGCGCACGCCCTTCGCATCAAGACCTACCGCGCCGAGGCGCGCGTCCTGCTGGAGCAGTACGGGAAGTCTGTGAAGGACGGGAAGGTCGCCGACGCGCGCGCGGCGGCCACCGAGCTGCGGTCGAAGTACGCGCGTGCGCCGCAGGCGCCGGTCGCGGTCCGCATCGAGACGTCGCCCCCCGGCGCCACGATCGAGGCCGGCGGCGTGAAGGCCGGCCTGTCGCCGTGCATCGTCGAAGTCGCGCCCGGCTCGGCCCTCGCGGTCGCCGCTTCCCTCGAAGGCCACGCCGCGACCACGCTCGTCTTCGCCGCGCCGCTTCCCGAGACGGTCACTCTGCTCCTTCCGCGAAGCGCGCGCTGGAACGCGCGGGCTTCGGGCGCCCTGCGAATCCCGGCGACGGTTGCGCCCGCCGGGGTCTACGTGGTGCCGGCGGACGGCACGCTGCTGGCGCTGTCGCCCGGCGACGGGCACACGCTCTGGCGCGCGCGCGCGGCGACGCATCCCTGGATCACGGCGCCGGTCGCGGCCCGCGGCGCCGTGCTTGCGGGCGACCAGAACGGCGTCGTCTGGGCCCTCGACGCCGCGGAGGGCACCGTCCTCTGGCGCGAACCTGCCGGCAAGGGCCTGCGCGGCGGGATCGCGGCGTCCGGCGACGGCGCTGTCGTGTTCGCGGCGCCGGAGGAAGGCGGGATCGCCGCGCTCGACACGGCGACGGGCAGTTCCCTCGGGCGAGCCGAACTCTCCGGCACCGTGGCGCTGGGGCCCTTCGCCCTCGGCGACACCGGCTGGGTCGCGGTGCTGGCGGACGGAAGCGCCGTCGCGGGGACGGCGGGGCGGGTCGGCTGGAGCGCGGTCCTCTCCGCACCGTGCGCCGCGGCCGCCGTGTCGCCGGCCGGCCTCCTGTGCGCTTCCACCGACGGCGCCATCGCCCTGGTCGGCCCCGACGGTGCGATTCGCTGGACCGTCAAGGGCGCCGGGGGGACTTCCGGCGGCGTCGCCGCGACCGCGAAGCTCGGGGTCGCCTTGCTATCGAAGCGCCGGATCGCCTGCTATGATCTCGCCTCCGGCGCGGTCCTCTGGACGACCGACCTGCCGGCGGACGCTTCCGCGCCTCCTTCGCTCGGCGACGCGCTGGCGCTCGTGCCCTGCGAGGACGGACTCGTGCGCGCGCTGGCGGTGAAGGATGGCGCGGTCAGCTGGTCGTTCCGCGCCGGGCAGGCGGTGCACGTCCGCGTCACGCCGGGCCCGGGAGGGGCCGTCGTCGCGGCCGAGAATGGCGACGTCTGGTTCGTACCATAACAGGTGTCCCGGGACCTTCCCGGCCACCCTTTCAGGATTGATCGACATGGTCCAGCCCTTCCCGCCCGTCCCGCCCCCGCAGCCTCCGCAGAACACGCCCCAGGGCGCCTTCGCACCGTCTCCCGCCGGGACGCCCTTCCAGCCCGGCGCCTACCAGGCCCCGCCGCCCCCGCCGCAGAAGTCGGGGGGATGCTTCAAGGGCTGCTGCATCATCGCGGTGATCCTCGGGGTGATCGGGGTGGTGGGGGTGGTGATTGTGGGGCTGAAGTGGAAGCAGATGTACGCGTGGGGGCTGGCGAAGGGGGTGGTGGACCAGTCCGACCTGACGCCGGACGAGAAGGCGGAGGCGCGGGACCTGTTTGAGAAGACGCTGGACGCGGTGACCGGCGCGAAGGCCGGCGACCAGAAGTTCGCGGACCAGTTCGCCAAGGCGATGACGGACCTCCAGACGGCGAGTGCGGACAACAAGATCGAGGGACGCGAACTGCGGCCGGTGTTTGCGCGGCTGAAGCAGGCGCTCAAGGAAGCGGGGTATTCGTTCCCGTCGAACCTCTTCCCGATGGTGGACTGGAAGGTGACGGTGATGGGGTTCGACGAGTCGCGGAAGGCGGAGCTGATCAAGATCCTGAAGGAGAAGGTGAAGGTGGAGGATGCGGACCTGGAGTCGAAGCTGGGCAGGCTGCCCGCCGTCGTGCTGACGGGCGTGAACGAGGTGGAGGCGCAGGAGTTCATGAGGAAGCTGCAGGCGGCCGGTTGCGACGTGACGATCCAGCCGGTCGCGGTGGAGGCGCCGAAGTAGTCCATGGCGAACCGGAGGACTTACCTGCCGGCGGCCGCGGCGCTCGTGGCCGCGATGGCAGCCGGGGTGATGGCGCAGGACGCGAAGCCGAAGCCGGAGGCCGAGGCGAAGCTCCTGTGCGAGCAGGCGCACGGAAAGCACGGCAAGGCGGCGCTCGAAATGTACAACCAGGCGATCCAGCTCGACCCGAACTGCATCGAGGCCTACATCGGGCGTGGCGGCGAGCGGCGGCATGACGAGCCCGCGCTGGCACTGGCCGACTTTTCGCGCGCCGACGCCATCAAGGACGAATTCCAGCCCGCGGCCTCCTGGCTCCGCATCGTCACCCTCCTCGACGCCTACCTCGACCGCTCCGCGGCGTGGGACGAGGCCGAGAGGCTGAAGCGCAAGTCGCAGAAGGGCGCGTGGAGTTTCGTCGGGGGCGGCGTGCAGGAGCTGCTCGCCGGGCACCCGGACCGCGCGGAAGAGTATTTCGACAAGGCAGGCCAGAACGACGCTTCGATCCCGCTGACCGCGAGGTTCAAGGCGCTCGCGCAGTACGAATACGGCAACGCGCTCGCGCGCGACACGGCGGCGCGGGCGGCGAAGGAAGACCCGGACGATCCCGGAAGCGCGGCCACGCTGGCCCTCACCGCCAACGCCGACGACGCGGTCGCCGCTTCCCGCGAGCTCGACCGCATCCTCTCCGAGAAACCGAAACTCGCCTGGGCCCACGTCGCCAAGGCGAAAGTCTGCGTCAAGCAGTCCAAGTGGGACGAAGCGCTCGCGGCCTGCCGCGCCGCCGACGCCGCCGCGCCCGGCGGCCCCGAAACCGCCTACCTCCGCGGCCTCGCCCTCGAAGGCTCCGGCAAGATCGCCGAGGCCGAAGCCGCCCTCTGCTTCGCCGTCGCCTGGGACGCCAACTTCCCCGACGCCCTTCTCAAGCGCGGCGACCTCCGCGTGAAGATCCGCGACTGGGCGGGCGCCCTTCGCGACTTCGAAGGCTGGCAGCGCTTCGCCACCACCCCCCAGGCCCAGAAGATGCTCTCGGACAAGATCGACGCGGCGAAGATCGGCAAGGAGCGCGAGGAAGGGATCATCGTTTCGTTCGCCGGGTACTGCGGCCGCGCGCGGGTCTACATCGAGGAAGAGGACTGGGATCGCGCGGCGAAGGATCTCGACTCCGCGAAAGCCCTCGAGGAAAAGAACGAGCGCTGGAAAAACCTGTGGGTCCTTCTCTACGCCAAGAAGAAGGACTACCCGAAGATGTGGGAGAAGGTGCAGGAGATCATCGACAGCGGCGTGGAAGGGATCTTCCCGTTCTTCAATCCCGGCGGCGACGGCGGCAAGATCTACGCCCCCCTCCGGAAGGAGGCGCAGTTCCTCGAAGGCCTCCGCAAGCTCACGATCAAGGCCCCGCGCGACCAGTACTTCAAGGCGCAGGCGTTCTACGAGCAGGGGATGGAGATCATCGCGGCCAAGAAGTCCGGCTTCGAGCCTCTTCTGCGCGAGTCCGCCGCCGAGTACCGCAAGCTCTGCGACACGTGGAAGGACTGGGCCGAGGTCTCCGGCTCCTACTACAACGAGTCCTGCTGCTGGTCGCTCTGCAACGACGTGGACAAAGCGTTCGAGGCCATGGAGCGCGCGATCGACGCCGGCTACGGCAAGGACAACGGCGAAATCGCGCACATGGAGAAGAACGACACCGACCTCGCGAACATGAGGAAGGATGCGCGCTGGGAAGCGCTGGTGAAGAAGATCAAGGCGAAGTGGGAGAAGTAGTGGCCAGTGGCCAGCGGTCAGTGGCCAGTGGCGAGTGGCGAGTGGCGAGTGGGCCACGAATTGCGCGGTTCGGACGACCTTCCTGCTTCCCGCTTCCTGCTCACCTCAAGCGTGCGGCCAGGCGTCGCGCTCCCTCCCTCATGTCGTCGAGCAGCGTGTAGGCCACCGGGACGGCGTAGAGGGTGAAGATCGTCGAGACGAGGAGCCCGCCGCCTACGGCGCGGGCCAGCGGGGCGTAGGGGACACCTGCCACGCCTGATTCCCCGAACGCCATCGGGATCAGCCCCACGATCGTCGTCAGCGTCGTGATCCAGATGGGGCGGAAGCGCGAGATGGCGGCCTCGCGGCAGGCGGCGGCGCGGTCCATTCCTTCGTGCCGCATCTGGTTGATGCGGTCGATCAGGACGATGGCGTTGTTCACGACGACGCCGATGAGGACGACGATGCCGATCATCCCCATGAGGTCGAGGGTGGTGTGCGTGGCCCAGAGCGACCAGTAGACGCCCACGAACGCGAAGGGGATCGAGACCAGGGCGCAGACGGGGAGGATCCAGGACTCGAACAGGACCCCCATGATGAGGAAGACGAAGATGACGGACATGGCGCCGGAAAAGGCGTAGTCGCCCTGTTCTCCCTTCCAGCGGCGGGACCAGGCGCCGAGATCATAGGAGGTTCCCTGGGGCCAATTGAATCTCTCGAGCTCCGCGCGGATCGTCTCGGAAAGGCCGAAGACGTCGTCCCCCTTCGACACGACGTGCACCCCCATCGCCGTCTTCCGGTCCTCGTGGTTGATCGCCGCGAGGCCCTTCGCAAACCTGAAGTCCGCCAGCGCGCCGAGCGGCACCGGGCCGCCGCCGCCGGGCGGGTAGAGCGAGATCTGCGCGAGCTGCGCCAGGTTCTCCCGGTCGTCCGGCGGGAACTGCAGGATCAGCGGGACCTCGCGCCCACCTACACGCAGGTCGGGAAGGCGCGCGCCGCGAAGCGCCGTGGAGATCGTCCCGCTCGCGACCCAGGACTCGATCCCGGCCCGGCTCGCGCGGTCGCGCTTCACACGGACCTGGATCTCGTCGGTCCCCGACTCCAGGTCGGTGGTCACGTCCGCAACGCCAGGGAGAACCTTGAGCCGGCGCTTCACCTCCTCCGACAGCTTCGCGAGCGCTTCCGAATCGTCGCCGACCAGCCGCAGGTCCACCTGCCCGCCGCGCCCCTGGCCGCCGCGCCAGGACGTGGACGGCTCGACCCCCGCGATGACGGGAATCAGCCCCTTGAGCTTCTCCAGCAGCTTCTCCCGCTCGTCGTCCTCCCGCGCGCGCTTGTCGAGATAGAGCGTCATGCGGCCCCAGGACTCGCGGAAGCGCACGCGGACGTTCGTGGCCTGCAGCTCGGCGCGCTTCGGCTGCACCGCCGCCTCGATCTGGCGCATGGCGCGGTCGTTCTCGGAGAGGGAGCCGGTGGTGGTGAAGCGGAAGAAGACCTCGAGGTCGTGCTTCTGCTCGCGGGGCTCCATGGACTTCTCGAGGCGGCCGTAGGGGAAGATGGCGGAGACGCAGATCGCGATGGCGAGGATGAGGGATTCGAGGCGGTGGCGGATGCACCAGGAGGTGATCCCCCCCGAGGCCGAGGCGGCCCAGCGGATGGGGGGAAGCGGTTTCGGGGTGCGGCGCCCGGCGAGGAAGACGGTGGCGGCGGGGATGAGGGCGAGGGCGACGATGAGGGAGGCGCCGAGCGAGACGCAGAGGGGGATCGCGAGCTTCCCCATGAAGAACTGCATCATGCCGTCGCCTGACATGAGGGCGAGAGGGAGGAAGACCACGACGGAGGTGGCGGTCGAGAGCGTGACCGCCAGCGCGACCTCGGAGGCGCCCTTCACGGCGGCTTCGACCGGAGGGGAGCCGAGCTGGCGGAAGCGGTCGATGTTCTCGGAGACGACGACGGAGTTGTCCACGAGCATGCCGATGGAGAGGGTCAGGCCCATGAGGGTGACGATGTTGAAGCTGTCGCCGGTGAAGTACATGACGACGAGCGTGACGAGCATGGAGGCGGGGACGGCGACGTTGATGATGATAGAGAGGCGCAGGCGGAGGAGGAAGATCCAGAGGATGACGAGGGAGAAGACGGCGCCCTCGACGGCGGACTCCTGGAGTGTCCGGATGGAGCCGCTGATGAGGCGTCCCGAGTCCTCGAGGACGAAGAACGTGACGCCCGCGAGCTCGGGGTCGCGGGGAAGTTCCTCCTCGACCACCTTGCGCACCGCGTTGCAGACGTCCACGGTGTTCGCTTCGCTCTCCTTGAACACTTCGATGGTGATGGAGGGTTTGCCGTCGATGCGGCTGATGACGTCGCGGAGGGAGAGGGCGGGGTGGACGTCGGCGACGTCGCCGAGGGCGACGCCGGGGCGGACGGGGAGGGCGGCGACCTGTTCGGGGCCCTCGAGGGTGGCGACGGAGCGGAGCTGGTGGTCCACGCCTCCTTCGGTGATGGTGCCGGAGCCCATCGTGAAGTCCTCGGTGCGCAGCCGCTGGACGAGCTGGTAGAGGTTCACGCCGGCGGCCTTGGCCTTGTCGCGGTCGATCTCGATGCGGATGGACTCGTCCACGAGACCCTCGAACTCGAGGTTCGCGACGCCGGGCAGGCGCTCGAGCTCGCGCCGCAGCTTCTTCTCGAGTCTCTGGAGATTCTCCTCGGTTTCGGGATAGGAAATTGCGATCTCCATCACGGGCTCGGAGTTCGGGTTGAACTTGTACACGTGGTAGCGCTCGACGTCGGAGGGCATCTCGCCCATCGCGCGGTCCATGCGGTCGCGGACCTCGGCGTACGCGTCGTCCATGTCGGTGCCGTTGCGGAACGCGATCCACATCCGCGACTCGTTCGCGCCGCTGCGCGAGTTCATCGTCTCGATGTTCCGCACCGTCGAAAGCGCTTCCTCCGCCGGCCGCGTCACGAACCGCTCGACTTCGCGGGGGGTGCCGTCGCGGAAGGGGATGCGGACGAAGAGGAAGGGCGGGGTGAAGCCGGAGGGGAGGAGCTGGACGGGGAGGCGGAAGTACGCGAGGGTGCCGACGGCGAGGAGGGCGAGCGTCGCCATGATGACGGTGACGGGTTTTTCGACGCTGAGGCGGGCCAGGCGGCTGTTTCTCACCGGTCCTTCCTCGCTTCGACCGTGTGCCAGAGGACGGGGACGAGGATGAGCGTCAGGAAAGTGGCGGAGAGCATGCCGCCGAGGACGGCGACGGCGAGCGGGGCCTGGAGTTCCGCGCCGTCGCCGATGCCGAAGGCCATGGGGACGAGGCCCAGGATCGTCGTGAGGCTCGTCATGAGCACGGGGCGCAGGCGCGTCCGGGCCGCGCGGAGGATCGAGTCGGTCGCGCTCGCGCCCGTCGCGCGCACCTGGTTGGCCGCGTCGATCAGGACGATCCCGTTGTCCACGGTGATCCCCGCCAGCACGATCACGCCGATCGCCACCACCACCGAGACCGGCGTCGCCGACACCACCAGCGCAATCACCGTCCCCACCAGCCCCATCGGCACCGTGAACATCAGCAGGAACGGGTGCAGCAGGCTCTCGAACTGCGCCGCCATCACCACGTAAACCAGGAACACCGCCAGCACCGTCGCGAAAATCAGCGACATCGCGCTCGCCTTCATCTCCCGGCTCTGCCCGCCCATCACGAAACTCACGTCTTCGCCGCGCGGCACCCGCGCCGCCGCTTCCTCCGCCGCCTTCGTCGCCCCCGCGAGGTCGTAACCCTTCACGCTCGCCCGCACCAGCGCCGCCCTCTGATGCGCCACCCGCCTCACCTCGTTGGGCCCTTCCGCCCTCGCAAACGTCGCCACCGCCCCCAGCCGCACCGGGGTCGCCGCGCCGGGGTTCACCACGATCGCCGCCACCCGCTCCAGCTCGTCTACGTCCCGCAGCTTGCCGATCACACGAACCGGCACCTTCCGCTCTTCCTCCGCCAGCTTCGTCGCTTCCGTTCCCAGCACCTGGTTCTGGACGATGGCGGCGACGGAAGCGATATCGAGCCCGTATTCGGCGAGGCGTGCGCGGTTGTAGGTGACGCGGATTTCGGGGGAGCCGCGCCCGACGGTGGACTGGACGTCGGAGAGTTGCGGAAGTGCGGCGAGGGCGATTTCGGCGTCGCGTGCGGCGCGGCGGATGTCGGCGAGGTCGTGGCCGCGGACCTCGAGTTCGAGGGGGGGGCGGAACGAGAACAGGACGGGGTGGGCGACCTGGACGGTGAGGTCGGGGATGGAGGAGAAGCGGCTGCGGAGGGAAGCGAGGACGTCGCGTTCGGCGGCTTCGAGGTCCTTGGCGGGCTTGAGGGCGACGCGGATGCGTGCGGTGTTTTCGCCTTCGTTCTCGCGGCGGTTGGCGTCGTCCTCGACGCCGATGGCGGAGACGACGCGCGCGACGCCCGGCGTGGCGAGGACGGCTTTCTCGAGCTCGGCGACTTCCGCGTCCGTACGCTCGATGGGCGTGCCGACGGGAAGCGAGACCTCGAGGATGAACTCTCCCTGGTGCATGGTTGGGATGAGTTCCTGCTGGAGCCGCGGGAGCAGCAGGACGGTGCCGAAGGCGGCGGCGACGGAAGCTGCGGCGAGGAGGAGTTTGCTGCGAAGGGCGACCTTGAGGGCGGCGGGGTAGAAATCGTTGAGGCGGTCCATGGCCTTGGTGAAGACCCATAGAAGGGGGGCGACGGCGGCGCCTGCGATGAGGGCGGCGACGCGAAGGACGCGGAGAAGGACCCACGTCAGCCCCCAGAGCGCCCAGACGGCCGGCTGGAGCGCGAGTTCGAGGGCGGCGGCGAAGGGCAGCATGAGGATTCCCAGGAGGCCGTCGAGAATCCCGGTGACCGAGCGGGCCGCGAAGCCGGAGCCGATCCGGCGCGCGTAGTCGAGAGTGAAGATCTTCCCGACCGCGGGGCGCAGCTCCGGCTGCTTCCATTCCCTCGAGGCGAGCATCGGCACGAAGAACAGCGACACGCCCATCGACGCCATGAGCGAGATGCACACCGTGAGGGCCTGGTCGCGGAAGATCTGGCCGGCGATTCCCTCGATGAACGCGATGGGGAAGAACACGACGACGGTGGTGAGGACGCTGGCGGAGACGGCGAGGCCGACTTCGCGTGTCCCGCGGATGGCGGCCGCGACGCGGTCGTCGCCTTCATCGCGGCAGCGCGAGATGGAGTCGAGGACGACGATGGAAGCGTCCACCATCATGCCGACGCCGAGCGCGAGTCCGCCCAGCGACATGACGTTCAGCGAGATGCCGCTCAGGTGCATCGCCCCGAACGTCGTGATGATCGAGAGCGGGATCGCGACGCCGATGATCAGCGTGTCCGTGAGGGAACGGAGGAAGAGGTAGAGCACGATGATCGAGAGAAGCGCCCCCTGCCATGCGGCCGAGTAGACGGCGTCGATGGCGGAGCGGACGAACGTGCTCTGGTCGGTCAGGACCGTCGCGCGGACGCCGGAAGGGAGCTTCACGCGATCGTCGTCCTCCACGGCGGGCGCCGCCTCAGCCTTGCCGTCCTTCTTCGCAAATTTCTTCCACCACGGCGGGGGAGCGCCTTCCAGCCGTGCGCGGACCGCGTCGGCGACGCCGACGATGTTCGCGTCGGCCTCCCGGTAGATGTCGAGCAGGACGGCTTCCTTCCCGTCGATCCGCGAGAGCACCTTCGGGTCGGTCGAGACGCGCCGGATCGTCGCGATGTCCTTCAGCCTCGTGACCGAGTCGCCCTTGCGCGCGATCACGATCTCGCCGATCTCAGCCTGCGAGCCGAACTCGTTGAGCGTCCGCACGAGGTACTGCACGTCGCCCTCGACGAGCGAGCCCGAGGGCTGGTTCAGGTTCTCCTGCCCCAGGCGTTCCGCCACCGCGCGCGGGTCGAGCCCGAGCTGGGCCAGCGCTGCGCGGTGGACCTCGACGCGGATTTCTTCCTCGCGTCCGCCGCGGACCTTCACGGCGGCGACGCCGGCGGTGCTCTCAAGCGAGCGGCGGACGTCCTCGTCCGCGAGCGAGCGGAGCGCGACGAGGCCCCGGTCGCCGCTGATGCCGATGCGCATGATCGGGTCGAGGTTGGGGTCATAGCGCAGCAGCACGGGGCGCGTGGCCTCGCGCGGGAGCTGCAGGTGGTCCAGCTTCTCGCGGATTTCCTGGAGCGCCGCCTCGATCTTCGTCCCCCACTCGAATTCGAGCGTGACGTCGCTGGTCCCGGCGCGCGAGACGCTGGTCAGCTGGACGAGCCCGCCGACGACGCCCACGGCTTCCTCCACGGGCTCCGTGACGCCGCGCTCCACGTCCTCGGGCGCCGCGCCGTCCATCACCGTCCGGATCGTCACGGAGGGGTACGAAATGTCCGGCATCAGGTTCAGCGAGAGGCGGCGGTACGAGACCGCGCCGAACACCGCGAACGCCGTCGTGATCATGAAGACCGCGACGGGGCGAGTGACGGTAAAGCCGAAGAAGCCTGGTGGTGGGGTTTTCACTTGGCGGGGGGGACAACGGCCAGGAAACGAAAAACGAAAAACGAAAAACAAAAAATGAAAAGGCCGGATTCAACGGTGGGCGTCCGTCCGGCGGCTTTTCGTTTTTCGTTTTTCGTTTTTCGTTTTTCCTTTCGTTGTTGCCGTTTTCCCGCCCCTACTCAGTCATCACCTTCACTTTGGTCCCATCCTTGAGCCCACTCTGCCCGACAACAATGATTTCATCCCCCTCGGAGGCCCCCTTGGTGACCTCCGCGATGTCCTTCTCCTGGAACCCCAGCTCCAGCTCCGACCACTTCGCCTCCTCGCCCTTCTTCACGAAGACCCCCGGCCGTCCTTCGTCGAACACCAGCGCCCTCTTCGGCACCAGCAACGCCTGGTCGTGCGGCTCCAGCACGATTGACACGTCCACGAACATCCCCGGCCGCAGCCTCTTTTCGGGATCAGACAGCGCCAGGTACGCCTTCGCCGTCCCGCTCGCCCGGTCGATCACCGGGTTGATCCGCTTCACCTTGGCTTCGAACTTTGCATCAAGGGACTCGCTTGAGACATCGGCCGGTTGCCCCTCCCTCAGCCGGAAAATGTCCTTCTCCGGCACGAAGATCACGCACTCCAGCTCCGTCAGGTCCGTGATCTCCGCAATCACCGAATTCGCCGACACGTGCTTCCCCTTCTGCACGTCCAGCCGCGTCACCGTCCCCGCAATCGGCGCCTTCACCGTCGCGTTCGCCAGCGCCAGCGTCGCCGATTCCACCTCCAGCCGCGCCGTCTGGTACGCCTGCTCCACCTTCCGGAACTCGTCCACGCTCACGTACTTCTCCGCGAGAAGCGTCTTCATGTGGTCGTAGTCGTCCTTCGCCTTCTTCTCGCTGACCTCCGCCTTCTGCTTCGCGAGCGTGAGCTCCTCGTGGTCCAGCTGCGCCAGGACCGCCTCGGCCGCGACCAGCGCCCCTTCGACAGCCGGGAGATCCTTCACGATCCCCGACGCTTTCGAAATCACCTCGACGCGCCTCACCGGGTCTACCGTCGAGGTGGTCAGGAGCCGAAGCGAAATCGGCCCGCGGCCGAGCTTCTCGGTTTTCACGGGGACCGCTTCCGACGGCGCCCCCGCCTTCTTCCCCCACTTGCCGCCGTCCTTGCCGCCCGTGTCGGTCCCCGGGCCGCAGCCGGCGGCGAGTGTCAGGGTGAGCAACGCGGTCAGGGTGCGCTTCAAGGGACCAGAATGATACGCGCGAACGGGCTGCAGGTTGGGGGCGGCGGCCGATTGTTGAAGCTGCCGGCTCCGGGGGGCCGATAAACCCGGCGATGCCCTGGACCGTCTACCTCCTTCGGTGCGCCGACAACACCCTCTATACGGGGATCGCCCGGGATCTCGCCCGGCGTGTCGCGCAGCACGATGCGGGCAAGGGCGCGAAGTACACGCGCGGCCGCGGGCCGGTACGGGTGCTGTGGAGCGAATCGAAGCGGACGCAGGGGGCGGCGCTGAGGCGGGAAGCGGAGATCAAGGGGTGGCGGCGGGCGGAGAAGCTGCGGCTTGCGAAAGCGGCGCGGGCGCGTAGTCGCAAGGCATTGTGATAGAAGGGGTTGTGGCGCTTTCTGCCTGGTTTGGCCTACTTCGGCTCTTCCTTCTCGCCTTTCACCCCGCACGCGAAATTCCCGGCGATCACGAACGCGCCGCCGACGAGCTTCGCCGCGCCGAAGGACTCGCTGAAGAAGATCCACGAGAAGATGCCGGCGAAGACGGGCTCCAGCGTGTAGATCACGGCGGCGTGGTTGGGGGAAAGGAACCGCTGGAAGTGCGCCATGAGCGCGATGGAGCCGACGGTTGCGAGGAGGGCGGTGAAGCCGATGCCGAGCCAGACGTCTCGATGCGGCAGCGCCGCGGCGACCGCGCCGAACATCCCGGGGCGCGCGATGAGAATCGGCGCCGCGCACACCAGCGCCGCGAGCGTCACCTGGTGCCACGCCATCCCGATCGGGTCGCACTTCTTCGTCCCGATGTCCGTCGCGTGAATCTGGAACGAGAACACCAGCGCGCACATCAGTGAAAGCCACTCGCCGCGCCCGAGCGTCGGCATCCCCGACTTGCCCGCGCCCGTCACGAGCCACAGCCCGACCACCGCGCACGCGATCGCCAGCGCCACCGCCGCCGAGGGGCGCTTCCGGAACAGCACGACGCCGATCAGCGGCGTGAACATCACGAACATGCTCGTGAACAGCGCGGACACTGAAGGGTCCACGTCGCGGAGGCCGTAGATCTGCAGGATGAATCCCACGGTGAACGGGATGCCGGCGAGGATTCCCCACGGGATCGAGCCGCGCGAGCCGTTGCGCAGCCGCGGGAACGCGATCGGGAACGCCACCGCCGCGACGGCGAAGCGCACGGCGAGGAACAGAAGCGGCGCCCAGCCGCGGTCCGCCTCCGGGAGCTTCTCCGCGATCCGCTCGCTTCCCGTCTTCATGAGGAAGAATGTGGCGCCCCAGAAGAGCGTGCAGACGACCAGCCCCCACACCGCGTGAGTCCGCCGGCGTGCCGCGCCGGCCGCTTCCTCCGGTCCTACACCGTCCATTTCAGTTCGCGGTACGGGAACTTGAAGGTCTTGAAGCGGACGACCTTGCGCGGGTGCCAGTGGAACCCGGCGCCGGCGGCCGCGGCGGCCTCCTCCGTGGCGAAGATCTGCTCCTCGCCGGCGAGGTCTTCGCCCAGCTTGGCCGAGCGGTTCACCTGCGCGCCGAACGCCTCGCGGCCGAAGCGGAAGATCGGCCCGTACCCGATGCCGCAGCAGAGCCGCAGCCGTTCCGCCTCGGGAAGCCCGGAATTTCGCTTCGCCAGCGCGCGGTTCATGGCGATCGCGGCCTCCACGGCGGCCTTCGCCCCCCTGGGCCCGTCGAACCACGCGAACAGCGAGTCCGCTTCCCACTTGAGCACGTGCCCGCCGTGTTTCCGCACGATCGGGGACAGCAGCCGTTCGCCGTCCGCGATGAGCGTCAGGAAGTGCAGGATCCCGAACAGCTCGGTGAACAGGCTGAAATTGCGGTAGTCGGTGATGAGGATCGCCCCCGGCCGCTCGCACGATTTCAGCCGCGCGTCAATCGGCGTCCGCGCCCGCCCGCGCGCCGTCGCGCGCTTCGCGAGAAGGTTGAAGAACTGCTCCTCGGTCATCGGCGGGCCAGGCTAGAAAACCCGGCCGCTGGCGATCGCCGACTTCGCCGCCTGGACATCCTCGTCCATGACCGTCTTGCGCTTCGCCGCGTTCATGCTCTCGACGGAAGCCTTGGCGAGCTTGACGAGAAAGTCCTGCGCGGCGTCGGCCGCGAGGGTGACGGAAGAAGCGCTGATCCGGGGGACGCCGTTGGCAAGAAGGATCCGTTTGATGGCGGCGTTCGGCAGGTCGGACATGGATGTTCCCTCCAATGGTTGCGAGGGAGAATAGCGCGGATTACGGGAAGAGCAAGAATCCCGGAAGCGCGAAGGAATCCTGCGGGTCAGGCTGCGTCGGCCTGCTGGCGGTCGCTCGAATGGCTTTCATGTGCGGGCCGACTCCGCCCGATCCGCAGGATTCCTTCGCGCTTCCGGGAGATGGCCTGCGGGGACGGGGGCTTCAACGCGCCAGTAGCTTCAACAGAGCCTCTTTAACTTCGCGCATGTCCTTCACCCGGAGTCCCTTCGCCCCCGAAATCCACACCGGCCCGTCCAGCGGGTCGGCGGGCTCGAGGCCGTGGCTGCCCTTGACGAGGGAAGCGTCGAGGGGGATGACGTCCATGAGGTAGCGCAGGCCGAGTTTCTTCTGGAGGAGGCGGGTGGCGGCCCGGGGGGCGGCGCCCCTGGCCATGAAGAGCTCGCGGGGGTCGTACCCGGGCTTGCGGTGGATGTCGACGGTGCGGGCGAAATCGGGGGCGCGGCGGTCGTCGAGCCAGTAGTCGTAGGCGTACCAGGCGTCGCGCGGGGCGAGGAGAACGATGTCGCCGGCGCGCGCCGAGTCGAGGCCGAGTTCGCGGCGGGCGGCGCCCGCGACCGGCGTCCCGATCGCGCGGAGTTTGTCCGCGACCGCCGAGACGCTGGCCGTGTCGCGCACGTAGACGTGCGCCACCTGGTGGTCCGCCACCGCGAACGCCTTCGACTCGAACGTGTCCAGCATCTCCCCGAACGGACCCTCGCGCACCGACAGCCATTTCAGTTCGCGCAGCAGGCGGTTCGGGAACAGCGCCCGCGAGACCGGCGCGATCCCGTACTCGCTCACCACCGCGACCGTCGCCCCGATGTCCCGCGCCGCGTCCATCACAAGCCCCGCGCACGCGTCCGCTTCGCGCAGAAGCGCCGGATTTCCCGGCCCGTGCCGCTGGTGGTCGTAGTCGAGGTGCGGCAGGTAGACGAGCGTCAGGGAGGGCTTGAAGCGCCGGATGACATCGGCCGAGGCGCGCGCGATCCAGTCGGAAGAGGGGAGCCCGGCCTTCGGCCCCCAGAAGCTGAAGAAGGGAAACGCGCCGCTCTTCTGCTCCAACTCGCGGCCGAGTCCCGGCGGGTCCGACTGGATGTCGAACACCTTCGACCCGTCCGCGCCGTAGTGCGGTTTCGGCGTGACGCTCCAGTCCACGCCCGCACCTTGGTTGAACCACCAGAACATCTTTGCACAAGTGAACTTCGGGTCGAGCCGCCGCGCCGCGTCGTACACCTTCTCCCCGGACACGAGCCGGTTCGACTGCAGCCAGAAGCGCACTTCGCCCGTCTCGCGGTGGAACCACCCGTTGCCCACGGCGCCGTGTTCCTGAGGCGACAGTCCCGTCAGCATGGTGGCCTGCGCGGAACAGGTCACCGCCGGGAGCACGCCCTTCATGGCCACCGCCCCCGACCCGCCGTCCGCCAGCGCGCGGAGCCGCGGCGTGTCCGCGCCGACCTGCCGCGGGGTGAGGCCGACCACGTTGAGCAGCACAACAGGCTTCATTGAGGTCAAGCCTATGGCCGCAAGGGCCTCCGTTCCAGCGATAACAAGGCGCCTCTGCGGCATAATGCCCCCATGACCTTCACGGTCGCTTCCTGGAACGTCCTCGCCGACGCCTACGTCCGGCGCGACCTCTACGAGCGCTGCCGTCCGGAAGCGCTCGACCCGGCCCTCCGCCTGGGGCGGATCCTGGGCGGCGTGGAAGCGCTGGCCGCCGACGTGGTCTGCCTGCAGGAGGTGGAGGAGGACCTCAGCGCGCACATGGAACTCTCGATGCGCTGGAAGCGGTGCTACGCGAAGAAGGGAGGGAGCCGGAAGGACGGCTGCGAGATCCGCGTGAAGCCGCCCCTCGCGCTGTCCGCGTGGGATTCGTTCCGGTACGCGGACGGCTCGGAGCACGTCGGCCTTGTCGCCGTCGTGCAGTTCCCGGACGGCCCCGTTGCGATCGCGACGACGCACCTGAAGTGGGACCCGCCGGGGAGCATTCCCGCCGAACGCTACGGGCCGCGACAGGCCGACGAACTGGTCGCCGCGCTGCGCGAGCGCGCCGCCGGAATGCCGTGGGTCGTCTGCGGCGACTTCAACGTGACCGCCGAGGACCCGGTGATCGCCCGCTTCGCCGACGCCGGGCTCCGCGACGCCTACGCTTCCCGTCCGCTCGACGCGACCTGCGTCTCCAACGGCCGGGCCCGCAGAATCGACTTCATCCTCTATACTGCGGACCTCATGGCCACGCCGCGACCTCTTCGCATCCTCTCCAACGACTCGGTGCTGCCGTCGCTTGAGGTCCCGTCCGACCACCTGCCGATCGCGGCCGCGTTCCGGCGATTAAGGTAGCCCCGTCGGGTCTTTCCCGGCCGGGTGGCGGAACAGGCATACGCACGGGATTTAAAATCCTGTGACCTGAAAAGGTCGTGAGGGTTCGAGCCCCTCCCCGGCTATTTTTCGAAGCGCGCGACGCGGGGTCGTCGGCGCGAGGTCGGCGCGCGACGCGATCGGGACGCGTTGCGCAGGCGACGACGTGGAGCGCGAAGCGAAGCGCCGGTTGCCGTACGGGCGCGCCTCCCCCGCGCCTCCTCACCCCGCGTCGCGCGCTTCGAAAAATAGGAACGGCGGTGCGGACTCGCTTCGCTTGTCCACGGAGACGTCGGGATATACTTCGCGGAATGAAGATCGCCGCGCGCGCGCTCCTGGTCCTTGTGGCCTCGATTGCCTCTGCCGAGGACCCTTCCCCGAAAAAACTCAAGACGGACTCGCCGATCCGGCAGAAGCGGATCAAGGAGTTCCTGTCGGAGGATCCGGCGAAGAGGGCGACGGCGATGGGGGAGGCGGCGAAGTGGGAGCGGGTGCCGTGGTCGGAGGCGGCGAAGAAGGACCTGGAGCTGATCCGCGGGTGGACGCAGGTGAGGGCGATGCCGAAGACGGCGAAGGGCGCGCCGATGCAGCGCGGCAAAGAGGTGTTCAAGCACGCGGGGGCGGACCGGGAGTACGAGTGGGTGCTGCCGCCGAAGTACGACCCGCTGAAGCCGACGCCGCTGTGGATTTACCTGCATGGGTCGAACGGGCCGCAGGGGACGGAGCCGTGGTCCACGTGGGCGTCGTCGAAGGGGATGATCTGCGTGGCGCCCGCTTCGCCGAACAAGTCGTACTGGCATCCGGTGGACGGGGCGACGGACCCGCTGATTTACGAGGAGTCGTACTTCTTCGCGTTCATGGATTCGTGGCGGGCGAAGTTCAACGTGGACCCGGAGCGGATTTACCTGAGCGGGTTCAGCGCGGGCGGGTTCGGGTCGTGGTGGTTCAGCCTGAGGTACCCGGAGTACTGGGCGGCGGTGATGCCGATGGCGGGGGGGCCGCCGGCGAACTGGGGGGAGCGGGGGCCGTACGAGCAGCCGGGGAAACTGGGGTACTGGGTGTGGCACGGGGACCTGGACGCGGACGTGCCGGTGGATCTGGACCGGAAGGGCGTGGAGGGGCTGAAAAAGTACGGGACGCCGGTCTGGTACAAGGAGTACGCGGGGGGCGACCACAACACGTGGTTCGGAAAGGACAAGGCGGACATTGAGAAGGTCGTGCTGGGCGTCGTTGAGAAGGAGCGCCGGATCGTGTGGCCGACGCGCGTCGTCTGGTGCTGGGACGCGCTCTGGTACAAGATGTTCCCGAAGACGGCGCCGCTGAAGGGCGGGTGGTGGCTCGAGTTCGGCGAGTGCGGCGAGCGGGCGCGCATCGAGGCCGAGTACGCGGGCGGCAACGTCTACAAGGTGACGACGAAGGACGTGAAGGACTTCACGATCCGCGTCACGCCTGACATGGTGGACCTTTCGAAGCCGGTCGTGATCCAGGCGAACGGGAAAGAGGTCTTCAACGGCCTCGTCGAGATCGACTTCGACCTGCTGCTCAAGCGGCAGGAAAAATGGGCGGACCCGAAGCGGCTGCTGACGGGGGAAGTGCACGTCGCGGTGCCGGCGGGGAAGTAGTTCGGAATAACCTTTTCGCGACCGGTGTTAGCATCGGCATCTCCGATAACACGCGAGGAGCGGTTTCCCGATGCGATCCCTCATGGCCGGCGTTGCCCTGGTCCTTGCTCTCGGGCCCCTCCTGTTCGCCGACGACAAGACTCCCGCCGAGGGTGCGCTTCTCGGCCTCAGCGCCCGCGCGGCGAACACGGCGGAAAAAGATGCGTTCGGCCTGGGTGAGGCGATCGCCGGCCGGGTGAACGGCGTTGTCGCTGAGGAACCGGCAAAGGACGGCCCGGCCGCGGCGATCAGGGCGGGCGACGCGATCCTCGCCCTCGATGCGAACCGCCTCTACTCGAACGACGACCTGCAGGATTTCGTGCGGGCCGCCAAACCGGGCCAGAAGGTGAAGGTGCTGCTGAAGCGCGCCGACTCGAAGAAGGAGGAAACGGTCGAGGTGACGCTCGGTTCCACCCCGGCCGCGAAGGAAACGAAGATCGTGTGGCAATTCGCGGGGCCGGCGCAGCTCGAAGCCGCGCTCGCGCTGGCGAAGAAGGACGGCAGGAAAGTTCTCGTCGGGATTTCCGGCGCCGAGACCTGATGAGCGACCACCCGCTTCGAGAGCGGTTCGCTCCCGGAAAAGCTGGATGACGCGGCCGTCGTCGAGGCGTCGAAGAAGTTCGTGACGATCATTATCCGCCGACCGCACGCCTACAAGTTCGCCGCGGACCACAAGGGCGCTTCGATCCCCGGGCTCGCGGTGCTCGATTCCGCCGGCGTGTTCGTGGCGAACTGCGACCCGGCAAAGGCCGAAGGCGCGACAGAGGTCGCGGAGTTCCTGAAGGCGCAGTCCAGGTAGGGAAAGGGCGGGAGTTTCCAGCAACACGGAATGCGGGAATCCTCCCCCCCACATCGTCCTCCAGTACGCCGCTGAACCTCTTCATGGCTCGCATAGTGCCATTCTTGACTCCCATTCCCGCCCCCGGCTACGCTCGCCCTCCCGCTACTTTCATCTACACCCACAGGAGTTCCACCATGGCCTCTTCCCTCGGCTACACACGCGACCTTCTCGTCATGCCGTTCGACCACCGCGGCTCGTTCCTGGAGAAGCTGTTCGGGATCAAGGGCCGGCAGCCGACGCCGGAGGAGACGAAGGTGGTCGCGAGCTTCAAGGAGATCGTGTACGACGGCTTCAAGAAGGCGCTGACGCTGGGAGTGCCGAAGGACAAGAGCGCGATCCTGGTGGACGAGCAGTTCGGCGAAGCGTGCCTGCTGGACGCGCGGAAGAACGGGATTGCGGCGTGCATGCCGACGGAGAAGTCGGGGCAGGACGAGTTCGACTTCGAGTACGGGAAGGAGTACGGCGCGCACATCGAGAAATTCGACCCGGCGCTGGTGAAGGTGCTGGTGCGCTACAACACGGGCGCGGACGCGACGATGAACGCGCGGCAGGCGGGGAAGCTGAAGGAGCTTTCCGAGTACCTGAAGAAGCACAACCGGAAATACATGTTCGAGCTGCTGGTGCCCGCAACGGACGCGCAGCTGAAGGAGTGCGGCGGGGACAAGGCGAAGTACGACACGGAGAAGCGGCCCGGGCTGATGTGCGACGCGATCGTGGCGTTGCAGAAGGCCGGCGTGGAGCCGGACGTGTGGAAGCTGGAGGGCGTGGAGAAGCCGGAGGATGCGAAGCGGGTTGCGGACACGGCGCGGGCCGGGGGGCGTTCGGCGGTCGGCGTGATCGTGCTGGGGCGCGGGGAGAGTGCGGAGAAGGTGAAGGAGTGGCTGAAGGTGGGCGCGAAGGTGCCGGGCGTGATCGGATTCGCGGTCGGCCGGACGGTGTTCTGGGACGCGCTGGTCGGGTTCAAGGACAAGAAGCACGACCGGCAGGCGGCGGTTGATATGGTCGCCAGGAACTACAAGGGGTTCGTGGACTTGTGGATGGAACACCGCAAGTAAGGGAACGGCAGGGGAGCGGGGAAGGACGGGCGAGGGCGTGGGCGGGCGAGGGCCGGGGCGCGGGCTTGGGCGGCGCCGGTCCGACGGCTCGCAGTTGCCCCCGCCCCCGCCCCATCCCCAGCCCCCCCAAGCCCCAGCCCGCCGTCCCCCTGCCCCTGCCGTTTTTCCGGAGCCTCGGCCATGTGCACCATGTGCGCCTCCCTGACCAAACGCGACGGCTCCTTCATCGTCGAGTGGCCGCACCACGTCTGGCGCCTGTCGGACGACCAGACCTGGCCGGGGTGGTCGATGCTGGTCCACAAGAAGCATGTGACGGAGATTTTCGAGCTGTCGCCGGCGGAGCGGGCGGCGGCTATGGAAGAGGTCTCCGAGGCGGCGCGGATCCTGAAGAACGTGTTCGGCGCGACGAAGATGAACATCGAGCTGCTGGGGAACCAGGAGCCGCACATTCACTGGCACATCGTGCCGCGGCGGACGGACGACCCGGCGTGGAACCGGCCGATCTGGACGCACTCGCACCAGCCGGTGAAGCTGAATTCATCGCAGCACGATGCGGTGGTGTCGAAGATCCGGCGCAAGCTGCCGGCGCCGCCGGCCGGGTAGATCCCACCCGGGGTTGAGGGTTGGTTGAACGGCAGTTTTGTTGAGGTTCCGGGTTCGCCCGCCCTGCGGAACTCCTGACCCCGAACCCCCAACCCCAAACCGAACCCCGAACTCCGAACGCAGAACTCCGAACTCAACATCCGGAACTCAAAACCCCAAACCCCCCGTGATAACCTACTCTCGTGGAACCCACTCCAGATCTCCAGACCATCCCCGGCTATCAGGTCCAGGGCAAGATCGCCACAGGCGGATTCGCCGCCATCTTCAAGGCCGTCGACATGGCGACCTTCCAGGTCGTCGCCATCAAGATGCTCTACCCCGAGAAAGCCAAAAACCAGGCCTACGTCCACCGCTTCACCACCGAATCCCAGCTCCTCCTCAACCTGAATTCGCCGTGGATCGTGAAGGGCCTCAAGCGCGGGATGGTGCACGGCCTGCCGTATCTCGTGATGGAGTACGTTCCGTGCATTCCTCTGTCGCACCTGATCCAGCGGAACGGGACGCTGATCGGCCCGATCGCGCGGCGCGTCATGATCGACACCACCAAGGCCCTTTCCGTCCTCACGGAGATGGGATTCGTGCACTGCGACCTCAAGCCCGACAACTTGCTCGTCACCGGCCACGACCAGGTCAAGCTCTGCGACCTCGGCCTCGCGGAGCCCAGCGGCAACCTGGCCCGCGGCATGAGCGACACCACCGCAGGCACCCCCGAGTTCATGTCCCCCGAGCAGGCCCTCGGCAAGCTCGACCTCGACTTCCGCTCCGACGTCTATTCCATGGGCATCATCCTCTACCAGATGCTGTTCGGGCGGCTGCCGTTCACGGGGAAGCGCGAGGACGTGCTGCTCGCGCAGGTGAAGGAAAGCCCGTTCATCGACGACGTGACGTTCCACATTCCGCCGTGGGTCAAGGCCGTACTCCCGCGAATGATGGCGAAGGACCGCGAGAAACGGTTCCGCACGCCCGCCGAACTGCTCTGGGAACTCGAGAACGCGCCTTGAAAACAGTACTGAGAATTGAGTATTGAGTATTGAGTGTCGTGCGGGGAAGCGGCTTTCAGGCCAGAAAGCCGACCTCAACACTCACTCCTCAACACTCATCCCTTGCAAAGCGACACCTACATCACGCCCCGCCACCCCGGCGAACCGAAGCGCGCCCGGGTCCAGCGCCTCATGCATGAGACGTGGTTCGAACTCGGCCTCGTCCTCCTCATCCTGGCCTCCAGCGGGCTCGCAATCCTGGAGCTGAACGGCAAGCTCTCCGGTGGGCCGAAACTGGCGGTCGAGATCGCCGGCCACGTCCTCTCGGGGATCTTCCTCGGCGAGCTCGGGCTTCGCTGCTGGACCTACCGAAACCGGCGACGGTTCTTCGCCCGCTACTGGCTCGACATCCTTGCCTCGCTCCCGTTCCCCACGGGGTTCGAATCGATCCGGGTCCTCCGGCTGCTGCGCGTGCTGCGCCTCCTGCGCGTCGGGGCTATGATCCGGCGCCGTTACCTCACGGGGTCCGGCGGGGAGTTCGCGTTCATTTTCACGATCGCGACGATCGTCATCATCATCGGCGCTTCGGTGTTCGCAATGTTCGAGCACTCGCTCGGGGACAACGTCTCCATCGGGAATTCCTTCTGGTGGGCGACGTTTTCGATGATGGCCGGCGAACCCATGGGTGGCCTCCCCGAATCCCCACAAGGCCGCGTCATGGCTGTCCTCGTCACGCTTACCGGGTTGTGCGTCTTCGCCATCCTCACCGGCGCCGCCGCAGCCCTCATGACCCAACGCCTCAAACGACTGGAGGTGCATTCGATGGACCTGGAAGAAGTCGAAGACCACATCATCCTCTGCGGCTGGGACCGCCGCGCTCCCCTGGTCGTCGAGGAACTGCAGCATTCCGCGGAAGAGCGGGCGCGCGCGATCGTCGTCGTCGCCGAGCTGGACGAGCTTCCGCAGCTCAACTGGAAAATCGTAGACCGCGAGAAGATCTACCTTCTCCCGGGCGACTTCACCAAGGCCGAACTGCTCGAGAAGGCCGGCATCCGCCGCGCCGCCAAGGCGATCATCATGAGCGAAAAGTCCGGGAACCGCAGCGACCAGGACCGCGACGCGCGCACCATCCTCGCCGCGCTGACGATCGAAAAGCTGAACAAGGACATCTACACCTGCGCCGAACTTCTCAACCGCGAGCACGAGGCTCATCTCCGCATGGCCGGCGTCGAGGACGTCGTCTGCGCTTCCGAGTACGGCGCCACGCTGATCAGCAGCATGGCGATCCACAGCGGCATCTCCTCGATCATGGGCGAGCTGCTGTCCGTCCAGTACGGGAACGAGTTCTTCAAGCTCGACCTCCCGGGCTGGCTGGTCGGCAAGTCGTTCGGCGAAGCCGTGGGACTTCTCACCCGCAAGGACGCGATTCTCATTGCAACGGACCGGCCCTTGGGCGGAAAGAAGCACGAAGTGACGCTGAATCCGCCGAAGGACTACGTGTTTCAAAGAGGCGACCTGCTGGTCGTGATCAGCAAAGTGAGGCCGGACATCACGGCGCCATAGCTTCCCCAGGCGGAAACTTTTCTTATTTTCGCGCTTGAATCGTCTTCCCGCCGCGGTATACGGAAGGCATGGAACTGCCGAAGCCCGCCGGCGCGAACTCGGGACCGTCCTGGTTCCGCGACCTCGTCATCTACGAGGTGTACGTGCGGGCATTTCGCGATTCCAACGGCGACGGAATCGGCGATCTCAAGGGGCTGACCGAGAAGATCGGGTACATCCGCGACCTCGGCGTCGGCGCTGTCTGGCTCCTCCCGATATTCCCAAGCCCGCTCAGGGACGACGGATACGACGTGGCGGATTTCAGGGGCATCCACCCGGACCTGGGCACCCTCGACGACTTCCGGGAATTCGTCGATCGCGCCCACGCCGCCGGGTTGCGGGTCCTGACCGACCTCGTCCTCAACCACACCAGCGACCAGCACCGCTGGTTCCAGTCCGCCCGCAAAGGGCCCGGCCATCCCTTCCATGACTATTACGTCTGGAGCCCCACCCCAGACCGTCACAAGGACGTGCGCATCATCTTTCCAGATTTCGAGCCCTCCAACTGGACCTTCGAACCTCTCTGCAACCTGTACTACTGGCACCGCTTCTACTATCACCAGCCTGACCTCAATTACGACAACCCCGAGGTCCGGCGCGAAATGCTCGACGTCGCCCGCTTCTGGCTCGAATTCGGCGTCGACGGATTCCGGGTGGACGCCGCCCCCTACCTGTTCGAGCGCGAAGGGACTTCCTGCGAAGGGCTTCCGGAGACCCACGCGTTTCTCAAGGAACTGCGGATGCTCTGCGACCAGTACCAGCCTGCGCGACTCCTGATCGCCGAGGCGAACCAGCGGCCGGCGGAGCTGGTGAAGTATTTCGGCGCGGGCGACGAGTTCCATATGGCGTTCCATTTCCCGCTGATGCCGCGCCTGTTCCACGCTCTCCGCGCCGAAAAGGCACATCTCATCGAGGACGTCCTGAGGGATTCGCCGCCTCTGCCGGAGGGGTGCCAGTGGGCAATGTTCCTTCGGAACCACGATGAGCTGACATTGGAGACGGTGTCGGAGGAGACGCGAAAGTACCTGTGGGCCGAACTGGCCCAGGACCCGCGCGCGCGGCTGAACCTCGGTATCAGGCGGCGGCTGTGGCCGCTTCTGGCCGGCGGCCGGAGGCAGATCGAGCTTCTGCACGGGCTGATCCTGAGCCTGCCGGGGTGCGCGGTGCTGTACTACGGGGACGAACTCGAGATGGGCGACGATATTTCACTCGGGGACCGCAACGGCGTGCGTACGCCCATGCAGTGGACAACCGGCGCGAACTCCGGCTTCTCTTCGGCGCCGCCGGAGAAACTCGTCGCTCCCGTGGTAACCGATCCCGAGTTCCACTTTGCAGGCCGCAACGTCCAGTCCTTCGACCGCCGGGCGACGTCGTTCCTCAACTGGCTGCGCCGCATGGTCAAGGTCCACAGCGTGGACCCCATCTTCGCGGGAGGAACCATGCGGTTCATCCCCTGCCCGCACCCTTCCATCCTCGCCTTCACCCGAGAACTCGGCGATTCCGCCATCCTCTGCGTCTTCAACCTCTCCCGCTACGTCCAGCCCGCGGTCCTGGACCTCTCGCGCTGGAAGGGCCGGGTACCGGTGGAGGAAATCGGGAAGGCCTGGCTGCCGCCTGTCGGGGAAGGGCCGTACCTGTTCACGCTGGGTCCGCACTCCTTCATCTGGTGCCGCCTTGAACCCGTCTGATCCCTGGCTGGCGCTTGCGCGGCACGCGCCGCTCGCGATCCTGACGGATCTCGACGGGACGCTGATTCCGTTTGCGGCGCGGCCGGAGGAAGCGCGGCCCGGGGCGGAGGTGCTGGAGGTGGTGGCGGGGCTGGCAAAGCTGCCGGGGACGTCGGTGGCGGTGGTGAGCGGTCGGCGGCGGGAGGAGCTGGACCGGATGTTCGCGGAGCTGCCGGCGGTGTCGCTGGTGGCCGAGCACGGTGCCTGGCGGCGCGGGGACGGCGCGTGGCAGGCGGCGCCGACGCCGCGCGCGACGCCGCCCGAGGGGATCGCGGCCGAGCTGGAGAAGCTGGCGGCGGGCGTCAAGCGGGCGCACGTGGAGCGGAAGAGCTGGTCGGCGTGCCTGCACTATCGCGAGGTGAGCCGGCGTGAAAAGGGGGCGCTGGTCGTGGCCGCGCAGGCCGCGGTGGCGGGCTGGGTGAAGGGCCATCCCGAGTACGAGATGCTGGATGCGGCGGAGGCGCTGGAGGTCCGCGCGGCGGTCATGAAGAAGTCGAACGCCGTCGGCTGGCTGCGTGAGCGCGCGGGCGCGGGGACCCGGATACTCCTCCTCGGCGACGACGTGACCGACGAGGACATGTTCCGCGCCGCCGGCCCCGGCGACGAGCCCGTCATGGTCGGCAGCGCGGGGGGCCGCTCCACGGCTGCGCGCTGGCGGCTCGCCGGCCCCAATGAGACCATGGCGTTCCTCCGCTGGCTCGTCGAGGCCCGGGCGGACCGGCCCACGCCCGCCCCGGTCGCCCTTCCCGTCCCCGTGAGCACCCGCCCGCGCGGGAAGCGCCCCGACACTCCGCAGAAGCTCCTCGTCATCTCCAACCGGCTCCCCGATCTCCGCTCACCCGTCTCGCCCGAGGATGTCCGCAAGCGCAACGTCGGCGGACTCGTCTCCGCACTGGAACCGGTCATGTCGAAGCACGGCGGCATGTGGCTCGGCTGGAACGGCCGCACGGCGCCCGCGGATGCGCCCCCCGTCGCCCGGTCCGCCGAGAACGGGTCGCCCGGGCTCGCGTGGGTCGAAATCCCCCAGGACGCCTACGAGCTCTACTACAACGGCTTCTGCAATCGCAGCCTCTGGCCCCTCTTCCACACCCTCCCCGGGCGCGCGCGCTTCGCAGACGCCGAGTGGGACGCCTACCGACGCGTGAATGCGCTCTACGGCGCCGCGGCCGCCGACCTCGTCTCCGCCGATTCGCCCGTCTGGGTCCACGACTACCATCTCTACCTGCTCGCCTCCGAGCTCCGCCGCCTCGGCCACCGCGGACCGATCGGCCACTTCCTCCACATCCCGTTCCCCTCCGTGGACGTCTTCTCCATGATCCCGTGGGCGGAAGAACTCCTCGAGGCGATGCTCGAGTTCGACCTCGTGGGGTTCCACACGAGGCGATTCGCGGAGAATTTCCTGCAGGCGGTGGGCGTCCTCTCGCCCGCCGTCGTGGGTGACGATGTCGTCCAGCACCGCGGAAGGCGCGTGCGCGTCGGCGTGTTCCCGATCGGGATCGTCCCCGAAGGGTTCCAGGAAGCCGCGGACAGCGAGACGGCGGCGGAAATCACCGCGCTTCTGCAGGCGACCGCTCCGGCGAAGCTGGTGCTGGGCGTGGACCGGCTCGACTACACGAAGGGGATCCCGGAGCGGCTGGAGGCGTTCGGGCGGTTCCTCGAGCTGCACCCGGAGTGGAAAGGAAAGGTGTCCCTGGTGCAGGTGTCCGTGCCGTCGCGCGCGGACGTCCCGGAATATGCCGAGCAGCGGCAGCGGATCGAAAACCTCGTCGGACGGATCAACGGGGAGCACGGGGAAGCGCACTGGGTGCCGGTCCGGTACCTGTACCGCTCCTATCCGCTCCGACACCTGGCGCAGCTGTACCGCGCCGCGGACGTCGCGATGGTCACGCCGCTCCGCGACGGCATGAACCTCGTCGCCAAGGAGTTCGTGGCGGCGCAGGACCCGGCGCGCCCCGGCGTGCTCCTGCTCTCTCGCTTCGCAGGAGCAGCCGAGGAGATGAAGGACGCCCTTCTCACGAACCCCTGGCACACGGACGGCATGGTGAGGGATCTTCTGCGCGCGCTGGAGATGCCCGAGGCCGAGCGGATCGCACGGCACGGGAAACTCGCGGCGGGCGTGGCGAGGACGACGGCCGCGAGCTGGGCGGAGGATTTCCTGACGGCCCTGGAGGCCTGCCGCAGCCGGTAATTCTCCTGGGATTCCACCGCGATCGTGGTGATCTGGACGGCGGCCACCGCCCTGATGTACGCGTCGCGCGGGATGACCCGACAGCCGGGCGCCGGCCGATTCTTGACACCAATCTATCTATAGGTAGGCTGACTCCATGACTTCCGAGGACACTCGCACCGCCCTTCTGGACGCCGCCCAGGAACTCGCGCAGACGCGCGGTTACAACGCATTCAGCTACCGGGACCTCTCGAAGCGGGTCGGGGTGAAGACCGCCAGCATTCACTACTGGTTCCCGACCAAGGGCGATCTCGGCTGCGAACTGATGAGCCGCTACCACGAACGCTTCATGGAGGCGCTCGCGGGGATCGACCGGCGCCGCTGGGGCGCACGAAGAAAACTCGAGGAATTCGCCGGGCTGTTCCGGGCGGCCCTGATGCGGGGCGACCGGATGTGCCTCTGCGGGATGCTGGCGGGCGAGTACGCGACGCTTCCGGCCGCCGTGCAGCGGGAGGTCCGGGCGTTCTTCGAAGCCGCGGAGCGGTGGCTGGCGGGCGTGCTCTGGGCGGGACGGAAAGAGCGGGAGTTGAAGTTCGAGGGGACGCCGGAAGCGACCGCGCGTGTGCTCTTCTCGTCCCTCGAGGGGGCGATGATGGCGGCGCGGGCGTTCGGGGACGAGGAGAGGCTGGTGTCGGCGGGGGAGTGGCTGGTGTCGGCCGTGGCGAAATGATCCGGGTCTTTCGGGGTCCCGGTGCCGATCTACTCATAGGTAGGGAAAGGAGAGGGAAATGAAGAGACTGCTGTCGGGAGGACTGCTGGCGGCCGTGGCGTTGGTGTCGGGCGGGTGCGCTTCGGAGGAGAAGCCTGCGGCGAAGGCGGAGGACAAGGCGGCGTTCGACCTGCAGGGGTGGCGGCTGATCGGGTGCTGCTGCGGGGCGCCGTGTCCGTGCCGGGTGAACAAGAAGCCGCAGCACTGCCATGGTTGCGACCACACGGACGCGGTGCACATCGACCGGGGATTCGTGGGGGACGTGGACATGTCCGGGATGACGTGGGTGATCGTGGGGCGCGGGTTCGGGGAGAACACGAAGGAGAACTGGGTTTACGTCTACGTTGGGGACACGGCGACCGAGGCGCAGTACAAGGCGCTGGGGGACATGCTGAACGCGGACGTGGCGGCGTGGGGGGACAAGGCGGCGCACCTGGCGGGGAAGTTCGTCGGCATGCGGAAGGTCGCGATCACGGCGAAGGTGGGTGCGGACGGCAGGACCTGCGCGGTGTCGATCCCGGGAATCCTGGAGATCGAGACGAAGGCGATCGTGAACCCGGGGAGGACGGAGCCGGTGCGCAGCACGGGGATCATGGACGCGTGGGGCGATTCGTTCACGCACATGGAACCTGTGAAGCACACGCTGACGGACAAGGAGACGGGGTATACGTGGAACCTGGCCGGACGGCAGGCGAACTTCGCCGAGTTCCATATGACGCCCGAGAAGAAGGCGGCGGGCGGCGGGTGGGGTTGCTGGACGGCGAATGCGGCGTACGGGGACAAGGGGCCGTACGAGGAGCAGATCAAGGACGAGCACAAGTAACAGGGTCGTGAGGGAGCGGCCGTCCCGCGGATCCGCGGGACGGCCGTTCTTCGTGGAATCCGGCGAATCCACGGCGAAGCGTGTGCTGTAATCCGTGCATGCGCCGGCCCCTCGCCGCCCTCCTCCTCGTCGCCGCCTCCGCTTCGGCCCAGCCTGCCGACCTTTTCACGAATGGCGAGCAGGGGTTCCGCATCCGGAAGCCCGAAGAGCCGTGGAAGCTGGTGGAACCGCGACCTGCGCCCGACTCGCGCTACACGCTCAAGATCGCGCGGACGGAAGGCGCGACCGAGACGAGCGTCACGCTGTACATCACGGATCTCAAGGGGCTCGCGAACGCGGATGCGGCGTGCGACGCCACCGAAAAGTGGCGGAAGACCGATGCGAAGGTCTCGGGGATCGAGCGCGGGAAGAGCGACCTGGCCGGCGAAGAAGCGCCGTGGCTGAGTTTCCGGTACCAGGCGAATGTCGCCTACACGCTGCGGCAGCACTTCATCGTGCATCACGGTGCGCTGTTCGTCCTGCAGTGCGCCGCCCCGGAGGAGTCGTTCGAGGCGGCCGGGAAGGAATTCCAGCCGTTTCTCGACAGCTTCGAGTTCGTGCCGCTGGCCGACGCGGGCGCCCGCGACGACCAGGAACTGCTGCGCACGCTCGCGGCGCGCTGCGGGAGCGAGATCTCCTGGGCGCCGACGTGGGCCGAGGCCGCCGCGCGGGCGAAAAAGGAGAGCCGGCTCGTCCTCGTCGTCGTCGAGCAGTACCGCGGCCTCAACATCGAACGCTACGCGCCCTCGACGCTCTTCATGGACTCCGACGTCGTCGCGCTCGTGCAGGAGCGCTTCGTCGCGTTCGCGTGGAACGACCGCTGCGGCGCGCCGTTCGAGGAAGCGGACGTCTACGGGCTGGGGCCCTTCACGTTCGGCCAGGGATTGCTGTTCGCGGATGCGGAAGGGCCAAGATCATGATGTTGGCGAGCGCACTGCAAGCAACATCTCAGACATTCCAAAACAGGAGTCACGCCCATGGATCCCGATTTGGATGAGCCCACCCTGCCTTCGCCGCCCCAGCGCCCGCGCCGCCGTGGCGTCTATCTTCTGCCCAACCTGCTCACGACCGGCACGCTGTTTGGCGGCTTCTACGGCATCGTGGCGGCGATCGATGGCTTGTTCCTGCAGGCTGCAGTGGCTGTTTTTCTGGCCGGTCTATTGGACGGGCTGGATGGCCGGGTCGCGCGCCTGACTCATACCCAAAGCGCGTTCGGGCGTGAGTACGACAGCTTGGCAGACATGGTCAGCTTCGGGCTGGCACCTGCCTTGATCGTTTATCTCTGGGGACTGCGGGAGCTGGCGCATTTCGGATGGCATTGGGGACAGGTGGGCTGGCTGGCAGCCTTTATCTATGCCGTCGGGGCGGCCCTGCGACTGGCCCGTTTCAATACGCAATCCTCCGAGATCAGCCGGCGTTATTTCG
>CAVPNQ010000150.1:0-19325 GCA_963706735.1 uncultured Planctomycetia bacterium
TGGCACGGCGTCGGGTGCACGAGAGCAACTTTACTGGTTCTTTTCGGAGTTCAAGTTCAGCCAAGAAAATCTTCTTCAAGACCGTCTTCCAAACCATCGTCGCCAAATTTAGTTTTTCGTGATTCTTCTTGTCGTGGACGACTGCCCGAAGTGGGGCCACCACATTCTTGGAACAGGAAGTTTCTTCGACCATGTTCGCCGGCCGAGGCCCGGCTACATTCGGGGACACAATTGGGTTGTCCTGGCGGCCATCGTCGATTCGTTCGGAGTGCCGGTTTGCTGCCCTTCTGGGTCAGGCTGGACCCACCCACTTGTCCTGGATGAAGTTCAATGGCTGAGCATATGTATGTGTCAAGTGTACACATAAACATGGCTATCACCAATTGCTTGTCACCGCCGGTCAGACCCTGAACACGGCACTTCTCAAGTCGACGGGATTCCGGCTGATGGGACAGCGCTTCGTCCCGGATTCCTACCTCATGGGCAAGCTGGTGTATCCGGCGGTGGGTGCGCCGACGAACGGCCGGGGGGACATGTTCACCTGCGTGATGACGTCGGGCGGCCCGATCCGTGGATTCCCGCGAGGGCTGGATGTGATGGCCGTGCTCGGTTCGGAGCGGGCACGTGAGATCCTCGCCGAGCTGGGGGATGACGCGTACGGCACGATGGCGAAGGACGGCGACGTGAAATACGCGGCCGCGCTGGAGAACCTGCGGGCGGAATTTGCGGGAATCGCGCCCCGGGACTGGAACCGCAACCTCTACTGGTCGTGGCTGTACGCCCTCAAGGCGATCGTCGAGCCTTGCGGCGACGGCTTCCCGACTTTCATGACCACGGAAGCCTGGCGCGACAAGAGCGTCACGACCGCCCTGGCGTCGTGGGCCCAGCTTCGCCATGACACGGTGCTCTACGCCAAGCAGAGCTACACGGAGTCCAAGGAGGACGACCTGGACGCGACGGCCGTCGCCGGCTACGTCGAGCCCGCGGTCGAATTCTACGGCCGGCTCCTCTCGACCGTCCGCATGATGAGGACGGGCCTGCAGGAACTCAAGGCCCTTGCCGCCCCGGCCGCGGAGCGCCTGGAGGGACTGGAGCGGATCCTCGTCCGGCTCCACGCCATCTCCGAAACCGAGCTCGCCAACCGGCCCCTCGCGAAGGAGGACGCGGAGTACATCCGCGAGTTCTGGAGCCAGCTCTCCGGCATCAAAGTGAAGTATCCCGAGCTCGAAGAAGAGATGCGCAAGGCGTACGAAGCGGAGAACTGGGAACGCGCAGCGGAACTTCGCGAGATGCTCGACCCGGCGCGCTCGATGAGCACGGCGCTCGTGGCGGACGTGCACTCGGACCAGAACTCGGGGATGGTGCTCGAAGAAGCGACGGGACACCTGGACCTCGCCGTGGTCTGCGTTCGCCGCCCCGACGGGACGATCACCCTCGCGGCCGGGCCGGTCCTGTCCTACTACGAATTCAAGTACCCGATGAAGGACCGCCTGACCGACGAGAAGTGGCGCGAACTGTTGAAGGAAGGTCGTTCGCCCGCACGGCCGGAGTGGACGGACAGTTACCTCTCGAAGTAGAAGAAAAGTTTCGGGCGGCCGGCGCGCGCGAGCGAGCCGGCCGCCCCTGTTTTCGCCGCACGGCTACAATCCCGCCGTGCCCTCCCCTTTCACGATGACGTGGGACGAAGCCTTCCGGGCCGGCACCCGGACGGCCGGCGGCAAGGGCTGGAATCTCGGCCGGCTGTCGCGGTACGGCTTCCCGGTCCCGGACGGGTTCGTGGTTTCGGCGGACGCGTACCGGGAATTCATGGGAGCGGGGGCGCTGAAGCGGCTCTCGGGGGAATTCGCCGGCATCGGGGCGGCGGAGGCGTCGGGGGCGGACGTTTCGGCGCGGCTGCAGATGCTGCGGACGTCCATGGAAGCCGCTTCGCTGCCCGCGGGACTTGTTGACGCACTGCGTCAATCGCTCATTGGCTCGGGCCTGGACAATGTCCCCGTGGCCGTCCGGTCGAGCGCCACCGCCGAGGACGGCGGCTCGACCTCCTTCGCGGGCGTCCACCGCAGCGTCCTCGACGTGCGCGGCCTCGACGCCGTCCTGCGCGCCCTTCGCGAGGTCTGGGCCTCGCTCTGGACCCCCCAGGCGCTCGCCTACCGGCGGCGCTTCCTCGTCCCCGACCCCGACGTCGCGTGCGCCGTCGCCGTCTGCCGCATGGTCGGCGCGCAGTCCGCCGGCGTGGCCTTTACGTGCGACCCGCGCACCGGGCGCAGGGACGCCATCGCGATCAGCGCCGCGCGCGGCGCCGGCGAGGCCGTGGTGAGCGGCGCGGTCAACCCGGAGGAAATCACCATCGCCCTGTCCCACCTCGGGCTCTCGGTGGAGTCCCGCTCCGGCCCCGCCACCCTCGACGACGCCCAGTCCCTCGCCCTCGCGCGCCTCGCCCTCTGCGTCACCTGGGCCCTCGGCGACGGACAGGACCCCCAGGACGTCGAGTGGGTCTTCGACGGGAAGCGCTTCCATGTGCTCCAGGCCCGCCCGGTGACGCGCGTCCCCCGCGTGACGTTCCCGGGGGCCGCGCATCTGCCCACCGTGTGGTCGAACGCGAACATCCGCGACGCGGTGCCGATGGTGCTGACCACGCTTTCGTGGTCGTGCATCCTCAATGCACTGAGGTTCATGATGTGGGCGTACCCGAACAAGGTCGGATACCCGATCCCGCCGGGCATGGAAGTCGTCCGCCGCTTCGGCGGCCGCGGGTACTTTGACGTCACCTCCCTCATGTGGTCGTTCTGGGACTGCTTCGGCGTCTCACCGGAGGAGTCCGGCCGCAGCATGGGCGGCCACCAGGAAAACGTCCCGGTGCCCGCCGGGAATCCGTTGAGGGGTCGCAAGGGCTGGGGCCGGATCATGCGCCTCATGAAGGCCGTGCGGGTCCTGCTCAAGCTGCCCAGGACGGTTCCGCCGGAGATCGACAAGGTCTTCCGGCTCTCGAAGGAACTGCTCGGGGTCGATGTCTCACCCCTCTCCAACGCCGGGCTCCTCGCCCTCCTCGAGCGCATCTCCCTTGTCCAGGTCGCGTTCGGCGAACCGTTCATGCTCACCGCCTCGGCACTCGCCTGGCAGTCCGAACTCGAAAAGCTCTTCGAGAAACTCTCCCCCGGCCGCGGCATCGCCATCGCCAGTGCCCTCGTTGCGGGCTCCGGCGCCGTCGTCTCCGCCAACCAGGGTACGCGCCTCTTCGACGTCGCCGACGCCGCCCGCCGCGACCCGGCCGCCCTCGAGTGGCTCAGGTCCGGCACGGGCGACTGGAAGTCGCTCCCCGAGGCCTCCCCCTTCCGCCAGGAATTCGCCCGCTTCCTCGCCGATTTCGGCCACCGCGGCGTCTACGAGGTCGAGATCGCCACGCCGCGCTGGAACGAGGACCCCTCGTGGCTGCTCGAGCAGGTGCGCGCCATCCTCGACGGCCAGGGCAGGCGCCCCGACGACGCCGCCCGCGAACGCCGCACCGCCGCGGAACGCGAGGCCCGCAGCCTCACCTTCTTCCGACGGCCGCAGGTCAAGTGGCTGGTGAAGCGCGCCCGGGAGGGCGCGGCGATGCGCGAGCGGGCGAAGTCGGCGCTGGTGGCGCAGGTCGAGCCGCTGCGGCATGCGCTTCTGGAAGTCGGCCGCCGCCTGGTCGCGGCGAAGCTCGTGGATTCGCCGCTGGACGTGTTTCACCTCGCGTGGCCGGAGGTCGAGTCGTGGCTGCGCGGGGAGTGGGACGGGCGCGGGGCGCGGGCGCGCGTGGCGGACCGGAAGGCGCGGATGGCGCGCTGGGAGAAGGAAGCGCCGCCGGACGTGATCCACGCGGACGGTTCCGCGCCCGCGGCGCGGCCGGTCCCCGCGAAGTCGGCGCAGGGCGGGAATCTCCTGAAGGGGCTCGCGGTGTCGTCCGGCCGCGTCTCGGGGCGCGCGTGCGTGGTCCGGCATCCGGCGGAGGGCGCCCGTCTCAAGCAGGGCGACATCCTTGTCGCGCCGTCCACCGACCCGGGCTGGACCCCGCTCTTCCTCCGCGCCTCCGCGGTCGTGATGGAAACGGGAGGGATGCTCTCCCACGGCGCGATCGTCGCCCGCGAATACGGCCTGCCCGCGGTCGTCAACATCCCCGGTCTTCTGGGTCAAGTCAGGGATGGACAGGACCTGGATGTGGACGGCGACGCCGGGACGGTCACGCTGAGCCCGAGCAAAAATCCTGCGGGGCAAGCTGCGTCGGCCGAGTGACGGTTTTTGAACAGCTTTTCGCAAGCGGGCCGACTCCGCCCGCCCCGCAGGATTGTTGCTCGGCCTCGGGTCGTTTCTCACACGGATTGAGCCTTCTTCCGGCCATCGGTGTTTGAGATGCATACACCGTTGGGGAGCCGCAACAATGCCTGAAACGAATCTGTTCGGCGAGCCGATGGAGCGCGTGCCGTGCGCAAAGTCGAGTCGCGTAGCCGAGGTCATGGCTCCCAAGTTGATTCGCGCACAGCGGCATCAGGTGATGCTCCTGCCGACGAATCAGGCTGCCGCCCCGAAACGTGCTGCACAGGATCGCCTGGATCGCTTCCTCGTCCGGACGCTTCCGAAAGTCACCTGCGTACTCTTCTGGTCCGCCATCGCCTACAACGCACTGAAACTGATAGCCTTGGTGTGACCTGAAGCTCGAAAGCTGGAGGCCTCACTCAAAGAACCCCAGGGCGGGCGACAATCTCGTGGGCTCGGGCGGAGTCGGCCCGCAAAAGGAGAACCGCTCAAAAACCGTCCCTGAGCCGACGCAGCCTGGGCCCGCGGGAATTTTGCTCGGCGTCGCTGAGATAGCTAGCCCACTAGCCACTGGCCGCTGGCCACTCGCCCTACGGCTTGTCCCCGATCAAAAACTCAAACTGCCGCGCCCCTTCCATCGGCGGCTGCGCGATGATCGTGGCTTCCCCGCCGCCGGGCACGCGCAGCTCGCGCACCTTCTCCTGCACCTTCACCACGAACCCTTCGTTCGTGCGCCATCGGGGAAACCAGACGATCGTCCGCGGTTCGGCGCGCTCGTTGCGCAACACCACGCGCACCGGCGAGCCGACTTCCACCGAGACGCAGACCAGGCCCGGCATCACCGGCTCCCCGGCCGCCAGGTGCCGCACCTCCAGCCGCTCCGGCTCCGGCGCCGCCGCGCACCCCGCCATCGCCACCGACGCAAGCAGAATCGAGAATCGCTTCATGGCGGAATTCAACGCCCCGCACCGCCTCCGACTCAACATCTTTTTCGCCCGCGCCCCCCGCGACGCATAATCACCCCCCCATGAGCGTCCGCTGCCTCTGCTTCACAGACTTCCCCCCGCGCGACTTCCAGCGCCTCCGCGACGCCGACGAGTTCTCGTCCCGCATCCGCTTCTCCACCAACTTCATGCAGCTCGACAACGACGGCCTCCGCTTCGGATGCCGCCGCTGCGGCCAGGTCTGGTCCTGGAGGCTGGGCGACAAGCCGCCGCACTCCTGGCGGCCCGAGGACCGCACCGGCAGCCAGGACGAGACGAAGTCCATCGAGGTCGCCGAAATCCGTCTCCGGAGACGCCCGTGAGCGAGTGCTCCTGCGACAAGGCGTTTCCTGAACGCTCGTTCAAAACCGCCAAAGACGCCGACGACTTCATGTCGCGCATCCGCCTGTCGCCCTTCTTCCGCTACGTCGGCACCGACGGCGCCGAAACCCAGCGCGAACGCTACCGCTGCCGCGAATGCGGCGCCGACTGGGCCTGCACCGTGCCACCCAGCCCCCCCTACACCTGGGCCCCCCTCGTCGCTCGCCGCCAGGAACCCCAGGAAGTCCAGCCCGTCAGCGTCCCCCCGCCCGTGCCGTTCGCGCTTCCCATCGAAGTGCCTTCGCCCCGGGACAAGACCGCGGCAGGAAAGCCACCGGCCGCGGCGAGCGAAGCCCCCTTCCTGGAAGTCGGCCCGCACCGGGTGACGTCGGAGGTCTTCACGCTCGTGTACGAGGACGAAGCGTCGGGCGCGGTGAGCGACGTTCTCGCCGCGCTTTACGAATGGCGTCCCGGCGTGTGGACGTGGAAGACCAACGCCGGGTTCGAGGACATCGAGATCAAGTTCGGCCCGCCGCTCACGAAGAACCAGAGCGTGTTCGACCTGTTCGCGAAGAGCTGGCAGCCGGCGCTGATCAACCCGGCGTGGAGGGGGACGAAGGGCAACAAGGGGATGCGGCCGATTCACATGAGAGGGATCCGGAAGCGCGGCGAGGGGGCGAGCGGGTTCCTGGGCGAGTACTACCTGATCGTGGTGGACGTGAAGGGACGGAAGGTGGTGGCGTGGATGATGGCCGAGGCGAAGTGAAGGACGATTCATGATTCTCGCGAACGTCACGGATGAGCTGAAGGCGCGGTTCGCGAAGGCATCGCGCGTCGCGGTGCTCACCGGCGCCGGGATTTCGGCGGAGTCCGGCGTCCCGACGTTCCGTGGCGGCGGCGGCGCGACGATCTGGGAGTGGCGCGGACGGCCTGTGACGGAGCTGTCGAGCGCGGAGCTGCTCGCGACCGACCCCCGGTTGGTTTGGGAGTGGTTCGACCACCGGCGCGGGCTCGTGAAGGACGTGAAACCGAACGCAGGGCACGCGGCGATCGCGTCATGGGAGAAGCGGTTTGCGGTGTTCACGCTGGCGACGCAGAACATCGACGGGCTCCACGCGGCGGCGGGAAGCCGCGAGCCGATCGAGCTTCACGGCAACATCCACCGCGGTCGGTGCCTCTCGTGCGGGGCCACGAGAAGCCTTCCGCCGAGCCCGCTTCCGTCGATTCCGCCGCTCTGCGCCTGCGGCGCGGCGCTTCGCCCCGACGTGGTTCTGTTCGGCGAGATGCTTCCGGAAGGGGCGTTCGAACGTGCGGAAGCTGCCGCCAAGGCGTGCGACCTGTTCTTCGTCGTGGGCACTTCCGCGGTCGTCTATCCCGCGGCCCAGCTTCCCCGCACAGCACGGGCGGCGGGAGCGTTCGTGATCGAAGTGAATCCGGAGGAAACCGAACTCACGCCGCGCGTGGATGCAACGATCCTTGGCAAGGCCGGGGACGTCCTTCCGGAGCTGGGCAAGTAGTATTGTTTTCATACTCTGCTAACAGAAACTTGCGCATCATCCTGTACAGTCCATAGAGGATGGTTTGGGAACAAGAATTGCTTTCGTACGCTCGAGACCCCCATTCACGGAAACCTCCCCATGCTTCCTCGACTCAAAGTCCTCTTCCTGTCCCTGTTCCTCGCCCTCTCCGCTTCCGCCGATCCCGCTTCATGGGCCCGCGCCCAGCGCGAAGCGGCCCGGGAACTCCAGGCCCGCGGCAAGACCGCGGAAGCCGTCGAAACGCTGAGGCTCGCCCTCGCCGCAGCCCGCAAGGCCGGCCTCGAGACCGAAACCGCGCGCTGCCTGTACGAGCTCGGGTGGCTCAGCGCGAACCGCGAGTCCGAGGCGGCCTTGAGCGACACCTCCGCCATCTGGCGCGAGGCGGAACGGAACGCCGCCAGGTCCGGGGAAGCCTCGCTCGAACTGGAGATCCTCAACGCCCGTCTTTCCCGCGAGGATCCCTCCGACCGCGCCGTCTCCGGCGAACGGATGGACGCGGCGATCGTCGCCGGCCATCCCGCCACCCTGACGGAACTCGCCTTCTTCGAACAGGACATCCAGCCCGCGCTCGACGCCATGGACGCGCTCGCCGAGGCCTCCCTCGCACGCGGACGCAAGGATCAGGACGCCGAAGCGAAATCGCTGGCGACTGCACGGGCGATTGCCGCGAAACAGGGGTGGAAGCGCGTCACGGCGCACGTCGCGCTCCTGCAGGCACGGGCCTCCACCGCCGAGGGCGCGCTTCGTGATGCCGAGTCGTCGCTCGCCGGCTACCGCGAGCTCGGCAACCTGCGGGGACAGGGAGAAGCGCGTCTCGAGAAAGCGCGCGCGCTGGCCGCCCGTGACGCCAGCGGCGCTTTCCGGGAGCTGGAGGAAAGTCTGAAGGCCGCGCTGGAAATCGAGGATGCCGACCTGGAGGCTCGCGTTCTCCAGGCGATGGCCTCGGCGGCCGACGCCGCCCGCAGGCCGGCGCTGCTGATCCGGGCGGCCCGCGCGGAACTCCGCCGGCACGAAGCCGTGATGCAGCAGGCCGCGGTCGCCGCTTCGGGCGGGGCCGACGCGCTCCGCGCCGCGGAACTTCTCCGCGAGGAAAGCCGCCGCCGGCCGGACACCGCGGCCGAGGTGGACCGCGCCCTGGCCTCGCTCGGGTTCCCCGCTCCTCCTGTCAGGACCGAACTCGCACCCGAGCGACGCGCCCGGCTCAAGGCCCTCCTCGGCGGCGACAGCGCCTTCCGATTCCTCGTCGCCCTGGAAATCCTGCGGCGCCATGAAGCGTTCCCCGTGATCGTCGAACTGGCCGCGAAGTCCGGGAACGCGTGGCTCTACGCCAATGCGTTGGAGACGCTCGCTCTGCACGAGGACATGGCGACGCTGCTGGACCTGTCGCATGCGAAGGACAGATACGTCGCGGAGGCGGCCTGCGCCGCGGTGTTCCGGCTGGCCACCGAGGCCGATCTGCCCTCGGTGCGGAAGGCGCTGGACGGCGCTTCTCCTTCGTCCTCCCTGTACCTCAAAGGCGTGCTCGCGCGCTTCGGCGACGCATCGGCGCTGAAGAGCCTGAAGGCCGCGGCCGCCGGCGCGGATGGAGTGCTGGCGCACCACGCCGCGGTCGTCCTGGGCCAGCTCGGATTCGCGGGCGCGGGGCTCCGCCTCAACGGGGAAGGCATGAACCAGAACCTGCGCTGCCGCATCCTGGCGCGGGCGCCGGAATCCTGGGGCCTGGTGTTCGCGGACTCGCCTGATCCCGACGATGCGATCCAGGCCGCGCGCGCCAACCATCTCCGCCGCGTGAAGGCCCGCGTGGAAGGGATCGAGGAGGCGAACAACATCTGGCAGATCATGTACCTGCTCCCGACGACTCCTGAGGAAGCGAAGACCTGCGGCACCGGGTGGATCCTCCGCGCCGGCAAGCTCATCGCGGAGGACGAATCCGGCGACGTGCTCACCTGGGTCGGCGGCGGCCTCGGGTACGACCTCTACGGCGGCACCGAACGCCTGCGCAAGCACAAGGAACGCAACGAAGCGGCCTTCGCGCTCGAGGACCTCGAGTCGCACACGGTCGGCCAGCTCGCCGGCACCCAGACGCGCATCCTGACCGTCTCCAACGGCGACGCCTGGGCCCGCGTCCGCGTGACCGCCGCTCCCGAAATGGGACAGATCGTCGATACGACGCTCCAGCTTCCCTTCCTCGTCGAGTTCGACCAGAAGAACGGCCACAACGGAAGCCTCGCCGGCGCCATCGGGCAGATCTCGCTTCAGATTTCCCTGTCGGGCCTCGTCCCCGAGGCCACGCTTCGCATCCCGGGCTTCGAACCGATCCGCGCCATGGTCAAGGCCGGCGCGGACAACCGCCTCTGGGTCTACGCCATCCTCCCCGTGGAAAAGGAGGGCGAAGGACTCGCCGCCGGCAAGCTCATCCCGAACGAAACGCTCGAGAAAGGTACCGTCACCCTCGAGCTCGCCGTCGAGGACAGCCGCGCGTCGATGACATTTCCCATCGCGCTCCTCATCCCTCCCGCGAAGGACAAGCCGGACCTCGTCGCCGTCGATCTCACCATCCAGCCCTCCACGCCGAAACCCGGCGAGGAAGCCCTTCTCCGCCTCCGCACCCGCAACACCGGCAAGGCCATCGACAAGGACGGCCTCCTCAACATCCGCTTCTCGGTCCTCAACCCCCAGAACAACGAAGGCCGCAGGACGATCGACGTGCGGCTGACGGAAGCGAAGGGCTGGCGCCCGGGCGAGTGGCGTTACTTCGAGGCGCGCCCGACGTGCGTGCGCGGCTGGTACATGAACTCGTGGAGCCACACGTGGACGCTCGAGCTCGGGGACACGCGCCTCGTCGGCACCGTGGACGCCGAAGGCCTCGTCGCGGAGGAATCCGAGGACAACAACTCCGTGGAACTTCAGGTCCCCCTGTACCTCGGTGAGGAGGAGGGGAAGCGCCTCGCCGGTGACGAGCTGCTGGAGAGGCTCGCGGAACTGCTCAAGAAGATCGGCGATGCGACGACGGAGTCGCAGGCTCGCGGGCCCTCGGAGGAAGCGGTCGGCCTGCTGGCGCGCGCGAAGGTCAGCACGCCGGAGATCGAGCTTGCCCGCCGCCACCTGCAGGCCGCTTCACAGGCCCAGATCCACAAGCTTCGGGTCCGGGCCGCGCTCGCCCGTGCGCGCGAGCTTGCCCGCGACCCGAAGGTGAACCAGGAGGCGCTGCGGGGGATCATGGCCGAACTGGCCGACGCCGAGACGGGCCTCATGGACAGCGGCGTGCCGGTCAAGGAGGACACGATCTCGTGGTGGCGCAACCGCGTGCAGGTCACGGCCAACGTCGTGGGGGCCGCCAACGACGCGTCCCAGTTCGCGGGAATCGTCCGCGGGACGGAGTCGAGCGAGGCCCTGAACAAGGTCGGTGAGAACCTCGCGCGGCTCGACGGCGCCCTCCAGTGGGTCCGGTACGTCCGCGACCGCGCCGACCAGGGCGAGTACGACAACTCGGACCCGATCGAGGGGACCTGCAAGATCTTCGGCGCCGGCAACCCGGGACTGAGCAACCTCCACCAGGCGATGTTCAAGGCCGAGATCGACTACGTGGACCGAGGGTTCCGCAAGGAGGCGGGCGCGCTGGACGCGCTTGCGGACCTGATCTCGGGCAAGCCGGGCGCGCAGGAGCGCCTCGACGCGGCGGTGCGCGACGTGGATGCGCACGTCTCGGCCGGGCCGTTCAGCGAGGAAGCGCGGAAGGACATTCTCAAGGGCGCCGTGAAGGACATCCCCGTCGTCGGCAAGCTGCTCGACGCGATCTGGTCGTGGAAATAGCCGGCACCAAAGAAAACAGGCCCGGGAGACGCCTCCCGGGCCTGTTCGTTTGAATCCTTGTCTAGTAAGCCCGGGCGAACAGCACCCGCTGCGTGCTCGGCCTCCCGCACTTGATGCACTTCCCGTCTTCCTTCGCGTTGTTCAGCGGGATGCACCGGATCGTCACCTTCGTCTCCTCCTTCACCTGCGCCTCGCACTTTCCGTCGCCGCACCAGTGGCAGCTGGAGAAGCCGCCGACGCCGTCGTGAAGGGCCTTGAAGTCGTCCCACGAGTCGATCTTCTTCGTGTTCTCGTCGCGGAACTTCTTCGCCTTGTTGAACAGGTCGATCTGCATCTGGTCCAGCTGCCCGGTGATGTGGGCGACGGCATTTTCCAGCGGCGCGAACTCCTTCTTCTCGAGGTCGCGGCGCTTGAAGGCGTAGCTCTTCTTCTCCAGGTCCTTCGGCCCGATTTCGACGCGGCAGCAGGCGCCCTTGCGCTCCCACTCGAAGTACTTGGAGCCCGGGCGGTCGTCGCGGTCGTCGAACACGACCGAGAGGCCCTTCGCGCGGAGGTCGTCGGCGAGCTTGCGGCCCACCTGCTCGGTCGCGGCCTTTTCTTCCGGCGTCTTGAAGATCGGGATGATGACGACGTGGTACGGCGCGAGTTTCGGCGGGCAGATGAGCCCCGCGTCGTCGGAGTGCGTCATGATGATCCCGCCGATCAGCCGGGTCGAAACGCCCCACGACGTCTGCCACACGAATTCGCTCTGACCCGCGGCGTTCTGGAACTTCACGTCGAACGCCTTCCCGAAGTTCTGCCCGAGGTCGTGGCTCGTCCCCGCCTGGAGCGCCCAGCCGTTCTGCATCAGCCCCTCGATGCAGTACGACTTCACCGCGCCGGCGAATTTCTCGTTCATCGTCTTCTCGCCGCGGATCACCGGCATCGCCATCACGTTCTCCGCGAAGTCCGCGTACACGTCGAGCATCTGGAGCACTTCCTTCAGCCCCTCCTCGTGCGTCGCGTGCGCCGTGTGCCCTTCCTGCCAGAGGAACTCCGAGGTGCGCAGGAACAGCCGCGTCCGCAGCTCCCACCGCACGACGTTCGCCCACTGGTTGATCAGCATCGGCAGGTCGCGGTGCGTCTTGATCCACTTCGCGAAGAAGTGCCCGATGATCGTCTCCGACGTCGGCCGCACGACGTAGCGCTCCTCGAGCTCCTTGCCGCCGCCGATCGTCACGACCGCGAGTTCCGGGCTGAAGCCCTCGACGTGCTCGGCTTCCTTTTTCAGGAACGACTCCGGGATGAACATCGGGAAGTAGGCGTTCCGGTGGCCGGTCGCCTTGAAGCGATCGTCGAGGTTGCGCTGGATCTTCTCCCAGATCGCGTAGCCGTTCGGCTTGATGACCATGGCGCCCTTCACGACGATCGCCGGTTCGGCGAGGTCGGCGGCGCGGATGACGTCCTGGTACCACTCCGGGAAATCTTTCGCGCGGGTGGTGATGTTGTCGGCCATGGAATTCCTCTGGAAATGTGAGAAGGGGGGGTCAGTCAACATGGGTGAGAAGGGGTTGTCAACGAGAGCGGGTCCTTCCCGTTCCCGTGCGCGTGCCCGTGCCCGTGCCCGGTCGTTTCGTCCGGTCACTCGACTGTTAAATGCCGGGCACGCGCACGGGCACGGGCACGGGTACGGGACGACAACGTCTCAGCAGACCTCAGCGCTTCAGCGCAGGAGGTCGTGGTCGCAGGACGGTGGCGGACAAGTTTGCCATGCCCCTTCATCGCGAAAAATCCCCGACGGTTCAAAAAGTTCCGGATAGGATTCGCCCCTTCACCCCAACCTCGAGGAACCGCCATGACGCACCCCGCCACCCCTCCCTCTCCCGCCGGAATCATGCAGATCATCACCGGGTCCTGGGCCTCGGCCTTCCTGGGCGCCGGGTCGTCGCTGTCGCTGTTCACGCACATTGAAAAGGGTGCGCGGACGCCGGAAGCGCTCGCGAAGGCGACCGGGACGGCGCTGCGGGGCATGAAGGCGCTGCTCGACGGCTTGACGGGGCTCGGACTCCTGACGGTGGCGGACGGCAAGTACGCGAATTCGCCGGAAGCCACGGCGTTTCTCGTCGAGGGTAAGCCGCCGTACCTGGGGGCGTTCGCCAAGCTGATGATCAAGGACTTCGCGACGAGCGACTGGGCGAAGCTCCCTGAGGCCGTGAAGGCGGGCGGCTCGACCATGCCGGCGCTGCCGGAGGTCGTGGACAACCCGTTCTGGCACGAGCTGGTCCCGGCGATCGCGCCGCTCGCGGTGCCGAGCGCGCAGGCGGCGGTCCAGGCCCTGAACTTCGCGTCTGCCGGCCCCGCGTCGATCCTCGACGTCGGCGGCGGCTCGGGCGCGTTCTCCGCGATCCTGCTCCAGGCGAACCCGAAGGCGACCGCGACGCAGGCCGATTGGCCCGGCGTCAACGGCATCGCCCGCCGCATCGTCGGCTCCTTCGGCGTCGGCGACCGCTTCAAGACCCTCGACGGCGACATCCACAAGCTCGACTACGGGACCGCCACGTACGACGTCGTCGTCTACTCGCACATCGCGCACCAGGAGAGCCCCGAGACGAATGTCGGGATCTTCCGGAAGTTCCGCAAGGCGCTGAAGAAGGGCGGCGCGCTCGTCGTGAACGACTTCATCGTCAGCGACGACCGCAGCGGCCCCCCGTTCGGGCTCATGTTCGCGATGAACATGATGCTGCACACGAAGGAAGGCAACACGTACCGCGAGGCGGATTACAGGGCGTGGCTGAAGGAAGCGGGATTCGGGGACGTGAAGCTCTTCGAGACCCCCAGTCCGGCCAGGCTCGCGATCGGCCGATAGGGGCCGGCAGCGCGCTTTCGGCCGCGGGAAACTCACACGACGGGTGACACCGCGAGCCTCAAGCCCAGGTGGTCGCGGAAGTTCCCCGGCAGGGCGCCGCCGTGAACGGCGCTGGCGCAGCGCGCCCACCCGGCGGCCCAGTAGCCGCCGCGGATCGAGCGGCTGGTGCGGAACTGGTCGTACCCGGCGTTGAACCCCCACGCCATCGCGCCACCGTTCGTGTCGCGGACGCCGTACGGCGACTCGTCGATCGGGAACGTCCCGACGGGCCGCGGACCGAGCGGCGACAGGTTGGAAATGCCGGAGTGCGAGAAACTCGGCTCGTACCGGTTCCCGAACGAGAACGTCCTCCCGTCCACGCCCCGCGAGGCCTTCTCAAACTCCTCTTCGTGCAGCAGCCGGTACACGCGCCCATCACGGCGGGATTTCCATGCCGCGTACGCCAGCGCGTCATGCCACGTCATCCCGATGGCCGGCCATTCCGGATCCCAGTCCAGCTCCGTGTTCAGGAACTTCCCGGAAGAAACCCGGTACCTCCCCTCCGCGAAATCCAGGTACGCCCCCTCCGTGCCCCGCAACTGGCGGCGCGCCGCCTCGTCCGGCCGCCCCGCGGACACGAGGTCGTTGAGGAACTCAATGTACTCCCGAAGGGTCACGTGGAAGCGCGCGGCGAAGAAGTCCCGGGTCACGGCGCTCCGGTGAGGGTTGCCGCCGGCCCATGTTCCGCCAAATATGAAGGGTCCGCCGGGCACGAGCACGAATCCCGCGGGAATCCGGTTGGCGGGGTACAGCACGACGTCCTGGGTCCAGGTTCCTCCGCGTTCCATGTTGACCGGGACGATCGCCGGGGCGAGCCCGGACCCGGCCGGCGGAATCACCTCGCAGCGCCATGACCCCGGGGCGAGTTCGACGCCGGACATGGGGGACACGCCCAGGATCTTCCCCTCCCCCGGCACCAGTCGCCGCTTCACCTCTTCGTATCGCCGGATGCGCACCTCGACACCCTTCAGTTCCTCCCGCGGGCAGTCCGGCGCGTGCCCCCACCGTGTCCCGGGGGGCAGGATGCGCGTCGCGGGAACGGGGCGCCCTTCCGGCGTGGGTGGCTGTCCAGGCACGGGACGGCCGTCCTCCCACGCGACGAGCGCCGAGTCGTCGAACTCCACCTGGAAGTCCTTCACCGTGGCGGGTCGCAGGCAGTCGCAGGAATAGGCGGACACGCGAAGGGTCAGCCGGCCGGGCGCGTCGAGCCGGCGCTGGTACGTGCCAAACCGGTCGGCCTGCGCGAGGGCGTGGCGCTGGGCCTTGATCTCCTGCCGGTCGCGCCGCCGCTCGGCATCCAGGAACCGCTGCAGGATCAGCTCGCAGCGCCCGTCGTGCGCCTCGCGACGGTCCGGGTCGGCCTCCAGGGCGAGCCCGAATTCGAGCGAAGCGCGGGACCAGGCGTCCGCCGCCTCTTCGGTGAGCTCCTCCGCTCGCGACTCGAATCGCCAGAGATTGGCGCGTTCCTCGGCGGAAGCGGTCGCGTAGCCGATCGTAACGCGTTCGGCGCGCCGCCGCGCTTCCTCCGCCTCCGAACGGAGCGCCAGGAACCGCTGCATCTGCGTCGCGCCCTCGGCGCACCGCCGCGTGGCCTCCTCCGCCCTCCGCTCGCGCTCCTTGATGCCCTCGAGGAAGAGCTGGATCTCGTCGTGCAGTTCGCGGGCCGAGGCGTAGCGGTCTTCGCGCCGGCAGGCCATGGCACGCAGGCAGATCGCCTCGAGCGCGGCGGGAACGGGGTCGGGCGCGGGACGGCCGAGCGTCCGGGCGTGCTCGACGCGGTCCGAGGGCCGCTGCAGCCGCCCGGCGATGACGTCCTCGAGCACCTTGCTGCTGGCGCCCTCGAACGGCGGCTGCCACGTCAGGATGGCGTACAGGATCGCGCCGAGCGAATACACGTCGCCGCGCTCGTCCATGTCCGCAAGCCGCCCCTCGGCCTGCTCGGGCGGCATGTACGCCGGCGTCCCGATGATCTGCCCCACGATCGTCAGCGACGTCGCGTCCGAATTCCCCCATCCCTTCGAGGGGCGCTCGCCGGACTCGGGCGCGGGTTCGTCCTCGCCGTGGCGCTTCGCCAGCCCCCAATCCACGATGTACGTCTCGCCGTAGTCGCCGATCATGACGTTGCCGGGCTTCAGGTCGCGGTGCACGACGCCCTTGGAGTGGGCGTAGGCCATTCCCTGGCAGACACCCTGGAAGACGCCGAGCAGCCGCGCGCGCGACCACGCCTCCCGCACGCCGGGCTCGCCGGCGGCCATGGAACGCAGGAGAGTCAGCAGGTCCCGGCCCCGCACGCGCTTCATGCAGAGGAACATCTGCTTCGATCCGTCCGGTGCGGGCACGACGCCGAAGTCGTGGACGGGGACGATGTTCGGGTGGTCAAGGGCGGCCGTGATGCGCGCTTCGCGCAGGAAGCGCTCCACGACGGTGCGCGAGTTTCCCTCGAGGAGGAGCTTGACGGCGATTTCGCGGTCGAGGTCGGCGTCGTGGGCCTCGACGACGCGGCCGAGGCCGCCCCGGGCGATTTCGGCGCCGAGCTCGTAACGGCGCTCGCGCGGCGCCGGCTCGAATTCGGGCTCGGCCGGGCGGCCTGCGCGGTAGTTGCGGAGCCAGTCGGCGATCGCGGCGTCGGGACAGAGCGAGATCAGCATCGCCCGGAGCGAGGGGTCCAGTTCGGGAAGCGTGGCACTGCCGCCGGACTCGAGGAGGACGGCGCGCTCCGCGTCGGAGATGCCGCATTCGCGCGAGAGCCGGTCCACCAGCCCGGCGGCGGGCGCCGCGGGGTCCTTCCGCTCCTCCAGCCACGCCACGAACGCCTGCACGAGCTGCTCCGAAGTGCAGCGGTTCCACTCGAGGGCGAGGAGAGCGAACAGAAGCTGTGGTTCGAAGGGCATCCTGCGACTCCCCCCTGCCGGTCCTATTCCGGGATGGACGCCTCGGCCGTGGCGGTCCCGCCCTTTGCAGACTCGAGAACGATTCGAAACTTCCCGGAACCCTTCACGACCCACTCCACCGTGGCCTCTCCCATCCCGGGAACGGCGTCGATGCGGAGGCGAGACGGCTTGCCCTTCGAGGGTTCGACCCGGTTGAAGTCGCGGTCGAGAACGAGGCCGGCCGAAAGCACGGTGATCCCGTCGCCCGCGATCGTGAGCTCATCCTGCGCGTTGATCTTCAGGGCGGCGTCCTGGGCCGTCCGGGAAGGGATCATGCGGGCGTTGCGGGCCGAGACGCGGACCGCGAAGAGGCCGTCGCCGAGCGCGCGGACCCGCGGCGCGTCGAGCGACAGCTTCGGCATCTGGTCCGCGTGGTACAGCGTGAACGCCATGTTCCGGTGGCACTCTTCTTCCAGCAGGAACGAAGGCGGCGTCCGCCCGAAGTTCTTCTTGAAGCCGCCGATCTCGATGTCGCCGTACGTCGGGTGCTTGAACGGCTTCCACTCGACGAACGCATCCCGCATCAGCAGGAGCTGGTTGAACTTCGCACGGTCCTCGCGCGTGTCCGCGCCGAAGCCGGCGTTCGGACCGCGAAACAGGTTGCCCTCGTGCCACAGCTCGTTCGTGAAGGTCACGATCCCGCGGCCGAAGTACAGCCAGTCGATCTCGCCGCCCCACACGACGTACAGGTCGCGCCACAGGATCATGTACCGGTAGCCGGGAAGCATCTGCTCGCCCTTTTTCCCGATTGCGTCGTACACCGCCACGTCTCCGCCCGGGACGTTCGCGTGCTGCTGCCCCGGCGGCCTCAGGATCATCCCGCCCGCGTTGTGGTACGTCTGCGCCCCCGCGATGTTCGGGTGCTCCATCACGAACTTCCCCACCGCGCGTGTTTCCGGAAGCGAAAAGGGGAAGTCGTGCGAACCATGCTGCACGTACGGCGGCTGCCAGTCCGTCGGCCAGTTGCGGTTCGGGTCGTACCCGCCCGGGCCGTCTTCGTTCACCTGCCCGTCGCCGTCGTTGTCCAGCCCCTCCTCGCCCAGCCGGTCGAACTCCCCTTCCTCGTCCGGCTCGCACGGCACCATCAGCCGCGGCTCCTGCGGGTGCTTCTTCCAGCGCCCGTGCGCGTTCCGGCGCCGCATCTGCACGATGTTCCCGTCCCCGTCCAGGTCGTCGTTCACGTCCTCGTCCAGCCGCCCGTCGCCGTCCTCGTCCCACGGCCGGACGCCGCTTCGCAGCGAATGCGCGTCGTTCGGGTCGTGCAGGAACGAATCCCGCCCGTCCGGGTTGATCGTCGGGAAAATGTAGAACACCCGCTCGTCCACCATCTCCGTGATCTTCGCCACCCGCCCGTAGTTCTCCAGCAGGTACCACGCCGTGTACAGCGACGTCTCCGCCGCCTGCACCTCGTTCCCGTGGATGTTCCCGTCGATCCAGTACCCCGCCTTCCGCGCCGGGTCCCCCTTCGAGAAGTTCGTGATCTCGATCCCACGGATCGACCGCCCGCCCACCGTCGTCCCGATCGTGTGCAGCTTCGCCAGCCGCGGGAACGCCGCCCCCATCTGGTCGAGGATCTCGCCGATTTCCTTCGTGTCGTAGAAGCGGTTCCAGCGGACGGCGACTTTCGGGTTCGGCGGCGCGCCCATCGCGCCCAGATCCTCCTGCGCCGCGGCGGGAAGCGCGAGGACGGCGAGCATCAGGAGCCGGCGGATCATTTCAGCACCGCCTTCGCCGCGGCCACGCCCGCCCGGTCGGTTTCCGCCTTCACCTCGACCTCCGTCCCCTCGGGAGCATGCACCACCCACTTAAGTTCCTTCACCGCGCCCGCCGCGAGGCTCGGCACGAGAATCATCCGGTCGCCCGCCGTCAGCTCGCCCTTCCCCGCGGCGAAATCCACGCGCACCGCCCGCGCGCGCCGCGTCCGCTCTCCCTGCCGAAGCGCCGTCGGCAGCCCGCCGTCGTTGGCCAGCGTCGCCGTCACTTCCCAGAGCGCCGCATCGAGCTTCTTCACCGCAAGCCCCTTTACCGCAACCTGGGGAAATGCCGCGAGCATCTCGAGGAAGAACTCCCCGTGCTTCTTCGCCAGCCCCGGCATGTCCGCCGCCTGCGGCAGGATCGTGCTGAACGGCCTCCACCCGCCGACTGGATGATGCCTTCGGTGACGGCCGCGTCCAGGTCGCGCCCCGGCTGCGCCAGGGGCCGCGTCGACAGCCGCAGATAGACCGAGCCGCCGGTCTCCTCGCGCACCCAGGCCTCGCGCTCCGCACGCCGCTGCCTTCGCCTGCTTGTCGCGCTGCATATAGGCGAAGCCCCATTTCATGATGGCCGAGCTCGTCCGACATAGGCCGGCTCGAAGGCGGCGATGCCGTCCTGGGCGATGCCGATCAAGGGCGTCGCGATCGATTGATGGCGCTGCCCTTCGGCGCCAGGGTGATGCCCGACGGCGTGGCCACCAGCAGGAAGCGCGCATCCTGGTAGCAGGCATAGTTGAGCGCATCGAGGCCGCGCTGGATGAAGGGATCGTAGAGCGTGCCGATGGGCAGCAGCAGCAACACGACGAACGAAGCAACAGGCATAA
>CAVPNQ010000151.1:0-32682 GCA_963706735.1 uncultured Planctomycetia bacterium
TCCTCGTCGTGGACGACGCCGAGGTTCTGGTAGATGGCGTCGGCCGTGCCGACGTACCAGCCGAAGTCGCCCACCCCCTGCTGCGCCGGGATGGCGTCGACGTAGTGCTCGGTCATCGAGCCGAAGTTGAAGCCGCGCGACAGATGGATGAGCAGCGAGTTGCTGCGGTACTGGGTCAGGACCTTGATGCGGAAGAAGCCGCTGTTGATGAAGTTGCTGAGCGCGAAGTCGATGATGCGGTAGCGGCCGCCGAACGGCACCGCCGGTTTGGCGCGGTCGCGGGTCAGCGGATAGAGCCGCTCGCCCTTTCCGCCGGCCATGATCATGACGAGCGTATCGATCATCTGTGTACGGACCGTGTCTGCCAAAAGGCGGAAGCCGGAGGCGATCCGCGATGCGGGGGTGATGGCCCTCGTCGCCGAACTCAACGCCGAACCCGGCGAGCACGAGTTCTTCTTCCAGTTCAAGAGCTCCACCGGCGAGGACCTCGCTCCCCCGACCCCGAAGGGCAAATTCAAGGTCGGCGACGTCGGCCTGGGCGAAGTCGTCGCCGAACTGCGAAACTTCCCCATCACCAAGACCGGCTTCCTCTCCGTCCAGATCGTCATCGACGGAAATATCGCCGGCCAGCGCGATCTCCTCATCCGCAAAGAGGGCGAGTAACCCCCCTTCTTTGCGGCGCGACTTTGGTAGAATCCGTGATTCGCGCCGCCATTGGAGACCCTCCCATGAAGAGCCTTCCCTTCGCCCTGCTCGCCGTCCTCGCAGCCCTTCCCGCCGCCGCCGATCCCACCCCGAAGCAGAAGTACGCGGAGGAAGTGCGGAACGCGGCGATCGAGTACCAGCAGGAGGTCCGGGACGCGAAGACCGACTACTCGCGCGGCGTGGACGCGGTGAAGGAGTCCTGGGCGACGGGGGCGGCGGAGCTCAAGAAGAGCCACGACGAAACGGTCGTCGCCGCCAAGGCGGTGTGGGTGGAGGTGGCGAAGCGCGCCGAGAAGGAATACGGCGAGATCATCAAGGAGATGAAGGCCCGGGGCGCGACGCGGGCGGAGTACGGCGAGGCCGAGAAGCGGTACGAGAAGCTGCTGGCGGACGCGAAGCAGCAGTGCGCCGAGGCGTACCGGCGCGCGCGGTCGGCCTACGATGAGGGCGTGGCGGTGCTGAAGCAGCAGTACGAGAGCACGGTGGACATGGGGACGACGACGTACCGCGAGAAGGTGCAGCGCGCGGCGGAGAGATACCGGGCGCGGCTGAAGGCGGCGTACGACGAGCTCGTGGGCGGCAAGGAAGAGTAGGACCTGCCGGGAGTCACGATCACAAAACGCCGCGCCCTTGCGCGGCGTTTTTCATTTCCGGCGCTTCCCTGCCTTCGCGCGCAGCTTCGCGATCTCGTCCATGATCGCCTCGCACTCGTCGTCGGTATTGTAGAAGTGCGGCGAGATGCGGATGCCGGCGCGGGGGCGGTAATCGACGATGAAGCGGCGGCGGATGAGTTCGTCGCAGGCCTGCTCGGCGCCGGGGAAATCGACGGAGACGGTGCCGGCGCGGACCTTCGGGTCGGTCGGGGTATTGACGACGAGCCCCATTTCCAGCGCGCGCTCGACGATCCGCGCGGTCATCGCCATGGAGCGCTTCCGGATCGCCTTGACGCCGACCTTCTGGATGATGCGGTAGCCGGCGCGCGTCGAGTACAGCCCGGGGACGCCCGGTGAGCCGCCCATGAAGCGCATGATGCCGGGGGCGTAATCGATCGGCCCCATGTCGAACGAGAACGGCTTCGCGTGTGAGAACCAGCCGCACGACTTCGGCTCGTACTTCGCGATCAGGTCCTTGCGGCAGTACAGGTACCCGCCCGCGGGCCCGCCGCAGAGCCACTTGACGCTCCCGCCGACCATGAAGTCCACGTCGAGTTCCTGCACGTCCACGGGGATCGTCCCGACCGCCTGGTACGCGTCGAGGATCACCACCGCGCCGACTTCGTGGGCCCGCTTGATGATCGCCTTGGCGTCCTGGATGAACGCGCTGCGGAACAGCACGTACGAGATCGGCACCACGAGCGTCGTCTCGTCGATTTCGCGCAGCATGATCTCCGTCGGCAGGTGAACGCCGTCGGGCGACTTCACGATCACGACCTTCGCGCCGTCCTTCTCGCGCGCCTTCCAGTTGTAGTGCACCGTCGGGAACTCGAGCTCGCTGTAGACGACCTTGTTGCGCTTCCCCTTGAAGTCGAAGCACGAGATCAGCACGTGCTGCAGCACCGAGACGTTCTGGTGCATGATCATCGTGCCCTTGGGCGCGTTGACGATCGCGCCGATCATGTCCGCGGTCGTCTGCACCATGGGAACCCAGTCTTCCCAGGCGATGACGCCCTTGGTCGCCCACGTATCGGCGAACTCCTTCAGCTCCCCGTACACGCCGCGCGGCATGGCGCCGAGCGAGTTCGAGATCATGTACACGGACTTCGAGAGGATCGGAAATTCTTTGCGCCACCTCGTGAGGGAAGAGCTGTTCATGTGGAGGGCCCGTTGAGAGTTGAGGGTCGAGGTCACCGGTTGACGCCGTTATCCGTACTGCGGCGACACCGTCCTCGTCAGTTCGCTCACCGCGTCCCACAACGCCGGGTACACGCGCTCGGTCGTCGTCGCCGCCAGCGAAGCCGCCGGCACGCCCTTCAGCGACTTCACCTGGTCCCCGATGATCCGCCGCACGAGATGGAAATGGTGGTACCGCCACGACTGGAAGTTCTCGTCGAGCTGCATCAGCCCCTGGATCACCATCCACAGGTCCCAGTGCTTGTGCGGCTCCTTGAACACCTGCGCGACCGTCTTCTTCCGCCGCTCCATCAGCGCCGTGAAGTTCGGCCACAGCTGCGGCAGCCGCTCCAGCGCCGCGTTGAACCCCGGCGACTCCTGCCCGCTCCCCTTACCCAGCGACGTCAGCCGGATCACGTGGTAGTCCGCCGGCGGCATCGACTCCAGGATCCCCAGCGACCCCGCGAGATGCTGGAAAATCCCCGCGATGCGCTTGAGGTAGTGCACCGCCGGCTCCAGCTCTTCCCGGTCGATCATCCCCGACACCCGCTCCACCTCGAACATCACCAGCTTCAGCCACAGCTCCATCTGCTGGTGAATCACCTGGAAGAACAGTTCGTCCGGGTGCGCCATCTGGTCGGGCAGCTTCTGAAGCGCGAGCAACTCTTCGGTGCGGATGTACTTCTCGTAGTCGGTGAGTTTCTTGTCGGTCATGCGGGGTACTTTAACCGGGGCGGGCGGGAAGGCAAGCGGGTGGGGGGAAGAGCGGCCCGAGCGACAGACGGACTATCAAAGGACGACAACGCCTCGCAAGAGCCCCCGAACCGTCGAACCGAGGCTCGCCACTGGCCACTCGCAACCCGCAACTCGCCCTTCCCCTTCCCCACCACCCCCGCTTTCCCCCATAATCCCCCCATGAACCGCTGCCAGCTCTGCGGCGCGCCGTGCGGCGAAGCGCAGGCGCACTGCTCGAAACCGTGTGCGCATGCCGCGAAGGAAGCGGCGCGGGACGGGATCGAGGCGCGGGTGCGGCGGGCGTTCCAGCGGCGGAGGCGGACGCCGGGGCCGGCGCCGGACCCGGAAGCGGAGCAGATCCTGTTCGAAGTGGAGGGGTTCTGGACGCCGGGGTGCGCGGGGGCGGCGGAGGAGATTCTGCGCTGCGTGTCGGGGGTGTTTGACGCGCAGGTCATCGGGGATACGGGGCGCGGAAGAGCCTATTTCGACCCGGAGAGGATTTCGCGGGACGACCTGCTCGATGTGCTGCGGCGGTACGGGTTCCGGGCGGCGCTGATCCGGGACGCGTGGGCGCGGTCCGAGGGGTTCAGCCGCTCGTGGGAGCTGATGCTCGCCGTGCGGCTCGGCGTAAGCGTCACGCTCGCGATGATCGTCGTCGTGCTCTCCCTGCTGCTCTCCACCGGGAACATCGGCGACGATCACGCCGCGGGCACCGTCCGCGTGCTCATGATGTTCCTCACGATCCCCGTCCTGTTCTATGGCGGCTTCCCGATCTTCGCCAACGCGCTCTGGGCGGTCGTCAAGCGTCGCGTGACGGCCGACCTGCTCACGGCCGCCGCCGCCGCCGGCGCGTTCCTCTTCTCGCTCCCCTCCGTCGTCGATCACGGCCCGATCCACTTCGACGCGGCGTGCGCCTGCGTCGTGCTCACGCTCTTCGCACGCCTGTGCGAGTACCGCGCCCGCCGCCGCCTCGCGCGCGTCGGCGAACGCTTCAATTCGCTCGTCGCGGGCCCTGCCGTGCGGGTGCGCCGCGGCGAGGAGATCCCCTGCGCGGCGAGCGAGCTGCGCCCCGGGGACGTCGCGCTCGTCACGCCGGGCGGCCGCATCCCGGCGGACGGCGACGTGGTGGAGGGAAGCGGCGTGCTGGAGCCTGTGTCGGGGGGGCGGATCGAAATTTCGCAGGGGTATCGCGTTTCGGCCGGGGCGCGGCTGACGTCGGGGCGGCTCTCGGTGCGCGCGGAGCGCACGGGTGCCGCGACCTCCGTCGGCGAGCTGGCGCGCGTCATCGAGAACGCGCTCGCGTCGCGCATGCCGGGCGCGCCTGCCGTGTCCCGCGGGCTCGTCTGGGCCGGCGCCGCCACGGCGACCTTCGGGCTGCTCGCGCTGGCGCACGAAGGCGGGAGCCTGGAAGCGCTTCTCACCGTTCTGCTCGCCGCTTCCCCGTCCGCGCTCGCGCTCGTCCCGGCGATCGCGGGCCTCTCGGCGATGGGCCGCGCCGCCGAGCGGCTCGCCTGCTTCCGCGGCGGCGACGCCCTCAACGCCGCCGCTTCCGCCGACGGCGCCGTGCTGCTGCGCTCCGCGATCGTGGATCACCGCGCGACGGCCGACGAAGCGGCCATCGATGGCGAGCACGCCGAATTCTGGTCGGTCGTCGCTTCCCTCGTCTCCGTCTCGCAGGGTCCCGTCGCCGCCGCGCTCCGCGATCGCGCCCGCACCGAAGGCGCTTCGCCCGCGCTGGCTCTTCCGCCCTCCGACGGCCCGCTGGCGCGCGCGCGGGTGGACGGGCGGGACGCGGCGGGGGGTGACCGGACGGCGCTGGAGGGCCTGGGATGGACGATGGCGCCCGAGGCGCGGCGTGCGCTGGCGGACGAAGAGCGCGGGCGGACGCTGTACTGGGCGGGGTGGGACGGGAAGATCCGCGGGGCGGTTGCGATCGACGCGGCGGACCGGCCGGGGGCGACGGAGGTGGGGGCGAAGCTGAAGCGTGCGGGGCTGCTGACATGCCTGGCGGGAGCGGATGCGGATGCGGCGCTGGACGCGCAGGCGGCGCGGCTGGAGTTCGACACGTGGATGTCCGAAGCGGCGCTCGGGGACGGGATCGCGAAGCGGCGGTCGAACGGGCACAAGACGGTGCTGGTGGCGCGGGCGGCGGTGGACGCGCCGCCGGGCGCCGAGGCGGCGGACCTGGTGATCGCGGTGGACTGCGCGGAGGAAGGTGCGCCGGACTGGGCCGGGGTGGCCGTGCTGGGGCCGGACGTGAGGAGTGTGGAAGAGGCGCTGGGGTCGGCGCGGCGTGCGGCGAGGGCCAGGCGGATCGGCGGATCGGCGGCGTTCCTGTACCACGTCGCGGCGCTGCCCTGTGCCGCAGCGGGACTCCTCAGTCCGATGGCCGCGGTGGGACTGGGAGCGATCTGCGCACTGGGGCTGATTCATACGGCCCTGCGGGCAGGCGGCAATCCCGCGCACGTAGCCTGAGCCGTTATCCGCGGCCGTTTCCGCGTCATCCTCCGTCATCCGCGAATTCCTTTCCTTCTCCCAATTCAATACTTGACTAATCTAGTCAACATTGCCACCATCCCCACTCGCAACCCGCAACTCGCAACTCGCAACTCACCCCCAACCAAAGGCCCGCCATGCCCCACAAAGGCTTCACCCTCTGGTTCACCGGCCTCTCCGGCTCCGGCAAGTCCACCCTCTCCAACCGCCTCTTCCGCGAATTCCGCCAGCGCGGCTACCGGGTCGAACTCCTCGACGGCGACGAGGTCCGCACCCACCTCTCCGCAGGCCTGACCTTCTCGAAAGCCGACCGCGATACCAACGTCCGCCGCATCGGCTACGTCGCGAAACTCCTCTCGCGCAACGGCGTCATCGCCATCACCGCCGCCATCAGCCCCTACCGCGATACCCGCAACGAAGTCCGCCGAGAACACGCCGAGTTCGTCGAAATCTACACCGAGGCTACCGTCGAAGCGCTCACGGCGCGGGACGTGAAGGGCCTCTACAAGAAGGCGCTGGCCGGCGAAGTGAAGAACTTCACGGGCATCTCCGACCCCTACGAGCCGCCGCTTCAGCCCGAAATCACCGTCCACACCGACCGCGAATCCGTGGACGAGTCGATCGACAACATCCTGACGTACCTGGAGGAGAAGGGGTTCATCGACGCGGAAGCGCCGGTGGCAGCCGGCTCGCTCTAGGACCGGGGGTGCCGGAACCGCTTCCCACGGGTACCCTGTGCCACCCATGTCCCGCGAAACGTTCATCGACCTGCATGCGCACACGACGGCCAGCGACGGTTCTCTGTCGCCGGCCGACCTGGTAAAGAAAGCCGCCGCGGAGGGGCTCGCCGCCCTCGCGGTGACGGACCACGACACGGTCGCCGGGCTCGCCGAGGCGCGCAGCGCGGCGCGGCAGTCGGGAATCGAGCTGGTGAACGGCATGGAGCTGTCGGTCAAGTGGGACGAAGGGACGTTTCACCTCCTGGGGTACCTGTTCGAGGAAGGGCCGGGGCTGGCCGCGGGGCTTGCGAAGCTGCAAGCGCTGCGACACGACCGGAACATGCGCATGATCGACCGCCTCAACGAGCTGGGTTATGCCGTGACGTACGCCGAGGTCGTCGCCGCGAGCGGCGGCGGCCAGGTGGGGCGGCCGCACATGGCGAAGGCCCTGGTCGCCAAGGGGCTCGTGGCGAGCGTGCCGGACGCGTTCGAGAAGCTGCTGCGCCGCGGCCGGCCGGCGTACGTGATCGTGGACCGGCTCGATCCGTGGGACGCGTTCTCGCTCGTGCGGAAGGCCGGCGGCGTGCCGGTGATCGCGCACCCGTACCAGTTGCGGCTCAGCGAGCAGGCACTGGACGAACGCATCCCCGAATGGAAAGAAGCGGGGCTGGGCGGGATCGAAGTGCAGCACTCCTCTCATGACGCAGCGCGTCAATCGTTCCTCGCGGGCCTCGCGGAAAAGCACGACCTCGCCGCCACCGGCGGCAGCGACTTCCACGGCGACACGAAGCCCGACGTCCAGCTTGGCCGAGCGGGCGGCGGGGCGCGCATCCCGGTGTCCCGCCTCGACGACCTCATCCGGAGGAAGTGAAGTGACCTCGACCATCGCCGCCGGCGACTGGACCGAAATCGCCGCTTCCCTCGAATCGAAAACCCCTGAGCAGATCCTCGAGTGGGCCACGGCGCGCTTTTCGCCGCGCCTCACGATGGCGACCGCGATGGGCGCGGAGGGGTGCTGCCTCGTCGCGATGCTGGCGAAGATCGGCCGCCCTGTCCGGATTTTCAACCTCGACACCGACTACCAGTTCGACGAGACGGTCGAGACGCGGAGCCGGCTCGAAGAGAAATACGGCATCGCGATCGAGGCCGTGCACGCGAAGCGGACGAAGGCGGAGATTGAGGCGGAATTCGGGCCGGATCTCTGGAAGCGCGACACGACCCTGTGCTGCCGGATCCGCAAAGTGGAGCCGCTGAAGGAAACGGTCGAGGGCTACGCCGCGTGGATCAGCGCGATCCGCCGCGACCAGACTGCGGACCGCGCGTCGTCGGCGATCGTGGAATGGGACCCGAAATTCGGGCTGGTGAAAGTGAATCCGCTCCTCAACTGGACCTGGAAGAACGTGTGGTCGTACATCCACACGAACGACGTCCCGTACAACCCGCTTCACGATAAGGGATACCCCTCGATCGGCTGCTGGCCCTGCACGAAGCCGGTGGCCGCGGGAGAAGACGGGCGGAGCGGGCGATGGAGCGGGGAGAAGAAGGAGTGCGGGCTGCATTCCAGGGGGTAGTTCAGGACGGGGATGCCGGGTACGCAGATGCAATCAGATTTGGCAGAAACGTCGGCAGATAAGGCGTTTCAGACCGGGTGATCGCTGTATCTGCCGCCGTTTCTGCAGCATCCGCCTTTATCTGTGCACCCGGATCCACCTTTCTGAACTCGTGCGGCCACCGGATCCCCTCCCTCCCCCCGCGCTACGATTCCCTCACTTCCACACGCCGTAAAGGTCCCCTCCCCCATGGTCCACCTCACCCCCGACCAGTTCGTCATCGCGGTCATCCTCGCCGTCGCCGTCGCCTTCGCCCTGGTGATGATGGCGATCCAGGTGTTCGTCGCGTGGTTCCTCTACGACGCCTGGAATCGCATCCCGCCGCCCTACCGCGAAGGCGAATCCTGGCACGCATGGCTCCTGCTGGTCCCGTTCGTGAACCTCGTGATGCCCTTTTTCGTTCACCCGAGGATTTCCCGCTCCTACCGGAACTACCTCGCCGCGTGGAACATCCACGATTCGGGGGACTGCGGCGAGCAACTCGGTCTCGCCTGCGCCGTCTGCACCGCCTGCAGCGTCGTTCCGTATCTCGGGTTGCTGGCCGCGTTCGCAGGCCTCGTGCTCGTCGTCGTCTACATCGTGAGGCTCAACGGCCTGAGGAAGCGCCTCGCGGCTGCGGCGCCCGGCGCTTAGTCCTCGCGCAGCACCGCCCACCCCAGCTCCGGCAGCAGAACCCGCTTCGGGTCCCTCCGCTCCCCCGTGAACGCACACCGGCACGCGCCGAACCCGTCCAGCTTCGCCGCCACCGTGTGCCCGTGGTTCACAAGGAACGCGTACCGGCCGCGCTTCCACGCCTCCACCCACGGCGCGTCCACCGCCAGCGCCGGCTCAATGCCGAGAAGCTCGCGCGCGAGGTCGCGGCGAAGCGCGAGCTGCGTCTCGTCCACCTGGTAGAAGCCGGGGCGGCAGTACTCGGCCGTGAAGTTCACGCCGATGCGGATCGTGCGCCCCCAGTCGTTGTGCTCGATCGTCCCCAGCGCTTCGCCGTTGACCGCGTGAATGAACGGTTTGCCGACTTCGGGAAGCGTGCGCTTCTGTCCCCGGACGACGAGCGAACCCACCGCGCCGGGCAGTGTGCTGAAGACTTCGCCGGCCGGGAGGTGCGTGAGGCCGTCCTCGTCCCACGGCATCGCCGGACCCCAGGCGCGCGGGTAGTAGCCGGTCATGACTTCCACGAGCGTGGACCCGCCGGCCGCCGCGGCCTGCAGCTTCTCCATCGCTTCCTGCGGCAGCAGGTCGGGCCTCAGGCACACCAGCGCCGCGTAGCCCTCGAGGTCCCCCGCGCTCACGTCGTCGAGATCCACCACCGCCGGGTCGAACCCCGCCATCTTCAGCCACGCGTACATCCCGGGCGTGTCGAGCGACCACAGCCGCCCCTTCTCCTCCACGTCCATCGCGTGCGCCCGGTGCGTCGCCACCACCACCTTGGTCTCGTGCGCCGACTTCGCGATCTCCAGCCCGTGCCGCGCGGCCAGCCGCGCGAACTTCGCGACGACGTCCCAGCGCGCGGTGGCGTCCCCATGAAGCGCGAGCGGCGCGGCGGGGCCGTACAGCGTCCCGTCGCCGTTGATCCCCTCGCGCATCACGTACATCGCCCCGCCCTTCATCCCGCTTCCGAACAGCTGCGTCAGCAACTGCCCCGTCGCGCGCGGCTCGCAGACCGCCTGCTGGCCGAAGAACTGCTTCAGGTTCATCGCCTGGATTTCGGCCGCGTACAGGAAGTTCTTCCGCGAGTGGCTCTCGAACAGCCGGGAGAAATAGGAGGCCTGGAAGGGCTGGTCCACCGGCGCGTCGAGGAAGGGCAGGAGGCGCGGCAGGGTCGGGAAGAGTTTCAGGGCGCCGCACTGGTAGAGCGGCAGGCCCTTGGGGTAGGTGTCGAGGGTGAGGAGGGCGACCGAGGACTTGCGCGGGCCGTCGGCGAGCAGGTTGCGGCGGCCCGGGATGGCGAAGGGCGAGTCGTTCGCTGTGAAGAGCACGTCGCCGTCCTCGATGCCGAGTTCGTGCCAGAACCATTTCAGGTCGGCGAGGTAGCGGCGGCAGTGCTCCTGGCGCGCTTCGTAGTCGCCGGCCACGTCCACATGCGACAGGTCGCTCCACCAGAGGTTCGTCTCGTTGTCGAGCTGCAGGATCGCGACGCACGGCCGCTCGAAAATGTAGCGCTTGATGATCGGCGCCAGCGCCGCGAACCACTTCTTCGTCGCCGCGAGGAATTCCGGCGCGTCGTAGCGCGGCTGCGTCTGGTCGCCGCCGCCGAGCGGGTCGAACGTCCAGGTGCCGCCGCCGGGCTTGATGGCGAGGGACGCCGGGTGCTTTTCGCGGAACCACGTCGGAACCGCGCCGAATGACCCGAATCCGCGCGGCCACTCCGCCGTGATGAACGGCCCGGGCTTCAGCGCCACCAGGAACCCGCGCGCGTACGCCAGCGCCAGGAAACGGTCCAGGTCCCGGTCGCCGTCCCACCGGAACTCCCCTTCCGCCGGCTCGTGCCAGTCCCACGGGACGTACGTCGTCACGTGGTTCATCCCCGCGGCCGCCATCCGGTCCAGCGTCTTCTGCCAGATCTCGAACGTCCCCTCGGGGTCGCCCTGGAGGTCCCGGTTCCGGAAATACTGCACTTCGCCGCCAAACGGCAGCACCGCCCGGCCGTTGAAATGGAGCAGGCCGTCGCGGATCGCAACTCGCGGCTGTCTTTCGGGTTTAGGATTCTCGGAAGTCACGCGCTGGTACTCTAGAGGGCCTTGCCCCGCACACCCATGAAAACGCTCCTCGCCACCTTCCTTCTTATATCGGCAGCCGCCGCGGGTCCCATGTTCGAAGATCCGCGCGCCGGCGTCGCTTTTCCGACGCCCGACGGCTGGACCGAGGTTCCGACCCCTCCCGTCCCCGACGATTCCGAGCCCTCCGACTCCCCTCTCACCCCCCTCGTCCGCTTCCAGGCCTCCCGCCCCGCCCCCGACGGCACCCTCGCCCGCCTCGACGTCTACCTCGTGCGCGCCCGGACCCTCGAGGACGCCCAGACCGCGTTCGAGGACGCGATGAAGGAAACCTGGCGCGGATTCGACGTCACCGACCGCCGCGACCTCGGCGGCGCCAGATCAATCTCGGCCAAAGTGGACGGCGGCAAAGCCTTCGGCGCCGTCCTCCAGGACAGGAAGCGCTTCGCCGCGATGCTCCTCGCCGGCGGGGGTGACACGACGGACGCGCCCGTGATCGCCGCGACGGGGACGTGGGCGTGGTCGCGCCCCGACCCCGATGCGCCGCTTCGCATCCCGCCCGGCTGGAAAGTGCGCGAAACGCAGCACTACCGCATCCGTTACTCCGGCGGCGACGACGACGCCGCAGAGGTCGGACGCCACCTGGAAGCGATTTCCGTCGAGCTCCGCCGCCTTCTCCCGCTGGAAATCCCCGGCACCGCCCGCCGCGCGTTCGACGTCCGCCTCTTCCAGAACGAGCGCGAGTTCGAGGCCTACGCCGCGCTCAACGGCGTGCAGGGCGCCGAGGCCTACTTCAGCCCCGCCCAGCGCGAACTCGTCGCCCACATGGACGAGCGCTCGAGGGAGCACACGATCCACGTCCTCTACCACGAGGCCACGCACCAGTATCTGCGCGACGCGCTCGGCAAGGGCGTCCGCATCCCCATCTGGCTCGACGAGGGCCTCGGCGAAGTCTTCTACCCCGGCACCTTCGGCGCCGGCGGCCGCTTCGTGCTGAAAGAGAACACCGGCCGCCGGGAAGTCGCCCGAGACGCCGTGGCCGACGGCACCGCCCCGACGCTCGAAAAACTCCTCGCGATGCAGCGCGACGACCTCTACGCCCTCGAGTCCGGGTACGCCATCGGCTGGTCCGTCACCCATTTCCTCATGAACGATCCGAGGTACCGGGGAAGCGTCGTGGCGTACCTGGAGGCGCTGCGTGAGACGAAGGACGACGCGAAGGCGCGTGAGAAGGCGTGGACGAATTTCACGATCGAGCAACTGCAGCGGGATTGGAAGAAGTGGGTGGTCGAGGAATAGACCGTCCGCCTCAACTCGACTCGACCAGATCGACGCGCTCGACAATGCCCCCCGGGCTGACGTAAATCACCATCACACTCCCGAAGAAGTAGATCCGCGTGTAGAGCAGGGCGCTGCCGGTCACGGTGAAGGACGAATTTGTCCACCATGGCCGAGCCTTCGTGGGGTCATGTTTCCAGGTTCGTTTCGGCTCTCCCCACCGCGCGCGCAGCGTCGCCTCGGACATCCCCGGGCGGACGTCGCGCAGGATGATTCCGCGCAACACTCCGACCTCCCAGGCCAGGGGGAACATCGCGACGGCGAGGACAATCACCAACAGCACCGCGCACGATCGCAGCATGCGCTGGCGCTGGATCACAGTGGCGGAGGTGACGGTTCCCGGTTCTGTCGCCATTTCGCCTCCGATTGTAGTCCTGCCCTCCCCCGCGCCGTGGGGCCATCCGATACACTCTCCACCCGATGCCGCGCATCCTCTTCCTCACCGGCGGAAAAACGACGCCCGCCTCCCGTTTCCGCGTGCACCAGTACCTGCCGCGGCTGCGTGCGGACGGCTGGGAAGCGGTGGTGCGCCCGTGCGAGCCGGGGATGTACGAGTGGCCGGACGGGTCCGGGTTTTTCGGGAAATTCCGGCGGTTCCGGGCGCTGGCGAAGAAGGTGGCGCACCAGAAACGGTCGATGCGGGACGCCGCCGGGTTCGATCTCGTGTACATCGAGCGCGAACTGATGCCGTACATGTCGCCGCGGCTGGAGAAGCGGCTCGCTTCTCGAAATAAAAACATCATCTACGACCTCGACGACGCCGTGTTCCTCAAGTACGGCAAGCGCGAGCCGAATCCGATTGCGCAGGTCATGCGCCTCGCGCGGGCTGTCATCGCCGGCAACCAGTGGCTCCTGGAGTGGGCGCTTCCCCATAACCCGAACACGCACCTGATCCCGACGCCGATCGACACGGACGCGTGGACGCGCGCGGCGGAGAGGCCGCCCGCGATGCCGGACGGGCGGGAGTGGCCGCTCGTGGTCGTGTGGACCGGAACGTCGGGAAACCTGCCGATGCTCAAGCCGGTGGCCGAGGCGCTTCGCAAGGCCAAGGACCGCGCCCCGCGCATGGAGTTGCGCATCGTCTGCGACCGCCCGCCGCCCGACGACCTCTTCCCCGGCGCGCAGTTCGTCCCCTGGCACGAAAGCGCGGAAATCGAGTCGGTGCGAAGCGCGGACATCGGGATCATGCCGTTGCCGGACGACACGTGGTCGAAGGGCAAGTGCGGGTTCAAGCTGCTGCAGTACATGGCCTGCGGGCTGCCGAGCGTGGCGAGCCCGGTGGGGGTGAACGCGGACGTGCTGGACGGCGGGTGCGGCTACGTGGCGGGCGGGCCGGAGGAATGGGAGCAGGCGCTGCTGAGGCTGCTGCACGACCCGGCGCTGCGGAGGGATATGGGAGCGAAGGCGCGGAGGAGGGCCGTCGAGAGGTACTCGGTCGAGGCGCTGTACCCTGTGTGGAGAAGAGCGCTGGAGTCGGCGCTGACGTAAAACGGCAGGGGCGGGGGTAACGGCGGGCGGGGGATGGGGTGGGCTGGGGATCGGGAGGGGGCTGGGGCAACAGATTGAGTCCGGGGAGGGGGAAAGGGCCCTCCCTGCCTCTCCCCAGGACCCTCGCCTCTGCCCACGTCGTCGCCCAAGCCCCCGCCCGATCCCCAGCCCACCCCATCCCCAGCCCCGTCGTCCCCCCGCCCCTGCCGTTTTGCCGTTTTCCCAAGTCAAGCCCCGCCCTCCCTGCAGCCGATCTACCTATGGAGACATTCCACATTCGGAGGGGTCCATCCATGCGCATCGCAGCACTTTGCATCGTCGCCGGCCTCCTGGCCGGCTGTTCCTCGATGGACAAGGACTACTCCCGGCCTCTTCCCCCCGGGAAAATGGCGCTCGAGAAAATCACGGACCCGGCGCAGTACCCCGATTTCTCGCAGGGGTGGAGCGACAAGGAGACGCTGGTCGCGGCGATCGACTACAGCCTCGCCTATTACGCCAAGCCGTCGTCAAAGAAATACTTCCCGTACCTCGACGTCTCGCACGACCGCGCGGTGGCGAGCCTTCACGCGATGAAGGAACTGCTGCAGAACTGCGCTTCCGGCGAAGAGCTCAACTCGCGGATCGCGGCGGAGTTCGACGTCTACCGCTCGGTCGGCTGGGACGGCTCCGGGGAAATGCTCTTCACGGGCTATTGCGAGCCGATCTTCGACGCTTCGCTGACCCGCTCCGACCGGTTCCGCTTCCCGCTGTATGGCAAGCCTGAGGAACTCGTGAAGGACGAGGAAGGGTTCCCGATTGGCTGGCGGCGTGCGGACGGGACGATCGGGACGAGTCCCCGCCGCATGGATTTCGACGGCGGGTGCATCGCGGGGCGCGGCCTGGAGATCGCCTGGCTGTCGGACCCGATGGACGTGTACGTCGTGCAGGTGCAGGGCTCGGCCCGGCTGCGGCTCGAGGACGGCTCGCTGTTCCAGGTCGGCTACGCGGGCAAGACGGAATACCACTACGGCTCGATCGGCAAGGCGCTGGTGAAGGACAAGAAGATCGAGAAGAACAAGCTCTGCCTGCGCGCGATCCGCCAGTACTTCAAGGATCACCCGGAGGACCTCAACCACTACCTCGCCGTCAACGACTGCTTCGTGTTCTTCCGCGAGGCGGGCGGCGGACCGTTCGGGTCGCTCAACGTCAAGGTCACTCCCTTCCGCTCCATCGCCACCGACAAGGGCGTCTTCCCGCGCGGCGGCATCGCCTACCTCGTCGGGACCCTGCCGGAGATGTCAGGCGAGGAACGGACTGGCAGCCGTCCCTTCTGCCAGTTCCTCATGGACCAGGACACCGGCGGCGGCATCCGCAGCGCCGGCCGCGCGGACATTTTCGTGGGCACCGGCCCCGAGGCCGAGTGGCTCGCCGGCTCCACGAGCGACGAAGGCCGGTTGTACTATGTGTTCCTGAAGGAAGCGGCGCCGGAAATCGCCGAGAGGTAGCCGGTAAGATCTGCAGGCTCATCCAACGGGCTCCCGGTCACGGGGGCCCGTTTCATTTTAGGGCCTGCGCGAGAGTCCCCCTGCCGAGGGGATTTCCGCCCATCGCGTCTTCCGGAACGTGCACTCCGTCCGGCACGCCGCTTGCCACCAGAGAGTCGTTCCCTCTCTCGGAGTTCACTCCCATGATCGCCTCCATCGACGTCACAAGATCCCTCGGCGAACTTGTCACCGAACGCGAGTCCCGCGGCGACGTCCTCGAGAAATTCGGCCTCGACTTCTGCTGCGGCGGCAAACAGTCCCTTCGCGATGCCTGCCGCATCTCCAAAGTCCCCCTCCCCGACGTCGTCCGCGCCCTCGAACGCGAGGACGCCACCCCCCCGCCCGCCACTTCCATCATCGACTGGCGAAAAGCCCCCCTGCGCGACCTCCTCGACCACATCGTAGGGACCCACCACGTCTACCTGCGCCACGCCCTGCCGGCGCTTCAGATGAAAATCGACAAAATCGCCCAGGTGCACGGAGAAAACCATCCTGAGCTGTGGCAGGTGCGCGAACTTTTTGCCGGCCTCAAGATGGAACTCGAGTCGCACATGAAGAAAGAAGAGGACGTCGTGTTCCCGGCGATCCGGCGGATCGAGGCCGGCGCTTCCCTGCCGGAAAACGCCATGGGCGAGCTCGAGGACGAACACAAGAAGGTCGGCGATACGCTCCACAAGATCCGCCGCCTCACGAGCCTCTACAACGTGCCGCGCGACGCCTGTCCGACCTACCGGGCCGTCATGACCGAGCTCGCCCGGCTTGAGGCCGACACCCACCACCACGTCCACAAGGAGAACAACGTCCTCCTGCCGCGCGCCCGCGGCGCGGCACGCAAAGCGGCAGGAAGGTAATTTCTACCGGGCTCTGCTAAAGTCTGGCCGATGCGCCGGGAAGCCCTCCTGTCGGTCGTTCCTCTCGCGACCCTGCTCGCGGCCATCATCGCAGCCGCCTTCCAGGCTCCGTCGCCCGCCCCGCGTACCCTCAAGTTCGACGGGAAGCGGGCGTTCGCCGACCTCGAATCGCTCGTGGCGGCCTTCGGGCCCCGGCCGGCGGGCTCGGACCGGTCGCGCGACGTCGCAAAATGGATCTGCGACCGCTTCGAAAAGGACGGGATCGACGCGCGCGTCTCCAACGGCTTCGTGCGCGGCGACCGCTGCTCCAACGCGATCGCCATGTTCCCCGGGAAAGGCGACCGCTACCTGGTCGTCATCGGCCATCACGACTCCGTTCCCGGTGCGCCGGGAGCCGAGGACAACGCCTCCTCCGTCGCCGCACTTCTCGAGCTGGGACGGGCGCTGAAAGGCCTCCCGCTGCGGCATTCGGTGATACTGTGCGCGACGGACGCGGAGGAGACGGGCGGGATCGGCGCGGAGTTGCTCATCGCGGACCTCGGCAAAGAGCGGATCGCGAACACCGACGCCTGCATCGGCCTCGAGATGCTGGCGTGGCCGGGCGGGGCGCCCGTGATGCACGCGATCCCGCGCAATTACACGGCTGTCGCGCCGGCGTACGTCCCCGGCTCCATGCCGGCCACCCTGTCCGCCGCCTCGCCCGAGCCGCTCCCCCTCGGCGACCCGCGGCTCCCTCTGATCGTCCAGGCCTTCACGCGCGTCTGCTCTGCCCAGACCGGCAGCGACGACATCTTCTTCGCCAAGGAGGGCGTCCCGGCGCTGTTTCTGTCCCGCGCGTCCCTTTCCCGGTTCTACCCCCACTATCACCAGACCTCCGACACGCCCGACAAGCTGTCGGCAGAAGCGCTTCACTCGAGCGGCCGGATCCTCGAAGGCGCGGTCCTCGCGCTCGACGACGCACCGCCGTCGCGCACGGACGGACGAGAGTATTTCCTGTGGCGGTCGCTCCTGTTCCCCCAGCGGCTCCTAGCGCTCGCGGCGCTCGGCCCGCTGGCCGCGTGCGTCGCGCTGGCGATCTGGACGCGGCGCGCGGACCGGGCGATCTCGATCGGCGCCGCGTTCGCCGCGCTTCCGTGCCTCAGCATCGCGATCCGCTTCGAGCCGGTCATCTACCTGGCCTGCTGGCTCCCCGCGGCGGTGCTCCCCCTGGCGGCGGGGGCGCCGAAGCGCTGGATGCGGTTCGGGCTCGCCGGCACGGGTGCGTTGCCGGCGGTGATTCTCGCGATTCTCTTCGTCGCGGGGGCGCGGTCCTTTGGCGTGACAATGGGCGCCGCCAACCTCGTTCCCCTGCTCCTCGCGGCCGGGATGTCCCTCGGCGGCCTCTCCACGACGCTCCGCGGCCTCCGCGCCACGCCGCCCCCGCCCCTCGAATAGCGCCCCCCGCCCCGACCGACGCGCTTACAATCCGCCCATGGCTGCCAAGCCCCCCGAAAAACCCGAAGAGGTCAAGATCGTCACGCGCAACCGCAAGGCGCGCTTCGAGTACCACATCATCGAGACGCTCGAGGCGGGGCTGGTGCTGACTGGAAGCGAGGTCAAGTCGATCCGCGACGGGAACGTGAACATCCAGGACGCGTTCGCGCGCATCGAGGACGGCGAGGCGTTTCTCTACGGCATGGAGATCGCGAAGTACCCGTTCGCGAACATCCTGAACCACGAGCCGAAGCGCACGCGCAAGCTGCTGCTGAACAGGTCCGAGATCCGGAAGCTGCAGGTCCAGCTGATGGAGAAGGGGCTGACGATCATTCCGCTCGCGCTTCTGTTCCGGCGCGGGCTGGCGAAGCTGGAGCTCGCGGTCGGGCGCGGGAAGAAGCTGTTCGACAAGCGCGAGGACATGAAGAAGCGCGAGGCGACGCGGGACATCGAGCGGTCGAGTTCGCGGCGGAGGTAGTTACTTCGAGAGTTTGGTCAGCACGAGGGAGTCCGCGCGGATGTGGACCACCCCTTTCCGGGAACGAAGCTCGACGACAAGCTCGACGTCGGCCTGTTCCTCGGAGACCTCGAACTCGAGTTCCATCGGCTTCCAGGCGTTCGAACCCGACAGGCCGTCCTCGCGCGTGCCGCCCGACATCCGCAGCCCCGCGCCGACGCCCGGCGCGCCTTCTTCCTCCAGCGCCTCGACGTCCTTCGTCGCCAGCAGCGCGCGGAACCGGTATTTCCCCTTGGGCAGAAGCACGCCGCGCCGCCACGACGCGATACAAACCCCGCTCTCGCCGCAGGCGATCGTCATGAGATCGACGCCGTTCTCGCGCTTCTGCTCCAGCGAGGCGTCCTCGCATTCCGAAGCCGTCCGCCATTTGAGCAGCCGCACGGGCTGGTCCGCCTGGAACACCAGCGGCCGAGGATCGGGTTGCCCCTTCTGCTCTTTCAGGTTCTTCTCGCGCGCCTCCAGCCGGTCCTTCAGCCCCGCCACCGCTCCCTCGTGCGCCGACGCCGCTTCCTTGCTGAAGGCCTCGAGCACCGGCTGCAGCCGCTTCGTGACTTCGTCCACGCGCTTCTTCAGCTTCTCCGCGTTGAACAGCGGCAGCAGCTCCCCGACGCGCCTGCGGTAATCCGCGCGCCACGCGGGATTCTTCATGATCGCGTTGGCGACGATCGCCGGCGGGTTGTCGAGGATCGAGGCTTCGGAGTCCTGGAAGAGCTGGTCCATGCCGTGGGGGAGGAAGACGGCCTTCTTCGTCGCGGGGTCGAAATAGATGCGGTAGTTGTTCCGGTTCAGGCAGTAGCCGTCCCAGTGGCCGAGCATCATCTCGACCGCCATGAAGGTAATGAACGCCTTCACGTCAACCGCCTCGGGCACGCGGGCCCAGCGCTTGACGAGGTCCTGCTCGGTGCAGATGGCGAGAAGGGCCTTGAGGTTTGCGCGATCGTCCGGGTGGCCGCCTTCGTCCTTCTCCAGGTCGGCGTCGATGTCCTGGCAGAAGCCCCCGTCGTAGAGGTCGCCGCCGGACTTGTCGAAACCGCGCTTGAGCAGGGTGCGATCGAACCCTTCCTTCAGGACGTACAGGCCCATGTCGCGCTTGTTGATCCAGACCCGCGCGTGCGTGACCCGCGGCGCCAGCAGCCCGGCCGCGCGGAAAATGTCGGACGCGAGGAGTTCGTGCAGGTAGGTGTCGTCCTGCGGCGACTTGTTCAGCTGGAACTTGCGCAGCCCGTGGAATTTCTGGTCGTCGTCGCCCTTGTCCACCTTTGCGGTGAACGACGGCACATCGTCGAATTCGCGGAAGCTCCCCGCGGCGCCCTTGAGCTTGAAACCGACCTCCTCGTACACCGTCCGGTTGTTCTCCTTCAGCCGCCCGATCACGTACTTCCGCGGCTCCTTCCGGAGCGCTTCGCACGCGGCCTCGTCCAGCTCGATCACGAGCTGCGGGATCTGCCCCGTGCGGAAGAAGATGTCGCTGTCGTCGTCCTTCGCGGGCTTCGCCGATTCCGCGAAGGCGGACGACGCGAGCGCCAGCACGAGGGCGCTACGCTTCGCCCAGCTCGACATGCTGCACCCCTTTCACCGCGTTCAGCTCGCGAACGAGCGCCACGGCCTGGCCGTCCGCGCGCAAGTGAACTGTGTAAGTCAGCTCCAGCGCCGCGCCCTGCCGCGCCGTCGCGGTCTTCACGAGCTGGGTCCCCTCGAGATGGCGCTTCATCGCCGGCTCCAGCGCCTCCTGCGGGTTCTCGGCCGTTCCGATCCTGACGAGAAGCGACTGGGGCAGGCCGGCGAAGCCCGACGAAGGCGAGGCGGTGCGAGTGGCGGCGTTGAGCGCGATCGCGACGAGCCCGACCAGCGGCACCCCCACCGCGCACAGAACCCAGTTTCCCACTCCTCCCGCCATGCCGGCGACGACGGAGAAAATCACGAACGCCGTGTCGCGCGTGTCCTCGACGTCGGTGCGGAAGCGGACGATGGCAAGCGCGCCGACGAGGCTGAAGGCGCGGGCGATGTTGTCGTCGATGACCATCGCCGTCATCGCGACCAGCGGGCTGAGGAGGATCAGCGCCGTCGAGAACGCTCCGGACGCGGCCGTCGCCCGGGCGACGCTTCGCCGGTGAATCCACGCGATGGCGAACCCGCAGGCGACCGCGAGCAGCAGGCGCCACACGACGGCCTGGACGGACAGCCCGGCGCCGGCGCCGCGGAAGGCGCCGCTCATCCACTCAGGCATCGGCGGCCCCCTTGTCCGGGACCAGACCGAGCGCAAGGCAGGCCGCGCGGTACTTGGAAGCGGCGGCCGGGAGGAGCCCGAACCGCGCCACGAGCGCCTTCAGCGGCTGCGGCATCGCTTCGCGAAACTTCATCTCGCAGACCGCCTTTCCGCGAAGCAATTCCGTGGTCCCCGCCGGCTCGACGGTCCAGCCGGAGGCTCTCGAGGTCATGATCCCGCGGTCGATTGTGAGGCGAAAGTGCTTCTCGTCGGCGGTCCCGAAGAAGGCAGTCCGGAGATACGTGAGGCTGCAGACGGGACGGAACCCGCGCGCCTCCACTTCTTCGCGGAACCACTCCCCCGCCCAGCCGGCCGCGCCCGCGCCGGACAGGCGTTGCTCCAGCCCGGCCCCCTCCACGCCGCTGCGGCGCTTCTGCACCCGGTTCCCCTTCCGCCGCTTGCGTTCCAGGTAGACCTGGTCGCCGCGCCCGTAGCGCCGCACGCGGCACTTCGCGCCATCCAGCTCCCGCGCGCGGTGGAACACGTCGAACGCGGGAGTGTCGAGGTAGACGGTGGTGATGGAGTAGGCGCCGCCCAGCGCGGGATCACCGTGCGGGTCGGGCCGCAAGGACGCCCGCACGTGGGCTTCGATGGCATCCGCCGCCGCCGACTCGAGAAGAAACTTGATCTCGTACGAGGAAGCGGCGGTTGCGTCGCCGGCGGAAGCGCGGAGGGACGGGGAGACGAAACGGCTTTCCTCTCTTGAGACGCGTTCGCCGGAGGGGCTCAAAGGTGGGTGTTTCCGCGGGGTGGACACGCGGGGATCGTAACCGGAAGGGGGGGAAAGAGGCGACCAGGACAGGTTGTTGGCGGCACCGGCGCAGACGCTCAGCATGCCTGGTCGGGCGCGGAATCCAAGGGCAGAGGCGGCTGCGCGCGGGAGAGAAAGTGCTTTTTCGCGAAGGCCCGGCCGGAACCTGACTTCAGATAACCCTCGAACTCTCTCGCCCGCATGAGGTCCGTGAATTGGACGGCTACTTCGACCAGCCAGGGTCGGTAACGAGACGTGTGGGGAGAACGCCCGGCATTGTGCTCCCGGAGCCTCTTTTCAAGGTCTTCCGCAAGCCCGGTGTAGGTGCGCCGAGGATCTGAAAGGCTGCGAAGGATGTAGACCCACATATCGCGAGCGTCTGAAACGAGGGCAGTCGTGTCAATCCACCCACCGGGGTTCGCGGCGACTTTCTTTGCGGCTCGCCCGCACAGCCCTCCTTCGCCTCGAGCGCTTCGCGCTCGGGCTTCGGCGGGCATCCGCCTTCGCCCGATGGCGGCACGACGAGGCGAACGAAGTCCGCCGAGGCCCCGGCGGCGCAAAGCGCCGCCGAGGGCGAAGGCGGATGGAGGCGGCGGGAATCGAACCCGAAACAGGGGGATCGACGGGTTCTTCGCATGCCGGAAACACTGCGACCCGCATCGGTATGGGGGCGTCGAAAGTCGGAAGTACGAACCACGTTGCGGCGCCACCGGGAGGAAAGAGCGGGAAGACACCGGGCATTCGCGGGAAACCGAACGAGTGCGGTGAGAACACAACCGCAGCACAACGGAAGGATTCGAGGTCAGGGACCGAATCCTGCCGCCAGGATCCCGTAGATCCGCGGCTCGCGCAGCTGATCGCTCTCTGGCCGGCGCTTGACGAATCCATCAAACAGGCGATCGACCTGATTCTCGGCCAGGTCATGCGTGGATGAGAATCCTTCCATCCGTGCCGCGGCCGCGCGCAGGAAGAATGGAAGAGGGACGTCGGGACAGCGCGCGGGGCACATGAAATTCGCCACCGATAACAGGCCAAGGGCCGGGGTGCCCAATCCCTCAGGTCCACTACTCGGGAGAGTACAGATGAAATGGATCGTGAAGTCTTGGCCAGCGCTTCGCCGGCTGGGCGAGTTGCGAAACAGTTCGATCGTCGACTCGAAGTTCGAGGTCCGGCTTCGCACGAATCGTGGTGCGCCGCGACGAGAGCGAGAACTGGCGAGGAATCTGACCCGGGAGATGGAAGCCGCGCGAAATTCTTGGGGTGCGCGACAGAAGTGCATGTTCGTCCTGGATGTGGACGTCGAGGGGAAAGCCGGACGTGTGCTGGAGCAGTTGGAAAAGGGCGAGGTGCTCCTGCGACACTTCGTGATCGGCGTGCGGGGAATCAAGCGCTGGTGGCGACGCGACAAGCAGGGACATGTCCGGGATGTCGGAATTGTTGTCGCAAGTTGCGAAATCTTTCCTGGGGCGCCTCCTCGCGGCTGGAAACGGACGGTACTGGGCGACACGGGGTGGTGGTAGAGATCGAATTCAGCCTCAAGGAGGCACTCTGATCCAAAAACCAGGGACTCTCGAAACCTCTTGTGTGCAAATTTGGACTTCTTGCAGCCCCGATATGGTAACATCCGCCTAACTCGCCGCCCGATCAGGGTCGGACCGTCGAGGAAGGATCTTCATTCTGAAAAAGAAAACATGGAGAGGATGAATGGGCTTCCAGACCGCCTTCAAGAAGCTGCTGGCAGACATCGAGCCGAGTAGCACATCTGTTGGCAAGGCCGTGAAGGCTCACACGGATTTGCGCGGCTTCCTGCGAACGCACAGGAAGTACAGCGCGGTGCACATCGACACGTTTCTGGCAGGTTCCTACGTGCGGGACACCGCACTTCGCCCCAGTACCCTTGCGGGTGAAAAGGCCCGGCCGGACGTCGACGTCATCGTCGAGACGAACTACAGACAGACTACTCCCCCCCACGAGGTTCTGAAGCTCCTGCGCGAAGCGCTCGGCGAAGAATACGAGCTGGACAAGCACAAGAACGACAGGTCAGTGGGCGTCATGGACGGGGAGATCGACCTTGACGTGGTTCCGATCATCGCCCCGTACGGCGCCTCGGGTTCTCTTTTCGTCCCTGACCGCCGTCTTCGGATCTGGCTGCCGACGAATCCGCCCGGCCACACGGCATGGGCGACTGAGGTCAACGCTCGGGCGGGTGGGCGCTTCAAGCCCTTGGTGAAGCTGTTCAAGTGGTGGCGTCGTCACAACGCTCGGTCGAAACGGCCGAAGGGCTTCATCATCGAGAAAATCGTCGCGGACTGCATGGACCCGAGCAACTCGGACTATCCCTCGCTGTTCGTCGAGACGCTTGAGAGCATCGTCAGCCGGTACGAATCGTACGCACTTGCCGGATCCGTGCCGGTAATCCCGGACCCAAGTGTTCCGGGCAACTCCGTCACGAAGCGCCTGAGCGTCGACGACTTCAAGCTCTTTCTCGAGGAAGCGAAGAAGCACGCGATCTTGGGAAGGAAGGCTGTTGAGGAGAAGGACCTCGACGCGGCGTGGGTCATGTGGCAGAAAATTCTGCCGCGGATTCCGGCTGGAGGAGACTCGCCTTTCACGAACTCCTCCGTCACCAAGGCGGCGGCGCCCGTAGTCCTTGGCTTTCCGAATCGACCGGTCGTTCCGCAGAAGCCGACGGGGTTCGCGTGACAGGGTTCTGGTTCTTGAACGACCTGCCGAGACTGGCACGGGAGCGTCGGGCGATCGAGAAACTTGCTGAGGCCGCACCATGGCTGACGAAGGTTTCTTGGAAGCTCGGCCCCCGGCTCACCGTCGAGGCCGTCCTTGAAATCCAGGGACGCCAGTTTCCTGTTCGCCTCACGTACCCCGACCAATTCCCGGAGCTGCCTCCCGCGATGGTCCCGCAGGAATTCGTGGAGCGCTGGTCGGGACATCAGTATCCAGACGGTACGCTCTGTCTGGAGTGGGGGCCTGATACTTGGCACCCCGAGATCACGGGGGCTCAACTCTTTGAAAGTGCCCACCGCCTTCTCGCGACGGAGAATCCCGGTGATACTGCCGCGCCACGGCGAGCTCCATCGAGGCACCTGCTTACCCAAGGTCAGGAGCTCCGGTGGTCGAGGGGAAGGTTCCTGCTGACGCCGGCGCTTCGCGGTCTCCTGGATTCGCTTGAATTCAACACTCCGTGCGACGCTGACGTCACCTTCCAGTTCCAAAGCGACTCATTCCTTCTCGTGCTCCAGGAGATTCGTGCCTCGCAGCGCGCCCCGTGGCACGACACATGGGCCCCTGAAACCATTCGAGCCTCGAATGACCCGAAGTCGAAGGGAAATGCAGTAGTGGTTCGAACGCGACTGCCCGGAAGTGCTTTCAAGGCGCTGAAAGAAGTCAAAGACCTCGACGCTTTGCTCGGAACGCTCGGACTCGAACGGTCCTCACTTCGACGGGAACGGCTCAAGTTCGAGTCGGCGGGCCAGGCGGCCCTGGTGGTGGATGCAGAAGGAACGCCACACTGTTTCGTGTGGGTTGGGCCCGAGGACCTCGAGCTCATGCGTATAGCGGCCGTCCACACAGAGAAAATCGGAGCTGTTTCGCGCTCGCCCAGGGAATTCGCGGCGCTGAAAGATCTCCGCGTGGGAATCGTCGGCGCCGGAGCCCTCGGGTCCAAGATCGCCGTCTCGCTCGCCCGAATGGGCGTGGGCGCATTCTTCCTGATGGACGAGGCCGTCATCCTTCCCGAGAACATCGTGCGCCACGCCTTGACGTTGCAGAACGTAGGCGAGCACAAGGCTCAAGCGGTTGCTCACCTGATCCGTCAGGCGGTGCCGAACGTGAAGGTCGAGGTGTCCCTGCTCAATCTAACCGGGCAAGAGTCCAACACCGAAGTCGCTGCCGGGGTACAGAAGCTGTCGTCCTCCGACCTGATCATCGACGCAACGGCCGATCCAACCGTCTTCAACATTCTGGCAGCCGCATCCTCCGCTAAGAAGGTTCCCATGCTCTGGGCGCAGGTGCTCGCGGGAGGGATAGGCGGACTCGTGGCGAGGTCCCGTCCGGCATCGGACCCCCCGCCGCGCCTCGTCCGTGACGCTTACCACCAATACAGCCGCGACAATCCGTACGAGGATCTTCCCTCGGGTGTCGACTACGGCCTGACCACCACGGAGGGCGAGACGGTGGTTGCGGACGACGCACAAGTGTCGACAATTGCCGCCTACGCCGCGCAGCTCGCGATCGACACGCTCCTGAAGCGAGAGCCGTCCAGATTTCCGGGCTCGCTCTACCTGATCGGCATGCAGAGAGCCTGGGTATTCGAGCAGCCGTTTCACACGAACCACATTCCCACGGATGGACTGACTCCGCCCGCGCAACAGGCGGACCCACAGACCGAAAAGCTCTCGGAAGAGGCGATCTCCTTCATGGTGGACCTGCTGGAGAAAAAGGGTGCGCCTCCTCCTGCCAAGTGAGAGTCAGCGAGTGATCGTGGACGCGCTCTCGGCTGCCGGAAAGCGCGAGATCGGCGGAATTCTCATGGGCGAACATGTTCAAGAGAGCGTGTTCCGAGTCGCGTCGGTGACCGTCCAGACCGACGGCGGCTCGTTTGCGTTTTTCGTCCGCGCCGTAAAGGACTTCCTGCGCCCGCTCACCGAGTTCTTCAACAAGACGAAATGCCAGTACACCCGTTTCAACTACCTCGGAGAGTGGCACTCGCACCACTCGTTCGCGCTCACCCCAAGCTCGCAGGACGCCGCTTCAATGCGTGACCTAGTTGACGATCCTCGAGTCGGCGCTCAATTCGCCGTCCTGCTCATTGTCCGCCTGAACTCGGACCAGAAATTGGCTGGAAGCGTCACCGTTTTCGCTCCCGGTGGGGAGCAACGGGAGGGAGAGCTCATCATCGAAGGAGATGGTCTGTGACTGCGAATAAACGCAAACGTGGAGCCTCGCTCTTGGACGACGAGGCGCGGGGTGGCGATATCGCCCTTGGCGGATTCACTTTTCAGGACGGCGTCACGCTGGCGAAGATTCCGCGCTGGCTGCAGCAGTCGGGCATGACTTCTCTGATTCGGGAGGCGCTGGGCGACACCGAGGTTTCCTTCTTCGTTCCGGGAGTCGGGTTTCGACGCGAGTTTCTCGAAGCGAAGAACCATTCGGTCGCTCCGGCAGAATTCTGGAAGGAGATCGACCGGTTCCTGGTGATGGATTCCGGAGCGCCGGGCTCATTCCAGTGGTTCACGCTCGCCTGCACCGGTCTCTCGAGCGAACTGCTGCCCCTCGTGAACGGCCTTCGTCGGGTTCGCGACCCGTACGAGTTCTACGAAGCCGGCTCCTCGGTTAGCGAGCAGTCATACGCCGACTACGCGGCGATCGTGAAGGGGTTGAATCGAAGCGAGGCGGACGCCAAGTTCTTGTTCACTCGAGTCTCGGTGGAGCCGAACTGGAACCTCGCGGCAGACCACGGGTCTGTTCTCTTCAAGGAAGCGCTCGGGGGCCCACACCCGGAGTTCTCGAGCTATCCGGCTAGCTGTGCCGAGCAGGCGGCACAGTCGGTTCGATCGCTCGTCCAGGAGCATCGTAACAAGCCGTTGCGCCGCCGACTCATCGAGGAGGCCATCGGGAACGCCCGGCCCTCAGGATCTTCGCTCGTCTCAAGACCGTTGGAAATACACACCGAAGTATCCAGCAGCGCTGTTCCACTCGGAGCGATTCGCTTTCGCTGGCAGGAATTCTTCGGTGACGGTGGACGAAACTATCCCCCAAGCAAGGACTGGCAGCGTGTCGTCGACGAGTTGCGGGCATTCCGAGACTGGGCCATCAGCCAGAAACTCTCGCGGAAGATCCAACTTTCCGGCGATCGCCGGCTTTGCGTTTCCCTCGCTGTCGGATCCGTGCTGTCAGCCGTCGCCGGATTCAGCGTTGCGGTCGATTTCCGTGGGACCGTCTGGTCAACGACTGATTTCCCGACGCCCGAGACGCCGATCTACCCGCTGCAGGTCAAATCTCCGAGCGGGATCGGCACGGACTTGATTGTCTCGGTGAGCTTCATGCGCGACATCGGTGCCTCCGTGATCGCGTACATCGAAGGCACGAACCTGAAGCAGAGTCCGCGCCTCGAGATTCATGGATCGGGACCGGTGGTGTCGGCCGCCCAAGCCAACCAAATCGTGAATAACGTCAAGACGTCCATCACCTCGGCGATCGCTACCTCGGGCGCGCGGTCGATTCGCCTTTTCTACGCGGGGCCATCGCCGCTTGCTCTGCTCCTCGGGCACCGGTTGAACGCCACGGGAGTCGTCCAGTGCCACGAGTGGGTCGACGGGAATCAGTACGTGCCCACGATCACCTTGACTCCTTAGCCCCCAGCACACGTCTTCGTTGCTCTCGGAGTGAAGCGAACCATGTTCAAGCCGCTGCTAACTCGGCTCGACTCGCCGGAACAATTCCAAACTCTCTGCTTCCGCCTCGCTCGACGAGAATTCCCTGGGGCGGTACCGCTCAATTTCGCTTCATGGGATGGGGGGCGCGACATCCTGCTCTTCGGCGGCTTGGAGGACGGAGAGCTTGTTCACGAAATAGTCTGGCAGGCGAAATTCACTGATGACCTCGGTTCGGGTACGAAGCGGGCGATCTGCGACTCGATTGACACGATTCTCGAGCACGAGAACTACAGGGTAAAGCGCTGGATACTGTGCCTCCCGGTGGATCCGACAGGTCCCTTTCACGACTGGCTCGCCGCAAAGATCGCGCCGCTCGGCTGGAACTGGGAGGTCTGGGGAGCGTCGATCCTGCAGCTGAAGTTGGAGGCGAACCCGGATGTAATCCAGACCTTCTTCTTCGCGGCATACGAGGAACTGCGGCAGTACTTCAGAGTAGAAGACCTTCAACTTCTCGATGTCCGACTCGATCCCGAGTGTCAGTGGAGTCAGCCCGATCCAAAAGTGCTCTCGTTTCGGAGCGCCGACGCTGACTCTCCCGACCTTGTGCTGGACGTGTTGGTGCAGAATCACGGCCAAGTTGACGGAGCCCTGCTGTCGCTGATCGTCGAGATCTTCGACTGGGAATCAGTTCTGCACGGGTTGCCGGGGGAAGGGTTGCTATTCCCGCAGGTTGTCTACCAGGTGGGGATCAACGGAGGAACGCCCGGGACCCACAAAGCAAGATGCGAACCACCGCTTCTGGTGAAGGGCGGCGGCATTTCCCGATTCAAAATCCGGCTCGTCGACACCGGATTTGCATGGCGGGGAACGATCGCGATCGGGCTCGACCACGGACAAGGTCGGATCTTGAAGCTGCCGGCAATGCGAATTTACACCTAGCCAGGAGAGAGAAGGGTGAACGAGCTTTCTTCGATCAAAGAGGGTGACAAGTTTGCGGCAATCTGCGTTCGCGGAATGAGCCTGGAAGCGGGCGAGCGAGCTGTGGTGGACCTCGATGAGGAAGTGTCCGCTCACGTCCGGCCCGCCCTGGAACTGCCGGAGCAGTGGCGGACGTGGCTCGGCACTCTCAAATCCGAACAGATCGCGGACACGGAGTTCATGATTGTCGCCCGGAAGCCGTCGGCAAAACCTCACGAAATGGACAAGGACACGCAGGACGTCTCGAATGCAGCCAGATGGATGTGGGAAGGGCTCTGCGTATCCAACATTCCTTTCGTGGACGCCGTGCACTTCCTGACGGGCGCGCGAATTGAGGGCCAGGTCAAGGTTCGCCAAAGCTACGGTCTTCCCGCCCCCCTGCTAACGATGCCGAAAGAGGCGGCGCCAATGACGATTGATGAGGTCAAGGTTGGACACGAGGTCTTCGCCGGACTTCGCGCCATTCGCAGCACGACGGAGTACGAGAGACTGAGGAAGGGCCACCGCGCTCTGCAGGCGGCGATCCATGCACAACTTCCCGACGATCGACTGCACCAGTTCGTTCGATCGATCGAGGCGGTCGTGAAACCGGGACGCCAAAACGGCACGAAGGAATTCGGGGAACGGTGCGCAAGGGGTTTCCTCAGCGGCAGTGCGCACGACAGAGAAATGATGGCGCTCACCTACGACCTGCGAAGCGTCATCGAGCACATGAGTTCGATCGAAGAGCTCGTCCGGAAGTGTCGTCCTCGCGAGAATGTCGACGACGTTTTCACGCGTTTTCTGTACCGCGCGGAGGGCTTGGCCTGCGCCTTGTACTCTTACCTGCTGAAGACGAAGGACGCTCGGGACGTATTCCGGCTAGACGACACCATCGACGGCCTCTGGAGCGACCTCGGCGCGGCACCGTCGAAGTTAGGATTCCACTACGTGCAACGGTCGTGGCCGCCGCGCGCCCCGCAGTTCATCACCTTGGACCCTAACTGGAAGACAAAAATCCGCAGCGCCAACGCGAAACTGAAGGCCGAGGGAGCCAAGCTTTCGGTTGCCGTTCGGTCGATGGACGCGCAGCGATACAATTGGTACGACGGACAAGAGGCTCTACGCTTGAAGTTCATGATCTCTCTCTCCAACTCGAACGACGCAGCAATTTCCGGAGCGTACCTGCAGTGCAAAGTCCGAGAGATGCCCTGCGACCATGGAGAAAATCTGTTCCAGTGGAGCTGTCAAAAGGGGTGGAAGCATGACAAGAGTGAATCTAGCGAAGGACTGGAGACCCAGGCTGAGGTCGGCCACGTGCTTGAGAAGGGAGCCGAGGTTGGGCTTGTGCGAGTGGAACTCCACCTCACCAAGCCTTTCCTTCGACCGCTCGTCCTGCAATTTCGATACGGAAGTGACCTCGAGGCGCTGCACACGACGGATGTCCCGGTTTCTCCGGAAACTTTGAACGCAACCTATGATTCGGTCGAGTTCGGCGACTCTCAGCCCGACCCGCTGGTGGCCTTCAGGCAGGTCTTTTCGAAAGCACTCCCGAAGGACGGCGTTTGCCTTGGAGTCGCGTGGCCCGAACGAACCTAGCACCAGTTCAAATACACACGTCCGAGCATTCGTCCCGCGATCACTTCTGCTTCTCGCTGTCCCGGGGCAGAAAACGAAGCACCGAATTCATCGCAACCATCGCCGCGGCCATGACCTGGGCGTGCCACTTGGAAGCCGCTGACACGTGAGCTTCAACGGATTCGTCTAGCACGGCTTTGTCGATCGAAAAGATGCTCGCCAAGAACCCGAATTCTCGGCTCAGTTCCACCAAACCGATATCTCCGACCCCGACGATCATCGGCGCCAGCACATCCGGCAGAGATTTCTTTGGAACACTTCTCAACGGTTCGGCAAACAGCGCCGCCACCTTCGGAACGTGTTGTAGAAGGAACTCTTGAAGTTCGTCGTGCACCTTGCCCAGCAGATTCAGATTCCGATCCGCCGGCGAGGTCTCCGCCATTCTGCCGCATGCCTGACCGAAGGAGACCATTCGAATCAGCTCCAGGATTTCCCTCACACGTTCCTGAATCAGGGGATCGGTGGTCTTGAAAGCCTCCAGATGTTTGCTCGTCGGTGAATCCCTACAAAAGGAGTTGTAGCCGGCCAGATACGCTACGGCTGACACGCACCTCTTCACGTCCAGGTTGAGGGATCTTGCCAACACGGATGGCGACTTCATCCACTTGGCGCCTGCCGTGTCGAAGAGCTTCCACGCCGATTCGGTGTCGCCATCCGACAAGTGAAGGTCGGCGAGCTCCGACAGGCTTCGCGAGTCGGTGCCACCTAGTTCCAGGAGAAAAGCAAAGTGCTTCGACGCCTCTGCCTTGAAATCAGGGTCCTTTCTCCAAGCCTCCGAAAGAACTTGAGCCTTCAGCTCGAGCATCCACCGGTGTCCCGGCATCAGCTGGAGACCCCGGCTCAACGACGCAAGGCACTTCTTCGACTCACCGAGCTGGTGGTAGGCGAGGGAGAGCCAGTACCGGACATGAGGCCAACGAACTTCGGTATCCGGACGACGCCCGATCGCTTGCTCGAGCAGCTCGGCGCCTTTCCGCTGCTCATTCATTGAGGTGATCAACGTGACTCCCATTGAGATCGACGCCTCGATGAGGTCGGGGTCCAATTCAAGGGCCTTTTCCAAGCACGACAGTTCCTCCTTGATTTGACCCAAAGCGTGATACGCGCTGGCGAGGTTCTTCCAAACCGTCGCCTCGCCGGGCTCCAGGGCGGCAGCGCGCTTGAATTCGAGAATCGCTTCGTCCGCCTCCCCGAGTTCGGAGAGCGTATTCGCGAAGTTGTAGTGGTCGGTCCAGTCGGTTGAACCGGCGCTGAGCCGCATGAAGATCTCGCGCGCAGAAAGCAGGCTGGCCTTGTCCTTCTGTTCAATCCCGCGCTCGGCCAGGACGCAAGCATGTATGCCTTGGAGCCGGCGGTCCTGCGGCGAAAGGACAAGAGCCCTCGTCACGAGTCCGAGAGCATCCGTGTAGTGGAAGAGCCGATACTCGCACCACGCGAGCGCACCCAACGCGTCCGCCTCCGCCGGCTTCTCGCGAAGGAACTTTCGAAATTCGACGGCGGCAGCGTCGAATTCGCCTTTGTTCATCAATCGCCAGCCAGCGAGCTCGAGGTTGCGCGTGTCGTTCGGGGCGGCTTGCGACGCTCTGAACTGAGGACGCCGGGATGCTCCATCGTCCTCGATTTCCCGCGAAGCAAGCACCTCGGCTCTCGCCTTCCACTGACGAAGAAGCTCGGCCGGAAATCGAGTAACGTCACTGTCGACAAGCTTGGCGCAGCGCTGACACAGCCAGATACCGTTTTCGATACCTCCGCGCTGTTCGGGCGTCAGCCGCTTGTCGTACCGGGGTCCGCCGGAAATGGCCGCGGTGATGTGGGCGGCAACACCGAGGTTAATCACACCGTCCGGGTCGACGGTTGGACCGAGCGTGTGGTGATCGCAAGGTGGCGAGGAGCAATGCCCCGCGACCCGACGTTCAAGGTTGCGTTTGACGCTTGCGGGAAATTCGTCGCGGGACTCTTCAGCTCGCTCGCTCATTCCAGCATTCCCAATTCGAGAACTACGACCCACCTCTTCTTCAAGCGCCATCACCCGCCTGTATTCGCGAGGCCCTGCCTGAATCTAGCGAATGTGAAGCTCCTCGGCAGTGAAGCAATCCGAGATCGCCCTTTCATAGGCCGTGTTCAATTGCTCGTGGAGCACGAGCAACGCGGCGATCCGGTGGATCATGCTGCGAAGATGGTCAACTTCCTCGATCGACAGGGGCATTCCGGGACGGCGTCCGGCGTCGCGAGAGCCCAGCCACTTCTTCAGGACCGGGTAGCCTCCGAGTTCGTATTTCCAGACCTTCAACGGCACGTTCTTGAGGGCAACGTCCTCATTAAGGTTTAGATCCCCTGTTGTAGGCCCGAAAGCCGGAAGCAAGATCTCCCCCTCGGCCAGCTGGCGCTCCCTCCATCCACCCGGCGCCGCCCCGAAATAGGAGTAGGAAATCACCAAGTCCTTCTCTGCTACCGCGCCTCCGCTTTGTTTCTCGACTACACCGAGGATCTTGAGGTGGCTGCCCAGAAGGCGCTTCAAGATCTTGCCAACTTCCGCGAGCGGATTCAGCAGCGCTGCGACGTCGCCGCCGAGCGCCGTCAGCTCCTCAGCCAGATCCCCCTTCTTCGGGATCGGAACGTGAAGCCAGTCTTGAGCGACGGCTTCGGCGTGATCCGACTCAAACTGCGGGGAATGAGCGAC
>CAVPNQ010000152.1:0-14707 GCA_963706735.1 uncultured Planctomycetia bacterium
GCGCTGATGGCGAAGGAAGTCGCGACGGGGGCGTTCAAGGAACTGACGGAGGGGGAAGAGCTGGCGGTTCTGCAGGCGCTGGTCAAGCAGCGCCGCGACTCGATCGACCAGTACACGAAGGCCGGCCGGATGGACCTTGCGGACAAGGAAGCGGCCGACCTGAAGGTCTCGGAGAAGTACCTGCCCGCGGCGCCGACGGACGCGGAGATGGCCGCCGCGATCGATGCGGCGGTGACGGAAACGGCCGCGGCGGGTCCCAAGGACATGGGGAAAGTCATGAAGGCGCTCAAGGACAAGTTCGCCGGCAAGGCCGTGGACGGCGGCGTTCTCTCCGCCCGCGTCAAGGCGCGGCTCGGCGGGTAGCCCTTCCCGCACCCCACGTTCCGGGGAAGAATCGCGTATCACCCTTTGTTACAGAGGGGCGTGGCCGGCGCTTCCGGCGTAAGGGAGAGACTGATGCGAAGGGTTGTCCTGGCGGCGGGAGTGATGATGACGCTGGGGCGCGCCGTGATGGCGGGCGGCCCGGAGTGGATTGAGAACGACTACGACAAGGCGGTGGCGCGGGCGAAGGAGGCGGGCAAGCTCGTGCACGTGCACTGGCGGCGCGACGGGTGCGAGTGGTGCACGGACCTGGAGGAGAAGACGCTGGCGGCGGACGAAGTGGCGAAATTCCTCGGCGAGACGTTCGTGAACGTGCGGATGGACCGGTCGAAGTACGCGCAGCTGGCGCAGAAGTTTCACGTCGAGTCGACGCCGGACACGCAGTTCCTGACGCCGGAAGGGCGCCTGGTGCGGCGGGTGACGGGGTTCCTGCCGGCGGCGGAGTTCCTTGCGGAGGCGCAGGCGGTGCCGGCCGCGTGGAAGAAGATCCAGGAGCTGGAGGCTGCGGCGGCCGCGAACGAGAAGGACGCGGCGGTGAGGCTGGAGCTGGGCCGGCTTCTCGCGGCGGCCGGGGATCTCGAAGGCGCCGAGAAGCACCTGCGCGCGGCGGCCGAGGCGGACAAGGACAACGCGAAAGGCGCCGCGCTCGAGGCATGGTGGGCGCTGGGCGAGGCGCTGATGCGGGAGGAAAAGCCGGACATCGCGAAGACGAAGGAAGCGCTGGGAAAGGTGCAGGAGCTCGACCCGAAGAATGCGAAGGGCCGGCTCGACAACGCGGCCGTGCAGTTCGCGCGGATCCAGCTCAATTCGGACCCGGGCGGCGCCCGGACGGCGCTGGAGAAGGTCTCGACGGATTATCCCGGCACCGACGGTGCCGCAGAGGCGACGTTCGTCCTCGCAGCGGCCATCCTCGCGGACATCGACCGCAACTTCGACGCGGCCGAGGCTGCGCTGAAGAAGCTCGCCGCGGACATGCCCGACGACCCGTGGGCGAAACGAGTCCCCGCCGCGCTCGAGGAGCTCGCCGCCCTTCGCAAGGAAAACCCGAAAGACACCCCGAAATAGGGAGCCAGACATGAAACGACTCGGATGGGCCGCCGCCCTGCTCGCCACCGCCGCCATCGCGCGCGCGGACGGCGTGAACTGGGAGAAGGACTACGCGAAGGGCATCGCGGCCGCGAAGGAGTCCGGCAAGCTCGTCCAGGTGCATTTCAGCGCCGACTGGTGAGGGGCGTGCAAGACCATGGATACGGATACGTATCTAAACGCCGAGATCGCGAAGTACCTGAACGAGAACTTCGTGAACATCTACATCGACACCGACAAGGACCCCGACACCGCCCAGAAGTACAAGGTCCGCGCCATCCCGGATACGCGTTTCGTCGATTCCGCCGAACGCGAACTGCTCCGGATCATCGGGAACCGGCCGGACTTCTTCGACCAGGTGAAGTCGCTGGGCGAAATCTCCGCGATCGAGAAGGCGCTCAAGGATAAGCCCGGGGACATTCCCACGGTCCTGGCGGCCGCCGAGGTCTACCTGAAGATCGGCCGCGCGCAGGAGGCGTGTGATCTCCTCGAGAAGGCGGTGGAGTCGGACCCGGACAACAAGAGCGGAAAGCGGGAAGAGCTGTTCTACCGCCTGGGAGTGGCCAACCAGAAGACCGGGCACCTGGACCGCGCGGAAATGGCCTGGCAGCAGGTGGCGCGGATGGATCCCGAGAACAAGCGGGGGTTCATCGACGACATCCAGTTCGACCGTTGCCGCCAGCAGACCGACGAGCAGGACTGGCTCGGCGCGGAGAGATCGCTGGAGGATTTCCTGAAGCGCTACCCGGACAGCGAGCACGCGCCGGAAGCCAAGTACCTGATGGGGATGGCGCAGTTCTTCAACGAGAACAAGGAAGGCGCCGTCTCGACGTGGAAGGACCTGATCCGCGAGAAGCCGGGGACGGACGCGGCGAAGAAGGCGGAGAAGGGGCTGAAGTACGCGGAGAAAAAGGGAAAGAAGTAGAGCGAAGAGGAACCAGCGGGGCCGGCGGGATGCCGGCCCCGTTTCGTTTTGAGGGATCGGCGCGATGCCCCGCCCAGCGGTGTTTCTCGACCGGGACGGCGTCCTCTGCGAGGACCGGGCGGACTACGTGAAGTCGTGGGCGGAGTGGCGCTGGGTCCCCGGTGCGCTGGAGGGAGCGGCGGCGCTCGCGCGGGCCGGGAAACTGCTGGTCGTGATCACGAACCAGGCGTGCGTCGGCAAGGGAATCGTGCCGCGCGCCACGCTGGACGACATGCACTCGCGGATGAAGGCGGACTTCGCCGCCGCCGGCGCGCCGCTCGCGGGGACCTACGTCTGCCCGCACACCGACGCGGATCGCTGCGAGTGCCGCAAGCCCAGGCCGGGACTGATCCTCGCCGCAGCACGGGACCTGGATATCGACCTGGCCGGATCGGCCTTCGTCGGCGACAACCTCCGGGACCGCGAGGCCGCGCTCGCCGCCGGTGTCCCCCGCTTCGTCCTCGCCCTCACAGGCCAGGGCCCGCGCTGGGCGGCCGAAGCACGGACGCGCCGGCTCACGATCCCGACGGCGCCGGACCTGCGGGCGGCGGCGGCGCTGATCCTGCAGCCTTAGCGCCTGCCTTCTCGCCGCGCCTCAGTCCCGCCCTCTCCAGCCGCGCGACCACTTCCTCCCGGTTCCCCCGGAACTTCAGGAACATCCCCCGGAACGGGTCGAGCGGCGATGGCGATTCGAACGGCGAAAGGTGCACCCCGACCGCGTGGGGGTAATAGCGGCGGAAGCGCGTCCAGGGCGCGCGCGTGGTGATGCCGGCGAAGCGGACGGCGATGGTGTCGGGGCGGAGTTCGTAGGTCGTCGGCAGGAGCCACTTCCCCAGGGAGATCGGCAGGAGGACGGCCGACAGCCAGCCGAGCTGGCCGAAGACGAGGAAGAAGAGGGCGATGAACGCGGCGAGGACGAGGACCTTGAGAACGGACCGGCCGCCCTCGTCGCGAAGCGGCCAGGCGGTCCAGCGGACGGTGTCGTCGGGTGAGGTCAGGATCAGGCCTTCGCGATGAGGTCGATCTCGACGGCGGCATCCTTGGGGAGGCGTGCGGCCTGGACCGTGGCGCGGGCCGGCGGGTCCTTGGAGAAGTACTCCGCGTAGACGGCGTTCATGGCGGCGAAGTCGTTCATGTCCTTGAGGTAGACCGTCGTCTTCACGACGCGGTCGAGGCCGCTTCCCGCCGCGGCGAGCACGGCCTTGAGGTTTTCGAGGACGCGGCGGGTCTGGGCGCCGGCGTCGCCCGCGACCATCTGGCCGGTGGCGGGATCGAGGGGGATCTGGCCGGAGGCGAAGACCCAGCCGTCCATGACGACGGCCTGGGAGTAGGGCCCGATCGCCGCGGGGGCGCCGGTGGTGCTGACGGTTTTCCGGGTCATTTCGTGTTCTCCACGGCCGCGCGCAGCATGGCGTCCGCCAGGACGCAGGCCACGCAGGCCTCGACGATCGGCACGGCGCGGGGCACGACGCACGGGTCGTGGCGTCCCTTTGTTTCGACGACGGCCGGCTTCATCGTCGAGAGATTGACGGTGTCCTGCTTGCGGGGAAGGGAGCTTGTCGGCTTGAACGCGACGCGGGCGACGAGGGGCATGCCGGTGGAGATGCCGCCGAGGATGCCGCCGGCGTTGTTGGTGCGCGTGGTGACGTGCCCCGCGTGGTCCACGTCGAAGGCGTCGTTGTGCTCTGATCCTTTCATGCGAGCGGCGCGGAACCCGGCGCCGAACTCGACGCCGCGGGCGGCCGGGATGGCGAGGAGGGCGCGGGCGAGCTCGGACTCGAGGCCGTCGGCGCCGGGGCCGCCCCAGCCGGCCGGGAGACCCTCCGCGCGGACCTCGACGATGCCGCCGACGGAGTCGCCGTCGGCGCGGGCCCGCGTGATCGCGTGCTCCATCAGCTCGGCCGTCTTGGCGTCCGCGCACCTCACGGGGTTCCCCTCCGCCTTCGCGATCTGGCCGAACGCGATTTCATGCGGCACTTCGATCCCGGCGATTTCCACGACATGGCCGGCAATCTTCACCCCCGCCAGCATCTGCCGCGCGATCGCGCCCGCCGCGACCAGGGGCGCCGTCGTCCGCGCCGAGAACGGCCCGCCGCCGCGGTGGTCGCGCGCGCTCCCCCACTTGGCCCACGCCGTGAAGTCCGCGTGACCCGGCCGCGGCAGGTCCTTCGTCGCCTCGTAGGGCCGCGAATCCACGTCCGTGTTCCGGACCAGGATCGCCAGCGGCGCGCCCGTCGCCGCCCCGTGCATCACGCCCGAAAGGAACTCCGGCTCGTCCTCTTCCTTCCGCTGCGTCGTCAGCTTCGACTGCCCCGGCCGCCGCCGCGCCATCTCATGACGCATCGCGTCAAGATCCAGCTTCAGGCCCGCAGGCACCCCTTCCACCACCGCGCCCACGCCGGGGCCGTGGCTTTCGCCGAACAACGTCACGCGGAAGAGCGTTCCGAGGGTGCTCATGGGCGGGCGCGCTCGATGAAGCGCCGCAGGGCGGCTTCATCGCCTTTCAGGAGAAGCGTGGCGAGTCGGGACATCTGCCCGGACATTCTGCCGATGTCGCGGGCGATCTGGAAGCGGTTCGAGAGGAGGATATCGAGGGACATCTCCGTCGGCTGTGAGGCGACGCGCGTGGCGGAGCGGAAGGAGCCTGCGGCGAGAGGGGGCCTGGGGCCCGCGAGGCGGGAGAGAGCGATGGCGAGGGAGTAAGGCAGGTGGCTGGCCAGGGAGGCGGCGCGGTCGTGAGCGGCGGCGGCCATCGCCTCCGGCCTTGCTCCAAGACGGGAAACGAGACGGCCCAGTTCACGTACGGCGGACGGATCGCCGGGCACGAGGACCCAGGTGGCCCCGTGAAAGAGTAGCGGGTCCGCGGCGTCGATCCCAGCGCGCTCGGTTCCGGCCATGGGATGCCCGCCCGCGAACCACGGCCGCGCCGCGAACGCCTTCATGACCGGGACCTTCACCGAACCGGTGTCGGTCAGCAGGCCCGCGAAGGTCGGGATGCGCGGCGCGAGAGCCACGATCGCCCGCACGGGGACCGCGAGCACGAGAAGGTCGCAGCTGACGGAAGCTTCCAGCCCGCGCGAGGTTTCCGTGCACGCCCCCCGACGCCGCGCCTTCCGCAGCACCGCGGGATCCCGGTCGATGCCGATCACCCGGCGCGCCAGCCCCCGGCGCAGCAGCGCCATTCCAAGGGAACCGCCGATCTGTCCCATGCCGACGATGCCGGCCGTCTCGAACTTCATTTCACGTACGTCATCTCGCCGCCGCCCCAGGACCAGTTCTCCTTCGGGACCTCCAGCAGGCTGATGAGGAGGTCCTCTTTCCGCACCCCCGCCTCCTTCTCGAGCAGCTCGGCCATCTTCGCGTACAGCGCCCGCTTGAGATCCACGGACCGGCCGGCGTTCATGGTCACCTGGATCACCACCATCGCGTCCGTCTTCGGGATCCCCATGTACGACGGCGGATGCACCAGCATTCCCGCCCCGTGTTCCGTGACCAGGTGAAACTTCCCCTCCGCCGGCGCGTTCACCGCCTCGACCAGCGCCCGGTGCACCGCATCGCTGATCGCCTTCACCGTCGCTGCCGGGCGCCCCGCGCCCAGGGAAATCCTCACCAGCGGCATCCTGCTTCTCCCAATGAAAAAGGGGAGGCCGGCGAACCGGCCTCCCCCCGGAATCGCACCTGATCCTACTTCTTGTCGCCCTTCAGCTTGTCCAGCGTCGCATGGTGCTCGTCGAAGAACTTCTTCGCGTTCGGGTTGTCCCCGAACTTGTCCTCCATCACCTTCAGCGCCTCTTCATACTTCGCCGCATCCTTCCCTTCCTCCGCGGCCTCCATGATGAAGATGTAGTACGGCTGGAAGAAGTCGCTCTCGTCGCCCGGCGCGCGGCCGGCCTTCTGCATCTCGAGGAACTTCCGCCCCGCCGCGGCCTGCGCGACCTTGATCTTCGCCTTGTCGTCCTGGCCCAGCCCCTTCACGTCCTTCCCGAACTGCGTCATCACGTCCTTCAGCTCCAGGTCGAGGATCAGCCCGGAGAGCTTCGTCTTCTCGTCGTCCGTCAGGTCCTTCATCTTCTCCAGCGCCGCCTTCGCGTCGGCCGCCTTCAGGTTGCCCATTTCGGCATCCTTGAAGAGCACTTCCTTGGCCGCCGCCGCGTCGCCGCCGGCCGCCTTGGCGCGGAGTTCCGCGTAGGCCGTGGCGGTCTCGAGGGTCGCGCCGAACGCGTCGGCGGTCCGCTGTCCCTCATGCTTCGCGAGCACGTTGCCTTCGGAATCGAGGACGACGAGGTACGGGAATCCGCCGCCGCCCTTTTCGCCGAGCAGTTCCTGGTCGGCATCGCCATCGACGTGCGACGTCACGTTCAGGTAGAGCACGACCTTCGCCGCGAATTCCCCGAAAGCGTCCTGGGAGAGCGTACCGCTCTCCAGCGATTTGCAGGGGGGTCAGGGCGAGTACGAACGCGAGAAGTACGCGAAGATCATCTTCTGGTCCTTCTTCGCCTGCTCCTTCGCCTTGGCGTAGTCCGTCACCCACGGGAACTTGCTGACCCACGGCTCGGCGAGCTTGGCAGTACGCTGCTTCTTGAGCTGCTCCTGCGACGGCGGGCCCGCGAGGGCGATCGTCGGCGCGAGGAAGAGCGCAAGCGCGGCGAGAGAAAGGCATCTCACGCTCACGGTCGTCTCCATCGTTGGGGAGTGTTCCGGCGAAGGCGGGGGCGTCGGGGCCCCCTGGCGGCCTGCATCGGAAGCTGCCACTCTAAACAGAAGAAGGGCATCGGATAATCCTTAAATACTCCTTCCGATGCACCGCGCGATCGCGGAAACCTCCTTCATCAGGACGTCGAACTGGTCGGGGTGAAGCGACTGCGCGCCGTCGCACTTGGCGACCTCGGGGTGAGGGTGAACCTCGATGATGAGCCCGTCGGCGCCGGCCGCGATCGCCGCCTTGGCGAGAGGGCCGACGAGGTCGCGGTCGCCCGCCGCGTGCGAAGGGTCGCAGACGATCGGGAGGTGCGAGAGCTTCTTGACCACGGGGACGCACGAGATGTCGTACGTGTTGCGCGTGTACTTCTCGAAGGTGCGGATGCCGCGTTCGCAGAGGATCACGTTGTAGTTCCCCTTCGAGAGGATGTACTCCGCGCTGAGGAGGAGTTCCTCGATCGTGGACATCATGCCGCGCTTGAGCAGCACGGGTTTCCCTGCCTTGCCGACTTCCTCGAGCAGGTTGAAGTTCTGCATGTTGCGCGCGCCGATCTGCAGGATGTCGGCGTACTCCATCACCGCGGGAATGTCCTGGACCGACAGGACCTCGGTCACGACGGCCATGTCGTTCTCGTCCGCCGCTTCGCGAAGAATCTCGAGCCCGGGCTTGCCCAGTCCCTGGAACGCGTACGGGCTGGTGCGCGGCTTGAACGCGCCGCCGCGCAGGATCGTCGCCCCCGCCGCCTTCACCCGCTTGGCCGCCTCCCGGACCTGCGCCCGGTCCTCGACCGCGCACGGCCCCGCCATCACCGTCACCTGCCGGCCGCCGATCCGCCGCCCGCGCACCTCGACGACCGTGTCCTCCTGCTTGAACTCGCGCGACGCCAGCTTGTACGGCTTCAGGATCGGGATCACCCGCTCCACGCCCGACAGCGACTCGAACGCCGCCGAGTCCACCTTCCGGTCGCTTCCGATGATCCCGATCACCGTCCGTTCCTCGCCGCTCGAGATGTGCGGCTTGAATCCCAGGGACTCGATCTGCTGCAGCACGGCGCCCGTCTCGCGGGCGCTGGCGCTCGACTTCATCACGACGATCATGGCGGTATCGCTTTCAGCTTTCGGGGGAGGGCTCATGGGTCACCTGTGGGGGGAAGCGGGTTTCCGGCGCCGTCCCGCGGCTGCGGCGTCAGGACGCGCCGGGCCGGACTCGCGGGGGCGGGGCCGGTGGCGTATCGGTGGAGATTGTGGGGGTTGGGGACGGAAGTGGGGAGGGGTGAGTGGTGAGGGGTGAGGAAGGGCGGCGGGTTCGAAAGGGATGGACGGGGAGAATGTTCCGTTTCCGGAGCCGTATCCGCGGCTGTTTCCGCGAAATCCGCCTTTATCCGCGAATGCAGTTGCGGTTCGTCACAAACGACGAGTCGATGGCGAAATGAAAAAGGAATTCGCGGATGAAGGCGGATGTCGCGGAAACGGCCGCGGATAACGGCTTGGGAAATCATCGCTTCGCCTCTTTCGCCAGGTCCGGCCGCAGTTCCGCCGCGCGCCCCAGGTACGCATGCCGGATCTCCTCGGCGCCGAGATCCGTCTCGACCAGGATCATGATGCGCACGATCCGCTGCAGCGCGCCGTCCACGTCCAGCTCCGGCGAACACATGAGCGGCACGCGCGTCCAGCCGATCTCGCGCGCCGCCGTCGCCGGGAACGCCGCCGTCAGGTCCGTCGTCGCCGTGAACAGGATCATCGAGATCCGGTCCGGCTCGATCGCGTTCGCCTTGGCCATGACCTGCAGCAATTCCCGCGTCGCGCCGAGGATCTCCTCGCGCGTATTCGACTCGACGCCCGTCGCCCCCCTAACGCCGCGCAGCATCGAGCGCCCTCCTCATCGACTCCAGGAACCGCCGCACCTCCCCCGGCGCCCGCTTCTTCCCCGCCTCCCGGATCACTTTCACCAGCGCGCTCCCCACGATCACCCCGTCCGCGAACCGCCCCACCGCCGCCGCGTGCTGCGGCGTCGCGATCCCGAAGCCCACGCACACCGGCCGCGGCGTCGCGCGCCTCACCCTCTTCACGAACGCCTCCAGCCCCGGCGGCAGCTCCTTGCGCGCACCCGTGACGCCCGCCACCGAGACGAGGTACACGAACCCGCCGTGCCCCTTCACGAGCAACTTCATCCGCGCGGCCGTCGTCGTCGGCGCCACCATCGGGATCAGGTCGAGCGGCGAAGCGCCCTTCAGGTGGAGTTTCGCGCCCTCCGGCGTGAGATCCGGGATGATCGCGCCCGCGAATCCCGCCGCCGCGGCGCGGCGCAGGAACGCGTTCGCGCCCGGCGCGAGGACGACGTTCGCGTAGGTCATCAGAACTTTCACAGGCCCTTCGAGATCGCGGCTCCACGCGAGCGCCTTTTCCGGCGTCGCCCCCGCGACCAGAGCTTCGTGCGAAGCGTGCTGGATGGCGGGGCCGTCGGCGATCGGGTCGCTGAACGGGATGCCGATTTCGACGAGGTCGGCGCCGGCATCGGCGGCGGCACGCAGGAGCGACCGGAACGTCGCGGCGTCCGGGAAGCCGGCGCAGAGGTACGGCATGAGCGCGGGGCGGTTCGCGGCGCGCAGGGAGCGGAAGCGCTGGTCAATGGCGGACATGGTGCCTCCCCTGCCCTGAGCGAGCGGAGCGAGTCGAAGGGGCACTCATGACCGTCGCGAGGTCCTTGTCCCCTCGGCCCGACAGACACACGAGAACAATCCCCTTCAGCCGTCGCGCGTACGCCAGCGCGTGCGACGACTCGAGCGCCGGGATGATCCCCTCGAGGCGGCAGCATTCGCGGAAGGCGTCGAGCGCCTGCGTGTCGGTGACGGCGGCGTAGGTCGCGCGGCCCGTGTCCTTTAGCAGCGCGTGCTCGGGCCCGACGCCGGGGTAATCGAGCCCCGCGGAAATCGAGTGCGTCCCGATCACCTGCCCGTCCGCGTCCTGCAACAGGTAGGAGCGCGACCCGTGCAGCACGCCGGCCCTCCCCGCCGTGAGCGTCGCCGCGTGAGCGCCGCTCCGGACGCCCTTCCCCGCCGCCTCGACGCCGACCAGCTTCACGCGGGCGTCACCGCGGAAGGCGTGGAACATCCCCATCGAGTTCGAGCCGCCGCCGACGCAGGCGACGACGACGTCCGGAAGGCGTCCCAGTTTTCTTTTCGACTGCGCCCGCGCTTCGCGCCCGATCACGCTCTGGAAATCGCGGACGAGAAGCGGGTACGGGTGGGGGCCGACGGTGGACCCGATGATGTAGTGGGTGGTGGCGACGTTGGTGACCCAGTCGCGGATCGCTTCGTTGGTCGCGTCCTTGAGCGTCCGGGTGCCGCTCTCGACGGGCGTGACCTCGGCGCCGAGCAGGTTCATGCGCTGGACGTTCGGCGCCTGCCGCTCCATGTCCTCGACGCCCATGTAGACACGGCACTCGAGGCCGAACAGTGCGCACACGGTCGCCGTGGCGACGCCGTGCTGGCCTGCGCCCGTCTCCGCGATGATGCGCTTCTTGCCGAGGCGGCGGGCGAGAAGCGCCTGCCCGAGCGCGTTGTTGATCTTGTGCGCGCCGGTGTGGTTCAGGTCCTCGCGCTTGAGGAACACGCGGTCGGCTTTCCACGCGGCCGCGAGTCGTTTCGCCTCGTAGAGCGGCGTCGGGCGGCCGGAGTAGTCCTTGAGAAGCGCGCGGAGTTCGCGGCCGAACGCGGGATCGCGGCGGGCGGCGCGGTACGCGACCTCGAGTTCCTGGAGGGCGGGCATGAGCGTCTCGGGGACGTACTGGCCGCCCCATGTGCCGAAGTAACCGTGACGGTCGGGATTCACCGGCGGGCCTCCTCGATGAAGCGGCGAATGAGGGCGTGGTCCTTTTTCCCGGGGCGGGACTCGACGCCGCTGGCGACGTCCACGGCGAACGGTTTGGAGACGCGGATGGCTTCGCGGACGTTGGTCGGGTTGAGGCCGCCCGCGAGGATCACGCGGGCGAACTTCCCGGCGCGGCGCGCGATCGTCCAGTCGAACGTGCGGCCGGAGCCGCCGCCGGTGTCGAGGTGAACGAGGTCCGCGCCCCACCGGCGCACCAGGTCGAGGACCGACGCGTCGGCGACCTTGAGAACCTTCACCGACGGGAACGGGATCGCGCGCGCGTCCGCCTTCGACTCGTCGCCGTGGAGCTGCACGTACGTCAGCCCGGCGGCGCGGGCCGTGAGCGCGACGTCGGCGGGAAGCGCGTTCGCGAAGACGCCGACCTTGTGCAGGAATGCCGGGAGCTTCCGTGAAATGCGGCGCGCGGCATCCACGGTGAGGCGCCGCGGCGACTCGGCGAACACGAACCCGACCGCGTCGGCGCCGGCGTCGGCCGCGGCAACCGCGTCGCGCAGGTTCGTGATCCCGCAGATTTTCACGCGCACGCTCACAGCAGTTTCAGCTCCCGGATGCGGCCGCCCGGGTCGGCCTGTTTCACGACTTCCTCGCCGACGAGCAGCGCCCGGGCTCCCGCGGCCTTCGCGCGCAAGGCGTCCTCCCGCGTCCTGAGCCCGCTCTCGGCCACGCGGATCACCGCACGCACTTTCGGCAGCACGCGCTCCATCATCGTGAGGTCCATCGCCAGCGTCTGGAGATTCCGGTTGTTCACGCCGACGAGCTCCGCGTCGCCGACGTGCTCCAGCTCCGCTTCCTCGTGGATTTCCACCAGCGCGGCGAGCCCCGCCTCCTTCGCCACCGCGCGCAGCTCCGCGGTCCGTTTCCCCAGCACCGCCACGATGAGCAGCACCGCGTCCGCGCCTGCCGCCCGCGCCTCCCAGACCTGGTATTCGTCCACGACGAAGTCCTTGCGGATCACCGGCAGCGAGCACGCCGCCCGCGCCGCGCGCAGGTCGTCGAGCGAGCCCTTGAAGAAGTCCCGTTCGGTCAGCACCGAAAGGCAGTCCGCGCCCGCCGCGGCGTAGCTCTTCGCGCGCTCGGCCGGGTCCAGGTTCACCGCGATGTCTCCCTTCGACGGCGTCGCGCGCTTGATCTCCGCGATCAGGCCGAGCCCCCTGGCCGACGCCAGCGCCCCGCTGAAATCCCGCGCCGGCGACTGCTCCTTGGCCCGCGACTTCACGTCGCGCAGGGGCGCCGCCGCAATCGCCTCCGCGAGCCGCTTCCGCACCTGCTCCAGGATCTTCCCTAGCATGCGCAGGCCTCCCGCAGCGCGTTCGTCGCGAAGCCTGACTTCACGGATTCGCGGGCGCGCTCGAGGCCTTCGCAGGGCGAAGCGGCTTTCCCGGTCGTCCAGATGGCGAGGGCGGCGTTGAGAAGGATCGCGTCGGCGACCGGGCTGGCCTCGCCGCCCAGCGCCCGCCGGATCGCCGCGGCGTTCGCCGCCGCGTCGCCGCCGGCCAGCGCCGCGTTCGGGGCTGCCGCAAGCCCCAGCCCGCGGGGGTCGAGCTCGTCGCGCCGCACGCTGCCGCCCTCGACGATCGCGACGCGCGCCGGCCCCTCCAGGGTCGCCTCGTCCGCGCCGCCGGCTCCGTGCACCACGACCGCACGCTTCACCCCCAGCGCCGCGAACGCGTTCGCCACGAGATCCACAAACCGTTCCTCCGGCACGCCGACGAGCTGGAACGGAGGGAGGGCCGGGTTGGCCAGCGGGCCGATCAGGTTGAAGATCGTGCGGACCCCGAGTTCCTTCCTCACCGGCGCAGCGTGCTTCATCGCCGGGTGGAACGCCGGCGCGAACATGAAACCAAAGTTTTTATTTCGGATCGAGGAAGCGACCTCCGCGGCCGGTCGCTCCACGGGCACTCCCAGCGCCGCCAGCACGTCCGCGCTTCCCACCCTTCCCGAAGCCGACCGGTTCCCGTGCTTCGCGACCGGCACGCCGGCGCCGGCGACGACGAACGCGGCCGCGGTCGAGATGTTGACCATGGCCAGCCCGTCGCCGCCGGTGCCGCACGTGTCGATCGCGGGCGTGTCGCCGATGTCGACGCGCACCGCGTTGTCGCGCACGGCCTCGACCGCCCCCGCCAGCTCTTCCCCCGTCTCGCCCTTCGAGCGCAACCCCATGAGGAGCGCTCCCAGTTGCGCGGGACTCACCTCACCGCGCAGGACGCGCAGAAACACCGCGCGCGCTTCGTCTCGCGTGAGACTTTCGCGTTTCGCCAGTTTTTCGAGCGCGTTCTGGAGGGTCATGGGGTGAGTGGCCGCTGTTCGAGGAAGTTGCGCAGGATGGTCTTGCCCGGGACGGTCAGGATCGATTCGGGGTGGAACTGGACGCCTTCGAGCGGGAACGCCTTGTGCCGGAGGCCCATGATTTCGCCCTCGGCGGTGTGCGCCACCACTTTGAGCGTCGGCGGGAGCGTTTCCTCCCGGACGACGAGCGAGTGGTAGCGCGTGGCCGGGAACGGGTTCGGGACGCCTTTGTAGAGTCCCTTGTTGTCGTGGTAGACGAGCGACACCTTGCCGTGCATCTGCCGCTCCGCGCGGTTCACGACGCCGCCGAACACCTCGCCGATCGCCTGGTGACCGAGGCAGACCCCGAGCGTCGGGATCTTCCCCGCAAAATGCCCGATGAACTCCTTCGATACCCCCGCCTCCGCCGGCGTCCCCGGCCCCGGGCTGATCACCAGGTGCGAAGGGTTCATCGCCTTCGCGGCCTCCAGCGTGATCTCGTCGTTGCGCTTCACGACAATCTCAGCGCCGAGTTCCCCGAAGTACTGCACGAGGTTGAAGGTGAAGCTGTCGTAGTTATCGATGAGCAAGAGCATCCTGGCCTCCGTTCATTAACGCCGATTTTCCGTTCCCGTGCGCGTGCCCCTGCCCGTGCCCGGCCTTTTCCTCCAGCAAACGGCCGGGCACGGGCACGGGCACGCGCACGGGTACGGGAACAGCTACCTAAAGCTCGGACGCCGTCTCCACCGCCTTCTTCAACGCCGCCACCTTGTTCATGCACTCCTGGTACTCCCCCTCCGGCGTGCTCCCGAGCGTCACCCCCGCCCCGGCCTGCAGGTGCGCCACGCCCTTCTGAACCACGATCGTCCGGATCGCGATGCAAGTGTCCATCTGGCCGTTCGCGCCGAAATACCCGACCGCGCCGGCATACGGCCCCCGCCGCGACGCTTCCAGCGATTCGATGATCTGCATCGCGCGGATCTTCGGCGCCCCCGTCACCGTCCCCGCGGGGAACGCCGCGCAGAACAGGTCGAACTGGTCCTGGTCCTTCCGCAACGTTCCACGGACCTCGGAGACGAGGTGCATGACGTGCGAGTAGCGCTCGACCGCGAAGAGATCCGTCGGCTTCACCGACCCGTACTCGCAGACGCGCCCGAGGTCGTTGCGCGCCAGGTCCACCAGCATCACGTGCTCGCTCCGCTCCTTCTCGTCCACGAGCAGCTCCTGCTCGAGCTTCGCGTCCTCCGCCTCCGACGCCCCGCGCGGCCGCGTCCCCGCAATCGGCCGCACGATCGCCGTCCGCCCGTCGAGCTTCACCATCACCTCGGGACTCGACCCGACCAGCTGGAAGTCGTCGAAGTCGAAGTAGAACATGTACGGGCTCGGGTTCTAGCAATACGTAGTCTAGTTCAGCGTCGAACA
>CAVPNQ010000153.1:0-43729 GCA_963706735.1 uncultured Planctomycetia bacterium
ACCAGGAATATCCAGCTCACGCGGACCTCGTTCCCGGACACGACGGCGCCGTCGGCGGGTTGCAGATTGAAGTACTCCGACACGCGGAACTTCCTCTCGATCGTCGCGGCCTCGCCCTTCGCGTCCCGCGCGGTCACCGACAGCACGTGCTCCCCGGCCCCGGCTGCGAGCCACGGGACGTCGAGCTCGAACGGCGTCGAGTGGGAAGTCGCCACGGGCTTCCCGTCGAGCGCGACCGACACCGACGACACTTTCGCACCGGTGTAGCTGAACGCGCGCACCCGGCACTTCCCGTCCGACTCCACCGTCGCGCCCTCGGGGGGATAGTCCACCCGCAGCTGGACTCCCTTCTTCTCCTTCGGGCCCGTCGCGGTGACCCAGAACCGCGACTTCGTGACGACGCCCGTCTGTCCCTCGATCCACGCGACCGCCGGCCAGGTGCCCTCCGCGGCGTAGCGATGCACCGCGGCTCCACCCGTCACATCCACGTCCGGCGTGCCGTCCCCGTCCGCATCCACCCGCACCGATGTCGGCGCCGCCGCGCCTTTCGCCTCCACCCTCACGAACGTCACCTTCACGGGATCGACCGCGTCCGCCATCCCCGAGACCCGCGCCGCCGGGATCTCGCGCCCCTGCGTGTCCACCAGCACCCACGATGCTTCAGGGTTCCAGCCGTCGTTCCCCCACTCCTCCAGCTCCAGCCGGTACCGCGTCGGACCCGCCGCCTCGAATTCCCACTTGGGCCACGACCCGACCCCGGTCCCTCCCTCCCAGACCATCTTCCCCGTCCGGTCGTCGAACAGGCGCACCCAGATGTCCGGCGCCACTCCCAGCCGGATCGCGAACTTCCCCTTCTCCGTCACGTCGAACACGAAGCGGTCCTTGTCCCCGACCTGGTCGATCACGAACGACTGCGCTTCACCCGGCTTCAGCAGCCGCGCCGGGTCCGTCGCCAGCGGCTCGCGCTCGGGGGCCTCGGCTCGATCGAAGCGCGTCCGCACGGCATAGTCGCCCGAGTGGGCGGCGTTGTTGCCCCACTCCTGCACGTGCACGGTGCACCCTCCCACCGGGACGTTCGCGCTCAGGGTTCCTTCCTGCCCCGTCCCGCATCCGGCCTCCGCAAGCAGCTGCCCGTTCGCGCCCAGCAGGCGCATCCACAACTCGGTCGGCCCCCCGAACTGCACGGTCAGGCGTCCCGGGCCGGGCGTCCCGATCCTCCAGAAGTCCTGGTCACCGACGGGGGACATGCTCCCCCGCAGGATGTCCCCGGGCTCCGCTTCCGAAGCGTCCTGCAGGCGTTCGTTGCGCTGAAGTGCCTCGGTTTCGTCGCAGGGGATCCACGCGGTCCAGGCGGTGTAGGGCGAAGGCGACCAGCCGTTGTTTCCCCATTCGCTGACCTCGAGGATGGGCGTGCACGGGCCGGTCGCGCTCCACTCGATCGCCGCGAGGTTCTCGATTCCGGCGCCTCCCTCGGCCAGAATCCGGCCCTCGGGCGAAAGAAGGCGGACCCAGAGCTCGGTCGAGCTGATCACGCGGATGCGCACGACGCCCGCGCTGGGAAGCGGCACGGCGAAGCGGTCACTGTCGCCCACGGGGTCAATCGTGGCGCCGACGAGGCCGCCGAGTTCGAGGGTGCGGACGGCGGAGAAGCGCCCGTCGCGCGGCGCCGGGTCGTCGATCCCGTCGTCGAAGTACGTTTCGACGCGGAGGGACCACGGCTCGACCGAGGAGCCGTTGTTTCCCCATTCCATCGCACGAAGCCCGAAGGTCCCCGCCGCCAGGCCGAGCTGCAGGTCGAGCGGCTGGTTCGCGCCGCACCCCATCTCTCCCATGACGCGCCCATCGGCGTCCACAACCGAAATCCACGCTTCCAGCGGATGGGGCGGCCGAGTGACGCGGATGTGCCCGGGACGCCGCATGTCGACCCGGAACCAGTCCTGGTCGCCGACGGGGAACGTGCAGCCGCGGATTTCCTCGCCGGACCGCACGGCCCGTGCGGTCGCCTGCGAGTCGTTCGGCTCGAACGCGTCCGGCGCGGTGAGCTCGGTGACCCGGACGCGGAGCGGCTTGTCGCTCGACCCGTTGTTGCCCCACTCGGAAATCTCGAGGCGGTACTCGCCCGGGAAGGCCTCCGCGTTGATCGCGAGCGTATCCCCAAGGCCGCACCCCCGCTCGGCAAGGATGCGCCCCTCCGGGTTCAGGACACGCCCCCACAGGTCCAGGACCCCCTTCGGCTCCGTCTCGATCTTCAGCAGCGCGGGCTGGCGGATGCGGAAGCGAAAGACATCGACGTCGCCGTTGGCGCTGATCTTGAATTCGACCGGCGCACCCGTCCGGATCACCTGCGCCTGCTCCAGGCCGTTCGGCTCCTGCTCGGGCACGACGGCCAGCGGGTTCAGCAGGACCTCTGCGCGAGCGCCGGCCGACAGCGTCACGGCGCCGACTGCCGGCTGGTAGCCCTCCGCTTCCACGCGCGCCGTCGCCTGCCGCCGCGCCCGGACCAGCGCTCCCTTCGCGTCCGCCCAGTTGAGCAGCCCCAGCTTCAGCCCCTTCAGCTCGACCTCGCCACCCTCGCCCGTCGTTCCCCAGGCGATGCCGCCCCGCGGCCACGCCTCCGTCAGGAACACGCGTGCCCCCGAAATGCCCTTCCCTGTCGCCGCGTCCCTCGCCGTCACCGTCAGCGAGGCGTCCTCCACGATGGCCTCGACCTCCCACGCAACGTCCGCCATTCCCGCCTTCACGTCGAATTCCCATCGCGCGTCGCGGCAGCCGTCGGCGCGCACGAAGGCGCGGTAGCGGCCGGGTGGTACGGAGAGGCACTTGAAGCGGCCCTCGAAATTCGTGACGAAATTGAAGGGGCCTTGCGCCTGCGCCGCCACGGCGACGGGCTCGAGGGTCACGAGCGCGCCTGAGAGCCCTCGTCCGTCGCCTTTCAGCGTCACGGCGCCCGCGACGCGTGCGCTCGCGACTTCGGAAAGCGCGATGTCCACGGCTGGACGCGTTCCCGGAACCACCGTGATTTCGCGTTCGATGCGGTCGAACCCGAGTTCCTCGACGACGAGCGACCACTTTCCGGCGGGCAACCCGTCGATCACGGCGCGGCCGTCGAGCCCCGTGCCGGCGTAGCGAGGGCCGACGTGCACCACGACGCCGGCCGCGGGTTTTCCCTGGACCGTGACGGCCAGGACGAGCGGACCGGGCGCGACGCGTGAGGGCTTCCCATCGTCAGAGATCGCCCGGTCAGCGGACAAACCGGCCAGCACCAGGGCGGCGGCGAGGAGTGCGAAGCGTTTCATGCGGAACTCCGGTGAGAGGGTGGAAGAGGTGGCTCCCGGATCAAACGACGGGCCGGAGGAGACTGAAGCTGGGTCCAGTCCCGCGGACTGAGGGTGGGGGATTTCGCACACACTGCGTCATTTTCCGGAATACGCTTGGTCCTTCTGCGCCGGCGCCCCTCCCTGATGTGAAACTCCGTGCCCCTTGAGACACTCGTTCCGCCGGGGGTTCCGGCATTTGCAGCAGGATCCTACCCGGACCCTCGCGGCGTTCAACTACGACAGGCACCGCCCCATGTCGATTCGCACCAAGATCACACTCTTCGTCCTCATCGCCGGTCTTTCCGAGGCGATCCTGCTCGGCATTATTGGCTACAACAGCGTCGCCACGGTTTCCCGCAACGCCGCTGAAATCCGTCGCATCGGCTCCGCCATTGAGGGCGCGCGCGCGCTCAACCTGTCCCTCTCCCGCCCGACCGATCCGCTCGATGTTCTCGTCGAAAACCGGGATCTGGCGGTCGTTCGCTTCAAGGCCGACATGCAGGACCTGGAGGGCCGCGTGCAGACCTGCGCCGCGACCGCGTGCCACGGGTACGAGAAACGCCCGCCTCACATGGCCAAGGAGGTGATGTCAGATCTGCGGCGCATCCGGGAGAACGGGCTGCGGATCCTGACGACGATGAAGGAGGGTGAGCCTCCTCCCTATTCGGAATGGATGCACGAAGTCGACGGACCGGCGAGAAAGATGTCCCGAACGACGGAGGAAATGTCCGAAACCCTTCTAACCAAGGCCAAGGAGATCGAGAACCTTTCACGAGAGGCCGAGAAGCGCGCCGTCCTGCTCGTCAGTTTTGCGACGCTGTTCTGCATCCTTGTCGCGGTTGCGCTCTGCCACCCGGTGGCCCGGGGGATCACCCGGCCCCTCGAGGCACTTGCCGAGCAGACCGAGAAGATCGCCGGCGGCGACCTCGAGGTGCGCGCCACCGAGGACGGGCCGAGGGAGATTGCCCTCCTCGCGCAGTCGTTCAACGGAATGCTCGACAACCTGGCAGCCGACTGGGACCGGCTGATCACGCTCCGGGACCGGCTCGAGGGCACGATCGAGGACCGGGTTGCCGAGCTGAGGCGAAAGGACGACGAACTGCGGCGGTCCGGTCGTCTGGCCAGCGTCGGCCTCATCGCCGGCACCGTCGCCCACAGCCTGAACAACCCGCTCACGAGCGTCCTCCTCAACGCCGAAGCGCTCATGGACTCCCTGCCGGAGGACGCAAAGGAGCGCGTGATCGTCGAGGACATCATGCGCGACGTCCGCCGCTGCCGGCAGATCTCCGACGAGATCAAGGCCATGAGCCGTGATGCGGAGCTCGAGCCGGCACCGTGCAGCGTGGAACCCGTGATCCGTGAAGCCGTGCACCTGGTGCGGTTCCGCTCGGAGCCCCGCCAGATTTCGGTCGTCCTCGACATCGCCCCCGGGCTGCCGTCCTGCCGCTGCAGCGCGCCCCGCCTGCTCCAGCTGGTCACCAACCTCATCGAGAACGCGGTGGACGCCACGTCAAGCGGTGGGATTGTCGACGTCCGCGCCAGGGCCTCTTCGGGCGCGATCACCCTGGAAGTCCAGGACCATGGAACGGGTATCGCCCCGGAACGGCGGGCCTCGATCTTCAAACCGCTCTTCACCACCAAGCAGGACGGCACCGGCCTCGGGCTCGCAATCAGCCGCCGGATCGCCGAACAGCACGAAGGCACGATCGAATTCGAAACCAGGACGGCTGAGGAATCACCCGCGGAGCATGGAACGACCTTCCGGGTCACCCTGCCGGAGTCGAGCGTGGACAAGGAGGCGTCTTATGGCGAATGAAGCGAGCATCCTGATCATCGACGACGAGCCGGGGACGCGTGTCTCGGTCGGCCGCACCCTGGAGGCGGCGGGATACCGGCTCGTGGGCGTGGGTTCGGCGGAGGAAGGGCAGGTCGTGCTGAAGAAGGAGACGTTCGATGTCGTGCTGTGCGACATCCGGCTGGGGGGGATGGACGGGCTGGAGATGCAGAAGTGGATCCGGGCCGAGTACCCGGACCTGCCGGTGGTGATGATCACGGCGTTCGGGGCGGTGGAGACGGCGGTGAAAGCGCTGAAGCAGGGCGCCTACGACTACCTGATCAAACCGTTTTCTGGCGAGGAGTTGCGGAGTGCCGTGCGCCGTGCGCTGGAGAGCCGCCGACTGCGGCTGGAGAACGACTCGCTGCGCACGGTGATGCAGGGTATCGAGAGCGACGTCTACGCGAGCGAGTCGCTGGCGATGCGGCGGCTTTACACCGAGGCGGCGCGTGTCGCGGAAAGCAACGCGACCGTGTTCATCAGCGGCGAGAGCGGCACGGGCAAGGAAATCCTGGCCAAGTTCCTCCACACCAGCAGCCCGCGGAAATCGGGCGTCTTCATGGCCCTGAACTGTGCCGCCATCCCGGAAACGCTCGCAGACTCCCACCTCTTTGGCCACGTCCGAGGCTCGTTCACGGGAGCCGTCTCCGATCGCCGGGGAACCCTCGAAGTCGCCAGCGGCGGGACGCTCTTCCTCGACGAAATCGCCGAGCTCAAGCCGGACGTGCAGGCCAAGCTGCTGCGTGTGCTGGAGGAAATGAAAGTCCGCCGGCTGGGCTCCGAGCGCGAGATCCCCCTGAACGTCCGCATTCTCGCCGCAGCCCAGAAGGCGCCCGAGGAACTGGTCAAGGCTGGATCTCTCCGGGAAGACCTGTATTTCCGCGTCGGCGCCATCCATCTGCACATCCCGCCACTCCGAGAGCGCCCGGAAGACATCCCCGGGTTGGCCCTTCATTTCCTCCGGCGCTATTCGCTGGAGCTGAAGAAGCCCGTAGCGGGGCTCGAGCCCGAGGTGGTGGAGCAGTTGAGGCGCTACCCGTGGCCGGGGAATGTGCGAGAGCTCAAGAACGTCATCGAGCGGGCGGCAATTTTCGTGCGGCCGGGAGAACGCGTGAAGATCGCGGACCTGCCTGAGAAGCTGCGCGAGAGCGCGTCCGTGGGGGCCTTCACGGTGCCCGCCGGGACACCGCCGACGCTGAAAGAGGTCGGAGACCTGTACTCGGACTTCGTGCTGGGGCTCTGTGAAGGGAACCAGGCGAAGGCGTCGCGGATCCTGGGAGTCGCGGCGTCGACGTTGTGGAGGCACCGGACGAAGGCTGAAGCCGAAGAAGGAACTGCAAAGTAGAATTCTGTAAGCCCTTGTATGCCAATGACTTGCACTTTCAATTGCATTACGCAATGAAACACGGGCCAGGAACCCATCCGCCTCCGGTTTCTCTCTAGCGCGCAACCTATTGTGCCATAAGAACTTGCGCTGCTTCCGCACTCCCGCCCACCGACGGCCCCACGTTTGATATTCCCAATCCCGTCGTCTTCCACTTCAAAACTCGACGGTAAAGGAGGCCTATATGTCATCCCTCGAAAAAGGCGTGCTCTGGATGGTCGGAATCCTGATCTTCGTCTTCGCCCTCTGCATCGGCCTCAGCTGGTACAGCTTCGAGTACATCGACTGGAAGACCGTTTCCACGATGGGCCTCATGCTTCTCCCCGTCATCGGCGCCGCTTCCGTCGTCGTCCTGTGGTCGGAACGCCATGCCAGGGCGTCCGTTCCCCAGGCTGACGCCCGCTCCGCTCCCACTTCCCAGAAGGTCAACCCGGCAGGCGGAGGGCTCTAACCATGAACGCCATCGCACCCGCTCCGCTTCGCCTGCTCGAGCCGTTGACCCGCCCGCCGGAACCTCCCACTGAAGGAAAGCTCTTCTTCGTGGTCACCGGCCTCATCGGGGTCGTCATGTTCGTGCTCTGCGCCATCGCCCTTGTGTCCGCCGCTGCCGTAATCAGGACCACCCTGTAGTCCGGAGACTCCTCTCATGACACCCACCATGACCACACCGAAAGTCACTTCCCACGGCCTCGACACGCCTGCCCGGCGCCTCATCCCCGAGCTGGGCAGGTTCGGCGCCCGATGGACCGCCACGGCCGCCGCCCTCCTCTGCGTCCTCGCGCTCGGCGTGTACGCCTACGCCCAGCAGGAAATCCACGGTGAAGGGATCACCGGGATGCGGACGATCGGGGCGGGCGGGGCGACCTGGGGGCTGTACATCGTCGCCTTCGTCTTCTTCGTCGGCGTCAGCTTCGCGGGGATCTGCGTCGCCGCGGTCATCCGGATCTTCGACATCGAGCGCGTCCGCGCCCTGACCCGCCCCGCGATCCTCATGACGATTGCCGCGCTCATCACGGGATCCCTGTGCGTCCTGGCCGATCTCGGCCAGCCGCTCGCGGGGCTTCTCAATCTCCCCAAGTACGCGCGGCCGATGAGCCCGTTCTTCGGCGATTTCAGCATCGTAGTCGGAGGCTGCCTCACAGCCAACGCCGTGTTCCTCTTCCTGTCCGGCCGTGCAGACGCCCATCGCTGCGCCAAGGAAGGCGGACGTCTCTCCCTGGTTCATCGCCTCTGGTCGCTCGGATACCAGGGCACTTCTTCCGAACGCACCCGGCACCACAGGGTCAGCTTCTGGCTCGCGATGGTCATCCTGCCGCTGCTCGTCGTCGGCGAGTCCACGCTCGGGTTCATCTTCGGGATCCAGGGCGGACGCCCGGGGTGGTTCAACGCCCTGGCAGGCCCCGGCTTCGTCGTCATGGCCGGCGTCTCCGGCATCGGCGCCCTCATCATCATCGCCGCCACGCTCCGCAAGTTCATGCACCTCGAGGACATCATCCGCGTCGAGGCCTTCCGCTGGCTCGGCAACATCCTGTTCGCCCTGACCGCGATCTACCTGTACTTCATGGTCGCCGAGGAAGTCACGGCCAACTACGCCGCCGTCGCTTCTGAATCGAAGATCGCCCACGAAGTCGTGTTCGGCGTCTACGCTCCCCTGTTCTGGACCACGGTGACCTGCCTCGTGGCCGCCTTCGTCCTGCTCTTCGTCCAGTTCGTCCGCCGCAAGTCCCTGGTCAGCCTGACCGTCGCCGCCGGAGTGCTCGTCAACGTCGCGGCGGTCCTGAAGCGCTACCTGATCGTCGTCCCCTCCCAGACCCACGGGATGCTTCTTCCGTACGAGCCCGGCGTGTACTCCCCGACCTGGATCGAGTACAGCGTTGTGGCCGGCCTCCTGGCGTTCGGCGTCCTGATGTACATGACCTTCGTGAAGATCTTCCCGATCGTCCCCGTCGAGTCCAGCCACGTCGAAGAAGCCGCGCCGCGCCGCTCCTCGATCCTGCGCCCCGCGCTCTTCGTCACGACGCTCGCGACGGGCCTCGGGCTGGCGGTGACGGGATTCCTCTATTCCGCGCGGTTCGGGACCGACCCGTACTCCGACCCCGCCCTGCCGTACGCCCCGGTGATCTTCATCATGGGCGTCGTGACCTGCCTGATGTCCGCCGTGGTGTACGAGATCGTGCCGGACCGCCCGGTCGCCCCGCAGCTCAAGACGACGCCGACCACGGCTCCCGCCCTGGCGGTGGACGACGGGCTCGCCCTTCAGTAAGGCCGTCCGGGACGGAGGCGGGTCGCTCCGCCGTTCGTCCCGCGTGTTCCGCAGTGCCGGCGCCGACACCAGGCGCCGGCTTTTTTTTCGCCCGCACGCCTCCTCGACTTCCTTGGGGCTCCCGCAGCCCCTGCGTATCATCTCTCCCCTCTCCCACGGGACACCCCGCCATGAGCCTCAACGGACGCAACTTCCTCAGCACACAGGATTTCACCCGGAAGGAAATCGAGCAGATCCTCGCCACGGCCGCCAGGCAGAAGAAGTCAGGCTGGAAGCCTCTCAAGTCGAAGCCCAGGCTCGCGCTCCTGTTCTTCAACCCATCCCTGCGCACGCGGTCGTCGTTCGAACTGGCCGCGTGGCAGCTCGGCGGCCACGCCGTGACGCTTCAGCCCGGCAAGGACGCCTGGCCGATGGAGTGGCGGGAAGGGATCCCGATGGACGGCGAGGCCGAGGAGCACGTGAAAGACGCGGCCCGGGTGCTGGGCCGGTACTTCGACGCGGTCTGCGTCCGGTGCTTCCCGAAGTTCCAGGACTGGACCGTGGACAGGCAGGACTCGATGCTGCGGGCAATCGAGCGTTACGCCGGCGTCCCGGTGATCAACATGGAGACGATCGTGCACCCGTGCCAGGAACTGGCGCTGGCGCTGACGATGCGGGAGAGGTTGAAGAAGACGGACGGGAAGAAGTTCCTGCTGACGTGGACTTACCACACGAAAGGGCTGAACACGGCGGTCGCAAATTCCGCCGCCCTCATCTCGACGAAAATGGGCATGAACCTCACGGTCCTGCGCCCGCCGGGATTCGACCTCGACCCGATGTTCATGGACCAGGCGCGCGAAAATGCGCGGGCGCACGGAGGCACCGTGACCGTCACCGACAGCATCGAAGAGGGCTACAAGGACGCCGACTTCGTCTACTGCAAGAGCTGGGGAAATCTCGGCTACTTCGGGAACTGGGAAGCCGAGAGGAAGGTCCGCGAACCCTACCGGAATTTCATCGTCAGCGCCGACAAGATGGAGATGACCCGCAACGCTTTCGTGTCGCATTGCCTCCCCCTTCGGCGCAACGTCAAGATGACCGACGAGGTGGCCGACTCGAAGAACTGCCTCATCATCGAGGAGGCGGAGAACCGGCTGCACGGGCAACGGGCGCTGCTGGCGCACCTCCTGGGGTAGCCCGGAGGGGTTATGCCTTCGTGTGAGGGGTGAGCTGCGCAACCAGGTCGTCCGCATCCGCCGGGTCTATGGTCCCCAGCTCCCGCCCTTCCGGCGACAGCACGCGCAGGTCCGGAAGGTAACGAACGCCGTACTTCATCGCCACCGGCCGCGCCGGGTTGGCAGGCGAACGGTCGGACAAGTCGATCTTCACCAGCACGAACGACGCCAGCAGCGGTTCCACACGGGAGTCGGCGAGCTCGTTCTCGAGCTCGTTGCAGCCGCCTCACCACGTCGCGCCGAACTCCAGCAGGACCTTGCGTCCCGAAGCGCGCGCTTCGCCGAGCGCCGCGTCCAGGTCCGACTTCCAGGAGGGTGTGCTCATGGGGCCAGTGTAAGTCCATCGGCGGATTCCGGCACCGCCCCTGCTGCGATTGGCTCTGATTGCGCAGCAGACCGCGAAAAAGGAGCCACTTCCGCTTGCCCCCCGGCACGCCTCCCCCTCGTCCGCGCGGCACAGCCCTTGCACGGTCTGATCCACGGTCCGTCGAGAGCCCCGAGACGAGCGAAAAGCTCACCTAAGCGAACCGTGCGGGCAGTTGGAAGAAAGACTTCCCGCCAGGTACTCGAGAGGTCTCTCCCGGACGCGTATACGTCCCGTGGCAGTGTCCGCAGATCGCGAGCGGCCTCCACGGAGTCCGTGTCGGGGCGCGCGTCCTTCGCGTGTCCGGTCCGGGGCGAGTTGGCGGTGAAGTGCCCTCGGCCGGCGACGCGCGCCAGCCGGGCGATTCGGTGCGGGCGTACCCGGTAGTGAAAGGAGGCCTGTGCGACACACTGAGCGGAAAGTGTCGGTGTCCTGACTGGAACGTGGCTTTGCCAGTCGTTCAGTGGTGGTGGAAAGTCCGTGACGTAGATGTGAAGGCCGTTCGACGTCCGTGACTTGTTCGGTCCAGGCGCTGGTTACCGCACCGACGCCCCTCGTTTCCGCCCCGGATCGGGGCGGTTTTTTTTGGCCCAGCGGCGGAGCTTGATCCACCCTTCATGCCCGTGGTCCAATCACGTCCCACGGCAAACGGGCGCGGCCCGGGCCGTGGCCGAACCGGCCGGCCATTCAAGGGGTGAAATGATGAATCGACTTGCTGCGGCGCTGCTTGCGATCTGCGCGGTTCTGGGGTCCACGGGGTGCGGCCCGATCCGTTACGAGGGCGACATCACGCCGGTCGCCGGGAGGAACGTCTACGTCGGGCAGTCGAAAATCACGAACTGCCACGCGGAACTCGACAAGGCGGGGACCGAGGCGGACATCAGGAAGACCGCGGAGGATCTGCTGAAACACTACGGCTTCACGGTCGTGGCGGACCCTTCGGCCGCCGACCTCGTCCTGAGCGCGGACGTGCTGGAGTTCAACCTGGGCAGCACGACGGCCCGGGTCATCGTCGGCGGAGGACAGGCCTGGCATGACACGACGATCATCATCAAGCCCAAGGCCGGAGTGGACAACACCGGACACCGCCGGGCCGAGGTCAGCGCAGGGGCGTACAGCAACTGGAAGGGCACCGAGGCGCACCGCAAGGCGGTCGTGAACGAGATCGCAAAGATGCACGTGTGGGTCGCGCAGAAGTACTGCCCGTAGTGACGGGGAGGGACCTTCCCATGCTTCGCCATTCCGCCGTGTTCGCGGCGCTGCTCGTCGCGGCGTCGGCCGCCCGTGCCGGGGACGCCACCATCCTTAAGGGGACGGTGGTTGACGCCGACGGCAGGGGCGTCGCCGGCGTCGATGTCGGCGACAACTGGCAGCTCGGCAGGGAGTGCAGGCCGTACTCGGATGTCCGGACAGACCAGGACGGGACGTTCGAGATCACGCTGCGCTACTTCCGCCCGCCGATCGCTCTCCTGGCGATGGACGAAAAGCGGGAACGCGGCGCCGCGGTGGTGATTTCGGAGGACGACGCGAAGAACCCCGTCACGCTCCGGCTCTCCCCCCTCGCCACGGTACGCGGCGAGTTCTGGTGCGCCAACAAGGACGTCAGCCCGGCCGGTTCTTCCGTCCAGTGGCAATTCGGGACGGCGCGCATCGGCAACCTTCACGCGGTCGACCCGAAGTGGGAGGTCAAACTGCCCGCCGGCGCGTGGCAGTTCTGGACCTATCACCCCGACACGGCGCCCTGCATCAAGAAGCTCGACGTCCCGGCGGACGGCAAGGATGTCGATCTCGGCCAGCTCGAAGTCGCGCCCAACACGCTGGCGACCCTCCGCGGCAAACCCTTCCCCGACTGGAAAGTCAGCGACGCGCGCGGAGTCGAGAAGACCGTGCAGCCTTCGGATTTCAAGGGCAAGTGGGTCCTCGTGGAGTTCTGGGGGTTCTGGTGAGGGCCGTGCACAGGCGGCAGTTTGCCGAAGCTGATGAAGTTCTACGAGGAGCACAAGGACCAGCGGGACCGGTTCGAGATCCTGGCCTTCCACGACGCGCGGGCAAAGACGTTCGCGGAACTGGACGAGAAGCTGGCGCCAATCATCAAGGACAAGTGGGAAGGGAAGCCGCTGCCGTTCCCGATCCTCCTCGACGATTCGGGTGAGACGATCAAGAACCTCGGCGTCCGCGGGTTCCCGACGGTCATCCTGATCGACCCGGAGGGAAGGCTGGTGAAGGGCGGGAGCGAGGAGATGCTGGAGGAGGAGTTGAAGAAGGTCCCGGTGGAGAAGTAGGGGCCGCGCCGACGAGACCGTGCGGGCGGCCCACGGCCGGATCGACCACGTCTTGGGCGAGAGGGCGGAAAGACCGTAGACGTTCTGATTAAGGGAAAAAGTGGCAGGTATTCGCTTCACGAGGTGCGCCTTGCCTGAATCCCCTTGCACCCCCCAATAGAAACGGCCCCCGCAAGGTTCGCGGGGGCCGCTGAGAAGAGCCGCTTACCAGTTCCCGATATCGTCCCCGGCGCCGCAGTCGTCCTTCCCGTTCGGGCCGCAGGAATGGACGTCGAACGCCGCACCCTTCGAACCCGGCGAGTGATAGATGAGCGGATTGCCCCAGACGTCGATCACTTCATTTCGGGCGTTCAGTTCTTCGCGATTGAAGCGGTAATAGCCGCCGCGGCGGCCGCCCGAGAGAGCGACGACCATGCCCGCGTTCACCGAGTGCGGCAGATAACCGTTCTCGGACTGGAACGCCTTCAGCGCTGCATCCAGGTCCTTCACCTGCTTCCTGGCGAGCTCGTTCTTGTCGGGCTTGGGGGGCTCCGGCGGCGGCGGCTTCGGAGGGTCGACGCGGGGAGGATCCTCTCGACGGGGAGGATCTTCGCGCCGCGGCGGATCCGGCGGACGCGCGACCGGTTCCCAGGACCAGATATGCACGGACTTGTCGCCCCCACCCGCAGCCAGGACCTTGCCGTCCGGGCTCCACGCGACGGAAGCGAAGTTGTCCTTGAACCCGTCGAAGTCCTCCACGATGTTCCCGGTCGCCGCTTCCCAGATTTTCACGGTCCCGTCATGACAGCCGGTTGCGAGCTGCTTGCTGTCGGGCTTGAAGGCGACGCCGGTGACGCGCTCGTCGCCGACGGAGAGGGTGCGGAGGGCGCGCCCGTTGTCCATGTCCCAGAGGCGCACGGTCCCGTCCAGGCTCGCCGTGGCCAGCATCTTGCCGTTGGCGCTGAAATGCGCCGTACGCACCTGGTCGGTGTGGCCGCGCAGGTTGTACATGATCTTCCAGCTCGCGGTGTCGTAGACGCCGACGCCCGCCTTCTCGTCGACGACGCACAGCTTCGTACCGTCCGCGTTGAAGGCGATTCCCCAGCCCTCGGCCTTCATCTTCCACGACTTGACTTCGCCGAATGACTTCGCGTCCGTGATTTTTACGACTCCATCGTGCCCCGTGCTCGCGATGTAGTCGCCCCGGGGGGACCACGCCACGGCGAGCGTCCCGCCGTCGTGTCCCTCGATCTCGCGAACCTGCTTGCGCCTCCCGAGGTCCCAGATACGGATCGGCCCGTGCGCATCGGCCCCGGCGATCTGCTTCCCGTCAGGGCTCCAGCCGAAAGCGCAGACCGAACCGTCGTGCTCGCCCAGCCTCATTTTTCGTGAACCCGCCTTCACGTCCCAGACGACGATCGTCTTGTCGTCGCCTGCCGACGCCAGCATCGATCCGTCCGGGCTCCACGCCACCCAGAGAATCGACTTGTCGTGTTCACCATCAAGTTCCGAAGTCTGCGGCGGATCGGCCTGGGCCGGGACCGCCGTGAGCGCGGCCGCGCAAAGCGCAGCCGCCAGCGTGCGATACACCATGAGTCCCTCCTTGAAACGTCCCCCTGAAGACGTGATCAGGAAACGCGCGCGGGGTGGCGCTCATTCCCGTGAAGCGGCCATTGTGCGGATCGGGAGCGGGCCGGGCAAACGGAAACGGGCGCTACGGGCGGTCTACGAGGATGAAGTGCTCCGCTTTCTGCCGCGTGCGTCCGCCGAAGGACCACTCGGTGCGTTCCTGGGAGGCTCCTGCGGGGACGCGGGCGCCGAGGCGGGCGGCGATGGCGCGGACGAGGTCGGCGGCGGGGACGTCCCTGGTGCCGAAGCGGCCGTCGCCGATGAGGAGGAGGAAAGGGGCACCGGGGGCAAGGGCATCGAGGGCCGTTTTGACGCACTGCGTCATATCGGCCTCGTAGCGCTTCAGCGCGTCCCCCCCTGCTTGAATGCGCGCCGCGCCCCGATTTCCATCGCGCGCGCGAACCCCGGGTTCTCCCCGAACAGCGGATAGCGCAGGAAATGATGGAACGCGTAGTCGTACGTCCCGGGATACGGCGGCGACGTCACCCCGATTGCGAACGCTCCCTTAGGCAGCTTCACCGCCCGCGCATCCTCCAGCCAGAACTCCGGCTCAGGCGCCTTGATCTCGCGCTGCCTCAGGTCCTTCGCGAGGAAGCCGTAGCTCCGCGCCAGCTCCTTGCACTTCTCCGCGAACATCCGGTACGTCGCCTTGGGCGGCCAGGGCCGCCAGTCGCGGTCCACCACCGTCACCGAGTCCGACGCCTGCTTCGACAGCCGGATCAGGATCGAGGACAGCACCACGCGCAGCACGCGCCGCAGGTCCTCGCGCTCCACGCCCTCGATCAGCTGCGAGACGAGCGCGACTTCGCGAAGCGTATGCGGGCTGAACCAGCTCTCGACGTCCGGTCCCCAGCCGGGGGACGACAGCTCGTCGGTGTCCACGCGCGACGCCCTCTGCGCGATTTCAACCCCCTCGCGCTCCACGAGGCGCTCTTCCCCGCCCCGGAATACCCGCGTCCTCGCCCACGCGATCTCGAGCGCCACCGCGCTGATGTCCACCCCCGTGAACCCACGCCCGGCCCGGAGCGCCTCGACCGCGACCGTGCCGCTTCCCACGAACGGGTCCAGCACCTTCCCCGATTTCCCCCCGAACCGCGCAAGCGCCCGCTCGGCCGTGTGGGGATGCATGCGCGCCGGGTAGGTATGGAAGCCGTGCGTGAACGGCAGACGGACTTCCGGGTCGACATCGAGGCATTCCGCGAGCTTCGCCGCCACCGCCGCGTCCCCCCAGGGCGTGATGGTGCCGCCGGTGTTCATGAGCGAGCGTTTCATGCGGCGCGGGGGCGGGGGCATGGGGCGGAAGGGTAGCGGGGGGCGGCGCGGACGGGAAGCAGATCGCCGTGGGGCGCCGAAAGGCCGATGTCCTTGCGACGGCCCCCCCCACCGCTATAATCCGCCGCTCGCCCAATCGGGGTCCCCCGTCGATGAAGACGTCCGCGTCGCTCGTCCGCCAGGCCGAAGCCCTCCTGACCGATTCCGACCGTCGCACCCTCGCAAGCATCGAAAAGACGCTGGCCAAGGCGGCGAAGAGCCCGCGGCGCGAGGAGCGCCGGCTGGCGGTGCTGGCGTTCAGCGGCGGGCTGGACACGTCGTTCTGCGTGCCGTGGCTGCAGGAACGCGGGTGGGACGTGATCACCGTGCTCGTGGACACGGGAGGCTTCTCGCCGGACAAGATCCGCGAAATCGGCCGCCGGGCGCGCGAACTGGGCGCGAAAAAGCACTTCTTCGTCGACGGCCGCAAGGAGATCTACGACCGCCTCATCAGCCACTGCATCCGCGCGAACGGGACGTACCAGCAGATGTACCCCGTCATGTGCGCGGACCGGTACCTGATCGTCGAGAAGTCCGTCGACTTCGCGCGGCGCTTCAAGGCCGACGCCGTCGCCCACGGCTGCACCGGGATGGGCAACGACCAGGTGCGCTTCGATGTGACCCTTCGCGCGCTGGGCTGCGACAACATCCTGGCGCCGATCCGGGACTTCCAGGCGGCGGGGGGCGGGCCGGTGAGGGACCGGGAGAAGGCGTTCCTCGAGGAGCGCGGGTTTCCGGTGTCGAAGAAGCACACGCGGTACTCGATCAACCAGAACGTGTTCGGGGTGACGATCAGCGGAAGCGAGATTGACCGGCGTGAAGAGCCGGCCGAGGACGCGTGGACGCTGACGGCGGCGCCGGAGAGGACGCCTGCGAAGGCGGACCGCGTGACGATCGGATTCGAGGCCGGGCTTCCGGTGTCGCTGAACGGGAGGAAGCTGCACGGAATCGAGATCCTGCGGCGGCTGAACGAGATCGCGGGGAAGCACGGGGTGGGGAGGTTCATCTACACGGGCGACTGCGTGATCGGCATCAAGGGGCGGATCGCGTTCGAGTGCCCGGGGCTGCACACGGTGCTGGTGGCTCACCGGGCGCTGGAGGAGTCGGTGCTGTCGAAGGAGCAGAACCAGTTCAAGGACGGGATCGGGAAGAAGTGGACGGAGCTGGCGTACAACGGGCTGTTTTACGATCCGCTCGAGAGGGATCTCGAGGGAATGCTGGCCTCGATGCAGAAGGACGTGAAGGGGACGGTGACGGTGAAGCTGCACCGCGGGACGGCGCTGCCGGTGGCGTACGAGTCGCCGAACGAGTTGCGGTCGAAGGGGACGGTCTACGCGCAGTCGAGTGCGTGGACGCCCGACGAGGCAACGGCGTTCGTGAAACTGTTCGGGCTGTCGACGGTGACGGCGGCCAGGAGATCGCGACCGTGAGCGAGGGGCTGTTCAAGGGGCCCGGCGACGTGCGCGGCCGGAAACCCGTTGAGGAGCGCAAGGGAGGCGGCACCCGTTCCGGCGACCCGTTTCTCCCGTGGCACCCCCCGGAAGGACTCGCCCGCGGCCCGAAAGACGCCGTGCCCGTGAGGAAGACGAACGTGGAAAACTACGAATTCATCATCAACTTCTTCAAGAACATCGGGAACACGAAGGAGGCGAACAACTACCTCCGACTGTTCAAGAAGGGGAATCCGTCCCGGTTCGCGGTCATCAAGGTCGGCGGCAAGACGCTGACCGACTCGATGCCCGTGCTGTCCGGCGACCTCGCCTACCTCACCAACCTGGACCTCTTCCCCGTCGTCGTCCACGGCGGCGGCCCGCAGATCGACAAGGAGCTTGAGGTCCGGCGGATCGGGTTCGAGAAGAAGAACGGGCTGCGCGTGACGTCGCGCGAGGCGATCGACGTGATCCGCGAGGTGCTGGAGGACGCGAACCGGAAGCTCGTGGAGGCGATCCGCGCGCAGGGCGGCGACGCCGAAGGGATCCGGATGGCCGTGAAGGCGCGGCCGCACGCCGACCGCGACCTCGGGTTCGTGGGCGAGGTCACGGGAGTCGACCTCAAGCCGATCTTCCGCGCCATCCGGATGGACCGCATCCCCGTCGTGTCGCCGGTCGGGTTCGACGAGTCCGGCCAGCCCTACAACGTCAACGCGGACGTCGTCGCCCGCGCCGTCGTCATGGCCCTCCGCCCGAAGAAGTTCATCCTCCTCACCGAGGAAGGCGGCGTCCGCGACCCCGAGGGCAAGATCATCCCCTTCATCAACCTCACCGCCGACCTCCAGGGCATGCAGGAACGCGGCGAAGTCACCGGCGGCATGGCCCTCAAGCTCCGCGAGACCAAGGAGCTGCTCGAGGAGCTGCCGACCACGATGTTCGTCACCATCACCAGCCCCCACTCGCTCATCAAGGAGCTCTTCACGGTCAAGGGGTCGGGCACGTTCATCAAGCTCGGAAGCGAGATCGAGGAACACGGGAGCTGGAAGGGCATCAACCGCGACCGGATGCGCACGCTGATCGAGGCGAGCTTCGGCCGCAAGCTCGTGCGCGACTACTTCCAGCGCGACATCACTTCGATCTTCCTCGACCCGAAGTACCGCGGTTGCGCGGTCATGCGCAAGATCGCGGGGATGGACTACCTCGACAAATTCGCGGTGAGGAAGGAAGCGCAGGGAGAAGGCATCGGGCGCGACGTCTGGCTGGCGATGATGCAGAAGTACCCGAAGCTGTTCTGGCGCTCGCGCGCCTCGAACCCGATCAATCCCTGGTACTTCGAGCAGGCCACCGGGGCGATCAAGTTCGCGGACTGGACCATTTTCTGGATCGGGCTCCGGGAGTCGCAGATCAAGAAGGCGATCAAGGCGGCGCTGAAGCTGCCGGCGACGCTGCAGGGGCCGACGAGGATGAAGTAGAAGGCTGGCGAAGGTGCGGGAGGCTGGCTGAAGGCTGGCGAAGGCTCAGGCTTCCCCGGAGCCGCGGAAGAGGAGCCAGCCGAGCATCGTGACGGCGGCGCCGACGAGGGAGAGGACAGTCAGCCAGAAGCCGGGCTGATCTTTCACCTGGATCAGGTCCAGCACTCCCCGCTGGACCATTTTCTGGATCGGGCTCCGGGAGTCGCAGATCAAGAAGGCGATCAAGGCGGCGCTGAAGCTGCCGGCGACGCTGCAGGGGCCGACGAGGATGAAGTAGAAGGCTGGCGAAGGTGCGGGAGGCTGGCTGAAGGCTGGCGAAGGCTCAGGCTTCCCCGGAGCCGCGGAAGAGGAGCCAGCCGAGCATCGTGACGGCGGCGCCGACGAGGGAGAGGACAGTCAGCCAGAAGCCGGGCTGATCTTTCACCTGGATCAGGTCCAGCACTCCCCGCTGAATTGAGTCCATGTCCGCCGACATCGTCGGCGGTACCGGCGTGTCGGAGAGCTGCTTGCGCATGGCTCTTTCCGCGTCAGCCTTCATGTCCTGCAGGGGTTGCTTCCGATACCACTGCGCCCGCTCGTACGCGAGCAACCCTCCGGCAGCCATCACTGCCATGAGCGCAACAAGGGTCTCCCGGGCAACGCCGTACGAGGGAGCCACCGTGCGGAACAACCCCCAGGCGAGCAGCGCAATCCCCAGGCCGGGAAACACCCAGAGCTCGGGAGACTTGCGTCCCCAGGGTGGATTCTCCACCTCCTCCGCCTTCATCGCCGAAGTCACTTCGTCCATGTACGACTTGCCCGCGACTTTCGAAGCGGCCTCCTGCGTCGATTTCCCTTTCTCCTGCAGGTCCCTGACAACGGAATCCAGCGTGTTCGTGGCCAGGTTGTATCCGGTCGGCTCGGCCGTGATCATGGTGCCGCACGAGGCCCGCAGCCAGGGAAGACAGAAGAACGCGACGATGAGCCCGACCCCGGAAAGCGACGTGAACGGCAGGTGGCGGCACAGGGCGCGGGAAGAACTCTTCGCGACGGCGAAACGGTCGCGCGTCATCTGCTCCACGGGACCAGGCTTCTCGGGCGGTTGCGCCGGGGCCGCCGGATCTCCCGCAACAGCTTGCGCGGCGGGAACCGTCACCATCGCGCCGCAGTCGGGACATTTGACCTGCCGCCCCGCAAACATCGCGGCCACTTCCCGCGACCTCCCGCAAACGCATGTCACCGGAATCATCAGAGTTCCTTTCAAGAGACTCCCGCGGATTCTAGCGATCCGGCCGTTCTCCATCCTTTCAATCCGAGCCTGAAATTTCTAAAGTCTCCGCCCCATGGCAACCCGCAAAACCGTCGCCGTCCTTGGCGCCTCCGGCTTCGCCGGCGGCGAACTCGCCCAGATCCTCCGCCAGCACAGTGGCGTGGAGGTGATCGCACTCCAGAGCGAATCGTCCCCCGGTAAACCGCTCAAGGACGCCTTCCCTGACTGGAAGGGCGACGAGCGCTTCTCCGACAAGACCCCCGAACAGATCGCGGCGCTCGCCCCCGATCTCGTCTTCTTCGCGACGAGCGAGGGCATCGCAAGGAGAACCGCGCCGCTCTTCACAAAGTCGCGCCTCGTCGATCTCTCGCGCGACTGGCGCGGCGACTGGCGCTACGGGCTGCCGGAACTTTTCCGCGGCGAAATCGCGACGTCCGACGCGATCGCGAACCCCGGCTGCTACGCGACCGCGTGCATGCTGGCGGCGTGGCCACTCGTGAAGGAAGGGCTGGTCGAGCGGGCGGTGTTCGACGGGAAGAGCGGGTACTCGGGAGCGGGGCGGAAGCCCAACGAGCGGAACGACCCGAAGGTGCTGGCGGAGAACGTGCTGCCCTACCACCTCACCCATCACGCCCACGTGGCGGAAATCGAACGTGCGCTCGGCATGATGGTGCACTTCACGCCCCACGTGGTCCCCGCCTTCCGGGGGCTGATCGTGACGGCGCACCTGTTTGTCCGGGGCGAGGGAAATTTCCGGGAGCTGTACGAAGAAGCGTACCGTGGCGAGCCGGTGGTGAAGGTGCAGGAGAAGATCCCGGATTTCCGGGACATTCGGGGGACGGACCGGGCGGTGCTGGGCGGATTCGAGTCGGACGGCCGCGGGCGGCTCGTGGTGGTGAGCGCGATCGACAATCTCGGCAAAGGAGCGGCGGGACAGGCCGTGCAGAACATGAACCTGCTGCTCGGTTTCCCTGAGACGCAGGGGTTGAGGCTTTGAACTCCAGTTGCGGGTTGCGGGTTGCGAGTAACGGCTCCGCAGCCCTGGCCCGTGAGCCTGGACAGCCGTCAATCCGTCGCCGACACGCCTCTGTCCGGCTACCCTCGCAATTCGCAACTCGTAACCCGCAACCAGCACCTGGGAGGTTTCGTGCCGACACTCTGGTTCAAAGGCCTGTCCCCCGACGCGCTCACGCAGCGGTACTGCGCCGGCAACGACTGGGAACTCGACAACGAACTGCTCCCGTTCGATCTCAAGGCCTCTATCGCCCACGCTCGCGGCCTCGTCCAGCTGGGCGTCCTGTCGCCGAAGGAAGCGGACCGCCTCGCGAAGGAAATGGAAAAGCTCCTCGCGCGCTGGGAGAAAGGCCAGTTCCGCGCCACCGCGGAACACGAGGACGGCCACACCGCCATCGAGCTCGAACTCACGAAAAAACTCGGCGACCTCGGCAAGAAAGTCCACACCGGCCGCTCCCGCAACGACCAGGTCGTCGCCGCCCTCCGGCTCTTCGCCAAGGACCGCCTCCGCCTCCTCAGCGACGCCGCCCTCGACCTCTCCCACGCCCTCATGGGGCTCGCCCGCCACAACGAACGCATCCCGATGCCCGGCTACACCCACACCCGCCGCGCCATGCTCTCCTCCGCGGGCCTCTGGGCCGGCGCCCACGCCGAGACCATCGCCGACGACGTCGCCATGCTCGCCGTCGGCTACTCCCTCGCCGACCGCTCGCCCCTCGGAAGCGCCGCCGGCTACGGCGTCCCCCTTCCCATGCCGCGCCAGCTCGTGGCCGATGCGGCGGGGTTCGGGCGCGTGCACGAAAACGTGCTCGCGGCGCAGAACTCCCGCGGCCGCATCGAGGCCGCCATCCTCGCCGGGCTGTCTCTTCTCATGCTCTCCGTCAACCGCCTCGCCACCGACGTCGTCTGGTTCAGCTCGGAGGAGTTCGGGTTCATCAAGCTGCCGGACAAGTTCACGACGGGAAGCTCGATCATGCCGCAGAAGAAGAATCCCGACGTGTTCGAGCTGGCGCGCGGCGCCTACGCGGTCGTGCACGGGTGCGAGGAGCAGGTCCGCGAGACGCTCCTCGGGCTGCCGTCCGGCTACAACCGCGACTACCAGCTCACGAAGGAACCGTTCATCCGCGGCATCACGCACGCCCTGGCGACGCTGCGGGTGATGGCTCACGTCGTCCCGAATCTCGGGTTTGACGAGAAGCGCTGCCGTGCGGCGTGCACCCCGGAGCTGTTCGCGACGGATGAAGCGCTCAGGCGCGTTTCGAGCGGCGTGCCGTGGCGGGACGCTTACCGGCAGGTGGCGGAGCAGGCCGGCAAATGGAAGGCGCCGGACCTCGACGCGGCGATGAGGATGAGGTCGCACATCGGGGGGACGGGAAATCTCGGGCTGGGTCGTCTTGCCGGGAGGCTGACGCGGATCCGCAAGGAGTGGGCGAACCGCTGATCGCGCGAGACCCTCCCGCCTATCCCGGCGGGCCGCCGCCAGCCGATTTCTCCTACCGTCGCAGCGATTCCCATGCGTCAACAGAGCGGCCCGTGGATTCGTCCTTGAAGCCCAGGGTAAGGTGGGCGCCCCCCTCGAGGCACGCCTTCGGCACTCGCCAGCGGACCTCCAATTCCATTCCGTCGCCGATCGCCGGCCCCTCGGTCTCTTCCGGCGGCCGCTGGCGTTCAAGGTCCATGTTGGACAGACGCGCCGTCACCGTGACTCGGAATTTCGACTTGCCGTCACGCAATACCGGGCGCAGGCGCCGGCCCACGAACGTCGCAACGATGTCGGTGCAGTCGCCCGCATCCTCCAGTTTCGTACGCAGGTCGTCGAGCGCCGGAATCACGCCCACGATCGAGCCGGTGCGCAGAACCTCCTGGAACGCCTCCTCCGGAATTTCCCACGCGCGGCCGCTGAACGTCACGAAGCGGCGCTGCCCGTCCGTGTGCGGGGCATCGCAATACAACGTCAGGGCCTCACTTGAGGTTGCATCGCCGTCCTTCGACCAGACATATACGTACCGATGCCCCTCGCCGAGAAGCGGGCACGTGAACAGCGACTCGTCGGTCGCCATGTCGGGACGCTTCACCTGATCGAGCTTCTCCGGGTACTTCTTGAACTTCGCTTCGAACAGGGCCAGGTAGATGCCGAGCTGCTTGAGGCTGTTGCTGCAGCTCCTGTCCAGCTTCCCGCCGTCCCGCTCCTCCAGCAGCGGCAGGTCTTCGGGGAAGTTCTTCTGGAGGACCCTGCGGACGAGTTCCAGCGAGTCGTCGCCGCGGCCGGCGAGCAGCGACATGAGGAGACTTCGGCGCTCGCGGCTCCTCGCCGCGCCCTCGACCGTCTTCCGGATCTCCTCGTTGTCGCTGGCGGTCCCGAACGCCTTCTTCAGCAGCTCGAGCTGGTGAATGCAGCCGGCAAGCTCCTTCTCCCGGGCCTCGGGATCCTCTCTACGGAGCGTCAGCGTCACCGAGTCGGACTTCAGTGACAGCTGGTCGTCGATGACGCCGCACTCGTATGTACTTGTCTTGCCGACACTCCACGTCAGCGAAAGCCGGGAACCCTTGAGCCCCCACCTCCCCTCGGCACGGGTCCGGTCCTCCCGCTCGAACATCGTCGCCGTGCGGTCCGCACGGAGAACAATTCGAACCGCAGGGTCTTCCGACCACCAGTCCCCCGCAATCGAAGCCTCCTCCGGTGGGCCGGCCGCGGCACCCCCCACCATTCCGGTCAGCACCAGAAGGGCGATGCACTTCATCCGGCCAACCGACAGCGTCCGCGAGAAGTTCATCTGGGTGCTCCCATCAGCGTCTTCAGTTCCGCCTGCTGCCCCGCCTGCGCCCCCCGCCACGCCTGCCGCCAGCACGACTCTGCCAGCGCATGCTCACCCGTCGCAGCGTAGGACTTGCCCAGCTTGATGAACGCATCGCAGGTTCCCCAGTGGCCGTGCGCCGCCCGGCGGTACAGCTCCCTCGCCTTCGCGGGCTCGCTCTTCGCCAGCGAGTCGGCCCGGCGCGTGAGAAGCTCGATGACCTCGGTCCCGGCGTCGACTGCGTCCGAAACGAAACGGTCCGCCGCCTCCTCCAGGCCCGCGGCGTCGCAGGCCGCAACGACGTAGAGCGCCAGTTCGTCATTGCGTGGGAACCGCCGAAGTTCCTCCAGGAAAATGGGGAGAGCTCGGGCGACATCTCCTGAGTCGAGCAGCCGGCGCGCTTCCTCGAGCCCTTTCCCCTCGAACGTGCGGACCGCCTCCATCGCGCGCGAAGGAGGGTGGACGAGCAGGATGGGCTTGCGCCGCGAATCGGCACGCGCGGTCTCCGCATCGATCAGCCACGAGTCCTCCGAGCCGCCGAGAACGGCAGCGATGTCGGCCCAGGGGTGGACAACGTCGACGGCCAGGCTCTCCGGGGAATCCGCCGGCTTGAGCAGGCCTTGAAGGGGCTCAGGGCCAAGAGACCACGCGGCGCCTGAAACCTGCCGAAGGGTCTCGCCGTAGTAGGCACCTGCCGCGGTCAGGAGGAGAGGGGCAGAGGCATCGATGTCGGACAGCAGGCTGGCGAAGACGTCGAGCGATTCCGCGCTGAAATCCAGCCTGGAGCCGCAGGTTTCCCCGGCCGCCCGGGAAAACTCCTTCGCCAGTTCGGCGACGAATTCCGCCGTCGGGACGATTTCGCCGATCTTCCTTCCCGCCAGCAGCGGTGCAAGGCGAGCTTCCAGGGCGCGGGAATGCCCGGCGCGGTCGAGGGGGATGGGCAGCGCCAGCCCGGCAGTGGCCTTCTCGAGGTCCGGGACCCTTGCTTCGAAGACGCCGCGCGCGTTTTCGGGAATCCGCCAGTCGTCGAATTCGATCGCGATCCTCTCCCCCGCCAGCGCGAATCCGCCGACGTTTCCGCAACGGGTGAGATTCACGGCGGAGCCTCCTGCCGCCGGCACGCGCCACACGTCCCGCGGTCCACCCCAGGCGGGCACGTGCCCCTCCGCGTCCACCGCCAGCCTCCGAAGGAACAGCAGGGACGAGCCGTCGGCCGCCCACGCGACCGCGGTCACTTCCTCCGCTCCCTCGGTCACGCACTTCATCCCCGTTCCGTTCACTTCACCGACGAACAGGTTTGCCCCGGCAATCGACCGCCGGGACATCCGCTCGTTCGTGCCCACGGCCAGCCGTTTGCCGTCCGGTGATACGGCGACACAGGTCACCCGGGAAAGGGGAAATGAAACGAGAGTATCGGGCTTCCCCCCGTCACGCGGAACGCGGAGAAGCGTGGAGGTGCGGAAGGGTGGGGTGGGGTCGGAGAGGGTGGCCGCGGCAAACAGGTCGAGTCCGGCCCCTCCGAAGGCGAGCGAGGATGCCCTGAGTTCGAGTTTCTCGGACTTCCCCTCCTTGATGCTCACGACGGTCACGACTTTCTCCCCGGCAAAAGCGAGCCGGTCGCCGTCCGCCGACCAGGCGAAGGCCGATCCATGGTCCGGTTCCTCCGGGAGCAGGACGCGCCGGCCCGTCGCGAGGTCCTCGACATAGGCATGTCCGTCGCCGGAAAATGCCGCCCGGGAGAGATCAGGCGAGAGAGCAAGGAGAGCCTGCGCCCGAGCGGAATTCAGCAGGGGCCGGGACACCGCGTGCACGGGGTCGACCTCGGCAGGGGAGGAGGTCCTGGAATCGTGGACGGGGGTCCAGGCGGGAGGCTGGGGGCCCGCGCCCGGCGCATGGAAGACGAGAGATGCCGTGAGCTGTTTCCAGTCGCGAAGGGTCTCCTCGCGCCGCGACGGCTGGCACTCAATCCAGGCGCGAACGACGAGATCCCCCTCCACTACGGCGATCCCCCGGAGGAATCGGGGTTCGCCGTTGAGCTTCCCCTGAACCGACACGGACCAGCCGGCCCCCGTCGACAGGTCCGCCCTGGCCACGGCGATGCGCGAATCCGCAAAGTACCTCGCGAGGTCGTGCCCGAGGCGGTTCAACTCCTGGTCCGGTGAACCGTTGGCCTTCAGCACCTCGACGGTGATCCAACCGCCGCCTGCAAACAGGATGAAGGTCGCGAAATCGAGAGTCTGCCAGCTCGTCTGCTCTTCAAACGTCCGCTCGTTCCACCGCGGCCGATTCAGCTGGAACTCAATGCGACCGCCCAGCATCGCCAGCGTTGCGGGCTCCCCTTCGTTCTTCTTCAACCAGTCTTTTCGGTCCTTGCTGAACGACCAGTTCTTCAGGACGAAGTGGAAATCGGAGAGAAAGTCGCCCTCGTCGGCGTTCGGCGACACGGCAACCACGCGGTAGGCGATTCCCTGGTGGCAGAAGACCGCGACGATGAGATCACCGTCGAATCCCTTGTTGTGGACGCTGAATCGATCTTCGATCGATCGCTCGCCCGCGACGGTCAGCTCGCGACGTGACTCCCGCCAGGATCCGTCCATGAGGACCTTCGTGTTCGTTTCGACGTCCTCGGCGATGTCCTCGGGAGTAGCGTTCGTCTCCGCGGCGGCGATCATGATCACGGTGACGCCGCGCGTCAGGACCACCTCGAAATTCTCGGGAGGCCGCCCTCCCCGCTTCCATGAGTCCGGATACAGGATCCGGAAGTTTCCTGTTTTCGAGGTGTACTCCCGGTTCTCCTGTGCGGACGATGATTGCGCCGCCAGGCCGATGCCCAGAAGGATCCACAACGCTCGAGTCATAGGGCCCCCGATGAACCCCGAGATTGGAAGACAGAGCGGACAGGGGAACTATACACCGGGTCAACCGTACGGGGTCAGCGCAGAATCGTCACGTCGAACCCGCTTCCGTCGCGGTAACGCGACGCGGCCTCGACCAGCGCACGGTACGGCGCATAGCCGCCGGGCGTGTCCTTCATCCGCTCGGGATGCCACTGGACCCCCAGCAGGAACGACTTCCCGGGCGTCGCGGGCTCCACCGCCTCGATCACCCCGTCCTCCGCGCGCGCCGTCACCCTGAAACTCCCTGTCTTCCCCGCCGCCTGGTGGTGGTGGCTGTTCACCAGCATCGATTCGCACCCCTGGATCCGGTGAACCAGGCTTCCCTTCTCGATCCGCACCGGATGCTCCCCGTCCTTCGGCGGCTCCCCCCAATGCTCCAGCGCCCCTTTCACCATCGTCGGGACGTCCTGCACCAGGTCCCCGCCATGAAGCACCGTCAGGAGCTGCATCCCGTAGCACACCCCGAGAATCGGGATCTCGAACTCCAGCGCCCGCGCCGCCAGCTGGAAGTCCGCGTCGTGCTTCGGCTGCGACACCGGCGCGAACGACTTGTGCGGCTTCTGGCCGTATCGGGAAGGGTCGATGTCGCCACCTCCGGTCAGCACGAGTCCGTCGAGCGTCTCCAGGATGGCGTCGACGTCGTCCAGGGACGCCAGCGGCGCGATCGGGATCGGGATTCCCCCGGAGGCCACCACCGCCTCCCAGTACGGCTTCTGGAGAGAGAACACGTTGTCTTCCTGGTTCAGATTCAGGCCGATCAGGGGCTTCATGGGCACTCCGGGTTTTCGCTGCTTCCTGTTTCGGCTCCAGGGCGGCCTCGGCTGAGCCCGCGAGCAAAATCCTCCCTGCGGCGCGCGGCACGGGTCCGGCCAACGAAGCCCGACCTGCAGGGCTTTTGCTCAGGCTCTGTGCGTGCAGCCCGGTACGGCGTGAAACGCTGAAAACTCCGCAACCCTTTAGAGGCGTGATCTTTGCCGCCGACCGTCATGATCGGGACAGGCTTTACCATTTTAACGTTTTTGTTGACCCGCCCCCCCCTGCGGAACTACACTTCACCTGCTTAATCACTCGCGTCAAGGATCCCTCATGAAGCGGTTCTTTACCTCTGCCGAAGTCGGCCGCATCTGCGGCATTTCTGTCCCGACCGTCCTCAAGCGCCACGAAGAGGGCATTCTGCGCGGGTACAAGACGCGCGGGGACAAGGGCGAGCTTCGGGTCCCGCGGCAGTACCTCACCGAGTTCATGGACCGGCTTGGAATCCCCCGGGAGGAGCTGGACCGGACCGAGATCGGCGGAGAGAAGAAGCGGATCCTGATGGTGGACGACGACCCGGTCCTCCTGAAGGCGCTCAAGGCCAACTTTGCCCTCGACGTGCGCATCGATGTCGAAGTGCGCGTCGCCAACAACGCGGTCGATACGCTGTTCGCATGCGGCACGGCGAAGCCCGACATCATCATCCTCGACCTGAAGATCCCCGGCATGCGCGGGGAAAAGGTACTGGAGTTCATCAAGGCGTCCAAGGAGCTGCAGGGGACGCCGGTCGTCGTGTTCAGCGGCTATCCGCGCCTCAAGCCCAAGGTCATCAAGGCCGGCGCGGAGGCGTTCGTGGCGAAGCCGGACATCAAGGAGCTCAAGGAGACCGTCTACCGCCTCCTGGGCATCGAGCGCCGCAATCGCCCCGAGGTCAAGGCCGCTTCGAACGGTTAGTCGTCCCCACATCCACCGAGCCCCCTGCGGGCTCTTTTTTTTCGCCCAGGAGTTAGGTATGAGTTCGGTACCCCAGGCCCTGCTCGACCGGCTGGTCGAGGAGTGGACGAAGAAGGGCACGCTGGCCGGGATGAAAAAACTGCCCGCGCGGGCAGCGCAGTACGCCGACTGGCCGGCCGCGGTGCCGGCGGTGCTGCGCGAGGCGTTCGCGAAGCGCGGGATCGAGAGGCCCTACGTGCACCAGGCGCGGGCCGCGGAGCTGGCGCTTTCCGGGAAGGACTTCGTGGTGGTGACGCCGACGGCGAGCGGGAAGACGCTCTGCTACAACCTGCCGGTGCTGAAGGCGATCCTGGACGACCCTTCCAGCCGCGCGCTTTACCTGTTCCCCACAAAGGCGCTGTCGCAGGACCAGCTGGCGGAACTGGACGAGGTGATCGCGGGGACGGGGGCGTCGATCAAGGCGCACACGTTCGACGGGGACACGCCGGACGACGCGCGGCGGGCCATCCGGGCCAGCGGGCAGATCGTGGTGACGAACCCGGACATGCTGCACCAGGGGGTACTGCCGCATCACACGAAGTGGGCGAAGCTGTTCCAGAATCTGAAGTACATCGTGGTGGACGAGCTTCACACGTACCGCGGCGTGTTCGGGAGCCACCTGGGAAACGTGTTCCGTCGGCTGAAGCGGATCTGCCGGTTTCACGGGAGTGACCCGAAGTTCATCCTGTGCTCGGCGACGATTGCGAACCCCAAGGAGCTGGCGGAGAAACTGGTGGAGCGGCCGGTCGAGCTCATCGACGAGAACGGCGCGCCGGCCGGCGAGAAGCTGTTCCTGATGTACAACCCGCCGATCGTGAACCGCGAGCTCGGCATCCGCGGGTCGTACGTGACGGCGGCGAGGCGGATCGCGGAGGAGTTCATCAAGTCGGGCGTGCAGACGATCGTGTTCACGACGAGCCGGCTGAACGCGGAAGTGCTGACGACGTACCTCAAGGAGCGCTTCGAGAAGATGCCGCAGGACGCGGGGCGCATCCGCGCGTACCGCGGCGGGCTGCTGCCGAACACGCGGAGGGAGATCGAGCGCGAGCTGCGGGCCGGCAACATCCAGGGGGTGGTCTCGACGAACGCCCTCGAGCTCGGGATCGACATCGGCGCGCTCGACGCGGCCGTGATCGCCGGCTACCCGGGAACGATCGCGAGCCTCTGGCAGCAGGCCGGGCGCGCGGGGCGCCGCAGCGGCCTCTCGGTGGCGGCGTTCGTGGCCCGGAGCGAGCCGATGGACCAGTTTCTCTCGGCGCACCCCGAGTACTTCTTCGGGCGCTCGCCGGAGCACGGCCTCGTGAATCCCGACAACCTCTCGATCCTCGTCGAGCACCTCAAGTGCGCCTGCTTCGAACTCCCCCTCCCGGCCGGCGAAGCATTCGGCGCCGCCGCCGGCCTCGGCACCATCAAGGAAATCCTCGACATCCTCGGCGAGCGGAAAATCCTGCACTTCGCCGGCGGCTCCTGGCACTGGGCCAGCCAGGTCTACCCCGCCGACACCGTGCCCCTCCGGAGCGTGAACAACGAGAACTTCGTCATCATGGACGAGTCGCAGCAGAACAAGGTCATCGCGGAAGTCGACTTCGAAAGCGCTCCGTCCACGGTGTACCCCGAGGCGATCTACCTCTGCGAGAGCAAGCCCTACCACGTCACGCGCCTCGACTACGCCCAGCACCGCGCCTACGTGAAACCGGTCGACGTCGACTACTACACCGAGGCGATCACCAACACTTCCGTGCGCGTCATCGACATCTTCGACCACGCCGACGCCCCGGCCGCGAAGCGCGAGCACGGCGAGGTCCACGTCGCCTGGCGCGTCAGCGGCTTCAAGAAGATCAAGTTCGCCACGCGCGAAAACGTCGGCTACGGCGAGGTCCAGCTTCCCGACCACGAGATGCAGACGACCAGCTACTGGTTCACGATCGAGCCGGAGGCGCTCAAGGACCTGGGATTCGGCCGGGCAGACCTGCTCGACGGCACCACGGGACTCGCGTACCTGCTGCACCACCTCGCGCCATTCCTCCTCATGTGCGACCGCCGCGATCTGCACCACGTCGTGGGAGACACGGAAGCGGAGTGGTTTGCGATCGAGGGGCAGAGGATCAGCAAGGCGCGCGAGGTCAAGCTGAAGGACGCTTCGGTTCCCGTGGAAGCGCTCGCGACGTTCCGCCCGACGATCTTCCTCTACGACTCCTTCCCCGGCGGCGTCGGGTTCTCGCAGGCGCTCTGGGATCTGCACCCCCAGCTCATGGCGCGGGCCAAGGAACTGCTGGAGGCGTGCCCGTGCCCGGGGGGATGCCCTTCGTGCGTCGGACCCGCGAACGAGACGGGGGGAAAGGCGAAGGAGGTGGCGACGGCACTGCTGATCTCGCTTACGGCGGCAAATGGAACCTCAGCACACTCCGACCATTCGAATCCACAACCACCATCGGTCCAAGGCGAAGTCCGTAGCCCTTTTCCAGCAGGAACGACCTAGCTGCCGGGCCCACCTCCGGCCTCATCGGGATGGCGGGCGGGGAGACGGCGAACCTTGGATGGTTGAGCAAACAGGCTTGACGTTGGTGTCAAGATACCCGGCATTCTCGCCGGTTGTAATTCGGCAAAAACGTTACACAAGTTGTTTGTGGCACATAACTTAAAGAATCTTCACATTCTGGCACCGAATGTGCATTCCGTCGTCCCGCCTACTAAGGGGGGACCTTAGTCAAATGAGGATCGCGCCATGAAACATCTCTTTTCCGGCCTCGCCGCTGCCGCCCTGCTGGCCCTCGCGCCCGCCGCGTTCGCGGGCGACCCGGTCTGGCACTTCAAGCCCGGCAAGACCTTCACCTACGAACTCAACTCCGAATTCCACTACATCCAGTTCACGCCCCGCCCTGACACCAGCGGCGTCGGCGTCAATCGCTCCGGCGCGGGCCAGGTCGGGGGCAATTCCGGACTGAACGGAGGCACCACGACGGAGGGCGGCACCACGACTGAAGACCCCCAGTGGGAAACGGTCGTCCTCAAGGGCACCGTCCTCAATGTCGGCGACGACGGAAGCGCCCGCATCGAGTTCGTGGTCGAGCGCGTCGCCATCGAGGTGCGCTTCGACATCACCGGCATCCACGCAGAATGGGATTCGGCAAAGTCGCCGAAGACCGACCTGGCCGGGTTCCGCAAGTACCAGGCGGTGCTGGGCCACACGTTCCGCGCCATCATCGGCGCGGACGGCACGGTGAAGGAGCTGTCGAACGCCGACTGGCCCAAGGCGGACGAGAAGGACGTCGCCCGCGGCAAGAAGAACGAGCGCGAGAACGACGCGGCGGACGCTGTCCACGCGCCCACGACCGCGGCGGTCTGGCTGGGCCTGCTCTTCTCCACGGCGCCGCGCGATGGGGCCTCCTGGGAGCAGACGCTGAGCCTGCCGCAGGAAGAGAAGCTGACGGTGAAGGCGGACGGGACCGAAGCGGTGGGCAAGCACCTGTGCGTGAAGTCGCGGATGAAGAGCACGGACAAGGAACGCGGGATGAAGCCGTCCGACGTGAAGTCGGAGGGCCGCGGTGACGTGGCTGCGTTCGCTTCCGCCATGATCGTGGCGGCGCAGAAGAAGGGGATGTCGTGGTTCTCGAGGGCTGAAGGAGTCCTGGTGAAGCTGGAATTCGAAGGCTCCGCGGAGTACGGCAGCGGGACCAGCGTGACCCACGCGACGATGAAGTGGGGCGCGGATCTCAAGGCCCAGGGCAGGGTCGAGCTCAAGCCGGGAACGCCGGACGCACCGGAGACGCCGACGAAGTAGGACCCTCGCACCAAACGAGCCCCGGGGCGAACCCCCGGGGCTTTTTTTTCGATATCCGCACCGGTGCCTCATCCCGCGAATCCGCGCGGCCAGTTTTCGCGTATCATTCCCATCACCGCCATGCCCCCCGAATCCCACTTCTTCGACTTCGTCCTCAGCGACAAGGACTACCGCTTCCTCGAATCCCTGGCGAAGGCGGTCGCGGAGGCGGGCTCTCCGGACCTGGCGATCGCCACGGGTGTCCGCGAGATCTGCACCTACGGGAAGTGGGATTTCGGGCAGTCGTGGATCCCCGACGAGGGGGAACAGGGCTTGAACCCGGGGCCGTACTGGATGGCGGACCCGAAGATGCAGGCGTACCGGGACGCGAGCGTTTCGAGCCCGACGAAGTACGGAATCGGCCTGCTGTGGGGGGCGTTCCTGAACCGCAGGCCGGTGATCTGCCTCGATTTCGACTCGGAGATGACGTTCCGGCGCAAGGACGGCGCGAAAGCCGCGGGGTTGCGCGGCGGGGTCTTCGTTCCGGCGGTGGAAGGTCCCCAGACTCGCGGGGTGCTGGAGTTCCTGAGCCGGTCGCCACAGGGGGAAGACGCGCGGCGCGGCGGCTTCGCGATGACCGCAGCGGGAAGGCTCGCCGCAGCGCTTCACGCCCGCGGAACGCCCGCGTAAGCCCAACTACCGGGATTCGCGTCCCGGCCGGTCGAGCGGAATCGTGAACTCGTCCATGGGCGGAGCTTCGAACAGGTAGCTCGCCGACCGGGAAGCCACTCCCCCGTCACGGACCGGGACGACGACGAGCCGGCCATGGACCTCCTCCGGCCCGAATTCCAGCATGACGAAATGGCATTGCCGCTCGACCAGCGCGATGGACCCGGGGACGCGCTCGACGGCGTTCTCGCCGCTCGTCGCACCGCCGCCGCTGGCCACGATGAAGGTCGCCGGCCTGCCGGCCGGGCGATTGCGCTGCAGGCGCTCGTAGCGATGAGTGTGCCCGCTGAGGACCAGGGCGACGCACGGGTGATCGACCAGCAGGCGGCCGAACTGCTCCGCCACGGCGGGCCGCGGCGGATCGTCGTCGCCGGACGCCCACGGCGGCAGGTGACCGCAGACGACCACGCTCATCCCAGCCTTCTCGGCGTCCGCAAGACGCTCTTCAAGGAATTCCATCTGCGCCCCTTCCGCCGCAAGCGGCTCGCGGTCGCCGGGAGTGTCGGTGCCGGTGTCGATCACGATGAAGCGGACGCCGGCAAGGTCGGAGGAGTACCAGAGTGCGTCCGGGTCGTGGCCTCCCGCGCCGCCCGGTTCACCGAAGAGCCGGGCTATCTCGGACCGGTCGAAAGAGTGGAAGACGTCATGATTGCCTGGGACGAAGACGAAGGGCGTCCGGTCCTCGAGACGAAGCGGCGCGGTGTCCTCCAGGAAGTCATTGAGGCCGGTGGCGTGGCGGACGGGCAGGGGCCCGGCGAGGAACAGTTCGTGGACGGCGGCGGGAAACGGAACCAGGGACAGCAGGGAAAAGAGCGGCCGGCCGCGGTAGTACTGCGGCCAGAAGGGGAACATGTAGGCCCCCGCGCCGATATCCGGGAGGTGGCCGACGGGGCGACAGTCCAGCGCATCGCCCGTGAAGATCACGAAGTCGGGCCGCTCCCTGCGGATCGCGGCGACGACGGCCCGGTGCCCTTCGCGGCCCCGGTGAACGTCCCCGTAGACGGCGACCCGCAGCGGGCGGGATGGTCCTGCCGCTGGAAGCACGCAGGTGGCGCTTCCAGTTTCTGGGAGGAGCCACTGCCTGTCCGTTTCCTGGTGGGCGAAAGGGCCGCATCCGGAACCGAGCACGGCAAGGAGAGCGACAAGGTGTGTGCGCATCGGCAGGAGACGGATACTCGGCCCGGCCTAGTGGTGGTGGAAGTGTCGCCCGTGCGGACAACCGGTGGCGAACGTGGCGATGCCCGCGAGGGCGAAGATCAAGAGAGCCTTGCGAAGGACTGTAGCGAAGCGCATTTTCCCCTCCCGTGACTTTGGCGCGTCCCGATCCATGAACGTCCCGCACGACAAGTAGATGCTACTGGAAGCGCGGGTTACCTGCCCGTGTGCTTCTTGGGAATCCGTCCGCTCTTGATGCTCTCGCTCCGCAGACGGCGGCCGACGATCCGTTCGACCATGCGACCTGTAGCGAGGATGCGATCGACGTCGAGGCCGTGCTCGATCCCCATCTCGTCGAGCATCACGACCAGGTCCTCGGTGTTGATCAGGCCCACGTTGTTGGGGTCCTGGTAGTAGTAGCTCCCCGTGCCCGGGATCGGCGAACCCTCGAAGAAATTCGCGGGCTGGCCGCCGATGCCCCCCAGCGTGCTCTCGTAGCGGACGATGCCGGCCTGGAGCGCCGCGACGACGTTGGCGAGACCCCAGCCGCGCGTGACGTGGAAATGTGCGACGTGCTTCTTCGGGTCGGGCATCTCCTCGAGAACCATCGAGAAGTAATCGAATACCTTGTTCGGCGGAGCCGAGCCGTCGTGGTCCGCGTGCTCGACGTCGTCCGCGCCGATTTCGAACCAGCGACGCGTGAACTGGACCGCCTCTTCAAGCTTCGTCGGCCCCTCGATCGGGCAGCCCCAGATGGTGCTCACCGTGCCGTTGAACTTCATCCCCTCGGCGTGCGCCCGCTTGATGCAGCGCTCCGCTTCCGCCCAGTAACCCGCATGGTCCAGGCCGCTGTTCTTCTTCATGTGCGACGGCGACGTCGACACCATCATGAGAATGCGGTCCGGCCCGTGGCCTTTGGCGCGCAGCTCGATCGCCTCGTCCACGGCTTTCTCGCGGATCGTCACCGCCGTCAGCTCGACCCCGTGCGCCTTCCCCGCCGTCCGCTTGCTGGTGCGGATGTCCTTCAGGACCTCCTCCGCATCCACGAACTGCGGCATCGCCTTCTTGCTCCCGAGGTTCGTGACCTCGAGCCGCGTGTACCCGGCGTGAATCAGCTCCTCGGCGATCCAGATCTTCGCCTTCGTCGGGATCCATTTCTCTTCGTGCTGGAACCCGTCACGGATCGTGATGTCGGCCAGCTCAACCTTCTTGGGAAGTTTCTTCCAGCTGCTCAAGCGTTCTCTCCCTCGCGCCGCAGGCGTTCGCGGGCGGCTTCGACCGTGAATGCGTGCGTCTCCAGCCCGGCCGCCACGCTGTCCAGGTACCCCTTGGACAGGAACTCCACGCCCAGCGGGTGCTTCTTCGCGCGCTCAATGAGTTCGTCCACAGCGCGCGGGTCTCTCGGGTTCGTATGACGGCGGGCATCGTTCACGCGTGATCTCCCTGAAAGGGCCTGGTGAGAAGCGCTGAACCGCGAATCGAGCCGGTGATGCTAGTTTCGGCATGTCGGAGCTGTCAACGGGAGTGCGGACCAGCCGGGGGAAACCGGGCCGCGCACGCGCTTTCCCTCACGAATCCCCCGCTTCAATCTGATATCTTGCGCCCGGGGGCGGACTGGAGTACTTCCATGCGACACCTCTTCGCCGGTCTGCTGGTTTTCACCGCTTCGCTCGGGGCACGCGCGGAAAGCGCAAGGGCCGAAGAGAAGCCGGATCTGCCCGACGGCTACTCCTGCGTCGATCTCGTCGGCCGGCTGCCGATCTTCGCCCGGGACAAGGCAGCCCTCGCGCCTTTCCGCACGGAGCTCAGGGCTGGCCTCGTGGACATTACGGGTGAACTCGAGAAGCAGTTCGGGCTCACGAAGGAGACCCTGCGTGTCGGGATCGGGGCCGACCGGGGGCTGTGGAAGGAAGAGCGTCGTGATGCCGCGTTCCTCGTGGTGTTCACCGACGCGGCCGAATTCGCCGCGTGGGAGAAGAAAGCCGGCATCGACGGCGACAAACACCTGGCCGCGGGCTACCGCAGCACCGTCGGGGTGCTCGTCGAGGGGAAATCGCTGACCCAGGACAACTGGGCCGACCTCTGGCACCGCTTCTCGCACCTGCTCTTCCGCCACGCCCTCTGGACGGGCTCACCGACCTGGCTGGACGAAGGGATGGCGGCGTACCTTTCGTGGGCGAACAGGAAAGTGAAGCCGGACCAGACGACCGGGTTTCCCGCGATGCTGGAGCGCCTCAGGCAGCCCAATGATGCGAAGAAGCTGCCGTCGGTGGCGGAAGTGCTGATGAAGAAAGCGGCCGACTTCAGGCAGGAGGACGCGGACGTGGCGTGGGTGCTGGTGCACCTGCTGGTGACGCACGAATCGTCGCTCGTCAATGCGCTCACCGCCGCGCTGACCGGCCTGGAGCGCTGCGCGGTGGACCGCATGGACGGCGTGCGGCACGACCTGCACCGCTACGCGGCGTGGCTGCTCGTGAACGTCTTCGGCGACGAGGCGAAGCTGCAGGCGGCGTGGGACCTGCACCTCGAGGACATTCTCGCGGACCCGGCGCGCCCCAAGAAACGCACCCTGAAGACGGGCGAGATCATCGGCGACATCCTGCCGGGTTTCGACGGGACGGTGAGCGGAAGGGCGCTGGAAGTGACCGACCCGGCGTCGGGGATGCGCTACGAGGCACGAAGATGGCTCGGAAGCGTCATTTACCGCGCGCCCTGGGATGGAAAGATGTCCGCCGTCGCGCAGACGGTAGACCGGCACGACGACCTGTCCGCCGAGGTCCGGATCCTGCGGGAAGTCCCCGCGAAAAACGGCCAGAAGGAGAAGTGCGAAAACGAGTCGCTGCCCTACGTGGGTGGGCAGGTGTGGGCCGTCATCTCGGTCATCTGGTCGGTGGACGAAGGCGGTGTTTACCGGACGTCGCGGAGGTACTTGCTGTCGAAGTGAAGCGGGCACCCCGTACAATCACCGGCATGCGATGGCTCCTGCTCCTCGTACTGGCCGGTTGCACTGCTCCTCCGGGAGAGATTCCGCCTGCGGTCGCCGACGCGGAGGAAATACAGCCGGGCACCGTGCATTTCACGGTCACGACCGGCGGCGGCATCCTGCGCGAAGGGGTGCGGGTGTCGATCGAGGACATGGACGAGATCCGCAACCCGCTGGTGCGCTCGCGTGAACCCAAGCTGATCCGTGCGGACGCCGGCACGAAGCTCGCCACGGTCGGGCCGCTCCTGCTGGCCCTCATAACAAAGGGAAACTGCGTCAACATCGCGTTTCTCGTGACAGTGGACGGCCAGGAGCGGGAGGTCCCGATCACGGTGGAAGTGGCCCACTGTTGTTCCTGCCTCTTCTACTTCGAAGGCGCCCGCCGTGTCGATGAACACGACAACTCAGACTGGAACCACCTCTGGATCGGCGCACGCGCCGGCCCCCTCAGGATCACGGAGTTGAGCGAGAACCATCCCGATTCGATCTACTTCCCTCCCGCGGAGGGAGAAGCGGATCCGCCAAGGCCGCCTCCCCCCGCGTGGGCCGCGGAACCTAAACCGGAGGGCAAGCTCACGATCGAGGCCCTCTACAAGTGGCTCGAACGCGAGGCGATCCGCTCGGCCCGCCCGGTCGTCATGCTCGACCTCCTCCCCGAAGACAACCTGGCGCAGGCGCTGGAGGCGATCGTCACCCTTCGCGCCGCCGGTGCCCAGGTCGTCACAACACTTCGCGGGTTCTGAACCGTCCAGACATCCGGCCACGCACGGCAATGCGAGTGGTCTTGCGCGGCGCCCTCGGCCGCAAGGCCGGGCGAAAATCCCGTGGGGGCGGGCGGAGTCGGCCTACAAACGAAACCCTCTCAGGTAACCACCCCCGAGGCCGACGCAGCCTGCCCCCACGGGATTTTCGCCCGGCCTTGCGGAAAGCTCTTCCACCCCCCGCCCCTCCCGCCTATATTGCTTGGCCCTTTCGGGCGGGGAAGTCTCCTCGCGAAGGGATTTGTGCCTCGGGCCTAGAGAACTGGGGGAGACGTGGTAGAAACCAAGTGCACCTCGTGCGAAGAAGTGAAGGAAATCGGCGGAGAATCGACGGGCGAGGTGCGTCTGTGTGACGACTGCATTTCGCAAGCGATGGAAGGAGTCGAGGTCCTGTACACCTGCCCCGCGTGCGGGATGCAGATGGGGATCGCGTTCCCGAAGGGTTACTTCGAAGAAGTGGAAGAAGCGCGCCAGCTGTACCTGGCGGCGGTGGAGTCGCATCGCGGGGGCTGGTGCAAGAAGTCGTAGCCCCCGTGGGCGGAGAGTGAGCGCATGAACGTCGACCTCGTGCACGAATTCGGGTTTGAGAGCGCGCACTCGCTTCCGCTGGTTCCAGCGGGGCACAAGTGCCGCCGGATGCACGGGCATTCGTTCCGCGCGGAGATCCGTGTCTGCGGCACGGTCGACCCGAAGCTCGGGTGGTTCGTGGACTACGCGGACGTGAAGGCGATCGTGGAGCCGCTTCGCGAGCAGCTCGACCACCGGACGCTGAACGAGGTGCCGGGGCTCGAGAACCCGACGAGCGAGATGCTGGCCAAATGGATCTGGGACCGGGTGAAGCCGAAGCTTGCGGGGCTGACGTGCGTGACCGTGCGCGAGACGTGCTCGAACCGATGCGAGTACCGCGGAGCGTAGCGGCGCCTTGAGCGAGCGAAGCGAGTCGAAAGGCGGCGAATGAGCCTGGCGATCGGCGGGTGGCGTATCGACGCGGTCGACACCGGGAAGTTCTGGCTCGACGGGGGCGCGATGTTCGGGGTCGTGCCCTGGACGATGTGGTCCAAGCTGAACCCGCCGGACGCGAAAAACCGGATCGAGCTGGGAATGCGCGCGATGCTGCTGCGCGGCCACGGGCGGACGGTGCTCGTGGACTGCGGCGCGGGCGAAAAGTGGACGGCGAAGCTGGCCGAGATCTACGGGATGCAGCTGGCGGGCTCGGCCATCGAGCGCGGACTGGCGGCGCACGGCGTGAAACCCGGGGACGTCACCGATCTCGTCCTCACCCACCTCCACTTCGACCACGCGGGCGGCCTCTCCAGGCTCGACGCCCACGGCGCGCTCGAGCTCGTCTTCCCGAAAGCACTTCACTGGATCCAGCGCTCCAACCTCGACTGGGCCCGCAAGCCTCACGAGCGCGAACGCGCCAGCTACCTCGAAGAGCACGTCGGCCCGCTCGGGTCGGCGCCCGGGTTGCGCGTGATCGCCGGCCCCGAGGAGATCTACCCCGGGCTGACGTTCGTGTGCTGCGACGGCCACACCTTCGGCCAGCAGCTCCCGCTCGTCTCCGGCCCCGAGGGGAAACTGTTCTACTGCGCCGATCTCATCCCGACCTTCTCCCACCTCCCCGTCCCGTGGGTCATGGGCTACGACCTCAACGCGCTGCTCTCGATGAAGGAGAAGCGCGACATTCTCGAACGCGCCGCGAAGGAAAACTGGATCCTCTTCTCGGAGCACGACCCGCGCTCCGCGGCCGCGCGCGTGACCGTGGACGAGAAGGGGAAATTCGCCGTCGGACCGGCGCTCGCCCTGTAGCCGCCCCAAACCGCCCTTCGCGCCCCTCCCTGCCCGGGGCTACACTGGCGGCCATGGCGGGGCTGATCCGGAAGTGCACCAATTGCGGGAAGCTGATCCCGATCGGAACAGAGGGACGGCTGTGCCCGGAGTGCATCCCGGCGGTGCCGCTTTTCGGGCCGGAGAGCACGATTCCCGGGACCGAGCCGCGGAAGGACGCGCGGGAGAAGCCGATTCCCTCCGCGATCGGCGACCACGCGATCGAGAAACTCCTGGGCCGCGGCGGGATGAGCGACGTGTACCTCGCCCGGGAGCCGGTGCTGGGGCGACAGGTGGCTCTCAAGCTCCTGCGGGCCGAGCTGCGCAACTCAGGCGTCGCGCGCAAGATCCTCGAGGAAGCGGCGCTCTCGTCGAAACTCTCGCATCCCGGGATCGTCCCGATCTACCGCGTCGGCGTCGATCCGGGCCTCGGCATCTACTACACCATGCGCTACGTCACCGGGCGCTCGCTCGCCGAGGTCCTCACCGGCGTCCGCGACGGCAACGCGGCCGACGTCAAGCGCTTCACCCAGCGCGCGCTTCTCGAAATCTTCCAGCGCATCTGCGAAGCGATGGCGTTCGCGCACCACCTTCACATCGTTCACCGGGACCTTAAGCCGGCGAACGTCATGCTGGGGGAGTTCGGCGAAGTGATGGTGATGGACTGGGGGCTGTCGCGCATCGCGGATTCGACGGGCGAACGCGTCGAGGTCGCCGAGCCCGTGGCGACGGAGCTCGGCGTGCAGCTGGCGGCGGACCCGGGGCTGTCGCGCGACGGGGCGGTGCTGGGGACGCCGGGGTACATGCCCCCGGAGCAGGCCTCGGGGCACGCGGCGCTCGCGACCCCCGCGGCCGACGTCTACTCGCTCGGGACGATCCTCTACCAGATCCTGACAATGCGCCTCCCGGTTGACGGCCGGGCGGAAGAGCTTGTCGCGCGCACCATCAAGGGGCAGGTCGTCCCGCCCGAAAAGCGCCCGCTGGGACAGGACGCGCCCCGCGCCCTGTGCCAGATCGCCATGCGCGCCCTGTCGCTTCAGCCCGAAAAGCGCTACGCCAACGCCGGCGAGCTGGCCGAGGAAATCCGCGCGTACCTGGAAGGCTGGGTGCCGTGGGCGGCGCGGACGGAGGGCTGGGAGCAGTCGCTGGGGCGCTGGGCGAACGATGCGGGATCGCTGGTCTGCGCGGAAGGGCCGCGGGCGAGGCTGCACTCGAAGGCGCGCCTGGCGGGCGACCTGCGCCTGGCCGCGCGGATGACCGGTCCGGCGGGCAAGCCGGGCTGGCGGCTCGACGTGACGATCGGCGCGCGCGAGGAGTTCGGGTCGGACGGGTATGTCGTCCGCGTCTTCGGCGGCGAGGACGCCCGCATCGAGCTGATCCGCGAAAACGTCCTCGTCGCCCGCAGCGGCGAGCTCACCGCGGCCGCCCGGCTCCCGCACGACCTCGTGGTCACCCGCGAAACCGACGTCCTCTCCGTCGAATTCGACGGCGTCCGCGTCCTCGATTTCCGCGAGGTCTTCCCCCCGCGCGGCTCCCACGTCGGCTTCGAGACGCAGAACATCGGCCTCCGCCTCGCCGGCCTCCGCGTCGAGAACAAGGGCGTCCCCCTGCGCATCGACTTCTCCGAGCTCCCCGACCGCCTCATGGCCCTTCAGCGCCTCGACGAGGCCCGCGCCCTCTACCTCGAACTCGCCACCTCCCACGCCGACCGCTCCGAGGGCTACCTCGCCCGCTTCAAGGCCGCCCTCTGCGCCGTCCTCCTCGGCCAGAACGCCAAGGCCGCTTCCGAATTCGCCGCCCTGAAGGACACGAGCCACCAGGCGCTGGAAGCGGTGGGAAAGGCGAAGCTCGCGCTGGTTGCGAAGAACGTGAAGGAAGCGTGGTCGGTGCTGACGCAGGAGCTCGACCGGCGCCGGGGCGACCCGCTGCGGATCCCGGTGTGGACGATGCTGCACGAAGTGCTGGCGGCGGCGGAGGCGGAAGCGCCGACGCTGGCGTCGTCGCTCGCGGTGCAGCTCCTCAAGGGGGCGCGCCTCGAACTGCACGAGACGTCGGAAGTCTGCGCGCGGATCATGCGGATCGGGATCGCGCGCGGGGGCGCGGCCCAGGCGCGCTCCGACGCGCTTGCACTTCTCCAGAGCCACCCGAAGGAGTTGGGCGCGCGCATGGAACTTCACGCGCACCTCGCGCGGCTGGGACTCGAACCCGCCCAGCAGAAGACTTCACGGGCGGAGCTCCAGAAGTCGCTGGACCTGAAGGACCAGATCACGCGCAAGGACCGCGCGAAGCTGATGCTGTGGATCATCGAGTCGCTTCTGGCCGAAGGCCAGCTGGCGGAGGCGGAGAAGCGGCTCGCGGCGGCGCAGGGGTCGATCACGCACCCGTCGGCTTCCGGTCTATGGGCGCGGAACTGGCGGGCGCTCTTGGCCGGGGCGCAGGGCAAGTGGGCGGAAGCGGCCGCGGTGCTGGCGCCGCAATCGACGACGTATGCGGCAGGACGGACGCCGCAGCACTTTTTGGGAGTGCTGCTCGAGTGCGTGGCGAGCGCAGGGCTGGCCGGGCAGGCGGCGCTGGTGGCGGCGTTGAACCAGCGGACGAAGGACATCCCCGAGTGGCAGTCGCCCGCGGCGGCGATCGGCGGGACGGCGCGGGCGAGCGAGTTCGAGGCGTGGTGCGAAGAGCAACCGCGGGACGCGCGCGGGGGCCTGCTGCTGGCGGGGTCGATGGCGTTCGCGGTGTCGGGGAGCCTGGCCTCCGACAACCTGATCGCGCGGGCCGTCCGCGAGCCCGACGTCCGCGCCTTCGCCACGTGGTTCCTGGACCGCCCCGGCCGCAAGAAGGACGCGACGCGGACCATCAACATCCGTAAATAGAGCCGCCGCCTTTTGCGTGCCTTCGCGCCCCCGGGCGGTTATATCGGCCCTCCATGACCGACAACGCGCAGGGCCTGCTCTTCGGCGCACCGAAGTCGAAATCCCGCACGCTCGTCTTCGACCTGGAGACGCAGAACTCGTTCGACGACGTCGGCGGGCGCAACAAGATGACCGAGCTCCGCATGTCGGTCGGCGTGACCTGGGCGCTGGAGACGCAGGAATTCGCCGTGTATCGCGAGTCCGACGTCAACGCCCTCATCGAGGATCTCCGCGCTGCCAACCGCGTCATCGGCTTCAACCACAAGAACTTCGACTACGCCGTGCTCGGGCGCTACACGAAGCTCGACTGGTCCACCGTGAAGTCGTTCGACATCCTCGAGGACCTGACGAAGATCCTCGGGCACCGGGTGAAGCTGGATTCGGTCGCCGCCGCGACGCTGGGGACCAAGAAGAGCGGGCACGGGCTGCAGGCGATCGAGTGGTTCCGGAAGGGCGACTGGGAAACGCTGATCCGCTACTGCAAGGACGACGTGAAGATCACGGCGGACGTGTGGGCGCACGGCGTGGAGAAGAAGTTCGTGAAGATCGAGACCTGGGGCGGCCCGAAGACCGTGCCGGTGGACTGGAAATAACGGAACCGGCCGAATCCCGGGCGGGTTGCCGGGTGTATGAAGCGGCATGAGAAACCTCGCGCTCGTGCTGTCGGTCCTCGCTTCCTCCATCGCCTTGGCCGACCCCGCGCCGCTTCGCGAGTGGACTTTCGATGGCGGCGTGGAGGGGTGGGAGACGATCCCGGGCACCGCGACGAAGACCACGCACGAGAAGGAAGGCGGGTGCCTGCGCTGGGAGTACGAGCGGGGCGAGAAAGGAAAGACGGCGGGAGTCCACGTGAAGGGGCTGCGGTTGCAGCCGAAAGACCCGGTTTACTTCTGCTTCCGCGTCCGTGCCGAGGGAACGCGAGGCATCATCTTCACGGCCGTTCTCGAATCCGGGGCGATGGTGCACCAGATGCTGCGCCCGGCGAAGGAAGGCTGGATCGACAACTGGATCTCGACGGGAGCGATGGCCGCCGACGGGACGCCGATCGCGGCGCCGTGCGACATCCGCGAAATCCTGCTCTGGGACGAGGGGGACGGGACATCGGCCAGCCACGTCGTCGCGCGGCTGGACTTCGTGCGCGTCATGACGGCGCCGCCCGCTCCTGCCGTGGTGGAGATGCCGGCGGCCGACGCCCCGCACCCGGACCTGGCCGTCTGCCTCTCCTTCGGGGCGCTTCAGGACCCGAAACGGATGGCGGCGGAACTCGCGGAGGCGAAGCGACTGGGTTTCGGGATGGTTGAGGTCTCCAACGGCGAGTGGGCGGACTTCGAGACGGCCCGCGGAAAGTACGACTGGTCCCGGATTGACCGGTGCATGCAGGCGGCGGACAAGGCCGGCATGAAGGTCGTCGCGTGCCTCGGG
>CAVPNQ010000154.1:0-12528 GCA_963706735.1 uncultured Planctomycetia bacterium
CGTCATCGAACACCGCCGACTTGTCGGATTGATTGGTTCGCGCCGGCGTGCTGCCGGCGAGAATCGGAGACGAATTGCAAGCGGCCATCAAGTTGTGGAGCAAGACCAACCGCAGCAGGTTACTCGGTGACGCAAGCCTCGGCCCTGCAGGGCGTGGAGCAATACGAGTCGTTGAAGTAGATGGACACAACCGTATTGCTCGGCAATATCGTGCTGGTCGACCATGGCGCGACCATCCTCGATGAAACATTCGCGCCCGTGCCCAAGCCCAGCCTGTTCCGCCCGCCGGTCGGCGGCGACGCTTGCGCGCCGGCCGAGCCGACGCCCATTCCGGCGCGGTTCCGACCGCAATTGCAGGGACGCCCGCTCGTGCACGCCGTTCCCTATGATCCCTCGAGCCCGCCCGCCTCGGCGCGCGCGGCCCTGCGCACATCGACGCAGGACGCGCTGCCGCGCATAAAACTCACCGGGCTGCGCGATGGCCAGCCGCCCGCGCTCTGGAGCGTGCGGCGCGATCTGCTCGACAGCGAGGCGGAGGACGCCGCTTTCGTCGTCGAGATGGAATCGGACGGCTCGGCGCATCTGCGCTTCGGCGACGACCGGCACGGGCAGCGTCCGGCGCCGGGCGTGATCTTCAAGGCGGAATATCGCGTCGGCGGCGCGACGCGCGGCAATGTCGCCGCCGATTCGATCCGCCATGTGGTCAGCTCCGACAGCGGCGTCGTCAAGGTGCGCAACGCGCTGCCGGCGCAGGGCGGGGCCGAGCCGGAAAGCCTCGAGCATGTGCGCCGCAACGCGCCTTTCGCCTTCCGCACGCAGCGGCGCGCCGTCACGCCCGAGGATTATCAGGCGGCGGCCGAGCAACATCCGGGCGTGCAGCGCGCCGCCGCGACAGGGCGGAGGACCCGGCCACGACGGGACAGAGACTCTCGCGTCCGGCGGCGCCGCGGTCGGGCCCCGAAGTCCGGGACGAGCAGGAGACGAGCACGAGCGCGAAGAGGACCGTGGCGATTCGCTTCATGGGTGGCCTCGCTGGGGTTGAGTCGCCAGTAGATCGGGGGAATCGGCCGCGATCAACCCAAATCACGGTCGCCGAATGCCGGCGTTCCCTATGATGCGGGCCCAGATTTCAACCCGGAGATTCCAATGCCCTCCACGCTCTTCCGCCTGCTCGCCGCCCTGCTGCTCGGCACGATCGTGTCCCCGGCTCGCGCGGAGGATGCCTGGGCCCCGGCGGAGACCTACGTCTACGTCGCGAGCATCATCGAGTGGCCGACCGCCGGCCTCGCGGCCTTCAAGGACGAACGCCGCGACGAGGCCTTCATCGATCAGCTCAAGAAGTGCGGCGTCCCCGCCGGCAACATCGTCTTCCTCAAGGACAAGCAGGCGACGCTCGCCGCGATGCGCAAGGAACTGCGCGCGCTCGCGGCCCGCGCCGAGGCCGGCAGCACGTTCATCTTCTACTTCCAGGGCCACGGGCTCAGCCGCAAGGAGAAAACCTGGCTCGCCTGCTACGACGTGGACCTCAAGGACTACTCCACCGCGTTCGACGTGGACGAGATCTTCCCGGTCTTCGACAAGGAGTGGAAGGGCTCCCGGCTGCTGCTCATCGGCGACTGCTGCCACTCCGGCGCGCTCGGGCGCGTCGTGGACGGGTTCGAGGGCAAGCCCTCCGTCCGCGCAGCGTGCCTCCCCTCGGCCGCCGCTTCGAACACCTCGACCAGCCACTGGACGTTCACGGAAGCGCTGATCACGGCGCTGGCGGGGGACGGGGCGGTTGACCGGGACCGGGACGGGAAGATCACGTTCGGCGAGGCGGAGGCGTTCGCGCACGACGAGATGAAGTTCCGCGAGAACCAGCTGTGCCGGGGGAAGCGCGGGAAGGCGTTCGAGGAGGGGTTTGTGCTGAGGGCGGTCGCGGCGGACCGGCCGGCGCCTGCGAAGGCCGAGGGGCCGCACCAAGTGGGCGATTTCCTGCAGGCCTGCGACCGCGACAACAAGTGGTACGTGTCGCAGATCCTCGCGGTGAAGGACGGGAAATACTTCGTTCACTATCTCGGCTGGGAATCGAAGTGGGATGAGTGGGTCGGCCCCGAGAAGCTGCGGCCGATCGAGCGGAAGAAGCTGAAGGTCGGCGAGCGGTACGAGGTCGAGTGGCGCAAGGACCAGTGGTTCCTCGCGACGGTGACGAAGGAGGAGGACGACTTTTACTTCGTGCACTACGAGGGCGAAGAGGGGGACGACGACGAGTGGGTGACGTCGGACCGCGCCCGCCCGGCACCGGCCGGCAGGCTGCCGAAGCCGCCGGCGTACGCGGCACTGGCTCCGAGGGCGCTGGCGAAGGACGACGCGGTCGCGGCGCGCTGGAAGAAGCAGTGGTTCCTCGCGACGGTGACCTCGGTCGAGGCCGGCGTGCACGGAGTACGCTACGCGGACGGCGACACGGGAGCACTCTCGACCGCCGACCTGGTCCCGGTCGCGACCGCCGCCGAGATCGCCGTCGGCGACCGCGTCCTGGCCTGCTGGGGAGGAAAGCCGGAGATGTTCCCCGGCTCGGTGGTCTCGAAAACTGACAAGGGGTGCATCTTGAAATGGGAGGACGGCACGAAGCAGACGGAAGTTCCCTTCGGGCAGATCGCGCGAATCAAGGCCGTGGGGAAGTAGGTCCTACCGGCAATCGGATTCTCTGCCGATGTAGTCACCAACCGCCTCGTCCACCGCGGGCCTCAGCTCCTGGCCGATCTTCGGGGCCGAGTACCCCTGATAGCGCCTCGACAGGAATCCCAGCATGTCGGATCGCTGAGTCTTCGCATCGTCGCCACCCTCCGTCGCCGCCGCTTCCGCCTCCAGCCGGTTGGCCTCGGCCTGGATCGCTTCGAATGACGCCTGCCGCGCTGCGACGGCCTTCTCCGCGTCCATGTCCGCCCAGGCCAGCCCCTTTTCAATCTCGGCGCGCCACGTGTCCGCGGGCCACCAGCCGCCGACCGCGTGGCAGACCTTGCCGCCTGGCGTGCAGATCATCGTCTCGACGGCCATCTGCTCGCTTCCGCCGTCCACGAACCCGAGCCCCTCTTCCGTGTCCTGAAGGAAGTCGCCCGCTCGGCTCGCGTGCTGCTCGCCCGCCGCGGCGTACAGGTCGATCCAGAGGATGACGAAGCGCTCCCGGAGGACCTTGACGGTCTCAGCGGCGGCCAGGGTCTCCTCGATCAGTTTCCTCGTCGAGGCGAGTTTGAGGTCCAGGGGCGTGCCGACCGCACAGAGCACGAGGATCGGGCGCTTGAGGCGGGTCGCTTCGGTCACGGCCTGGTCCACGTTGAAAATCCACCGAGGCCGGCCGAGCCCCTCAAGAACCTCGCGCAGACGCGCCTTCGCTTCCGGGTCCGTCGCCGCTTTCAGCGCTTCTTCCAGCTTCGGCTTCCAGCTTTCCTCGAGCCCCGCGAGCGTGCCCTGGGCTTCCTGCCGCTGGACTGCGTCGTCCGAAGCGAGCTGGTCGATGAGAGTCTTGAAGCGCCCCTCGGTCATGTCCTCGGCGCGGGCCAGGAGCGGGAGGATCAGGAGGGCCAGGCAGGGCAGCAGTTTCACGGCGGTTCTCCGGGTCGGGGTCTGCCCCATTGGACGCCCCGGGAAGCCGATTGTTCGCAGAAAAGGGGGAGGACGCGCGGGCGTCCTCCCCCGTCGGTCGCGGTTACTTCTCCTCGCCCTTCTCTTCCTTCTTCTCCTTCTTCTCTTTCTTTTCCTTCTTCTTCTTCGCGCCTTCGAAGTCGCCGACCTGCACGAGGCCCATCTTCGACGGATCGACGTACTTGCGAAGCGCGGCATTGACATCGTCGAGCGTCAGCTTGGCCGTCGCGTCGTCGAGGACCGTCCAGAGGCTGAAGTCCTTGCCGGCCACCTTGAGCGTGACGATCGACCCTGCAAGCCGGGCATCGTCGGCACGGGAGGCGATGACCTGGTTGGCGTGCGACTTCTTGTACGCCGCCAGCTCCTCCTCCGTGATCCCCGACTTGAGCGCTTCCACCAGCTCGGCCCGGATCAGGTCGAGCGCCTTCCCGGCGTTTTCGGGCTTGGTCATCGTGTACAGGAGCACCATTCCGAAATCCCCACGCAGGTCGGCGATGATGACGCCGCCCGTCGCGTAGCTCAGGGCTTTCTCGCCACGCACCTTCTTCGGGATGCGCGAGGACATCTGGTCCTGGAACAGCGCCGCCGCCGCGGCCTGGGCTGCCGAGTAGTCCGCCGAAGCGATCGAAAGGCGAATCGGCTGGATCAGCACCGTGAACGCGCTGGGCTTGCCGGGGGTCTCGACGTGGACTTCGGTCTTGAGAAGCGCGTCGATCCCCTCGTTCGTCTCCTGCACGCCGGGCTTAGCGGCCTTCCAGCCGTCCACGACCGGCTTGAGAAGCGCCTCGAGGTCCTTCGGGTCGATGTCCCCGACCACGCCGCCGGTCATCCCGTCGGCGCCGAGGAACGTCTTGTGGAACGTGAGCAGCCCTTCGACCGTCAGCTTGTCCAGCTCGACGATCGTCTCGTCCGGCGTCCGGCCGCGGCGCGGGTCGCCCTCCGCCATGAGCATCGTCGGCACTGTCTGCTGGAAGATCAGCTGCGGCTCGTCGCGCGTCGCGTTGATCTGGTCCTTCGTGCGGCGGACGTACTCCTTCAGCGACTCCTCTTCGATCAGCGGCGTCCGCACCATCGCGGTCGCGATCTTCACCGCCTCCGCCAAGTGCTCCTTCGTCGTCGAGATCGAGATGTTCGCGCCATCAATGGTGATCCCGATGCCGATCTCCGTCTTCATGTCGGCCAGCTTCTTCTTCAGGTCGTCCTTCGCCAGCTCCTTCGTCCGCTCCGTCATCAGTTCGGCCAGCGCTTCGCCGGAAGCGGAGGTCGGGAAGACCTCCTTGCGCCCCGCCAGCGGCACCGAGAACTGCAGGTACACCTTGTCCCCCTTCGACTCCTTCCGCAGCAGGCCGACCTTCGCGGGGCCGATGTCCAGCCACTTCAGCGCCGCCGTGACGTTCGCGGCGGTGTACTCGAAGTCCTTCACCTTGCGCGACGCCGCCGGCAGCTTCGCCAGCAGCGAGTCGTAGGCGTTCATCTCGGGCTCGACCTCGGTCTGCACGCCGACAGCCTTGTCGTCCGGCGTGAAACGGCCCACGACGCGGTTCTCCAGGCGGATGTACTTCGCCGCGAACGCCTTCACGGTGTCGAGCGTGATCGCCTTGGTCTGCTCACGCCGCGCGAGGAGCAGCTTCCACGTCCCCCACGTCTCGCACTCGCTCAGCGCCATCGCCATGTTCTCAGGGCTGTTGAACAGCTCGTCGAAGTCCTTCTCCATCACGCTGAGCGCGCGCTGCAGGTCGTCCTCGTCGAGCGAGGCGGCCTTCTTCTCCAGCAGGTCCAGGATCGCCGCCTCGGCGGCCTCCGGGTCCTTGTCCTTCGGCACCGTCGCGATCACGAAGAACGGCGACGCGTAGCGCAGGCTCATCGTGCCCGAACCGACCGTCGCGGAGAGGCCCTTCCCAACCAGCGCATCATGAAGCGGTCCCGAGTCGCCGGAGGCGAGCATCTGCGCGTAGACGTCGGCGGTGGCGGCATCGGCGTGGGACGAGCCCGGCACGCGGTAGCCGACGAGGATGACGTGGGCTTCGCCGGGCTTGCGGATCGTGTAGCGGCGTTCGCCCATCGAAGCGGGTTCGCGCGTCAGGTAGTTCGGGCGGCCCTCGCCGGTGCCCTTGAGGGCGCCGAAGTGCTTCGAGATGAGCCCGAGCGTCTTCGTCGTGTCGAACTTCCCGGTGACGATGAGCACGGCGTTGTCCGGGCGGTAGTACTTCTTGTAGAAGGCGCGGATGTTCTCGACCTTGAGGGACTTGAAGTCCTCGATCGTGCCGATCGGCTCGCGGGAGTAGGCGTGAAAGTCGTACATCGCGCCGAACATCCCCATCATGACGAGGCGCTGGGGGTTCGAGGCGCCGATGTCGAACTCGCTCTCGACGATCTTCCCTTCGCGGGCGAGGTCGTCGGGGTTGATGATCGCGCTCCCGAGCCGGCCGGCCTCGAGGCGGATGGCGGTCTCGAGATTCTCATCGGTCGCATTCACCGTCTCGAAGTAATTGGTGCGGTCAAACCACGTCGTGCCGTTGTAGTTCGCGCCCATGTCGCGCAGCGTCGAGGCGATGTCGGGGAACCCTTCGACCGAGTGGAACAGCACGTGCTCGAACACGTGGGCCATCCCCATCTCGCCCGCGCCCTCGTGGACGCTTCCGACGAGCACCGTGAGATTAACCGTCACCTTCGGCGCGGTCGAATCCGGGTACAGCACGACGCGCAGCCCGTTGGGCATGCGGTACTCCTCGATGCCGAACAGCTGGGCGGTCCGCTCGGGAGCGGCTTCCTCGGCACGGACGGCGACGGCGGCAAGCAGGACGGCGGCAGCGACGGCAATTCGGGTCATGGGACCTCCGTGAGTGGTCAATAAGGTACGGCGCAGGCGGGGGGATGTTGGTAACCGGCCAGGCCGGGCCCGGGATTGGAACCCGGGAGGGGCGCGACGTCACGGATTGCGGGCCAGAGGTCGCTACTTCGGTTGAGGCTTCGCGAGTTCCTCGATCCCCTTCTCCGTCGGACTTCCGGCGGCGAAGACGTCCACACGGCCCTGGAAGTAGAGCGCGGCCCCCTCCTTGCCTGGCAGGGAGCACCGATGCCAGGCAATCGGCAGGTCTGGCGGAGCGCCATCCGTGATCCCGCTTGAACTCCAGGTGTACGGCGTATCGCCCCCTGCCGAGGTGAACGAGCCCGACGGGGCCGTTTCCCACACCGTCTCGATCGGTCGGTGACACTCGGGGCAGGTAAGCATGGCCTTCCCGTCGGTACCTGAGTCCCGGAGGAACCGTTCGAAGGAAGCGGCGTCGGGCGGGTAGGCCTTGAACCGGCTCTCGTAGAGGGCGATATAGATCCCGAGTTGCTTCAGATGGGACTTGGCGCTGTCCCGTCCCTGGTTCCCACGAATGCTTCCGAGGTAGAAGAGTACCCCGAGCATCGCCGCAACCACGAGCACGAGCGCCACCACCGAGGGGAACTGATACGAATTCTCCTCGGGCAGCGCCGGCGAATCGGTGTCGGAAGGCGCGTCCACGCCACGATCATACCTGCCGTGAACTACCGCACCGCCCCTTCCAGCATCTCCAGCACGCCCTTCCGCGGATCGAGCCGCGCCATCACGCCCTGTGGGATCGTGAGCTTCTCGTCCACATGCCCGTACGGCAGCCCGAAGACCACCGGGCGGCCCTTGAGCATCTTGGCGTAGTGGCGCAGCGTGGTGCGGAGCGACGCGCGCGGGCGTTGGAAGGGGGCGTATGATGCGCGAGGCTTGCTGAAACAGGAGGCAGAAATGCGTACTGCGCGAAAGGCGGCCGCCGTGCTGGCCGGACTTGCCTGCGCCGCGTGCGGCGCCAAGTCCAGCACCGACGAGAAAGACGCGACGGAAGCCTTCAGGGCGATCACTTCTGCCGCAGCCGCCGAAGACGTCACGACCTTCTGGAAGGGCCTGAGCCGGTCGTCGCGCCAGATGTACATCGACCTCGCCAGCGGCCGCGGCGATCCCTCAGGGGCTCCGATCAAGCTTGAGGCGGACGACCCGCCCGCCGTGCAGGTGGAGGAAGTCATCAAGATCACGCCGGAGGAGCTCGCGCAGCTTCGCCTGAAGAAGAGCTTCGCGCGCAAGAAGTCCAAGGAGCAGATGCTGTCGCTTCGGGTCGAGAAAGCCGAGATCCGGACCGGCGTGGCGGTCGTGTTCGTCGCCGAGGGCGATCGCAAGAAGCGGCTGTTTGCGATGGTCCGGGAGGACGGAATCTGGAAACTCGACGTCACCGAGACCCGCAAGCTCGACGCCGAACAGGACCGCCTCAACGGAACGCGCTGAACCGAACTACCGCACCGCCCCTTCCAGCATCTCCAGCACGCCCTTCCGCGGATCAATCCGCGCCATCACGCCCTGCGGGATCGTGACCTTTTCGTCCACGTGCCCGTACGGCAGCCCGAAGACCGCGGGGCGGCCCTTGAGCATCTTCGCGTAATGCCGCAGCGTCGTGCGGAGCGACGCGCGCGGGCCGCAGTCGGACCAGGAGGTGAAGACGACGCCGGCGATGCGGTCCCAGATGCCGGCGAGGCGGAGCTGGGCGAGCATGCGGTCGACGCGGCGGGTTTCCTCGTCGATGTCCTCGAGGACGAGGAGCGCGCCGTCAAATGTCGGGGCGTAGGGCGTGCCGAGGAGCGTCTGGAGGATCGAGAGGGTGCCGCCCAGAAGCGGGCCCTGCGCGGGGCGGCTGCCCATGAACTCGAGCGGTTTCTTCAGGTGGAAGCGCGGGGGCTCGGGGAGTTCGACGAGGGGCCAGAAGTGTTTCGCGGTGAACTTCGGGAGGCCGCCGTCGAAGTCGGTGGCGACCATGGGGCCGGAGAAGGTGACCAGGCCGGTTTTCGCGTGGATCGCAAGCTGCGGCGCGGTGAGGTCGGAGTAGCCGACGAAGATCTTCGGGTTGCGGCGGATGAGCGCATAGTCGAGGCGGTCGAGGAGGCGGGTCGCCCCGGCGCCCCCGCGGGCGCAGAAGATCGCCTTCACCGCCGGGTTGCGGAACGCGTCGTGGAGGTCGTTCAGGCGGTCGAAGTCGCGCCCGGCGAGGTGATCGCACTTCCTGCCGACGTTCGCACCGAGGACGACGCGGTAGCCGCGCTTCTCGATCTCCTTCACCCCGCGGCGCAGCGCCGCCATGTCGGGCGCCGACGACGGCGTGACGACGGCGATGGTGTCGCCGGGGCGGAGGCGGGGCGGCTTGAGGCTCACGCCTGCTCGAACGCCGCGCAGAGGATGTGGCCGACGGAAGCGTGGCACTCCTGGACGATCGCCGTTTCCTTCGCGGGAACGCGGAGGCAGATATCGACGATGTCCGCGAGTTCGCCGCCGTCCTCGCCCGTGAACCCGATCGTCTTCGCGCCGAGAGCGGAAGCGGTCTTGGCTGCGGCGAGGACGTTCTTTGAGTTACCGGACGTGGAGATCAGGATAACGACGTCCTTCGGCCTCACGAGCGCCTCGACCTGCCGGCTGAAGACCTTCTCGAAGCCGAAGTCGTTACCGGCGGCCGTGAGGGCGGACGTATCGGTCGTGAGGGCGACGGCGGCGATCGCGGGGCGGTTCTTGACGTAGCGGACGACGAGCTCGGTGGCCCAGTGCTGCGCGTCCGCGGCGCTGCCGCCGTTGCCGCAGAAGAAAACGGTCGCGCCCTTTTCGGAGGCTTCGCGCACGGCCGCGACGAGGCGGGCGATTTCGTCGAGCATGGTGGTGAGCAGTTCCGTCTTTGCGGCAATGGAGGATTTAAGGTGGGCTTCCGCGAGTTTGCGGACCTTGAGCATGCCGGGGGTGAGAAACAGCGTCGTGGCGAGCTCGGGTTTGCGGGGGGGTTTGGGCATGGACGGCGGTGTCTCCCTGAAAGTGCGGCACGACGAACTATCCCTTTTCATCCGTTTTTATCCGCGACCTCGCCGTTTTTATCCAGATTCATCCTCGTGGCCAGACACGGCATGGATCCTGGAGAGACGAAGGCGATGAAAACGGATAGAAACGGCGGGGTCGCGGATGGAAAAGGATGAAAAAGGATAGAGACTGTGAACCTTACTTCTTCCCCGACTTCCTGATCTTCTTCACCAGCTCCGTCGTAGACACGCCCTTCGCCAGCGGCGCGACCGACACCCTTCCGCCCCAACCTTTCACCACATCCGCGCCGACCACCTCGTCCGATGTGTAGTCACCGCCCTTAACGAGCACGTCCGGCTTCAGCTTCTTCATCAGTTCCACCGGCGTGTCCTGGTCGAACACCACGACGTAATCCACGTCCTCGAGCGCCGCCAGCACCTGCGCCCGCTCGTTCTGCCCGACGATCGGCCGCTCCGGGCCCTTCAACCGCCGCACGCTCGCGTCACTGTTGATCGCGACCACGAGAACGTCGCCCTGCGCCCTGGCGAACCTCAGCGTCCTCAGGTGCCCGACGTGGAGGACGTCGAAGCAGCCGTTCGTGAACGCCACCGTCTCCTGACGGTCGCGGTGTTCCTTCAAGCGCGGCAGGAGTTCCGAGACCGTCCGCACCTTGGCCGGGCGCAACTCGTGCTCCTCCGCGAGGTCGTCCATGATCTCCTTGCGCGTCACGGTCGCCACGCCGACCTTCGTGACCGCAATCCCGCCCGCGACGTTCGCGAGCTTCACCGCATCGTCCGGCGCCGCGCCGCACGCCAGCGCGAGGCCGAGCGTCGCCACCGAGGTATCCCCCGCGCCCGCGACGTCGTAGACCTGCCGGGGACGGGCGTGCACATGAAGCGGCGCGCGGCCGTTGCGGAACAGTGACATGCCGTGCGCGCCGCGCGTGACGAGGATGAACTCGCACGCGAGGTCTTTGAGCAGCGACACCCCGGCCAGCGCGATCTCCGCATCCGTTCCGACCGGCATCCCCGTCGCCAGCGCGAGCTCCTTGAGATTCGGCGCGACGGCGGTGCAGCCGCGGTACTTGGAGAAGTTCGTGCCCTTCGGGCCGACGATCACCGGCTTCCGGTGCTTCTTCGCCGCCTGGACGACCGCTTCCAGCACCACCGGCGTGAGCCCGCCCTTGTTGTAGTCGCTCAGGATGACGAGGTCGGACTTCGCCACCTGCTTTTCCACGCGCCGCGCGAGGTCGCGCTCCGCGTCCTTCGACAGCGGGCCCGTTTTCTCGCGGTCCACGCGGAGCATCTGCTGCGCGCCGCCGATGCAGCGCGTCTTGATCGGCGTCGGCTTCGTCGCATCGACCACGACCGCGCTCGTGTCGATCCCGTCCGCCTTCATCACCGCCACCAGCGTCTTCCCCGCCGGGTCGTCCCCGACCGACCCCGCGCACGCCGCGATCGCCCCCAGCGCGACCAGGTTCTTCGCGACGTTCGCCGCGCCGCCCGGACGTTCCTCCTCCCGGTGTACGTGCAGGATCGGGATCGGCCCCTCGGGCGAAATCCGCTCCACCTTGCCCCAGAGATACCGGTCCAGCAGCAGGTCGCCCGCCACGAGAATCCGCGGCCGCCCCAGCCCACCCAGCAGTTCCGTCAGTCGGTTGATCATCGGCGTGGTATGAAACCGGAAGCGGCCCGCCTTGGCGAATGGATTTCCCGCCGGGCCCCTTCCGTGTTCTTCCGTCCCTCCGTGTTTTCCGTGTTATGCCGTTTTGCTCGTGCCTTCCACCGCCCTCACCGCCGCTTCCAGGTGCGCCGGGTTCAGCGTCCCCACGACCGCCGCGTCCACGAACTCCTGACCCGCCACGAACGCCACCGCCGCCGCAGGGTCCACCGCCATTCCCTGCTCCACGGTCTTGATTGCCAGCACTCCCAGCCCCGCCTTGCGCGCCGCGGCCAGCGCCGTCTCCAGCTTCCGGTCCGCGCGGTTGAACGGCGCCATCACGACGTCCACGCTCCCGATCGCCGCGCGGATCCCCGCCTCCGTCTTCGCGGAAATCCCGACCGCACGCGCCTGCCCGCGACGCCGCGCCGCCACCAGCGCGCCCAGCCCCTTCTCCAGCACCGTCTCGTCCTTCCCGTCCGAGTGCAGCAGCAGCACGTCCACGGCCTCGGTCTTCAGCCGCTTCAGGCTCGCCGCGATCTGACCCTCCAGCGCCTTCTTCGAGAAATCCCAGCGGGAAGCGCCCTTTTCGAAGAACTCGCCGCATTTCGTGACGAGCACGATCTCCGCGCGGTGGGCCTTCACGAACGCCCCCAGGCGCTCTTCGCTCGTCCCGTACGCCGGGGCGGTGTCGATGAGGTTGACGCCGAGCGCCAGCGCGCGGTCGAGGAGCGCCGCGACTTCCCTGTCCGTCGGCAGCGCGAAACCTTTCGGGTATTTCACGCCCTCGTTGCGGCCGATTTTCACGGTGCCGAGGCCGACGGGGGCGTGCCGATGACGCGCCCGGTGAGGGTTGCGGTTTGTTCCGGGTAGATCGACCTGATCATCGAGATCTTGCGACGGCGCAGTAGCGCGTCCGGACCGGCCCAGTTGCGAGGCCGCGGTCGATGAAGCCGTGGAAGAACAGTGTTGACAGGTAGATCGTCTGCTGGCCCTGGCTACGTGCGTACTCGGGATCGTGGTGGCCGGGGAACCAGTCCCAGGTGGCCGCGGCGTTCATGCAGATCCGCTTGTAGGTGACCGGGATGGAGACCGGGGTGATCTCGTCGCCGACGGCGACGTCGTCGAACCGTAGTCCTGCCGCGGGGATGCTGGTCATGGCTGCTCCTGGGTTCGGCCCGTGTGGTCGCCGGAAGTGATGTCGTACCGGAACAGCACGTTGGTGTTGCGCGCGATGACCTCGCCGTGCTGGTCACCGTAGGTGGTCAGGGAGGTGATGAACACCCCGGTGCCGATCCGGGTCTCTTCTCCGGCGAGATCGAGACGATCTCCTCGACGATCGACACGTGGTCGCCGATCCGTGGCCGGCGTTCCAGCTCGGTGGTGGTGGAGGCATTGATGATGTG
>CAVPNQ010000155.1:0-17676 GCA_963706735.1 uncultured Planctomycetia bacterium
TTGCGAAAGACCAGCAGTATGTCCAGCGCTTCGTCCGTGAAGCGCGTGCGGCCGGGGAGTTGTCGCACACGAACCTGATCCACGTGATGGACGTGGGGGTTTTCCAGGGCGTGTACTACTACATCATGGAGCTGGTGGACGGGCAGAGCCTGGACCGGATCCTGAGGATCAAGGAGCGGCTGGGCCCGGAAACGGTGGTGGAGATCATGCTGCAGGCGGCGAAGGCGCTGTCGTACGCGCACTCGCACGACATCATCCACCGCGATATCAAGCCGGACAACCTGATGATCACCAAGGAAGGCACTGTGAAGATTGCCGACCTCGGGATCGCGAAGAAGCTGGACCGGACGCGCGAGGCGACGGACGCGGGGCTGGTGCTGGGGACGCCGAACTACATGGCGCCGGAGCAGGCGACGGATGCGGCGCTGACGGACCGGCGGAGCGACGTTTATGCCCTGGGGTCGACGGTCTACCACATGCTGTCAGGGAAGCCGCCGTACCAGGGCAAGAATGCGCTGGAGATCCTGACGAATGTCGTGAAGCGCAAGCCTGAGCCGATCGAGAAGCTGCGGCCTGACCTGCCGAAGCATCTGCTTCAGATCATCAACAAGATGATGGCGCGCGACCCGGAGCGGCGCTATCAGTCGATGGACGAACTGGTGAAGGCCGTGGAGCTTTACAAGGCGGGCAAGTACAAGTCGGAGAGGCCCGCGACGCGCAGCACGTCGTGGGAGGACGAGGAGGACGGCCCGCCGAAGCCGAAGGTGCAACTGGAGCTCGCTGCGAGCCTGGACAAGCAGGAATTGCCCGGCGGCGCGCCGAACCCGCCGGGCTCGACGGCGGGCGCGACCGGGGACAGCATCAAGCTGTCGGGCACGCGGGTCTCGCCGGGCGGGTCCACGGCAGGAGTCGACCTGATCGGGGCGAAGGCGATCGGGGCGATCAACGCGAAGAAGCAGAGCAAGGTCATTCCGCTCCTGACGCTCGTGGGTGGACTGGCCATCGCGGGAATCGGCTGGATGGTGGTGAAGCGGCTGACGGCGCCTCCTCCGAAGGAAGCCCCGGGGCCGAGCAGGAACACGACGATCCAGGACCTGGGGCCGGTAAAGGCGCCGGGTGAGGACGAGGCGAAAGAACTTTTCGCGGATGCGGAGAGGACGGAACGGAAACCCGGGATCCAGCGGGCGGACGTGATCAAGGTCTTCCAGGAGATCGTGACGCGCTTCCCGGACACCAACGCCGGACACAATGCGGCGGCGAAGGTGAAGACCCTGGAGGCAGAATGGACGGAGGCGGTGGGCAGCCGGCTTGCGGACGCGCGCAAGCGTCTTGCGGCGCTTGCCGACGTGGAGGACATGACTCCCCCGCTTGAGGCCGCGCGTCGGGCGAAGTCGGAAGCGCAGGGGCGGCCGGACCTGGTGGAGAGGGTGAAGGAAGTTGAGAAGGAGATTGAGGAGGCGGCGCGGGTGCGCCAGGCGAAGCTGATGGAGAGCGCGCGAGCAAAGGCACGTGGGCAGCGCTGGCGGGAAGCGATCGACCTGGCGTCGCAGGTGTTCGCGCTGAAGTACGAGAAGTTCGAGGATGAGCCGGTCAAGGAGATCTCGATCTGGTGGGGCAAGTGGCGCGAGGAGAGGGACGAGGCGCTGCGGATCGTGGACGTGGCGATTGAGCGGGCGCGGGAGAAGTTCCGCGGTTCCGACGACCCGAAGGTAGACATGGCCCCGGAGCGGGCGGCCGAGATGATGGCGGCGGTGGCGAAGGACCCGAAGAACCTGGCGATCAAGGCCGAGGTGGACCACCTCGCGTCGATCTTCCAGGACGCCTCGTCGGTGGTGGACCTGGCATGGGAGCAGGTTGTGGCGCTGAAGGGTCAGAAGTTCAAGTTCAGCAAGGAAGCGTTTGCGAACAACCAGCCTGTGGAGATTGTGGACGCCCAACGCCCGGTGGTGCTGGTCAAGTTCGGGGCGCAGACGATCCGGACCAAGCCGCTGATTCACGAGGACATCTGGAACCTGGCGAGCCCGGGGCTGAATGCGACGCAGGCGGGGAAGACGAAGCTGGCGTGTTACGTATTCGCGAAGGGAGCCACGCTGGAGGCGATGAAGCTGGCGGCGGGGGCGGGCGGGCCCGCGGCGGAAGCCCTGATGAGCCACATGGAGGACCTGCAGATCCGCAACCGCGAAACGAAGCGGAAGCCGCAGGACCTGATCCTGAACGGCGGCGGGAAGTGGAACGACACTGCGGTGAAGGGGAGCTGGGTATCCAGGGAGAATGGCCGGGAGATGGACGGTTCGGGGGAGCAGGGCGAGAAGCTCCTCGTGAATCCGCCTGACATCGACTACATCCTCGAAGTTGAGGCGCGCAAGGAACTGGGGCCCAATGGGTTCGTGATGTTCTTCAAGGCGCTCGGCGCGACCTACCAGTGGCACCTCGGCGACGGCGGAAACACTTCTTCGGTGGTGCGAGGCATTCCCTCCACGCTGACCACGGACGTCATGCGTCCGGGAGAACCCCTGCTGGCCCGGGTTGTGGTCATCGACGACAAGGTGATAGGGTACGTCAACGGCGTGCGCCGCTGGCAGATCACCAAGGCGACCGCGGGGAATCCTCCTCCCGCTCCGGGCACCGGGGTCGGCATCTTCCTCACCCTCGTGCGCTTCAAGAAGATCCTCCTCTGGGACCTCAAGTAGCGGAGGCGCGGTGGGCGGCCGGGGGGCGGTCTTCATCAGTGACCTGCACCTGAGCGGGCGCCACCCGGGTCGGAGCGCGCTGTTTTACAGGTTCCTTGAAGAGCGCGCGGCGGGGATTGAAACGCTCTGGATTCTCGGCGATTTCTTCGACTTCTGGATCGGGCCGGCGCACATGCGCCTGGGGGAGCACCGGGAGACGCTGCTGAAGCTGCGGGCGCTGGCGGATGCGGGGACGGCGGTGAAGTTCATCTGGGGGAATCGCGATTTCCAGGTGGGCGAGGAGCTGTCGAAGTTTGCGGGAGTCGAGGTGATCGGGGAGTCGTGCGAGCGGGTGTTTGGCACCCACCGGACGCTGCTGATCCACGGCGACTCGTTCTGTTCCCGCGACCGAGGGCACCAGGTGTTCCGCGCCGTGGCGCGCAACCGGGTGGTGAAGGCGCTTTACCGGGCGTTGCCGGCGGGCGTGAGCCTGGGGATCGCGAAGCGGATCCGCGCGCGGAGCGAAGCGGGGGTGGCGAGGAAATCGATGAAGACGATGAGTTTCGCCGAGGAGGCGATCCGCGCCGCGTTCGGGCACGGGGTGGACACCATCGTCTGCGGGCACTGCCACGACGCGAAGGAAGAGGAATTCGAGCTGGGGGGGCGGAAGGGGCGGTTGTATACGCTGGGTGCGTGGGAGGAGGAAGCCGCGTACCTTGAGTTTGCGGAAGGGGAGTTCCGGCCGCGGGTGTTCCCGGGGCGATGAGGTCGGCGTGAGTGCGAGGTGCCCCCGGCATCGAAGGATGTACCGGGGAGCGAAGGAGGGGCGGGATGGGCATCGATATGGTCCAGGTCTTCCGTGCCGCGGTGGGCGGACGGGCGAGCGACGTGGTGATTACGGCGGGGTCGCCGCCGATTTTCCGCGTGAACGGGGAAGTCGTGTTCGGGCAGACGGCCGCGCTGGACGGGGAGCAGACGAAGAAGCTCGTCTACGACGTGCTCCGCCCCGAGCAGATCGCCCGTTTCGAGCGCGAAAAGGAGCTCGATTTCTCGCTCACGGTGGAGGACGTGCACCGCTTCCGCGGAAACGTCTTCCAGCAGCGCGGGAACGTCGGCGCGGCCTTCCGGCTCATCCCGGACCGGATCCCGGTCCTGAAGGAACTGGGGCTGCCCAAGGTTCTCGAGGAGTTCGGCCTCTCGCCGATGGGGCTCTTCCTCATCACCGGCCCCACGGGGCACGGGAAGAGCACGACGCTGGCCGCGATCATCAACCTGATCAACGAGCAGAAGAAGGCGCACGTGGTGACGATCGAGGACCCGATCGAGTTCCTGCACAAGAACAAGAAGAGCGTGATCGAGCAGCGCGAGGTGGGCGACGACACGCATTCGTTCGCGAACGCGCTCAAGCACGTGATGCGGCAGGCGCCGGACGTCATCCTCGTCGGCGAGATGCGCGACCCCGAGAGCATCGCCGCGGCAATCACGGCGGCCGAGACCGGGCACCTCGTGCTCGCGACGCTCCACACCAACGACTCCGTGCAGGCGATCGACCGCCTCATCGACGTCTTCCCGAGCCACCAGCAGTCGCAGGTCCGCGCCCAGCTGTCGATGTCGCTTCTGGCCGTCGTGACCCAGCGCCTGATCCGGACCTCGGACGGGAAGGGACGCGTGGTGGCCTGCGAGGTGCTGAAGAACAACGCGGCGATAGCGAACCTGGTGCGCGACGGGAAGACGCACCAGATCTATACCGTGATGGAGACCCATGCGCGCGAGGGGATGATCACGCTGGACGCCTCGCTGAAAGAACTCTACCTGACGGGCCAGGTCACTTTCGACGAGGCGCGGCGGCGGATGAGGAACCCGGCGATCCTCGAGAAGGCCTGACGATGCTCCTCGCGCTGACGCTCGTGATGCTTTACGGCGGCGGCCTCGCCGCGGGGTATGTCACCCTGCGGACCGAGCACCTGCGCGACGACGGGCGCTTCCATGTGGCCGTGATCCTCTGGGCCATCCTGAGCGGCGGGCTGTTCCACCGGGCCAACGGGATGAGCTGGACGGGCGTCGTCGCGGTCGTGCCCGCCGGGATGATTTACGGCGGGAGCGTGGCCTATTTCTTCGCGGTGTGGGTCATGCGCATGCGCACCATGGCGGTCGGAGACCACAAGCTCAAGGTCGAGCCGACGTTCGACCAGGCGGAGGCGGCGGAGCGGCGGGGGGACATGGAAGCGGCGATCCGGCTGTACCGGGCGGCGGCGCTGGGGCAGCCCGGGCATGCGGAAACGCGGCGGCGACTCGGCGAGGCCTACCTGAAGTCAGGGGACGACGACCAGGGAATTGCGGAACTCCGGGCGGCACTGGGGATGGTGGAGGATCCGGAGAAGAAGATGGCGCTGGGATTCCGCGTCGCGGACCTGCTGGTGGAGAAGAAGCGGGACATCTTCAACGCAGAGCTGATCCTGAGGGAACTCGAGCGCGACTACTCGGGGACGCGGGTTGCGGAACTGTCGAAGGCGCGGCGCGTCCGGCTGGCGGACGTCCGGTAATTGTTCTACCGCATGGCTTTCGCAGCGGCCGCGGCGCGCAACCGCTCGAGCACGGCCCGGATCGCCATCGCCGCCTGGGTGTCCTTTTCCTCCGTCGCCCACCGCGCGAACGTCCCCACGTCCCCGCCGGCCAGTTGCGACTCCAGGTCCGGCACCGCCTTGCTCTCTTCTTCGTAAACCCCCATCCACCATCGCCGGTACGCCGCCGGCCAGCCCGTGCGTCTCATCAGCGCCAGCATCAGCGGAACGCGCTTCCCGCGCGCGGTCGCGTTCAAGGCCCCCCAGAGCCGGTCGCGCTCCGCGGGCAGCAGGTCGTAAAGGGCGGTGAATGCGCCGCCGGCGGCGACCGCGTGATCGGGGTTGCAGGCCCACTCCAGGGCGAAGAGGCGCCAGGCCGGGTCGCGATCGAGAACGCCGGACTCGACGAGGGCGGAAGCGGCATCGTCGGGGATGAGGGAGTCTCGAAGGGCGCGCCGGAGTTCTGCGGGGCCGTCGCGGCGTTCGGAGAGCACGATCAGCTCGGCGGTTCGCGAGGCCAGCGGCCGTTTCATGTTCCTGGAACTTTCAAAGATCGCGTCCGCCGTGGGCTTCTGGCCCCCGGCGGCGAGAGCAGTGGCAAGGAGAACGGCGATCGGCTGGGAGGTCTCGCGATCGAGGAGGCGCCGAAGTGCGGGAAGGGCGTCCTTGCGGGGCCGGATCGGCTCGTTGCCGGACCATGAGCCCTTCTCGTTCAGGGTGGGAGCGTCGTTGATACAGAGAGAGAGCGTGACGGAGAGGCGGCCGTCGGGAGCGAGTGCGTCGAGCGAATTCTCGACGAAGGCAAGGCAATCCGGAACGGGGGCGGCGGCGCCTGCGATCAGCGGCTGGAGTCCGGGAAACGTCGAGAAATCGGCGCTCGCCTGGCGGGGCGAGCCGGCGTAGACGGCGGTGAGTTCCCGCAATATGGGAGCGGCGTCGCGGGGAGGGGACTTCTCGAGGCGGGTCAGGATCGCCGCCGAATCACGCCCGGGGCCGGTCGCGACCCACCAGACGACGGTCCAGGCGGCGATGTATCCCGCGGCCAGCGCCAGCATCCGCCCGTTCATCGGCGTTCTCCCCGTGCCAGCATCGCGATCGCCTCAGGAAAGGCCTCGCACTCCCGCTCGAAGACCCTCTTCGCCAGCGCCTCGGCAGTGTCCCCCGGGAGCACCGGCACGCGCTTCTGCAGGATCGTGCCGCCGTGATCGTACACCTCGTCGACCCAATGAACCGTGCAACCGCTTTCTTTTTCACCGGCGGCGATCACGGCCTCGTGGACGTGATGTCCGTACATGCCTTTGCCGCCGAATTTCGGGAGAAGCGACGGGTGGATGTTGACGACGCGGCCGCGCCAGCCGGGTGGAACGGGGAGGTAGTGAAGGAAGCCGGCGAGGACGACGAGGTCGGGGCGGAAGGGATCGATGGCGGCGTGGACGGCGGCGCCCCATGAGGCGTCGTCCGGGAAGCGGGAGCGGAACATCTCCACGAGAGGGAATCCGTGCCGGAGCGGGATTTCGCGGCCGGCGACGCCCCGCTTGGAACTGAGGACGACGGCGATGCGGGCGTCCAGGGTCCCGGCGGAAATCCGGTCGACGATGTTCTGAAGCGTGCGGCCCGCTCCGCTGAGGAGGACGGCGAGCCGCAGCGGCGGGGTCATTTGCCGAGTTCGGCCAGGACGGCGACGCAGCGGGGACAGCACGACGGGTGGGCAGTGGACTGGCCGATGCCGGGGCGCATGTTCCAGCAGCGTTCGCACTTGGGATAGGACGACTTTGCGACGGCCAGCGACACCTGCGGCGCGTCGGTTCCCTTGACCGTCCCCGGGAGTTGCCCGCGGTGCAGCCGTACCTCGCTGACCAGGAATGTCCCGGCCAGGTCGTCCGCGCGCTTTGAGAGCGCTTCGAACCACGCGGCGTCCTCCGTCACGAGATCCACGACCGCTTCCGTCGATTTGCCGATCGTCTTGGCGGCCCGCAGTTTCTCAATTTCTCTTCCCAGGTCACGGCTGACGCGGAACAGCCGGTCCCAGTCGGCCTCCAGTTCCTTTGAGAACCCGGACACCGGCGGCTGCGGCCAGCGCGCGAGGTGCACCGATTCATCCTTCTTCCCGGGCAGGTATCCCCAGAACTCCTCCGCCGTGTGGCAGAGCACGGGCGCCGCGAGGCGCGCGAGGGCCGAAGCGATCTCGTGGACGACCGTCTGGGCCGCCCGGCGGCCGGACGACGCGGGAGCGAATGTGTAGAGCCGGTCCTTCACGGCGTCGAGGTAGAACGCCGACAGGTCCGTCACGATGAACGAGTTGATCTCATGCGTGGCATGCGCGAAGTCGAAGTCGTTCATCAGCTGCTCGACCTTCACGATGAGGGCTCCGAGCCTGTGAAGGGCCCAGCGGTCGATTTCCCAGAGGGCCGTCTCGCGGTGCGCCGGGTCGTAATCCGCGATCGCGCCCAGCAGGTAGCGGAACGTGTTCCGCCATTTCTTGTAGACCTCGGCGATTTCGTCGAAGCGCTTCTTCGAATAGGGGATGTCGTCCGTGAAATTCACGGATGCGATCCAGAGGCGGATGACGTCCGCGCCGAACTGTTTCACGAACTGCTCGACGTCCATTGCGCCCTTGGACTTCGAGATCTTGTCGCCACCGTCGTCCACGACGAACCCGTGGGTGACGCAGGCCTTGAACGGGCTCTGGCCGTTGGTGAGGACGGACGGGATGAGCGATGACTGGAACCAGCCGCGGTGCTGGTCGGTTCCCTCGAGGTAGCAATCGGCGGGGAAGTGCAGGTCCGGGTTGGCCATGAGGACGGAGCGGTGGCTTGACCCGGACTCGAACCAGACGTCGAAGATGTCGTTGCCCTTCCGGTACGTCCCGTGGCCGCAGGCGCAGGCCGGCGGATCGGGGAGAAGTTCGGCGGCCGACTTGCGGTACCAGATACCGGCGCCTTCCTTTGCGTACAGGTCGCGGATGCGGCGAAGCGGCCTGGGGTCGGTGATCGCCTTGCCGCACTTTTCGCAGAAGAACGCGGGAATCGGCACGCCCCAGAGACGCTGGCGCGAGACGCACCAGTCCGGGCGCGACTGGATCATCGAGGAGATGCGCGTTTCGCCCCAGCCCGGGACCCACCGGGTGCGGCGGACTTCGGCGAGTGCCTGCTCGCGCGAGTCGTCGATTTCGATGAACCACTGCTCGGTGGCGCGGAAGATGATGGGACGGTGGCACCGCCAGCAGTGCGGGTAGGAGTGGGAGACCTTCTCCTCGTTGAGCAGGTGTCCCGTGCTTCGAAGCTGCGCCACCACCTCGGGGTCCACGGCCGGGACTCGCTTCCCCGCGAACATCCCCGCGCGCTCGTCGTACACGCCGTTCGGCCCGACGGGATTCAGAATTTCGAGGTTGTAGCGGCGACCGGTCTGGTAGTCCTCATGCCCGTGTCCGGGCGCCGTGTGGACGCAGCCCGTGCCGTCCGTCAGCGTCACGTAGTCCGCCAGCACGACGGGCGAACGGCGCTTCATGAAGGGATGTTCGTACTCCATTCCTTCGAGTTCGGCGCCGCGGGCTTTTGCGAGGACGGTGACCGGCCCGACTTTCGCGAGGGCCTTGGCGGCGAGGGCGTCGGCGACGACGAGTTTCCGGCCGGCGCACTCGACGAGGGCGTATTCCGCCTGGGGGTGGACGGCGACCGCGAGGTTGGCGGGAAGGGTCCAGGGGGTGGTGGTCCAGATGACGATGGCGGCCTTTTCCCTGGAGAAGGGGTGGCTGCCGGGGACGAGGTCGAAGGCGACGGTGATGGCGGGGGAGGAGATGTCGGCGTACTCGACCTCGGCTTCCGCGAGGGCGGTTTCGTCGCGGACGCACCAGTGGATCGGGCGGAGCTTGCGGTTGATCTTGCCGCGCTCCATGAGGTCGAGGAAGCAGTCGAGGACGCCGGCCTCGTAGGAAGGGTCCATGGTGAGGTAGGGGCGTTCCCAGTCGCCGAGGACGCCGAGGGACTTGAACTGGCGGCGCTGGATGTCGATGAATTTCCGGGCGTAGGCCTCGCAGCGGGTGCGGACCTCCGTCGGGTCTGTGGTGCGAAAGGCGGGGCCGAGTTCCTCGGCGACCTTGTTCTCGATCGGGAGGCCGTGACAGTCCCAGCCCGGGACGTACGGCGCGTCGGCGCCGAGCATGGAGTGGAACTTCACGACGACGTCCTTGAGGATCTTGTTCAGGCCGGTGCCGATGTGAACGTTTCCATTGGCGTACGGCGGGCCGTCGTGAAGCACGTATTTCCGGGCTCCCTTTCGGGCCGCGCGGATCTTCGAGTAGAGGCCGGACTCATCCCACTTTTTCTGCAGCTCGGGCTCGCGCTTCGGGAGCTCGGCGCGCATGGGGAACTCTGTCTTGGGCAGGAGGACGGTGCTTTTGTAGTCCATGGGTGCGGGAGTTATACACCTCGGCGAATGGAGGGGCAAGGAGACGGCTCGGCGCCCCGGATTCGGGGGAACGAAGGGGGCTGTCGGCGCGTCTTAAACACATCAGAACGCCGCTTCGCCCACGAATTCTCAAATCCTGAAAGAGCAGGAAACCTGACAATTCCGCCCACCCGCGGCGCCGCGCCCGTGCCTTCTTGCGCCCCGGGCGAAACGGAAGTAAAGTTGTACAGCTGCCGCAACTCCTTCTGAGGAAACGATTTCATGCTTCGCATCCTGTCGGTCGCGGTCTTCGCAACCCTGCTCGTCGCAGGGTGCGGAAAGAAGTCGCCTCCCGTCAAGAACCCCGGTCCTGTCACCGGCGGTCACGGCCAGGTCGGCACGGGGACGGGGCCTGCGAATCCCGGGGCGACGAAGCCGCCTTCGACCGATGATCCGGGCAAGCCGCCCGGGGATGTCGATTCCGGCACCGGCGGCTGGATCCCCGTCGCCGTCCCGGAGGACCAGAAGAACCAGGACTACCTCACCGTTCTCCACGTCGTGAAGCTGAAGGGCGTCGTCACGGTCTACAACCTGGACCGCTACATGATCTCCCGCTCGGACCACGGTTCCGCGACCGGCTCCAGCCTCACCGCCGCCAACGTCATCGAACCCAAGACGACCTGGGAAGTCGTCGGCGGCGGAATCATGGACAGGATGAAGGACGCCGAGGACAAGACCGACCTCTACTTCCGGGTCCACGGGACGCGCACCATGGTCCGGAAATACCTCTCCCCCCCGGGAACCTCCGGCGAAAAGCACGACTGGGTCGTCACCGTCGACAAGGTGTTCTGGGAGAAAAACGAGGTCGCCTACACGCACGAGGTGACGATCCTCGAAGAGGAACTCTGGGACAACTACCTGGCGATGATCGAGGGAACCCTCGACCTCGCGTCCTCGCTGAAGATGTGGCGGGGGTACAGCGTGACCGCCGATGAACTCGGCCTCGGCCTCGGCGATCGCGACCGGGACCGCACCAAGCCCGCTTACTACAAGCTCGTCAGCGCCCTGGAGCGCATTTCCGAAAGCCAGGCCATCATCGACAAGAAAGAAGGCGGAATCGCCGAGGCCACCGCGTGGCTCAGGGTGCTCCTCGAGTGGTCGCACTTCCCCGGCTCCGTGGTCAGCGGCGACGTCGAGAACGACACCCGCGAGAAGCGGGCGCGGCAGGCCCTGACCCAGCGCGCGACCCTGATCGAAAACCAGCTTCGCGACCGGCTCAAGACCAATGGCGTCACGATCGCCCCGGAGGACGCCGGGAAGCTGCTCACCGCGACCGACGGGACGATGGCCCAGAAATTCGCCATCTTTGCGGCGGAGGCGGGCAAGTACCAGCTGTCCGCCGAAGTCGCCATGGCGGTCTTCTCCGGGAAGGAAAAGACGGACTGGAAGGAAACCACGCTGTCGCTTTTCAAGTCGGCCGTGACGTCGAACGCCGGGTTCTTCTCCGGCTGGGCCGACGACGCCCTCACGAAGTTTCCGGCCCGGCTCGTCGCGGCCGTGTATCCCTTCACGAAGGGAAAACTCATCCCGACCCGCAACGCCGTCGCCATCCTGGAAACCCTCAAGAAAGAGAAACCCGGGCTCGCCTGCAGCCCTTCCATCGACGAACAGATTGCGGAGCTGAAGAAGAAGTAATGGCCCCCCTGAAGATTGCAATCCCCAACAAGGGGAGGCTGTCCGAGCCGTGCCTTGAGTTGTTCCGCGACATCGGCCTGCCCGTTTCCGGAGCGGGAAGGACGCTCGTGTCCGTGCTCGCGGGAGGCGCGATCGAGATCCTGTTCTCGCGCGCGGACGATATTCCCGAGTTCATCGACCTGGGCGCTGCGGACATCGGGATCACGGGAAGCGATCTCGTGCAGGAGACCGGGGCCGAGGTCGAGACGCTGCTTTCCCTCGATTTCGGCGAATGCAAGCTGGTCGTGGCGGTGCCCGAACACTCGATGATGAAGAAGATCGAGGACATCCCGGAGGCGGCCGTCGTCGCGACCTCGTTCCCGAACATCACCCGCCGTTATTTCGAGTCGCAGGGCAAGCGCCTGACGGTCGTGCCGGTGTCCGGTGCCACGGAAATCACGCCCTACATCGGCGTCGCGGACCTCATCACCGACCTCGCAGAAACCGGGTCCACGCTTCGGAAGAACCACCTCACCCCGATTGCAAACATCTGCGAAGTGAAAGCCGTGCTGATCGGGAATGCGCGGAAGTGCGCCGAGAAGCAGGACGCGGTTCACGAGATCGTGGCGGCAATGTCGAGCGTGATGGCGGCGAAGGAGAAGCGGTACCTGATGGCGAATGTGCCGCGGGCGGCGCTGGAGGACGTGAAGGGGCTCCTTCCGGGGATTTCGGGCCCGACGGTGATGAACCTGGCGGGATCGGACGGGATGGTGGCGATTCACTCGGTGGTCGCGGAGAAGTCGATCAACGGGCTGATGCCGAAGCTGAAGAAGATCGGCGCGACCGGCATCCTCGTGCTGCCGATCGAGCGCATGGTGCTTTAGACCCGCGGGCTGCCGGGATCCCGGCGGCCCGGCGGAACGTCCTCGCCGGAGATTTCCCCCTCAGGATCGGAGAAGCCGAATGCTGCGGATCGTTGAGATCGGGTCCCTTCGCCCCGAAGAGCGGCGCGCCCTGGCGCACCGGGTCACGAAGACGCTGGCCGAGGTGACGGGGGACGTGCAGCGGATCGTGGACGACGTGCGGCAGCGGGGGGATGCGGCGCTGTCGGCGTATACGAAGCAGTTCGACAAGGCGGACCTGGAGGTCTTCCGGGTTGACGCGGGGGCGATCGCGCGGGCGGAGCAGGAAGTGGACCCGGCGGTGGCGAAGGCGATGAGGGAAGCGGCGGAGCACATCCGGCGGTGGCAGGAACTGCTGCTGCCGAAGTCGCTCGAGGCGAGCGTGGTGCCGGGGCGGCCGACGTGGCGCGTGGGGATGAACGTCATGCCGCTCGAGAGCGCGGGGGCGTATGTGCCGGGAGGGCGCGCGGCTTATCCGTCCAGCGTGCTGATGACGTGCCTCCCGGCGAAGGTCGCGAAGGTCAAGCGGGTCATCCTGTGCACCCCGCCGGGCCCGGACGGGAAGGTGCCGGCGTCGGTGCTCTTCGCCGCGAAGCTGGCCGAAGTGGACGAGGTCTACGCTGTGGGCGGCGCGCAGGCGATCGCCGCGATGGCTTACGGGACGAAGCAGATCGCGAAGGTCGAGAAAATCGTCGGCCCCGGCAACGCGTATGTGACGGCGGCGAAGAAGATCGTGTCGGAGGACACGGCCATCGACTTCCTCGCGGGACCGAGCGAGGTCATGGTCGTTTCCGACGGGCGGAGCGGCGCCGACCTGGCGGCCGCGGAACTGATCGCGCAGGCGGAACACGACCCGCAGGCCGTCTGCGTGGTCGTCACGACGGACGCGGCCTGGGGCAGCCAGGTGAACGAGGAACTCGCCGGCCAGCTTGCCGACCTTCCGCGCAAGGCCATCGCCGAGGAAGCCCTTCGCAAGAACGGCCGTATCTTCGTCGCCGCTTCCGGCCCCGAAGCCATCGCGTTCATCAACGAGTTCGCCCCGGAGCACCTCATGCTTCTCGGCCAGGACCCGCGCGCGCTTCTGGACAAGGTCACCACCGCCGGCGCCGTTTTCGCCGGCGACTACGCCAGCGTGGTTCACGGCGACTACTGCGCCGGGACCAACCACGTCATCCCCAGCGGCGGAGAGTCGCGGCGCTTCGGGTCCCTGAGCTCCGGCTCGTTCGTCCGCACCGTTCCGTACATCACCGTGACGGATCGCGGGGCGAGGCACCTCGGGGACATCGCCGCGCCGATCGCGCGCGCCGAGGGATTCGAAGGGCACGCCCGGGCTGCGGAGAGGCGGATGCGGCTGTGAAGCGTCCGTCCGCGGTCGTGGAGGCGACGGGGGGCGTGGAGAATCCGGGGATGCCGCTTCTCCGCACGCCGCTTCGCAGCGTGAAAGTGCCTGGGTACGAGATGGACGCTCCCGGGCTGGTGCCGATGCACGCGAACACGAACCTGCTCGGGCAGAACCCTGCGGTGCTGAAGGAAGCGCGCGCGGCGTCGCGGCTGGGGTCGAACCAGTACCCGACGGAAAACTCGGAGTTGCTCTGCGAGGCGCTGTCGAAGCAGCACGGGCTGCCGCGGTCCTGGTTCATGGCGGGGAACGGCTGCGACGAGCTGATCGACCTCCTGGCGAAGACGTTTCTCGACGCGGGGGACGCGATGGCGTACCCGGTGCCGGCTTTCGTGATGTACCGGTTTTACGCCGCGGTGAATCTCGGCCGGGCGATCGAGATCCCTCTGGAGGACGACGGCCGGCGGTGGAACCTGGACGTCGAAGGGCTGCTGGCGACGCGTGCGAAGGTGATCATGGTGGCATCGCCGAACAATCCGACCGGCAACGCGTTTCCCGCGGAGCAGTTGAGGGAACTTGCGAAGAGGTCGAACGGGATCGTTGCGGTGGACGAGGCGTACGCGGACTTCTGCGGGCAGGACCTGGTCCCGGAAACGCGCCGATCTCGGAACCTCATCGTTCTGCGCACGTTTTCGAAGGCGCACGGGCTCGCAGGCCTGCGCGTGGGGTATGCCGTCGCGCAACCGGCCCTCATCGACGCCATGCGCCGCGCCAAGCCGCCCTTCAACGTCTCCAGCTTCTCGGAGCGCGTGGCGGCACGCGCCCTGGTCGAGAGGGCGTACTGGAAGAAGAGCGTCTCCGTGCTGCCGCGGGAGCGGGAAAAACTCATGGCGGCGGTCCGGAAACTCGGCTGCCGCACGTGGGAAAGCGACGCCAACTTCTTCCTGATGAAACCGCCGAAGCCGGCCGCGGAAGGATTGAAGGCGGGCGGGATCCTCGTGAGGGACGTCTCGGGGCATCACCCGTCGCTCGCCGGCTGCGTCCGGGTGACCGTCGGCGACAGTCGCACCAATGCCCGGTTCCTCGGGGTGCTCGCGAAGGTCCTCCGATGATCGAAACCACCGTCTTCGACTACGGTGTCGGAAACCTGCACTCGCTGGCGAAAGCCCTCGAGCGCGCCGGGGCGCGCGTGCGCGTGAGCGGGGAAGCGCGCGACCTGGAATCCGCCGCGTGCGTGGTGCTGCCGGGAGTCGGGTCGGCCCATCGCGTGATGGCGCAGCTGGCGCCCGCCGCTGACGCGCTGCGTCAAAAGCTCGCTTCCGGCGCACCGGCCCTCGGCGTCTGCGTCGGGATGCAGGTGATGTTCGACTCGAGCGAGGAGGGGGACGCGCGTGGCCTGGGCCTCCTCCCCGGGGCGGTCCGGCGGCTCACGGCCCCGACCCTTCCCCACATCGGCTGGTCGCGCGTCGCCCACGCGGGCGGCCCGCTCTTCGAGGGGATCCCCTCCGGAGAATACTTCTACTTCGTCCACTCGTTCGCCGCGGGTCCGGCGGGCGCGCTGGCGACCGCCGACTACGCAGGGCCGTTCGCGGCCGCCTGGCGCCGCGGAAACGTGTTCGGCGTCCAGTTCCACCCCGAGAAGTCCAGCGCCGCCGGGCAGGTCCTTCTGCGCAACTTCGTGGCCTATGCGGAGTCCGTCGCGTGAGCGCGTTCACACTGATCCCGGCGGTGGACATCCGCGGCGGCAAGGCCGTGCGCATGGTGGGCGGCGAGGCCTCGACCGAGAAGGTCGTCGGGGAGGACCCGGTCGCCCTCGCCCTGGACTGGGAAAAGCGCGGCGCCAGGCTGCTTCACGTCGTCGACCTCGACGCGGCGTTCGGGACCGGTTCGAACCGGGACGTCGTCAAGAAGATCGTGAAGGCGGTCAAGATCCCCGTGCAGTTCGGCGGCGGCGTGCGCACGGACGAGGCGATCTGGGACGCCATCCGGATGGGCGCTTCCCGGATCGTCTGCGGCACCCGGGCGGTGACGGACCCCGAGTGGCTGGAAGCGGCCGCGATGCGGCGTCCCGGGCGCGTCATCCTCGCGGCGGACGCGCGCGGGCTGGACCTGCTCGTCAAGGGCTGGACCGCGCCAGCGGGCGTCGGTGTCCTCGAACTCCTGGCGAAACTCAAGGACGCGCCCCTGGCCGCCGTGCTCTACACCAACGTCAGCGTCGAGGGACGCACCGCCGGCGTCGACTGGAAACCCGTGAAGAAAGTCGTGGCCGCTTCCGCCCATCCCGTGCTTCTCTCGGGCGGCGTGACGACCGTGGACGACGTGAGGAAAGCGCGCGACGCCGGGCTGGCCGGCGCCGTGGTCGGGTCCGCGCTTTATTTCGGGAAACTGAATTTCGAAGAGGCGCTGCGTGCGGTCCAGGAAGCTCCGGCGTAAGACGAAGGAAACGTCGATCGAGGTCGAACTCGAGGTGGACGGCGAGGGGAAGTACTCCGTCGAGATCGAGCGGCAATTCACGAAGCACATGGTGGAGACGCTCGCGCGCTACGCGGGGTGGAACCTGAAGCTGCGCGCGACGGGCGACAACACGCACCACATCGAGGAGGACGTCGCGATCGTCCTCGGGAAGGCGTTCCGCGACGCGCTCGGCGACGCGCCCGTGGAGCGGATCGCGCACGCGGTCTGCCCGATGGACGACGCTCTGGTCCTGAGCGCCGTGGACATCGTGGACCGCCCGTTCTGCGACGCACCCCTCCCGGACCCGGACTACGTGCACTTCTTCCGGTCCTTCGCCATGGACGCCCGCATCAACCTCCACGTGGACATCCTGCGCGGCCGCGACGAGCACCACATCGTCGAAGCGGCGTTCAAGTCGCTCGGGATGGCGCTCAAGCTGGCGACGCGCCGCACCGGGGCCATGAAAAGCACGAAGGCGAAGGTGGAATGGTCGGAATGAACGGCCCCGCCCCGCGCATCATCCCGTGCCTCGACGTGAAGGGCGGCCGCGTCGTCAAGGGCGTGCGTTTCCAGGACCTCGCCGACATGGGCGACCCGGCGCTGATGGCCGCGCGGTACGAGGCGCAGGGGGCGGACGAAGTCGTGTTCCTCGACATTTCCGCGACCGAAGAAGGGCGCGGGACGATGCTGGACGTCGTGCGCCGGACCGCGGAGACGCTCTTCATCCCGCTCACCGTCGGGGGCGGCGTGCGGACTTTCGATGACGTGCGTGCCCTGCTGCGCAGCGGGGCCGACAAGGTGTCGATGAACTCTTCCGCGGTCGCCCGGCCCGAGCTCATGACGGAGTGTGCGGACGCCTTCGGCGCGCAGTGCGTGGTGTGCGCGATCGACGCGAAGCGGGAAGGCGGTGGGTGGAAGGTCTGGGTGAGCGGCGGCAAGAAGCCGACGGGGCTGGACGCCGTGGCATGGGCGAAGGAAGCCGCGCGCCGCGGGGCGGGAGAAATCCTGCTGACGTCGATCGACCGGGACGGGACCAGCGACGGATACGAGATCGACCTCACGCGGGCGGTGGCGGAAGCCGTGAGCGTGCCGGTGATCGCGAGCGGCGGAGCCGGAAACGCGGAGCACATGCGCCGGGTGCTGACGGAGGGGAAGGCGGCCGCGGCCCTTGCGGCGGGAATGTTCCACCGCGGGGAAACGACGGTCGGAAAGGTGAAAACGGAACTGTGGGACGCAGGAATCCCGGTCAGGATCGTGCTCCCCATACCCCCTGAGAGGCGAACCGATTGAAGAAGACCGACGAACTCGTTCCCGTCATCGCCCAGGACGCCCGCACCAACAACGTCCTCATGCTCGGCTACGCCAACGCCGAGGCGCTTCGCCAGACAAAGCGTACCGGTCTTCTCCATTTCTGGAGCCGTTCGCGCGGCAAGCTCTGGAAAAAGGGCGAGTCGTCCGGCAACACGCTCAAGGTCGTCTCGATGCACCGCGACTGCGACCGCGACGCGATTCTCGCCCGTGTCGTCCCCGCCGGGCCCACCTGCCACACCGGGGATTACTCGTGCTTTGCAAAGAAGCCCTTCCCGTCCCGCACTGTTCTCAATGACCTGCTCGACGTATTCGCGGAGCGCAAACGGAACCCCTCGCCCGACTCGTACGTCTGTAAACTGCTCGCGGACCCCGAGAAGGCG
>CAVPNQ010000156.1:0-14170 GCA_963706735.1 uncultured Planctomycetia bacterium
GATCGCGCTGGAGCGACAACGCGAAGTATGCGGCGACGCGGCTCGGGGACGGCGGCGAGCGGGCGATCCTGGAGCTGGTGGTGAAGGCCGAGAAGCCGGAAGAAGCCCCGGAGCCGGCGGCCAAGGCGACTAAGAAGTCGAAGGCGTCGGGCGCCACGGCGAAGGAGAAGAAGGGCAAGGAGTCGGCGGCGGGAACGTAGGACGGTCGATTCAAAACGGGAACCCCGGGGCGACGAGCCCCGGGGTTTTTTTACAACCCGGGGGGAGAGAGGCCAGCATGTCCGCTCCCGTGGGCATCGTGTCCGACTCGCACGACAACGAGGCGGCCGTCGAGCAGGCCGTCCGCATCCTCCGCGACCGCGGCGTCTCCCACGTCATCCACTGCGGCGACGTCGTCTCCGCCTCCACCGTCGAACTCTTCCGCGGCTTCAACTTCCGCGTGTGCCTGGGCAACAACGACTCCGCGCGCGAGCTCACCGCCGCCGCCGAACGCATCGGCGGCGCCTTCGCGCCGCGCCTGGACCTCGAGATCGGCGGGAAGCGCTTCTTCGTGGCGCACGGCGACTGGGAAGCGCCGCTGAGGGAAGCGCTGGATTCCGGGAAGTTCGACTACGTGCTCTACGGGCACACGCACCGGCGGGACGACCGGCGGATGGGCCGTGCGCGGCTCATCAACCCGGGCGCGCTGTATCGCGCGGCGACGTACACGTTTGCGCTTCTCGATCTGGCGACGGATGCGCTGGAGACGGTCGAACTCGGGAAGGTCTAGCGGTCTGCGGTGAAAGGATCGATCCGGGGGGCGACGCCGGCGAAGACGGCGGCGGCGAGGCGGTCGGCGATCGAGGGAGCGAACTTGAATCCGTGGCCGGAGAAGAGCCACGCGCAGTAAAGGCCGGGGGCGAGGCGGTCGACGACGGGATTGCCGTCCCGGCGATTGACGTCGTAGATGGTGGCGGCGGCCGCGGGCGTTGTGCGGGCGAGTGTACGGAAGCGAGCGCTGGCAGCGCGCTCGGCGTCGCGGTAGCGGTCGCAGCGAGGGTCGAGGTCGTCCGGACGGCGGAGCGTTTCCTCCTCGGCGGCGAGATTGGCCGCGAAAAGCCCGGTGCCGCGTCGGCGGAAGTAGGCGCCGCCGCCGACATCGGCGACGACGGGGTGTGGCCCGGGGAGCCCTCCCAGGAACGACGAGCGGACCCGCGCGACGCGGAGCCGGTGGCCGTGGCCGACGGGGAAGGGGAGCAGGGCGGCTGTCCAGGCGCCGGCGGCGAGGACGACGGATCCGCAGGACAGGGGACCGGCCGGGGTCTCGACGCGCCACCCGCCCCTCTCCCGGCGAACGGCAGTGACGTGGCGGCCGAAGCAGGGCTCGAAGCGGCTGTTCTTTCTTCGCGCGGCGCGCAAGAGGTCGCGCGCCGCGGACGCGGGTTCGTTCATGTAGCCCGACTCGCTCTCCCACAACCCCCGAACTCCCTTCAGCCGGAGCCACGGAAACCGCTTCTCCAGGTCCCGGCCGGCCAGCACCTCGAATCTGCGGACGCCGCCTTTCCGCAGGTTCCCGGCGAAGAGGTCCACGGCGTCGACGCGCGGGGGCAGGTGGATGATGGAGAGGCCGCGGGCGGATGCGGGCGGGGCAATCAGGAGGGTGCCGCAACGATCGTGGGCGCCTTCGGGGTCGCGCAGGCCGGTGTAGGCGGGCCAGCGGTTCCAGGCGAGTTCGAGAGTCTCGCGGGAGAGGGCGGAGAGGCGGGCGTCACCGTAGAACTGGCGCGTGCAGGCGCCGGATCGGCGCGTCGGGCCGCAGGCGGGCTCGGCGTCGCGCTCGAGGAGCGCCACGCGCGCGCGGGAGGGAGCGAGGGCGTGCGCGATGGCGCAGCCATAGATCCCGGCGCCCACGACGACGACGTCGAACGAGCGCTTCATCGTCCTCGCTGGTGCTCCGCGCGCCGGAGGAGCCTGCGGACGCCGCCCGCGGTGGGGCGCTTCACCACGCCCTCCTCGGTGATGATGGCGGTGACCAGTGCGGCGGGCGTGACGTCGAACGCCGGGTTCCAGACGCCGATGCCGCGGGCGGCGACGCGGCGGCCTGCAGGGGAGTGGACTTCGCGGGCGTCGCGCTGCTCGATCAGGATGCCCTTGCCGGTCGGCGTCGAGGGGTCGAACGTGGAGATCGGCGCGGCGACGAAGAAGGGAATACCGTGCTCGCGGGCGGCGAGTGCGAGGCCGTAGGTTCCGACCTTGTTGGCCACGTCCCCGTTGGCGGCGATGCGGTCCGCGCCGACGATGACGCTCCTGACACGTCCCGAAGCGATCAGCCCGGCCGCGGCGCCGTCCACGAGCAGCGTCACGTCCACGCCCGCGCGCGACAGCTCCCAGGCGGTGAGGCGGGCGCCCTGGAAGAGCGGGCGGGTCTCGGTGGCGAAGACCCACGCCTTGCCGCGCCGCGCGAGCGCTTCATAGATTCCCGACAGCGCCGTCCCCGCGCCGCCGGTGGCCAGCGAGCCGGCGTTGCAGTGCGTGAGCACCGGTTCCTTCAGCAGCAGGTACGCGTACCTTCCGATCCGCGCGCACGCCGACCGGTCTTCCGCGTGAATCCGCATTGCCTCGACAAGGAGTGCGCGCGGGTTAAGCGTCCGGAGGGAGAGCATGCGCCTGACGGCCCAGGCGAGGTTGACGGCGGTCGGGCGGGAGGCGCTGAGCCTCGCGCCGGCGCGCTCGAACTGCGCGAGCGTGCTGCAACCCCGCGCCGCGAGCACCATCCCGTACGCCGCGGCGATCCCGATGAGCGGCGCCCCGCGCACCTGCAGCCTGCGGATGGCGTCAAAAACATCGCGCGGGTTCCGGCAGCTTCGCCACCGTACCCGCGCGGGGAGTTCCGTCTGGTCCAGCACCTTCAGGAAGCCGCGCTGCCCGCCTGTCCAGCGAACTCCCGGCGGCGGCAGCTTCGGGGCGGCCACGCTACTTCTTCGGAGCCGCTTTCGCCGCCGGCTTCGCGGCCGGCTTGGCCGTCTTCGCCTTGGGCGCCGCGGTCTTCGGCGCGACCGGCATCTTGAGGCCGCAGTGGCGGAAGAGCTGCGCGACCGCGGGGGTCGCAAGCGCGCCCTTGCCGACCCAGGCCGTCAGGCGGTCCGTCTCAAGCTTCAGCTTGGCCTTCGGATCGTGGACGAGCGGGTCGTAGTGGCCGAGCAGCTCGAGGTAGCGGCCGTCGCGGCGCGTCTGGGCGTCGTACACGGCAATGCGGTAATGCGGCCGGTTCTTGCGGCCGCAACGGGACAGGCGGATTCGGACGGCCATGCGTTCTCCTGGGTAGCGGATGCGTGCTCGGCGGAACATCCGCCGCGGCATCGATTTAGGGGCGGAAATAGTAGCGGGGAGGGAGGTGGGGCGCCATAGATTTCTGAGACCGCCAGCAAAATCCTCCCTGCGACGGGCGGCACGGGTCCGACCGGCGCCCAATGAAGGGTTTGAGTAATACCGAGGCTTGTGGTGCACGCCGACCGGACCCGCACCGCACGTCCTCGGTCAGATTTTGCTCCCGGTCTCAAGGTTCCCGCTGAGCGGCTTGCGGTCTCCGGCGAGAGGCTCAGGCCTCCGCGAACAACCTGAGCGCGATGGCGGGTGGATCTCGGATTCAGGGCGCCAGAGCCCGTGAAAAAACCTGCGCGTCGGGCGGAGTCGGCCCGCAACAGAAAAACCTCTCAAACTACCGTCACTGGGCCGACGCAGCCTGACGCGCAGGTTTTTTCGCGGGCTCTAGCCGCGGTGCTTGCCCATCATGCGGCCCAGCGCGCCGCCCTTGAAGCCCTTCATCATCTTCCTCAGGTCCTTGAACTGCTTGAGGAGGTTGTTGATTTCGGGAAGGGTTCGCCCGCTGCCTTTCGAGATGCGTTTGCGGCGCGAGCCGTCGAGGATTTCGGGGTGGCGGCGTTCGTCGACGGTCATGGACTGGATGATTGCCTTCATGCGCTTGAACTCGCCCTGCATGTCGTCTTCCTTGCCGCCCATCATCTGGCCCATGCCGGGGATCATGCTGACGATCTGGGAGATGGGGCCCATTTTCTCCATCTGGCCGATCTGCTCGAGGAAGTCCTGCAGGTCGATTTCGGCTTTCTGGAGTTTGGTGGCGAAGCGGCGTGCGGTGTCCTGGTCGACGGCTTCCTGGGCTTTTTCGACGAGGGAGAGGACGTCGCCCATGCCGAGGATGCGCTGGGCCATGCGGTCGGGGTAGAACTCGGAGAGGTCCTCGATTTTTTCGCCGATGCCGATGAACTTGATCGGCTTGCCGGTGATGAACTTGATCGAGAGGGCGGCGCCGCCGCGGGTGTCGCCGTCGAGCTTGGTGAGGACGATGCCCGTGAGCGGCAGCTTTTCGTTGAACTGCTTCGCCGAGTTCACGGCGTCCTGCCCGGTCATCGAGTCCACCACGAGCAGGATCTGGTCCGGCTTCGTGATGTCCGCGACTTCCTTCACCTCGGCCATCAGCGCTTCGTCGATGTGCAGGCGGCCGGCCGTGTCGAGGATCACCAGGTCGCACCCGAGCTTCGTCGCCTCGTCGATGCCGCGCTTGCAGATCATCGGCGGGCGCCCGCCGGTTTCGGCGTGCACGGGCACCTGCAGCGCCGCGCCGAGCGTCTTGAGCTGGTCGATGGCCGCGGGGCGCTGCGTGTCGGCCGCCACGAGCATCGGCTTGGCGCCCTTCTTCATGAAGAGCTTCGCGAGCTTCGCGCAGGTCGTCGTCTTACCCGAACCCTGGAGTCCGCACATCATGATGACGGTCGGGCGGTTCGGGTTCTTCGCGATCGCGGCGTCGGCCGGCCCCATGAGGGCGACCATCTCGTCGTAGATGACCTTCACGATCTGCTGCGAAGGCTGCACCGACTTGATGACTTCGTCGCCGACCGCCTTCTCGGAGACCTTCTTCAGGAACTCCTTCACGACAAGCAGGTTCACGTCCGCCTCGAGGAGGGCGACGCGGACTTCGCGCAGCCCTTCCTGGATGTTCGCCTCGCTGAGCTTTCCCTTGCCCGCAAGGCGGCGGAAGACGCCGGTGAGTTTTTCGGTCAGGCTTTCGAACATAGGGGCGGCATTGTGCGACAGGCGCGCGGGGCGGGGAAGAGGTAAAGGCGAGGCTGGCGAAGGCTGGTAACGGCAAGGCTGGCGGAGGCTGGCGAAGGCTGGCGGAGGCTGGCGAAGGCTGGCGGAGGCTGGCGAAGGCTGGCGGAGGCTGGCGAAGGCTGGCGGAGGCTGGCGAAGGCTGGCGGAGGCTGGCGAAGGCTGGCGGAGTCAGGCGCCAACCGGCTAACTCGACGCGGTCGTCGACACTGCAGCTGCAAATGGCCGTTAGCTTTCAGCCAGCCTTCGCCAGCCTTCGCCAGCCTTCGCCAGCCTTCGCCAGCCTTCCGCAGCCTTCCGCAGCCTTCCGCAGCCTTTACTTCCGCAGCTTGACCCGGTCCGGCCTCTCCTTCAGCGCTATCTCCAGCTTCTGCGCGATCGGACAGTACGGAACCATTTGCAGCACCGACTCGTCCGCGCTGATCTGCTGGCACTTCACTCCGTCGTACTCGACCTGCACCTTCTTCTTGTAGACCTGCTCCAGCGCCAGCGCGAGCAGGAACAGATCCCGGTCGTCCGGCTGAGCCTTCTTCTCGACCTCCTTCACGACAATTCTCTCGATCACGCTCGGCGTGACGTCCGCCACCGTCTTCCGCTCGACGTCGCGCCCCAGCAGGATGCCCCCCGTGAACGCCAGCGCCACCGCCGCCGCCGCCGCGGCCGTCTGCCAGCGGAAGCCGCGACGCACGCTTCCCGGGAACGCCGCTTCCAGCACACGGTCCCGCAGGCCCGGAGGCGGCACGGGCGGGTTGGCGCGAAGCGCCCTCAGGTGCGCGAAGTCCTCGCGGCAACGGGCGCAGGACTCCATGTGCTCCCAGGCGTCCGGCCCCAGCGGCGCCCCCGTCTCCGCCCGTTCCTTCAGCTCGTCACACTTCATGGCCCGCCCTCGCAAATTGCTCCCGCAGCAGCTTCCTTCCGCGCGCGACGCGCGATCCCACCGTGCCCGTCTCGCAGCCCATCACTTCCGACGCCTCCTGGTACGACATCCCCATCCCGTCGCAGAGCCACAGCGCTTCGCGGAACTCGTCGGGGATGCCGCGAAGCGCGACCTCGACCAGGTCCCGCGCGTCCGCGTCCGGCCCCGACCGCGATGCCTGCGACAGCAGCTCGTCGTCCGCCCCGACTTCACGCCGCGTCTTCCGCCGCCGGATCAGGTCGATCGCCGCGTTCCGCGTGATCGCCAGCAGCCACGACACGAACGGCCTCCCCGCGTCGTACCGCTTTCCGCCCAGCAGCCCCACGAATGTCTCCTGCACCACGTCCTCCGCCGCGGACCGCTCCCGCACGATCTTCAGGGCGTACCCGAAGACCCCCGCCGCGTGGCGGTCGTACAGCATCGTGAAGGCCCCACGGTCGCCCTTCAACGCGCGCGTCAGCAGCTGGGCGTCGTCCATCGTTCCGCCGAAAAGTGGGAAGCGCCCGCGGTCAGGCAGGCGCCTCCCATCCTACGAATTCCGTGTCGGGCAGCCCGCCTCTACCTGGTCGTGGACTTCTCGAGCTCGGCCAGCTTCTCCAGCGCTTCCTTCGTCATGATCCTGACGCACTCGTCGCACAGCTTGCCGGTGAGGAAGGTGCAGGTGACTTCGGATTCCTTGCCGTTGGCGTCCTTGACGGCGTGTTTGACGGTCTTGCCCATTTCGGCGAAGCGGGCGTTGACGCGGTTCTTGATGGCGGGGCCGAAGACTTTCGTGTCCAGGGTTTCGCAGTCCTTGCAGGCGTCGGCCTTGCAGGTGCCGGCGACGTGCGCGCTGGCGTCCTTCTTCGTGGAGGTCTTGATCGAGGCGGCGACGCTGGCGTGAACGGCCGCCAGGCCTTCGCCACCGCGGTCGCAGATCGTGCGGCACTGGCCTTCGCAGTCGCCGGTGAAGGGGCACATGACCTTCTCGAGCGGGCACTTGTGGGCCTTCTTTTTCGCGTCGTCCGCGCTGACGAACAGGCCGGCGGCGAGGACGAGGGCCGTGACGGCGAACATCTTGAAGCGCATCGAAATCTCCTGTGGATTGAAGGGGCCGGCGGCGTTGCCGGGTCAGGAGACGCTACGGGAGGGGGCGCGAAAATCTTCCCGGGAATCCGGGCTATTTAACGCGCTTGATGCCGGCGCCCAGCGCGTTGAGCTTGTCCTCGATCTTCTCGTAGCCGCGGTCCACGTGGTGGATTTCGTGGACCTCGGTGTCGCCCCAGGCGGCGCAGCCGGCGAGGATGAGGGCGGCGCTGGCGCGGAGGTCGCTGGCGCGGACGGGGGCGCCGACGAGGTGGGGGGCGCCGTGGACGACGACGGTGGAGCCGGTCTTGCGCAGCTCGGCGCCCATGCGGAGGAGCTCGGGGACGTGCATGAAGCGGTCCGGGTAGATCTTCTCGGTGACGACGGAGATGCCGTCGGCGACGCAGAGGGCGGCCATGAACTGGGCCTGGAGGTCGGTGGGGAAGCCGGGGTAGACGAGGGTGGTGAGGTCCACGGGCTTGAGGGGCGCCTCGGGGTGTTTGGCGCGGATCGAGTCCTTCGTGATCTCGAGCTGCATGCCCATTTCGCGAAGGGTGTGGGTGGCGGCGCGGAGGTGGTCCGGGCGGCAGCGGGTGACGGTGACGTCGCCTCTCGTGATGGCGGCGCCTGCGAGGAACGTGCCGGCTTCGATGCGGTCCGGGATGATCGTGTGCTCGACGCCCTTGAGGTTCTTCACGCCCTGGATCGTCAGGCGCGGCGACCCGATCCCCTCGATCTTCGCGCCCATACGGACGAGCATGTCGGCCATGTCCACGACTTCGGGCTCGCAGGCGGCGCTCTCGATGATCGTTGTCCCGTTCGCGTAGACCGCGGCGGCCAGGACGTTGGTCGTGCCGGTGACGCTGGACCCGAACGCGCCGCCGAGGAAGACGTCGGTCCCCGTCAGCCCCACCGCGGGCACTTCCGCCACGAGATACCCGTGGTCGAGCGACATCCGCGCGCCCAGCGCGGAAAGGCCCTTTTCGTGCAGGTCGATCGGCCGCACGCCGATGACGCAACCGCCGGGCATCGAGACGCGCGCCTTTTTCCTGCGCCCGATCAGCGGCCCCAGCACGCAGACGCTCGCGCGCATCTTCGATACGAGCTCGTACGAGGCCGTGCAGTTCGACTCGTCCTTGACCTCGATCTCGACCGCGCCGTCGGGACGCCGCTCCACCCGGCAGCCCAGCTCGCGCAGGATCGCCAGCAGGATCTCCACGTCGGAGAGCGCCGGCACGTTGCGGATGACGCTCGTCCCCTCTGCCAGGAGACACGCCGCCAGTATCGGCAGCGCCGCATTCTTCGATCCGCTGGCGGCAACGCGGCCCGTGAGCCGTTTCCCGCCTTCAATTACGAGTTTTTCCATCGGCGCGCGGTGACGATCCGATCGTGACCCTGGAAATCCTTGAGGACGCGGATGCTATCAAAGGCGCGCGTGCGGTCCAGCGAATCCGCGAAGTCGCGCGCCTGCCCGGGCGCCAGCTCGACCGCCAGGAGGCCTCCGGGCCAGAGCAAATGGGAAGCGGCCTCGGGGATCCGCGCGAGAACGTCGGTGCCCTCGGGTCCGGCCACGAGGGCGCGGCGCGGCTCCCAGTCGCGGACTTCCGCCTGGAGATCCGGGAACTCCGGCTCGGTCACGTAGGGCGGGTTCACCGAGATGACGTGGAAGGGCTTGATGAAGGGGCGGAAGAGGTCGCACTGGAGCCACTGGACGGTGAGCTTGAGTTTCTTCGCGTTGTGGGCGGCGAGCTGAAGGGCTTCGCGGCTGATGTCGGAGCCGATGACGGAGAGTTCCTCCCAGCCGTGCTTGGCCGCCAGCGCGATGGCGCCGCTTCCCGTGCACGCGTCGAGCATGCGGCCGGGCTGGTCGTTACGGATGCGGAGGATCTCCTCGACGATCATTTCCGTTTCCGGGCGGGGGATGAGGGCCCGGCGGTCGATCTCGATCCGGAGGCCGCAGAAGGCGACGGAGCCGGTGATGTAATGGATGGGCTCGCGCTTTTCGCGGCGGGCGACCATCTCGTCGAACTTGCGCTTGCGGTAGGGCGGAAAGTCCTCGGTGTCGCGGGCGATGAGGTCGAGGGCGGACCATTCGAGGGCCCGCGCCGCCATGAGCTGCACGTCCAGGGCGGCGTCGGGAACGCCGGCAGCGGCGAGCCGGGCCGTGGCTTTCTTGAGGGCGTCCTGGACTTTCATCGGGAGTCGCGGGGGCTTTACTTCCTCAGGCCCAGCCGCTTCACCTTGGCTTCCCGGTCGGCGTCGAGCAGCGCCTGGACGAGTTCGTCGAGGTTGCCGTTCGCCATGACGGCGGGGAGGTTGTGGATCGAAAAACCGATCCGGTGGTCGGTGATCCGGCTCTGCGGGTAGTTGTACGTCCGGATTTTCTCGCTCCGGTCCCCGGTGCCGATCTGCGACCGGCGCAGGTTGTCCCGCGCCGACTTGAGCTGGCTCGCCTTCAGTTCGTAGAGCCGCGTCCTGAGCAGCTGCATCGCCAGCGCGCGGTTCTGGTGCTGCGACCGCTCCACCTGGCAGCGGATCTGGATCCCCGTGGGCTTGTGCAGAAGGATGATGCAGCTCGACGTCTTGTTCACCGCCTGCCCGCCCGGGCCGCCCGAACGCGTCGCCTGGATGTCCAGGTCCGCCTCGTTGATTTCCACGTCCACGTCCTCGGCCTCCGGCAGCACCGCCACCGTCGCCGTCGAGGTGTGGATGCGCCCCTGCGTCTCCGTCTCCGGCACGCGCTGCACCCGGTGCGTCCCGCTCTCGTACCTCAGGAACTTGTACGCCCCCGCCCCCTCGACCCGGAACGAGATGTGCTTCAACCCCCCCATCTCCGCCTCGCCCACGTCGAGCACTTCCACCTTCCACCCGCGCTTCTCCGCATACTTCGAGTACAGCTTCGTCAGGTCCGCCACGAACAACGCCGCTTCCTCCCCGCCCGGCCCCGGCCGGATCTCCACGATCGCGTTGCGGTGCGAGTCCTCGTCCTCGGACAGGAAGTCGTCCTCGATCTGCTTCACCAGCGCTTCCATCCCCGCCTTCGCCGCGTCCACTTCCTTCTGCGCCTCCGCCCGCATCTCGGGGTCGGGGTCCTGCAGAAGCGACTTCGCGTCCTCGATGGACTTCTGGAAGGCCTCCAGCTTGCGCGCGCGGTCGTGGTCGCGCTGGAGCGTGCCGCGCTCCTTCATCAGGGCGGAGAACTTCGCGCCGCTCGAGGCGATCGCCGGGTCCGAGATGAGGCGGTCGATTTCGTCGAAGCGGTCGGCGCTGGTCTTGAGGCTGGTGAGGATCGCGTCCATGGGCCCTGGGGAAGTTGAGGGTGGTCGAAAAAAAAACCGGTCCCCATGCGGGGACCGGCTGTTCGTTTCGCTCCCTACGCCTTCGGCGCTTCACCTTCCGGTGCAGGCGCCGGCTCGGCCTTGGACGCCTCGGAGATGGCGGTCGCCTCCGCTTCGGCGGCCTTCTTCGCCGCGAGTTCCGACTGGCGGGACACCCAGGCATCGCGTTCCGCGGACTTCTTCTTGCGGTCCTCGTCCTTGCGCTTGCGCTCGTCGTCGATCTTCTTCGCCTGGTCGGCGATCTTCGCCTTCCGGTCGTCTTCTTCCTTCTGCTTGCGCGCGGCGACGGCGTCCTTCACGAGGTCGAACTTCTTCTTGAACTTGTCGACCATGCCTGCGGCGTCGAGCAGCTTTTCCTTGCCCGTGTAGAACGGGTGGCAGGCCGAGCAGATTTCGACCGCGATGCGTTCGCGCGTGGCGCGGGTCTTGAAGGTGCTTCCGCAGCCGCAGACGACGTTGCACTCAACGTACTTCGGATGGATGTCGGCCTTCATCGTTCGCTCTCCAGGGTCCTTGTGGGGGCGGGAAGTGTATTCGGCGGGGGGCATCAGCGTCAATCGGCAGATTGAGAGGGGGGGCGTCAGGCCGGGGGGGCCGCCGGGCGGCCGAACAGGGCGAGGGCCAGGCCGGCGAAGATGAGCACGAAGGCCCCGATGTCGGTCCATCGCGGGGTTTCCTTCAGGTACCACAGGGTAAAACCGAGGAACACGGCGACGGAGATGGCCTCCTGGATGATCTTGAGCTGCGGCGCCGTGTAGAAGCCGTGGCCGAGACGGTTGGCGGGGACCTGGAGCGCATATTCGGGAAGCGCGATGCCCCAGGAGACCAGGATGACCAGCCAGAGCGCGGCGTGCTTGTACTTCAGGTGGCCGTACCACGCGATGGTCATGAACAGGTTCGAGGCGCACAGGAGGAGGATCGGGACGGCTTTCATCGGGAGCTCCCGGGGAAGGGTCCTGGTTGGGAAATCGGAGGCGGATTCTAGTCGCCCGGTCCGTGTCGTGCCGTGTAGTGTTTGCGGCCTGGTTGATTTCTTCTCGCACGGCTTCTACGCCACGGAGGCCCCATGGTCACGGCTCGCCACCTCAAGGTGAAGGACGGAGACGTCCTCGTTCTGCTGGGCACGAGCAAGGGCGTGTTTCTCCTGCGCTCCAATGCTTCGCGGAAGAAGTGGGATCTCGGCGGGCCGTACTTCCCCGGCCACCAGATCTATGCCCTCGCGTTCGACGGCCGCGCCGGGCGCCGGCGCGTCTGGGCCGGCGCGCAGAGCGGCCACTTCGGCGCGGTCCTCTCAGCCTCAGACGACTTCGGGAAGTCCTGGACCAAGCCCGAGAAACCCAACGTCCGCTTCCCCGAAAAGACCGGCGCGGCCCTCAAGCAGATCTGGGCGATCCGCCCCGGGTTGGAGAGCCAGCCGGGAGTCCTCTTCTGCGGCGTCGAACCGAGCGCCTTGTTCGTCTCGCGCGACGCCGGCGAATCCTGGGAGTTGAACCAGGGGCTCTGGGACCACCCGCACCGCGCGAAATGGGAGCCGGGAGGCGGCGGGCTGTGCATGCACACCGTTGTCCCCGACTCTTCAAACCCGGAGCGGCTGCACATCGCCTGCTCCACCGGCGGCCATTACCGCAGCGACGACGGCGGGAAAACCTGGAATGCCTGCAATCGCAATATCCATGCCCCCTTCATGCCCGGCAACCCCGCTCCCGAATTCGGCCAGTGCGTCCACAAGCTCGCCCAGGCCGCCGGCGACCCGAAGCGCTTCTACCTCCAGCACCACTGGGGCGTGTACCGCAGCGACGACGGGGGGGACACGTGGAAGGCGATGGAGAAGGGTCTTCCGACGACGTTCGGGTTTGCGCTGGCGGCTCATCCGCACGACGGGGACACGGCGTACGTGCTGCCGATTGAGTCCGACGGTTTCCGGTGCACGCCGGAGGGGAAGCTGCGGGTCTACCGCACGAAGGACGGCGGCAAGTCGTGGAAGGCGCTGACGAAGGGGCTTCCGCAGTCGAACGCGCTGGAGACGGTGTTGCGGGACGGGATGGACGTGGACACGTGCGCGAGGCCGGGGGTGTATTTCGGGACGAAGAGCGGCAAGGTTTACGCATCGGCGGACGAGGGGAATTCGTGGAAGTGCATTGCGGAGGGATTGCCGACGGTGAACTGTGTGAAGGCGGCGGTGGTGCCGGCGGCGGGGAAGAAGCGGAAGTAGGGAGGCGCCGTCGCGATGCTGACGATTCACATTCCGGGATACCTGCGGGCGTTCACGGGCCAGCGGCCGCGCCTTGAAATCGAGGCAGGGCCCGCGACGGTGGGGGAAGCGCTGGAGGCGCTGGGGCGTTCCTGGCCGGGTGTGAGGGATCGCGTGCTGCTGGAGACGGGAGAGGTGCGGCCGCACGTGAACGTGTTCGTGGGGAGCGAGAGCATCCGGTACTCAGGCGGGCTGGAGACGCGGGTGAAGGAGGGCGACGAGATCTCGATCCTGCCGGCGGTTTCGGGCGGGCGCTGAAGAGGCGCGGAATCCGGTGGAATATGCTGGCGCCGCTCCCCGTTCCGGAATATACTTCGTTAGTTGACGAAGTAACGGAGCAACAGATGAAGACCTTCCTCGCCATCACCAAGGCCCTCTCCGACGAAACGCGCGTCCGCGCCCTGCTGTCGCTTCGCGCCGGCGAACTCTGCCTCTGCCAGGTCATCGAATTCCTCAAGCTCGCGCCCTCCACCGTCTCGAAGCACATGGACCTGCTGCACAAGGCGGGCCTCGTCGAGCGCCGCAAGGAAGGCCGCTGGCACTACTTCCGGCTTGCCGGGAAGGGTGGCGACCCCGCGGCGCAGCAGGCGCTTCGATGGGTCCTGTCCGCGCTGGACAGGCAGAAATCGCTGAAGGAGGACGCTCGGGCGCTGTGCTGCGTGAAGAAGAAGGACCGGGAGGAGGTGAGCGCGTGCTACCGGGCAAATTGAAGGTCTTGTTCCTGTGCACGGGCAATTCCTGCCGCAGCCAGATGGCGGAGGGGTGGGCGCGGGCATTGAAGGGCGACTCGATCGAGCCGTATTCGGCCGGAATCGTTTCGCACGGGCTGAACCCGAATGCGGTGCGGGTGATGGCTGAAGCCGGCGTGGACATCTCGGGGCAGGCCTCGAAGACGACGGACGCGGTGAAGGACGTCGCGCTCGACTGGGTCGTGACGGTCTGCGGCAACGCGCACGAGACCTGTCCGGTCTGGCTCGGGAAGAAGGCGAAGGTCCTGCACGCCGGGTTCGACGACCCGCCCGCGCTCGCGCGCGCGGCGAAGAACGAGGAAGAAGCGCTGGGGCACTACCGCAGGGTCCGCGACGAGATCGCGGCGTTTGTCAGGACGTTGCCCGGATCGCTAACGACCGCAAAGTAGACAAAGGAGAGAGCCATGGGTTGCTGCGACACGCCGAAACCGAAGGGCGGCTACGACGGAAAGGACGTTCACGAACTCGTGCGCGAAGGCTACGCGAAGATCGCCACGACCGGCCTCCTCAGCACCGCGACGGCGCCGCACGGCGGCGGGTGCTGCGGCGGCGTGAGCGCCGAGGACCTCGCCCGGCAGATCGGCTACTCCGTGGACGAGATCCGCGCGCTTCCCGAGGGCGCCAACATGGGCCTCTCGTGCGGCAACCCGACCGCGATCGCAAACCTGAAACCCGGCCAGGTCGTCCTCGACCTCGGCTCCGGCGGCGGCTTCGATGTCTTCCTCGCCGGGCCGAAAGTCGGCGC
>CAVPNQ010000157.1:0-3166 GCA_963706735.1 uncultured Planctomycetia bacterium
CGAGGCCACCCTGCGCTTCGATGAGGCCGGCCGCCTGGAGGCGTTCGACGCGCAGAAGGCCGACATGACGTTCGAGGAGTACCGCGAGAAGCGGAAGGCGGGGGACCGCTGGTTCGTGGACGAGGTGCACGACGGGGACAGCTTCGTGAAGATGATCGAGGAGCAGGAGAAACGCCGCGACGACGTCATCGCCGAGCTGGTGGGCCAGGACGAGGCGAAGGCCGCCGCGGCGGAACGCGAGGCGTCGCGCTGGGGATCCGGGATCGACCCGATGCTGGAAGCGGCCGCGTTGGGCGCATCGCCCGCAGCGCAGAAACGGATCGCGAGGGTGAGGCGCTGGCTTGCGCCGCAGTGGGCGAAGGACGCAGACGCGGAAGCGCGCACGGCGTACGAGGCGCAGCTTCCCGCCGGCGGCGAGCCGTGGGACCTGAAGGAATTCGTGTCGATCCCGCTCGCCGGCGCCGCCGAGCCGCTGGCGGGGGCGTGGAGGCTGTTCCGCGCGGACAGCCTTTCGCGGACGGGCACGCAGGCGAAGCACGAGCTGGTGCTGGTGTCGAAGGACGGCACGCTCATGGCCTGGTCGCGCGAGTTCGCCCAGGCGCGCGAGCTGCTCGACCGCGCCGGGATCCGCAGCGACGGCGGCGACGGGACCCGCCGCGCCGTGGCGGCGATTGAGGCGCTTCCGCACGGCGCCTTCCGCGCCGCCCGACTGAACGCAGTGGAGACGGAGCGGATCGAAGTCAGCGGGCGCGACGGAATCTTCCACCTGCACGACATGTGGCTGGGCAGCGGCGTTCTCGGGGCTTACACCCAGGACATCGAGTACGTGTTCGGCGAGGACGGGCTGCTCGTGGAACTCCGCACGATCGGAAGCGGGAAGTTCGACGTCGTCGAGATGGAGCGGCTTCTGGGTGAAGCGGATCCGTGGATGACGCTGAGCGGGTGGGTTCCAGATGAGATGGCGTTGAAGCTGAAGCGGGATCAGGCGAAGAAGGAAAAGACGCCGCCGCGGCACGGGGATCGCAAGTGAAGCGCGTGCTGATGGGGCTGTTCGCAGCGGCGGCGCTGGCGGTCGCTGCGGAGGAGCCCGCGTGGGACGAGGACGCGCTGCGGCTCGCGCGGGACGAATGGGGTCCGGGGGGGCGGCACGAGGCGGACGGACTGATCGCGGTCCCGGCGGACGCTTCGGCAATGGCGCCCTTGCGGCGCGTGTGCCGGCTGTTTCGCCTGGAGCACCGGTTCCTGACCGCGGGGGGCCGGGAACGCGTGACACCGGCGATCGGGATCGTGTGGCGCGACGGCACTGTCGAGACGCCGAAGGGCGAGGTGTACGACGCGGTCGTCCAGCGCGCGGGACTTCGCGCAGACGACGAGGGGCGCGCCGCCGCTGCGGCGCTTCGCTGGACTCTCGACGCGTGGGCCCACGAGGAATCGCCGGACTTCTCCATCGAGAGCCGGCGCCTGGAAGTGGACGGCAACGTCGCCACGTACAGGCACTTCTCGCTGAGATACCCTGGCGGATTCTGGCTTGCGGAGTCGTTCGTGGTGTTCGGCGAGGGATCGGTTTCGATCACGCGCCGCCCGGCCGCGATTCCGCGACAAGTGGACGCCGCGGACCTGGAGGACTTCCTGGAGCGCGCCGGTCCGTGGCTGCAGGTGCGCGGCGAAGCACCGCCGGAGTGGCAGGCAAGGGTCGGCGCCGCCGTGGAGCGGGCGCGCGACGCCCGCGACGGGGTGGCCGGGTGGATCCTCGACCTGGAGGCGGAGGAGGCGAAGAAGCGCGACGCGGCGGAAGAGGGGCTGAAGAAGTGCGGCACCTGGGGGCGTGCGGAGCTGGAGGCGGTGGCGGTTTCCGGCGGACCCGAGGCGAAAGCGCGGGCGCAGCGGCTGCTGGCCTGGATCCGTCCCGGCTGGCGCGAAGAGGCGCGCGGGGAGGCGCTTCGTTTGATCGGCGAGGCCGAGTCGTTCGGGGAAATCCCGATTCCGGGCGATCGGTTGTTGGCGTTCCGCGACGGCTTCATGTTCTTCCGGGCGTCGGTGCGGGACCAGACGGTTCTCGGCCACCATGAGGTGACCATCGTCGTCCGGCGCGGAGGAGAGTCGGGGATGTGGCGGGGACACGCCGCCAGCTCAGTTGCCCCGGCGCGGGAGGCCTTCCTGCCGGGTGATGCTCCCGAGACGCGGGCCACCCTGCTCGCGCTGTTTCTCGCGATCGAGCGCCATCCGTGGCAATCCCCGTACGAAGACGAGCGCCTGGAGGTCGGCCGCGAGTCCTCCCGGTACCACGCCCACGAACTCCAGGTTCGCGGTCGCACAGCGCTGTGGATCGAGGACGTGGTGCTGGAACAGGGAGAGAAGGGCGCCGTCCGGATCACGGCGATTGATTCGCGGGAACTCCGGCGTGAAGAGGTCGCGGGTTTTCTGGAAGGCCAGGACGGCTGGCTTCGCGTGACGGGCGACATGAGCGAGGCCGAGTGGAAGGCCTATGAAGCGGCGAAACAGCGCGGCCGCGGCCCCGTGCTGCACGGGGAAGACCGCAAGCGGTAGGTCCTGTATCCCTCCGGATACGCGCCGGGCGGAGCCGATACGCCGGCCGCCGCCGCGGGCCGCTTCCCCCGGGGAATTCCCTTTGAACCGTGGCACGGTCCTTGCGTTTTGATTCCTCACCGCGTCAACAACCGAACTCAAGGAGAAAGCCATGACGAAACTGAACAAGATCCGCGCCTGGTCGTTCGCCGCATTCGTCGGAGCGCTCGCGCTGGCCGACTGGCAGGTGCCCACGCTCGTCGCCGACGGGGACGAGATCGAGATGCCGAAGGCCCAGGTCGGCGGGGCGAAAGTCACCGCGTCCGTCAAGGACGTCGCCGTCGGCGACAAGGTCGAGAAGCACTGGGTCGTCGCGCTCGAGGGCGACGGGAAGGGCGAGCTGAAGCTGAGCTGCACGAAAACGCCGTGGAGCCCGATGTCGCGCATGATGCCGAGGCCGGAGGTTGTCTGGACGAAGACCGTGGCGTTCGACACGTCCTCCTCGCGGTCGATCGATCTCGGCATCGCTCCCGCCGAGGACAAGAAGTTCTCGTTCGCGCTCGTGCTGGCCCAGGGAGAGATGGACCTGGAGTTCGGCGGGATCTATCTCGCGCAGATCAGCCCGCGGATGGATGAGCCG
>CAVPNQ010000158.1:0-55225 GCA_963706735.1 uncultured Planctomycetia bacterium
CAAACATCGTTGCATCGTCCCGGACCATATCGGCATGGGCCTCTCCTCCAAGCCCGGCGACGACGCCTACACCTACAGTCTCGAAAGCCGCGTGAATGACCTCGACGCGTTGCTCAGCCATTGCGGCGCGACCAGGAACCTCACGCTCGTCGTGCACGACTGGGGCGGCATGATTGGCATGGCCTGGGCCGTCCGGCACCCCGAGGCCATCAAGCGCCTCGTCATTCTCAACACCGGCGCTTTCCCGCTCCCCGCTTCCAAGTCCCTCCCCTGGTCTCTCGCCCTGGCGCGCACGCCGCTGGGCGCGCTGCTGATCCGCGCGTTCAATTCGTTCAGCCGGTCCGCAGCCAGGGTCGGCTGCAAGCGACGCTCGCTCACCGCCATCGAACGCGCCGGGTACACCGCACCCTACGATTCCTGGGCCAACCGCATCGCGACGCTTCGCTTCGTGCAGGACATCCCGCTCCGCCCCGGCGACCGCGGCTATGACATCATCAAGAACGTCGAATCCAACCTCCACCGCTTCAAGAGCACCCCGGTCCTGATCTGCTGGGGGCCGAAGGACTTCGTCTTCGACCGTCACTTCCTCGCAGAATTCCGGGCGCACTGGCCCGCGGCCGACGTCCACTGCTACGAAGATTGCGGCCACTACATCCTCGAGGACGCGGCGTCCGAAGTGATCCCGCTCATCCGGAACTTCGTCGCGGGCCAGTCCGCCTCCCCGGCCGCGCCGGAACGCGCGCTCGCCCCGTGACCGCCGCCATCGTCAACGTCGCCGCGCACCTGCCGCGCCTGGCGCAGTCGCAGCCCGGCCGCCCCGCCGTCATCTGCCAGCACTACGACGGTGGAAGCGATACCCCGCGGTACGAACAGCTCACCTTCGCCGAACTCAACGCCCGGACCGACAGGATCGCCCACGCCCTGTCGAGTCTCGGTCTCACGCGCGGCACACGCACCGTCCTCATGGTCAAGCCCAGCCCCGCCTTCTTCGCGCTCACGTTCGCGCTTTTCAAAATCGGCGCCGTCCCCGTCCTCGTCGATCCCGGCCTCGGAATCCGCAACCTCGGCGTCTGCCTCGACGAAGCCCAACCCGAAGCATTCATCGGCATCCCCAAAGCCCACGTCGCCCGAATCCTCTTCGGCTGGGGAAAACGCACGCTCCGGACCCTGGTGACCGTCGGCTGGAAATTCGGCTGGGGGGGCACGACGCTCGATCGCCTGGAACGCCACGCGCCTTCCGGCCCGTTCCCCATGGCCGAGACCCGACCCGATGAACACGCCGCCATCCTGTTCACGAGCGGCAGCACGGGCTCGCCGAAGGGCGCCCAGTACACGCACGGCATCTTCTCGGCGCAGGTCGACGCCCTGCGCTCCGTCTATGGCATCGAACCCGGCGAGTGCGACCTCGCCACCTTCCCGCTCTTCGCCCTCTTCGGCCCGGCCCTCGGCATGACCGCCATCGTCCCCGACATGGACGCCTCGCGACCGGGAAGCGCGGACCCGCGCAGGCTCGTCCGGGCCATCGACGACTGGAAGGCCACCAACCTGTTCGGTTCGCCTGCGCTCATCGACCGCCTCGGCCGCCATTGCGCCGCCCAGAACCGCACGTTGCCGACACTCAAGCGGGCCCTCTCCGCCGGGGCCCCCGTCGCCGCCACCGTCCTCGAACGCCTCGCGCGCTGCCTGTCGCCCGGCGCGCAGGTCTTCACGCCTTACGGCGCCACTGAAGCGCTTCCCGTCTGCTCGATCGGCAGCGACGAAATTCTGCGTGAGACGCGCATCGAGACCGAGCGCGGCGCGGGGGTGTGCGTCGGCCGGCCCGTCGGCGATGTGCAGGTCGAGATCATCGGGATCTCGGATGAGCCCATCGCCGCCTGGGCCGAGTCGCTGCGCGTTCCCGACGGCGAGACCGGGGAAATCGCCGTCAAGGGGTCGGTCGTCACCCACGCCTACTTCAACCGCCCCGAGGCCACCGCGCTGGCCAAGATTCCCGACCCTGCCGGCGGCTTCTGGCACCGCATGGGCGACCTCGGCCGCCGCGACGCGAAGGGCCGCATCTGGTTCTACGGCCGCAAATCGCACAGGGTCAGGACGCGCGAGGGGACGCTCTTCACGATTCCCGTCGAAGCGATCTTCAACGTGCACCCCGCGGTCCGCCGCACGGCCGTCGTCGGCGTCGGGAAGCCCGGGGAGCAGGTCCCCGTTCTGTGCGTCGAGCTGCACGCGGAGTCCCGGAACGCCGACAGGGCGAAGCTCACGCGGGAACTGCTGGATCTGGGAAGCGCCTTCGAGCACACGCGCGCGATCCGGTCGGTTCTCTTCCATCCGTCGTTCCCGGTGGACATCCGCCACAACGCCAAGATCTTCCGCGAGAAGCTCGCCGTGTGGGCCGCTTCGAGACTCCCCCGATGATTGCGCTGGTGACCGGTGGCGGCGGCTTTCTCGGCGGCGCGATCGTCCGCCGCCTGGTGGCACGGGGCGACACGGTCCGCAGCTTTTCGCGCGGCGACCATCCCGGACAGGGCTTCGTGCACCATCGGGGCGACATTGCCGATGCCGGCGCGATCTCGGAGGCCGCCGCCGGGTGCGACATCGTGTTCCACGTCGCCGCGAAGGCCGGCGTCGGGATGAAGCGGAAGGAGTACGTCCGCGCCAATGTGACCGGCACGGAGAACGTGCTCGCCGCCTGTCGCGCCCGCAACATCCGGAAGCTCGTCTTCACCAGCTCGCCGAGCGTGACCTTCGACGGGCAGGACCAGGACGGCGTGGACGAAAGCGCTTCGTATCCCCGCAGGTTCCTGTGCCCGTATGCGGAGACGAAGGCCGCCGCCGAGCGCCTGGTGCTTGCGGCAAATGCGCCGGGGCTCGCCACCGTCGCCCTGCGACCGCACCTCATCTGGGGCCCCGGCGACCCGCACCTCGTCCCGCGCATCGTCTCCCGCGCCCGCGCCGGAAAGCTCCGGTTCGTCGGCCCCTCGAAGAAGATCGATTCCGTCTACATCGACAACGCAGCCGACGCCCACATTCTCGCCGCCGACAGGCTCGCGCCCGGGGCCGCCTGCGCCGGCAGGGCCTATTTCATCTCCAACGGCGAACCGATGCCCGTGGACCAGCTCATCAACGGCATCCTCGCGGCGGCTCACCTGCCGCCGGTGACCGCCCGCATCGGAGCGACAACCGCCTGGGTCGTGGGCTGGATCATGGAGCGGTTCTACCCCGGCGACGACCCGCCGCTCACGCGCTTTGTCGCGCGCCAGCTCGCCACGTCGCACTGGTTCGACCTGACCGCAGCGAAGCGCGACCTCGGCTACGCGCCCGGCGTGTCGATCGCCGAAGGCCTCAAGCGGCTCGAGGCCTTCCTCAAATAGCCCGGATCGAAAAACCCTTCATCTGGTAGATGACGCGCCCGTCCACCGTCAGGAATCCGTCGGCCTGGATCTCGCGCTTCGCGTCGTCGATCCGCGTGATCGCCGCCTGCACCAGCACCTGCCGGTCCTTCGGAATCACCTGCCCCCGGTACACCCACTCCTGCGGGGTGTTCAGCGCCACGCACTCAAACGCAGCGCAGTTCCACCGCTCGTGCGCGGCGACCTTCATCAGCTGCAGGAACGCTTCCAGCCCCAGCGACCCCGGCCAGACCGGATCCTGGTAGAAGTGCGCCTTGAAGAACCACTCGTCGGGCACCACGTCCTTGACGCCGCGGATGAACCCCAGCCCGGCCGGCCCGCCGTTCGGAATCCACAACGCCACGCGGTCCATCATGCGCAGCGGATCTGACGGGAAGGGCGCGGACCGCGGATACTCGAAGGACTTCGCGCGCGCCCTTTCGGCCGCCGAGGGCTCGTACACCTTCGCGTCGCGAATGCCGACCTGCTGCTCCAGCGCCGCCTTCGAGAAAAATCCGAAGTACGTGTTGCCGGAGTAGACCTTCCCGGCCGCATCCGACATCTCGAAGTCGTAGTGCTGAATCACCATCCCGCCCGAGTGCGACACCTTCGTGAGCGTCACGTTCGTCGTCAGCGTCCCGCACTGCGGCGTCACCGCGCGCCACTGCGTCGCCTTCCCCCCCAGGTTGCGGAACGATACGTCCGTGGGACTCGTCAGCGCCGACCCCACGTACGCCGCCAGCCACCCGCAGGGCTGAAGCGCCGTCTCGAGCAGAATCGCGAAGGGCATGTTTGCCTGCGACTCCGCCGCGAAGTACCAGGCGTCCGGCGGGACGTCGTATTGCGCCTCGACTTTCGTCCCCGCCTCCATCTGCCACGGTCTGCCCTGGATCGCCGTCACGCGGTCCATGCACAGGTACGGCGGCCCGGGCAGCCGGGCCAGCACGCGCCCGCTGTCGAAGATCCGGTACGGCTCCCCGAACGCCTCCGAGGGATTCCCGTTCGAATACGCCAGGATCGAAGCCTTGTCGAAGATCGCCGGCTTCCTGCCGGCCCCCTTCCCCTTCCACGTCGCCTTCAGCTTCTCCAGGGTCAGCCCGCTGATTCGCATCGACATGTCGCTCATCTCGACGATCGCGTGGCCGTCCGCGTACATCAGCGCATCGGCAATCACCGTCGCGTCCGGGCGGTAATCCAGTTCCTTGATCGTGATCTCGTACGTCACCTTCTTCGTGGACTCGATCACCTGCCCGCGGCACTTCAACCGGCTCGAGACCTCCGGCACCGGCCCGTACGCCGCTTCATCCTGCTCCCCTACCCATCCCATGCGCGTCACGAACACGCGAAGGGTGTGCAGGCAGCACTCGTACATCAGCGTCCCGGGCATCACGCGGTCATCGACGAAATGGCACGTCAGGAACCAGTCCTGCGGGTGAATGTCCGCCTCGCCGCGAATGACGCCGAGGCCGAAGCGCCCGCCGTCGGGATCAAGTTCCACGATCCGGTGCACCAGCTTCATCCTCCCGCCCGGCAGCCGCGGGGGGCGCCTGAGCGGCAGGTTCGCAAAGAGTTCCCCGAAGCAGCCGGCCAGGTCGCCCGCGCGCAGGGCTTCGAGCTGTTCGTCGCCGTAGGCTTCCTTCTTCATCGGCACCAGCGGCGCCCAGTCCGCGGGCCGCTTGCCCGGCTGCGGGCGCATGTCCAGCGCGGTGTGCACGATCCCCTTGCCGGCATCCAGCTCCGCCTGGGAGAAGAACCCCGCGCAGCCGTTGCCCATGCTCAGGAGCGGCTCGCCGTTCACGGTCGCTTCAAAACTGAACCGGAACAGCCAGGTGTTGCCCTGCCGGAAGAAGTGATCGATGCGAATGTCGTAGTGAATGGTCTCGCCCGGGCCCGGCAACGGCCGGTGGAACGTCACGACGGCGTCGAGCAGGCGGTACTTGGCGAGGCCCCTGGTCTCGAAATCGATCCCGAGATATCCCGACAGAAACAGGTCCGCCTGCCCGGCTTCGACCGCAATGCAGGTCGGAATGCGCCCGCAGTCCAGGTACCACGCCGCCGGGAGAATGTCGTGCTCGGTGACGACGCGTCCCGACGTCATCGACCGGGCTTCGCCTTCGACGCTGACGATCCGGTCCACCAGCATCAGCGGCTCGTCCGGCAGCCGCACCCGCGTCGGATGCGCGTCCACCGGCGCAAACGCCTCCCCCAGCACGTTCCCGATCTTCCCCGTCGCAAACTCGAGGCACTGCGCCCGGTCCATGAAGACGGGCGCCATGGCGGTCCCTGCTCCGGCCCCCTTCAGCCGGGCCTGCAACGCCAGCGTTCGTCCCACGCTCTCGGTCATCACGTTCGCGAATGCCAGGTAGGCTTCGTGCGCCCGCGATCCTTCCATCCGGGCCGCGGCAAAGGCCTCCAACGCATCGTTCGCCGGCGGTGACGCGACGGCAACCGCGACCGGAGCGGCGGCCTGCACCGTTTCCGGCACTTCAAAGGCGGCCCCTCCCGTCTTCACCACGATCTCGCCCGGGCCCGCGGACGATGCCGGCGCCGGTTCCCTCCCCACCGCCCCACGCCCTTCGCCGTACAGCGACTCCATGTCCACATCGACGCCCGCCGACACGAGCGCCGCGAGCAACCGGAGAAGCGTGGACATCCCGTCCTGCCCTGCAACGCACGCCGGCCGCGCCAGGTGCGGCTTGCCTTCCAGGATCTTCCCGATCATCCGCGTGCACGACCCGCCGGGCCCGACCTCGACGAAGATGCGCGCGCCGTCCGCGTAGGCGGTCTCGACGAGCCGCGGGAAATGGATGCAATGAAGCGCCTGTCCGAGCACGGCATCGGCCGCGGTCTTGCGGTTCAGGGCATAGCCCTTGCCCGTGGCTCCGCTGTAGAAGTGAACGCCTTCCGGCGCCTTCGTCGGCAGGACGTGAAGGTCGCGATAGGCCTTCGACACGGCCTGGACGACGTCGCAGTGCGCGACGGTCACGCCGCTGAGCGCGTGGAAGGAGACGCCGAGCTTCTTCACCAGGGCGGCGACTGCCGGAGCGTCGCCACCGACGACGCACTCCCCCGGCGTATTGACGATCAGCAGGTAGACGCGCTCGCGGCCGGACAGCGCTTCCTGCACCTGCGCCGCAGGAAGCGGCAGGACGCCCACGGTCCACTCGACACCGGCGTTCGCCTGGAGCTTCCACGTCCGGCGTGCGGCGTCGCACGCTCCGCCCAGGTCCCGGGAGAAGAGTGTCGAGGCGCGCATCCGCCGGTACATCTCGTCGCGCGCGGTCCACGCCCGGGTCCCGAAGAAACTCGCGGATTCCCCGAGGCTGTACCCCAGCACCATGCCGGGCCGGACTCCCAGGGTCCGCAGGACGTCGCTCACCAGCGCCCCGAGCGCGACCTGTCCGAACAGGAATGCATTTCCGTCCGGCGCCTGCCCGGTGACGGCATCCCCGTTCCAGAAGTAGTCGCCGACCAGCTGCCCGCGCAGGAATTCGTTCTCGCCATCCTGCCGCCGCAGGACCTCCGGGAACTGCGCCGACAGGTCCCGACCCATCCCCACGAAGTGATTGCCCGATCCCGGGTACACAAACGCAACCTTCGCATTCGCCCCGAGCCCGGTCATCGCCGGGAAAACGCCCGCAGGCCGGGCCTGCGATGCGCTCGCCTCGCCCTTGAGGAAGCGCCGCGCGTAGTCGATCTGCCCCTTCAATTCCTCGAGCCCTCGCGCCAGCAGGGCCAGCGCGGGCCCGCGCGCGCTTGTTGCCGCGGATGCCGCGTGCCACTCCCGCGCCAGCGTTTCCACGGAACGCCCGGCGAAGCGCGCGTTCAGCGCGGACAGCCGCTCAAGCGCATCCACGCCGCGAAGTGCGAACAACGCTTCGCCGCGCACGCCCAGGGGCTGCCGCCGCTCCGCGGCCACCTGAGCGGACGCCTCCGTCCCGCTCTCCTCCAGGATCACGTGGACCACATTCCCGTCGGCGCCGATCGCGCTGGCGCAGGCCCGCCGCGGCCCGTTCGCGCGATCGCGCAGCCAGTACTGCGTCGCCTTCGGGGCGAAGAACGCCCGGCTCCCGTTCACGCGCAGGCCCGTCCCCCTGCCGGCCGGAAGAATCTCCTGGTACAGGCAAAGCGCGGCTTTCACCACGCCGGCCAGCCCGGACGCCGCGCCCAGGTACCCCACATCCGCGGAAACCGTCCCCAGCGCGCACGGCTCGGCCGCACCCGTCCCGCACGCCTTCTCAAGCCCCGCTTCCTCCGCCTCTCGCGCCGGCGCCGCGCCGCTGGTCTCGACATACCCGAGGCTCGACGCGTCCACGCCGCCGTCCGCGCAGGCCTTGCGCAACGCCTGTGCGCACGCGTCCCCCGTCACGACGGGGCGGACGATCCCGCCCGAGGACGAAGACGGCACGGCCTCGACCCCGTGCGCGCCCCCCACGCCGCGAATCACCGCATACACCCGGTCCCCGTCGCGCCGCGCGTCCTCGTGGCGCTTCAGCACCAGCGCAACCGCGCCATCGGTCGGGACGCTCGCGGCGTCCAGGCGGCCCTCGTCGCGAAGCGCCAGCGCCACGCGGGGATCGCCGCACAGGTCCACCGCGCCGACCAGCGCCCTGTCCAGTTCCCCGTTCTGCAGCGCCCGCACCGCCGTCTCCAGCGCGCGCACGCCGGAACACTCTTCGCTCGACAGCGTGAAGCTCGGCCCGCCGCAGCGGAACTCGCGGGCAAGCCGGCTCGCCACGAGCCCGCCGAGGGCGCCCATCGTCCTGTTCGCATTCAACGCCGGCCCGAGCGATTCGCGCAATGCACTGTCCGCGTCGTCCAGGTTCCACCGCAGCTGGAAGTTCGTGGTATTCAGGTCCAGCCCGAGGCCGACATAAATGCCCGCGCGCGGGCCCAGGTCGCCGGTCACCTTCGCGTCCAGAAGCGCGTCGGCCGCCGCCTGCAGCATCAGGGTCTGCTGGGGCAGCATCTCCTGCAGTTCCCGGGGCGGGATGCGGAAGCGGGCCGGGTCCAGCCGCAGTTCCGGGATGAAATACCCGAGCGTGTCCTGGGGCGTCAACCCGCGCGCGCGAAACCACGCCGACTGATCCACGCCCCACCAGGCCGGGTGCGGCGCCGGCCGCGTCTCCGCGTCCCCGCCCAGCACGCGTTCCTGGAACGCGCGCAGCGAGTTCCACGGACCGACGCGGGTCGCAAGCCCCACGATCGCCACCTGCGGAAGCGGGGCGGGTTCCTCCCGGACCGTCAGCGGCGCCGCGGCCTTCCGCGTTTCCACCACTTGCGGCGCCTCCTCGAGAAGGAGATGCGCATTGATCCCGCCGAATCCAAACGCGCTCACCGCCGCGCGCCGCGCACGCCCGTCCGCCCGCTTCCCCCACGCCGCCGCCTTCTCCAGCACGCGGAACGGGCTCCGCTCCATCCCCATGTCGGCCTGCGCTCCGTCGAAGTTCGCCGTCGGCGGCAGCGTACCGTTCTGGAGCGCCAGGAGCACTTTCGCAAGCCCTGCCCCGCCCGCGCCCGTCAGCAGGTGCCCGATGTTGGACTTCACCGACCCGATCACGCACGGATGCGCGCGGCGCCGCGCGTCCTTCCACAATGCCTTCAGGCTCTCGAACTCCACCGCGTCGCCCACGGGAGTCCCCGTCGCGTGGCATTCGACGAGGTCCACATCCTCCGGACCCCATCCGGCCTGCTCGTACGCAGCACGCATCGCGCGCAACTGCCCCTCGCTGTCGGGCGCCAGCAGCCGCCCGCCCACGTCGTTCGACAGACCAAAACCGCAGATCACGCCGTGAATGCGGTCGCCGTCGCGGCGCGCGTCGGCAAGCCGCTTCAGCACAAACACGCCCGCACCTTCGCCGACCACCAGCCCGTTCGCACGGGCCGCAAACGGCGCGCAGACGCCGTCCGGCGAGAGCGCCCGCAGCTGCGAGAAGCCCATCTGCGTGTAGAGGCAATCCGGCCGCGATACGCCGCCCGCCAGCATCGCATCCGCTCGCCCCGCAACCAGCTCGTCACACGCCAGTTTCAGCGCGTACAGCGACGACGCACACGCCGCATCCAGCGTCAACGTCCCGCCACCCAGCTTCAACGACGCCGCCAGCAGCCCCGCCGGCAACCCCGTGACGCAGCGATTCAGCGGCTCCGTCCGAAACCCGCGCCCCTCCACGCCACGCTTCTCGTCAAACGTGCTCCCGAGAACCTCGCGCGCCATCGCGTTCGTCGCTTCCGTCGGAAGCGCGATGCTGCCCAGGATCACTCCCGTCGCCGCGCGCGACGCCTCGCTTCCCTTCGCATCCGCGAACGCCCGGTGCCCGGCCAGGAGCGTCACGCGATAAAGCGGGTCCAGCCGCGCGAGCAGCGCTTCATCGATTCCAAACGACTCCCCCGCGGACAGAATCTCCGGGTCCAGGAAGCACCCGCGCGTGGAGTACACCTTGTCGGGCGCGGGGCCGCCGGGGCGGTACAGCCGTTCGGGAGAAGAGCTCCAGCGGTGCGGGGGAACCTCGCGCGCGGCGCTGTGTCCGGACGACACGAGCCGCCAGAATGCCTGCAGCGCCGCCGCGTTGCCCCCGGGAGTCCCGGAGTCGCGAGGCATGTCCGGAGCCGTGGGAAACACCGCTCCCATGCCGACGATCGCGACGCGCCGATCGGACATGGCCTCTACGCCTCGACCAGCGTGCGGCGGAAGGCCGTTTTCAGCGACGGGTCGATGACGCACTCATAGCCGGTGAGCGACGCCACCAGCTCGCCGTTCGAGGCGAGGAACTCCATGTCGGCCCGGACCTGCTTTCCGGCCGGCTGCGTGACGTGGACGACCACGCGCACGCCGTCGGTGGGGAAATTCCGCCGGAACTGGCGGTAGCAGCCGGCGCGCGTCGGCAGCGACGGGGCGCTCGACTGCGACGCGGTCCACAGGATCATCGCCTGGAAACCCGCGTCAAGCGCCATAGGGTCGGCGATCCAGGTTGCACGAAGCGGCTCCGCGAGCCAATCCGTCGGCGGCGACGCGCAGCGCGACCGGACGATGATGCCGTCGGGGCCGCAGCTCTCGACCCGTTCGATGCCCTGCAACAGCGGACCATGGAACAGGATCTCGCCGTAGATCTCCTTCAGGCCGGGTGCGTAAGGGTCTCCCGCGGGTTCCGCGAGCGTCCGCTTCCCCTTCGGCAGCCGGTCGGCCAGGACGATCGTCGCGCGCGCATGGAGAGTTTCCGCGCCGTGCGTGTCGCTTCGCAACTCCGCCGGAACCAGGTAGAACCCGTCGCGCTTCTCCGCCCTGCCGGTCAGAACGCGCAGCCGCACCGGCGCACCGTTGAAGATCACGCCCTTCAGGACGCGAAGGTCGTCGATCCCGTGGAACGCCAGGCCCGGCTGGGTGTGCAGCGCGCCCTGCGACAGGAATTCCGCCATCATCGCCATGGGGAGCACGGCGCGCCCGTCGATGACATGGGATGCAAGGAACGGGCAGCGTTCGATGTCCAGTTCCCGTTCGAATGCGACGGACAGGGCAGAAGGGATCGCCGCGGGGCCGTGAAGCGGCGCAACCGGCTGCACCGAGGGCTCCCGCGATCCCGCCCCCAGCACCACGACTTCGACGTGCCGCTGCCCCTGCGAACAGATCTCGCGCACGAGATGCTCGCCGCCGGCTTCGAGCCCGATGAGTCCGACTTCTTCCTTCTCGAAAACCTTCCGAAGCGCCGGCGTCACCATTCCGCCGTCCCAGGGGCCCCAGTTCACCGCCACCACGCGGCACTCCGGTCTCTGAAGGGACTGTTGCTGGGCCACCTTGTTCAGCACTTCGTTCGCGACCGCATAGTCCGCCTGCCCGCGACGGCCGTAGCGCCCGGTCGACGACGAAAAGACCGCGATCACCCTGAGCGGGTCTCCGCGCAGCGCTTCCAGAAGCGCCCGCAGTCCCGCCACCTTCGTGCTGTACACGCTTTCGAACTGCTCGAGGGTCTTGTCCTCGATGAGGCGGTCCGCGAGCACGCCGGCGCCGTGGACCAGGCCCCGGATCGGACCGGTGGTCGCGCGCAGTTTCGTGAAGAGTGCGCTGACCGCGGCGGCGTCGCGCACATCCACGCTGCGATAGATCACGCGCGCGCCCGCCGCTTCGATCGCCGCCAGGTTGCGCAACAGCTCACGGTTGGACAGGGCTGTGCGGAGTTCTTCCTCGATCTTCTTCGGGTTTGCCGACCCGTTTGCGCGCGCAAGCAGTGCCTGCTTGATGTCCTTTTCGCGCTGGATGCCCGTCAGCCAGTCCGGTTCCGCCTGCGGGAGGGGGCTGCGGCCCAGGAGGATCAGCGTCGGTTCGAAGGCCTTCGCCAGGGCGAGGCAGGCCGCCGCCGTCACGCCGCGCGCGCCGCCCGACACGACGATGGCGTCGCCGGGCGCAAACGGAAGGGTCTCCGTCGCGTGGCCGTTGAAGGGAGCGGCGACCAGCTTCAGCCCGCAGCGCGATTTCGGGGAGACGCCGACTTCCACGGGCCCTGCGGTGAAGATTTCGTCGGCGATCGCCGCCGCCGCCGCGTCGAGATCGCGGAAATCGGTGGCCAGGTCGATCGCCTTCACCTGGACGCGGGGCCATTCGTGGGCCGCCGTCTTCGCGAGCCCGGCCAGGCCGCCCGAAATGGCGTCATGCACGCCGTTGCCGGCGATGCCGAACGCGCCGTCGAGGCGCGCCACCGTCGCCAGCACCGCGCCGCCCTGCTGCCCCGCCTGGCGCAGCGCCGCGCTCGCACGCTGCACGAGGGCAAATGCGCCCTGCAGGAACGCATCGTCCGCACCGCGCTGCGGCGCCAGGATCACAAGCCCGCTCAGCCGCACGCCGTCCAGCGCCGGCGCTTCATCGATAGCGATCACCCGGGTCTTCTGCTTCTTCCCCAGCCGTGCCGCCAGGCGTTCCGCCAGGGGCGAACCGTCGTCCGTGATCCAGATTTCACCGGTGGCGATGCTGACGGAAGCGCGCCCGCCGTTGAGATGTTCCATCGCCAGCACCAGCCGTTCGAGTGGCGCGGGGGGGGCGATCGCCGCGGCCTCGCGGGTTTCCGCCTGCACCGGGACCGGCACGGCCTGTGGAGCGACCGCCGGGCGGGCGGGAGCGGTCGTCCCGGCCAGGTGCGCGACGACCTGCCGAAGAGTCCGCAGCGCGCCCACATCTTCCAGCTTCGCTTCGGGCAGATGGGGCAACCGCTGGCTCAGCATCGAGAAGATTTCGACGCGCTTGATGGAGTCGATACCGAGGTCGGCATCGAGTTCCATGTCGAGGTTGAGCATTTCCGCCGGGTAACCGGTGCTTTCGGAGACCACGCCGAGCAGGACTTTTTCGAATTCGTCCGTGCCGGCGGCGGCCTGGGCCGGCTGTTCCGGCGCCGGCGCACGCTGTCCTCCGGAGAGGTAATCGCAGACCTGCCGGAGAGTCCGCAGCGAACCCATCTGGTCAGAGAGGACTGCGGGGGCATCCGGGATGCGTTGCTGGAGGACGGACAGGATTTCCACGCGCTTGATCGAATCGATGCCGAGATCTGCGTCGAGTTCCATGTCCAGGTTGAGCATTTCGGCCGGGTAGCCGGTCGTTTCCGAGACGACTGCCAGGAGAACGGCCTCTGTTTCGCGCGACGGCGCGGCGGGAGCGGGAACGGGAGCGACCGGCGCCGGGACCGGCGGGGGTGCGACGGGCTTCGGTGCGGCGGGCGCCGGGGCGGGCATCGCAACCTGGATCGGAAGCGGGGCGGGCGCCTGCGGAAGTGGCATGGAAGGCAGGGCCGGGAGCGCCGGCAGCGGTGCGTGTCCGAGGAGGGCGCCCGCCTGCTGTTCGAGCAGGCTCTGGTAGAGGCGTACCGCCTGGGCCTGGCCTTCCAGGAACTGCCGGTGAAGCTGGGCGGTCTGTTCCTGGATCGCCTGCAGCGCTGCCAGGTGCGCCTGCGTCGCCTGCCATGCCTGCGCGGCCGCGGCGGCATTCGCAACGGGCGCGGGTACGTCCGCGGGGCCGGAGGTGCTCATCGGTGTCGCTCTCGGTGTGGCCGGCGAGGGTGGGGGCGTGGAAACGGGAATTGTCGTGGTGTTCATCGCGTTTGCAGGGATCGGGGTTGCGGGAGACGCAGCCGGACTGGCGATCGCCGCCGGCGGCCTCGAGGGCTTCGGTTTCACATGATTGGCGCCACACAGGGGCACGGTCAACCCGGGCTTTTCCGTGTTCGCCGCCAGGCTCGCTGGATCGAACGAGCCGTCCCAGGGTGCGAGCGTCACCGCATGCCCCACGGCCGCGAGTTGCGCCAGCACGCGCGCCAGGTCGGCGACGCCCGCGCGCTGGCCGGAGGAAGCGTCAAGCGCCAGCACCGTGTGCGGCCGTTCGCCCAGGATCGCCCGCACCAGCCCGCCCAGCTTCGACCCGGGACCGACTTCCAGGAACGTCCGCACGCCCAGCGCGTACATGCTCTCGATCTCGCCGACAAACTGGACCGGCGACGCGAGTTGCTTCGCAAGCTGGGCGCGGCTCCGGTCCGGCGACGACGGGTACGCCTGGCCTGTCGTATTGCTGAAGACCGGCACTCGCGGCGCGGTGAATTCGACACTCTCGATCGCCGCCGCCAGCGGCTTCTGCGCGTCGGCGACCAGCGCGCTGTGGAACGCCGCGGACACATTCAGCTTCCTGCACGTCACGCCTCGCGCCTTGAGCAGCGCCTGCGCCCCCTCGATCGCCGCGCTTCCCCCCGAAAGCACCGCCTGGTTCGGCGCGTTCCGGTTGGCCAGCACCACGTCAAGTTTCTCCTCGAGAATCAACGCCTCGACCGTCGCCAGGGGCGCCTGCACCGCGAGCATCGTTCCCGCATCGCCCTTGCGCCCGGCGGCGGCCATCACGTCCCCACGCGCGCGCGACACCACGTGAAGCGCCCGAGGCGTCAGCACGCCCGCAGCGCACAGCGCCGTCAATTCGCCATAACTGTGTCCCGCGGTCGCGTCGGCCCTGATCCCGAAGCGTTCCAGAAGGCGCCACGCGCCGATGCTCACCGCGCCGAGCGCCGGCTGGGCGGTCTCCGTGGCGCGCAGGCGTTCCTCCTGCAGCTCGCGCCCCCTGGCATCGAACGCAGGATACGGATAGATCCGGTCGCACAGGCGGTCGCCGGCAGCAAGGGAGCGCCCTTCCGCAAACGCCGCTTCCGCCTCGGTCAGCGCGTCCAGCATCTCGGGAAACTGGCAGGCCAGGTCGCGCAACATCCCGACGTACTGCGAACCCTGCCCGGGGAACAGGACGCCCAGGCGTCCCGCCGCCGGACCCGCGCCAAACGACGTCCCGTCCGGCAGCGTCCAGGCCTTGGCAGAATTCTCGCCCAGCCTGCGCCGCGCCTGCTGGATCGCCAGGGCCGCATCCTCGCCCCTCTGCAGCACCACGAGCAGGCGCAAGGCGTCGTCCGCCCGGAACGCCGCGCGCGACGCCTGCGCCGCCACGCGGATGACGTCCCACGCTCCAGCGGCGGGGAATGCGTCCACCCGCTTGAGCAGCACCGCCGCGTCCGGCGCCGAGAACGCCGCAATCTGCACGTCCCCGTCCCAGTCCACCGCGCTCTTCACGGCGCCCGCTTCTTCCAGCACGCAATGGAAGTTGCTTCCGCCGAACCCGAAGGCGCTCAAGCCTGCCCGCCGCGGGTGTTCCGCCCGCGGCAACCAGGGCCGCTTCTGCGTGCAGGCATAGAACGGCGAACTGCCCGGCGCGAGGCCCTCGAGAGGATGATCGATCTTTATCGTCGGCGGCAGCGTCTTGAAGTGCAGCGCCAGGGCCGCCTTCATCAGGCCGGCCACGCCCGCCGCCGCTTTCGTGTGCCCGATCTGCGACTTCACCGATCCCAGCGCGCACCACGTCCCCTCGGCGCGCGATTCCCGGAACACGTCCGTCAGGGCCGACAGTTCCGTCGCGTCGCCGACCTTCGTGCCCGTCCCGTGCGCCTCGATGAGCTCGATGCTTCCAGGCGCGACGTTCGCCAGCGTGTACGCGTTCTTCATCGCGCGAACCTGCCCCTCGCGCTTGGGGGCGTAGATCGCGTTCCCCTTGCCGTCGCTCGACGAACCGATCGACCGGATGACGGCATAGATGCGGTCGCCGTCGCGCCGGGCGTCGTCGAGGCGCTTCAGCACCAGCATTCCCAGGCCTTCGCCGAGGATCGTGCCGTCGCCGTCGCGGTCGAAGGGCCGCGCGTTGCCGCTGGGGGAGAGCGCCGGCGTTTTGCTGAAGCACATGTACATGAAGATGTCGTTGAAGGTGTCGACGCCACCGGTCACGACCATGTCGGCGCGCCGTTCGGCGAGTTCCAGGCCCGCCAGGTGAATCGCGCTGAGGGAGCTCGCGCAGGCCGCATCGACGGCGCAGTTCGTCCCGCCCAGGTCGAAGCGGTTTGCGATGCGACCGGCAACCACGTTGCCGAGCAGCCCGGGGAACGAATTCTCCTGCCAGTTCACGTAGCTGTCGGAGATGCGCTGCACGGCGTCTTCCGCTTGTGCATCCGGCACGCCCGCGTCCTTCAGCGCCTTCCGCCACCGCGGATGCCCCAGGCGCGCCCCGAGCGGGATCACGAGCTCCAGCGTGCCCGTCACGCCCACGATGACGCTCACCCGTTCCTTGTCGTGCTTCTTCGGGTCGAACCCTGCGTCCTTGAGCGCCTGCGCCGCCGCCCACATCCCCAGAAGCTGGGAAGTGTCGGTCGCTTCGAGATTGTTCGGCGTGATTCCGAATTCGAGCGGGTTGAAATGAACGGACGGGATGAAACCGCCGCGGCGGGCGTAGGTGTGATCGGCTTTCTTCGGGTCGGCGTCGAAATATTCTTCCGGCCGCCAGTGCGTCGGGGGAATGTCGGAAATGGCATCGACGGAGTTGCGGATGGTGCCCCAATAGGCATCCGGACCCGCGGACCTGGGGAAGAGGCAACCCATGCCCACGATCGCGAGAGGCACGTACGGGTGTGATGCGTCGGCTTTCAAGTCGTTCATCCTCACGTTTCGATGGAGGAGGCCTGTCGGCCCGCCCCGGTCTACGAATCAGTGCCCGATCCGGCTTTCCTGCTTCAGGTCGCTCCAGCGTTCAATTTCTTCCACCGTCAGCGGCACGCAGGCCTGCAGTTCCTCGGGCACTTCCACGTTCTGCAAGCGCAGCATGTGAGCCCGGGTCAGGACCGCCGCGCCGTACAGGATGTTCAGGGCGATCACCGCGACGCGCCGGTTCTCGACCCGCTCGAGGAAGCTGCCTTTCACCCATTCGTTGAACGCACCCATCGCCGGGCCGCACCAGACCTGGTAGTCCATCTGGCGCGTCGGCTCGCCGGCGTTGGCCCAGCGCGAGGACTGCCCCAGGTACCAGCGGAACACCAGCGCCATCCTGTGCCTGGGGTCGCGTTCCGCCCGCTGGATCTGGGCCACGTCACGTGACTGGAAGTAACCCTGCGTGAGCCTCCAGATTTCGTCGATCGGCGCGCGGAAGTAGTTCTTCTCCAGCGCCGCTCGCTCGCTCTCGGGTATCGCTTCGAGGCTCGGGTACTGCCGGTAGAGCTCGAACAGCTTCGCCGCGCGCATCGCGAACATCGTCCCGCGCTTGAGCACCTGGACCCGCACGCCCATCTCGAACATGTCCGCGGCGGGCGCCATCGCGCAGTCGGCCTGTTGCGCCTCCGCCAGCATCTTCCGAACCAGGTCCGACGACCCCGATTCCACGCAGGCCTGGTTGATCGATCCCGTCACGATGTACGCGGCGCCCATGCTGAACGCCGCCGCCGCGGCCGCCGGCGTCGCGATCCCGCCGCCGACGCCCACGCGCAAACGCTGCGCAAACCCGAACTGGGCCTGCTGCCGGTCACGCAACGCCGACAGCGCCGGAAAGAGCGCCAGCGCGGGCCGGTTGTCCGTATGCCCGGCCGAATCCGCTTCCGCCGTCAGGTCCTGCGCCATCGGGACCTGCGAAGCGAGCTCGGCCTGTTCCGCGGTGATCGCACCCGTATCGACCAGGGCGCGCAGGAGCTTCTCGGGCGGCGGCGCAAAGAACTTCGACGCCACCTCCACCCGCGAGACTTTCGCCACGATGCGGTTGGGCGTCACGATCGCCCCGTCGGCCGACCGCCGGATGCCGTGCACCCTGTAGCGCACCACCGGCAACGTCAGGTCCAGGTACGCCGAAGCTTCCACGAGATGGACATTTCGCCTGATCAGGAGGTCCACGACCGCGTTTTCCAGCTCCGGTTCGTTCGGGCTGTGGATGAGATTCACCCCCCACGGCCGCTCTCCCAGGCCCCTCTGAAGCCGCTCGATGGACGCTTCGACCCGCCCGGGGTCGAGCCCTGCCGAACCGAAAAACCCCAGCATCCCCGCCCGGCTCACTGCCTCCACCAGCTCAACGGACGCAATCCCATTCGCCATCGCGCCCGACACGTAGGCGTACTTCAACCCATGATCCGAACGGAACCGCGCATCGCCCAGGCAATCCATCGGAACGGCGGGAACAAAGGGCAGGCCGTCGCCTTGAGGATGAACGGCGCGCGCGATGTGACGCAGCAAATCGGCTACGGAGCCGCCGCCGTGCAATTCAGCACGCGACTCCACCCCCAAGGACGATCCGACACGAGTACCCAAGAAGACGCCCCCTCGCTTGTCAGGCTCCCCTCACTCCGACACCAACCCGCATGCTACAGCACTATAGTCCAGTTGGCCGGGGGTGCCAATGACTCCCTCGGGGCGCTTCCTTCCCCGGAGTACACTCCCCCGTCCCCAGAGCTCGGGAACAAGCTCCGCTGTCGAGAACCGAACACCGAAGGAGAACCGGGATGCACATCAAACGAGCCGGATCCACACCCTCCACCAGGGGACCCGCCGACTGGTTCACGGGCACCGTGCGCATCGACCCGCTCTTCCAGGCCCCCGACCCCGCGCGAGTCCACGGCGCCAGCGTCACGTTCGAGCCGGGAGCCCGGACGGCGTGGCACACCCATCCCCTCGGCCAGACACTCGTCATCACGGCCGGCTGCGGCCGCGTCCAGCGCGAGGGCGGGCCTGTCGAAGAAGTGCGTCCCGGTGACGTCATCTGGTTCCCGCCCGGCGAACGGCACTGGCACGGCGCCGCGCCCAACACGGCGCTGACTCACCTCGCCATCCAGGAACAGCTCGATGGGAAAACCGTCCAGTGGATGGAGAAAGTCAGCGACGAACAGTATGGGGCGGGCGAGAAACCGTGACGGTTCCGGGCGAGGGCGTCGGCACCCCGGCCTGCGAGTGAGACGCGGTTACTTCTTCGTCGAGAAATACTCCGACCTGTTCATGACCGTCACGGCGTTGACCGGTTGATCCAGCAGGTCCTTGAGCACGAGGACCCGCTCCCCGTCGGGAAACACGACGATCCCGGCGATGCGGTACTTCTTCTCCTTCCGGACGTACGAGTCCCCCTGGTCGTATTCGGAGTAGGCCAGCACGAGCAGGTCACCCTCGATCGTCCACTTCCCCTTCCCTCTGGCGCTCCGGATCTGCGGCGCCCCGGCCTGTCCGCTGGCGCTTCCAAAGGTGTCCGCGAACGAACCGTCTTCCTTCATGCTCAGCGAACCGCCGTAGCTCACGACCGTCGTGGTGGTCGCGCCGGTATAGACGTTCTCAAACTGCAGCGAGGAGTAAGACCCGTAGAAGAAGTCTCCGACAAGCGACGCCTTGTCGGCGAACGGCTTACCCCTGGCGCCCGGGCACGTGAGCGTCTTCAGGAAAGCCTCGGCCAGGTCGGCCGTGCCCGGGAACGAAAATTCGGCCGACATCGACCCGCCCAACGGGTTCTTCGTCGCGAGGTCCTCCCACGTCTGCGCGACGACGACGGGCTGCCACGCCTGGCCGCAGTCGATCAGGAACACCGTGAAGAGCGTGCTCCACGACTTTCCCTTCTCTTCCGCTTTGCCGCAGACGAACTGCGCGAAGAGACCGTCGCCGACGTAGCGGCGGAAGATCATGCCGCTCGCCTTGGCCTGGAATTCCTCGGGAACGTACTTCTTCCACGCGGTGCGGAGGGCGTCGCTGAACGTCCCCGTGGCGGGCATGGCGGGGACGATCCGCACCTGCGCCATCGCCAGGTCGCTGCCGTTGCGCGATTCCGCCACGTACCACCCGGAATTCTGCTTCCAGCCGTCGGGCACACTGAAACCGAACCCCGGCGCGGTGCCGCCCGGGGCCGCCGCGTCGGCGACCGGCGCGGCCGCCTTGATCGCGACCTTCGCCCCTTTCAGGCTGATCTGCTTCATATTCGCCCCGACCAGGATCGCAAGCTGCGTTTCCGCCAGCGTCCGCAGCTTCTTCTTCCCTTCCTCGTCCTTCGCCGTGGGTGCGATCGCGAGCACCATCCCGGAGGAACACAGCGCCCACTCGTAGAACTCCTGCTTCTGCCGGTCGGTCGCTGTCACCCCTCCCAGGGCCTTGCGGAAGCGGCCGGCCAGCGCGAGAAAGGCCTCGTCGTCCAGCTCGGATTCCTTCGCGACGCTGTACAGGACCGCGACGCTGAACGCCATTGCCGTCGCGGGGTCGTTCGTCTGCTTGAGTTCCTTCGCCGCCGCTTCGTACCGGTCCACGATCGTCACGATGGATTCCTCCAGCGCCGACCGTTCGGACGCGTCCTCGGTCATCGAGTTGACGTAGGTCTTCAGGAAGACGCGGCCCGCCGCGGGCTTGAACGCCGACGCGGCGCTGTCGTCCGCCGACTCCTTCGCCAGACCCTCGATCCCGATCTTCTGGGAAGCGGCGACCAGCGGATTGTCGGCCGGCAGTTGCCCGAATGACGTCGCCGGCGCGAGCAGGACGAAGAGGAACAGCAGCGCACTCTTGATTCGCATGGACCAGCTCCGATTTCACGCGTCTGCCTGACGGGGGATGACCGGGGAGTGTAAGGGCACGGGGGCCCCGGGAGTAGGCCGCTCTCGGAAACGCGTCGCTGCCCGCTCCGGCGGCTGGTCGACGTTGAACAGTCCGCGCTTGAATTCCCTTCAGCGAGGTCCTTAGAGTGGCCTTCCGCGTCCCGAACCCTTGAGGAGCCCACATGCCCGTGAAAACGAAGTCTGCGCCGAAGCCGAAGCAGTCGGGGCCCGCCCGCCTTACCCTGTCGGAGACGATGGCCCTGCTCGAGAAAGCGGGGTCTGCGCAGACGCGGAAGACCTACGCGCGGCACGGCGCCATTGAGCCGATGTTCGGGGTGAGCTTCGCGACGTTGAAGACGCTGTACAAGCGCATCGGGATCAACCACGAGCTAGCGCTCGCGCTGTGGGACACGGGAAATTTCGACGCGCGCAACCTGGCGGTGAAGGTCGTTGACCCGGCGCGGATGACCCCCGCCGACCTCGACCACTGGGCAAAGACGCCGCTGTCGCGCATGTGCGGCGGCTACATCGCCAACCTCGCCGCCGAGTCGCCGCATGGGCAAGGCAGAGCGGGTGCCTGGCTTGCCTCGAAGGACGATTCCCTTCGATGCGCCGGCTGGGGGCTCGTCGGCGCCCTGGCGATGCTCGATGAAGCCACCCCGGACGCCTGGTTCCTCGCGCGCCTCGCCGAAATCGAGAAAACGATCCGCACCGCGCCGAACAGCCAGCGCGGTGTGATGAACCAGGCCGTCATCGCGATCGGATGCCGAAGCGCTTCATTGCGGAAGGCCGCGACAGCCGCGGCGAAGCGGATCGGGAAGGTGGAGGTCGATTACGGGGACACGTCCTGCAAGACCCCGGATGCCGGCGCGTACATCGACAAGACCTGGGCGCACTCGACGTCGAAGGGCTTCGCGAGCCCCGCGGCGCACGAGCGGTCCCGGGAGTCGATGCGGACCCGGTGCTGAGAACGCGAGCAGAATCCTCCCTGCGGCGCGCGACACGGGTCCGACCGGCGAGGGATTCCGGACTGCAGCATGTCGCCTTCGGCGAGGACTAGCGGCGTTTTCCCCGGCCATTGTTTTCTGGCTGGCGCTGCCTCGGTGAGGAACGCGACTGGGGAGACTCGGCGCGCTGAGGTTCCTGGCGTCTGGCTGGCCGCTCGACCTGCTGCGGTTCCTGCCGCCTCGCCGGCCGTTCGACCCGCTGCGGTTCCGGGCGCCTCGCCGGCCGCTCGACCCGCTGCGGTTCCGGGCGCCTCGCCGGAGGCTCGACCCGCTGCGGTTCCTGGCGTCTCGCTGGCGGCTGGGCGCGTTGCGGTTCCTGGCGTCTCGCCGGCGGCTGGGCGCGTTGCGGTTCCTGGCGTCTCGCCGGCGGCTGGGCGCGTTGCGGTTCCTGGCGTCCCTGCGGTTGCACGACCCTCGCGGGCTCCTGGCGCCTCCCTGGCTGAGCGGCCCGTTCAGACGATCCACGCCGCGCCGGCTCACTGGCGCGTTGTACCGGGGACTCCGAGTGTCGCCCGGGCGCGGATGCACCCGATGACCTCTCCGTCCTCGACGCATCGCTTCGGCCATGCATCGAATGCACCGGCACCCTTCGGCGCGGCGGACAAGGATTGAAATGGCCCCTGCCGTGCTCACGGAAGATGTGATGGTGCGGGAAGATATTCCAGCAGCCGTGATGGTAGAAGTGGCCGCAGCCGACGCCATGGATGTGGGCGCGCAGGAACGAGAACACCCAGCCGTCCCAGACGCGGGCGTAGGACTCGCCCGAGTGGTAGAAACCGCCGGTGTCGCCGCATCGGGAGTACCCGAGCTGCGTGTACACGTGGTCGCGAGGGTGGAGATTCCAGCAGTTGTCGTAGTACCAGTGGCCGCAGCGATCGCCGTGGACGTGAGACGCGACCTCGATGAACGCGTGTCCATCCCAGACAGGCTCCCCTGCTTCTTCGTAAACCACGACAACTTCGCCGGATCCTTCCTCCGCGGCCTCCGCTTCCGTACCACTGTCTTCCGTCGCAGGCGCGGCCCAGGGATCCGCCTCTTCTTTCCCGTCGAGGATCGCGACCACACGCACGCCCTGGAGGAAGCGGTCATCATCGCGGAACTCGATCTCCGTGGTGACGTTGCTCGCGACCGCGAGTTCGCGGAAGGGTTCTTCATTGGTCCAGCGGATGCGATAGAGCCCGCTCGGCAGACCCAGGTCGGCGTGCGAACCGTTGCGGAGGACGGTGACGCCCTCGATCTCACCGTGGACGAGCACCATTTCGCGCTCACCCGGGTTCATCATGACGCTCACGATCCCCTTGGACAGGTTGCGGACCGTCAGGACGGAGTCGTCAATCTCCGCCGGCTTCCGCGGTTCATTCGCGGGGATGGGAGCGGCCTCGGGGGGCGCCTGCCGCTCTCGCGCCGACACCATGAAGCGGATGACGACTGGGGAAACTTTCTTCCGCTGGAGATGGATGATCTCCGCCGCCGAAAGCTCGAAGGCGCTTCCGTCGGCCTTCATCTGGTCGAGAATGATGTCGTCGGCGAGGCCCGCCTCGGATAGCTGCACGACTTCATCGACCGTGAGGGCGCAGGCAGGCCCGGCCAGCGCCAGAATGAGAATCATCGCGCGCATCGGACACCTCTGGAAATCTACGGCCCCCTGTCGCCTGTCGAGTATAGCTCCTGTTGCGCCGGCCGACCCGCAACTTCGGTCGAGGATCGACGGAAAAGGATCTTCCGGCTCCTGGCCCTTCAACGAGCGTTGCATCAAGGAAATTCCGGCGGATTCCCGGCCTCGGGTCCTTCCGCGCCACGCTCACGCGTGCACGTCGCTTCAGGATGACCTTGCGAGCCTCACCAGGCAGGCGGGCCGAAAACCGATCCACTCGGCGACGTTGCGCGAAGAGTGCCCCGCGCGGGTCGTCGCACGGCAGCGCGGTCCCGTGTCCGTCCAGTTGCCGCCGCGGGCGAGCCGCCAGCCGGGATATTCGGCGCCCGGGTCGTTGAGGCACTCGTCGCGGCTGTTCCCACCGAGCCCCCGGACTCCATAGGGCGACTCGTCCAGGGGGAACTCCCCCACCCGCGCCGGGCGCGCGCCCCCGGGATGCGAACGGTTCGCATTCGCGCGGTGGTAGTCGAAATGACTCCCCCACGGGAAGAACCGCCGGTCCACCCCGCGCGCGGCCTTCTCCCACTCGAGCTCGTGCGGCAGGTACACCGCCCGCGACTCGCCCCCGCGCTTCCACGCCGCATACGCCATCGCGTCCTCCCACGACACCCCGAAGACCGGCCAGTCCTCCTCCCAGTCCACGGGACTCTGCTGAAGTCGCTTCGCCTTCGCCTTGAGTTCCGCCGAAGCGCCTGCCAGCCACGCGGCGGTCGGGACGGCGTAGGGCGGTCCCGGCCAGTAGAAGCCTGCGGCTTCGCCCTGGCGCGGGACACGAAGCGCGGCCTGCGCGGGGTCCGAGGCCGCAAGCGCGTTCAGGAAGGCGCAATACTCCCGGCAGGTGACGGGGTGGCGAGCGATGAACACGTCGTCCACGGTCTTCGTCTCCGCCGGGCCGGCGAGAGCGTTTTCCGGGTCGCCCTGCGACCCGAACGCCCCCGCGGGAATGGGCACGAACAGATCCGGGATTTCCGCGGGCCGGAAGAGCGTCACGTCCTGCACAGCGTCGCCGCAGCGGGGGATGACCACCGGCACGCGAAGCGGCGCGCGCCCTTCCTGCGCGACGAGCAGGAGCCAGGACCCCATCGGGATCGAGGTTCGCACAATGGGCGTCCGGCCCAGCCAGGCTCCCGGCCCCTGCGGCCGGTACGGCGAAGCGGGCTCGAACGTCGCGTCCACCGCGCCCGCCGAGTCGCGGTGCTCGCCCAGCTCGACCGTCACGGGAATCAACCGTCGCCCGATGTCCGCGTACTTCCAGATCCACACGTCCGCGCCTTCCGCCGGGCCCGGCTCGCACGCCGCCCCATGCACCCTCAGGTGTACCGGCGCGCGCGGCTCCCGCGCCGCCATGCCCTCCGCCCCCTTGTGCCCATCCAGCGCCCGTCCGGAAAGCGGGTGGTACCCCTGCCACGCCCACTCCCCCGGCTCGACGTCGCGCCCGTCCATCAGGCATCGGCACGCGTACGCCCGCGTCCTCACCGTCAGCGTCCCGTCGCCCCTCAACCCCGCGTCGAGCGCCCCGTCGTTGTACAACTCCACCACGCGCCGTTGCAGCAGCATCTCCTTCTCGTCCCCGCGCGCTTCCGCTTCCAGGAACTTTCCCCACGCCAGCTCCGCCTTCAGCCGCCGCGCCTCGACATGGTCCCGCTCGTGCGACAGCGCGATCGTCAGCAGCGCATTCGCCTCCGCGAACGCCTCCACGCCGTCCCGCTCCAGACCCTTCGCCCGGTCTTCCGCCCCCCACCACGCGCTCTTGTCCTCGTCCCAGGGCTGCACCTTCTTCCCGGCCAGTTTCGCTTCCTCAGCAGCCGCCTTCGCTTCCTCCCCCAGCCGGCGCTGCCGCTCGATCGTCGCCTTCGCCTTCGCCACCGCCTCCTCCGCCAGCCGGTGGTTCCGCTCGCGCTCCTTGACCCCCTCGAGGAAAAGCTGGATCTCGCGGTGCAGGTCCATCGCGGACTGGAAGCGGTCTTCCCTGCGGAGCGCGAGAGCCTTCATCACGATGGCGTCGAGTTCCGGCGGGACGGAAGCGGCTTTCGGGTCGCGGGCGCGGAGGCGCTGGGAAGGCGGGATGTTGACGCCCGACTGTGCGTGGCTCAGGAGTTCCGCGAGGCTGTCGCCGTCCACGGGAGCGTGGAACGTGAGAACTTCGTAGAGGATCGCGCCCAGCGCGTAGATGTCGCTGCGTTCGTCCACCTCCGCGACCCGGCCCGAGGCCTGCTCCGGGGACATGTAGGCCGGCGTGCCGACGATGTCGCCATCGAGCGTCTTCGTCGTCTCGCCGGGACCGTGTGACGGGACGAGCGTGTCGGCGAGTTCGCCGACGACGGGAGCATCCGCCGCCTCACCGGAAAGAGCGCTCCCCGCGACGGTTTTCTCCTTCGCCAGCCCCCAGTCCACGACGAGGGTCTCGCCGAAGTCCCCGATCATCACGTTGGCCGGCTTGAGGTCGCGGTGAATCACGCCGCGGTCGTGCGCGAACGCCACGCCCAGGCAGATGTCCTGGAACATCGCCAGCAGCCGGGGACGGGACCAGCCCGCCACCGTGACAGGATCGCCCTTCGCGAGCGCGCGGAGCACCTCTCCCAGGTTCCGGCCCTGCACGCGCTTCATCGCGAGCATCGGCGTTGCGCCCTCCGCAGCGACCAGCCCGTGCACGGGCACGATATTCGGGTGCTCCAGCCGCGCCGTCAGGCGCGCTTCCCGCACGAACCGCTCCTTCAGCTCTTCGGGCAACCCGTCCAGCACGAGCTTCACCGCCACGTTGCGGTCCAGTTCGAGGTCTCGCGCCTCGACGACGCGACCGAGACCGCCGCGGCCGATTTCGACTCCGAGGCGGAAGCGCAGGTGTGGGCCGGGCGTTGTCATTTCTCTCTTCGGCTCATCGTTCCGCTGGATGCTGGACGCCCGCCGGTTCGGCTGCTCGGGCAGCTCGGTCCAGGGCGGGCGCGTGGAGACTTCGCCGGGCGGCGCGGATTATCCGACAAAGGAGCGAATTCCTCGACGAACTTCCCCGGAGTGCCGGCTGCGTAGACGAATCGGCTTTCAGGGCCCTATTCATTTGCGCGGCGAAATCTTTTTCGCACAATCCCCGGCCGACTTCTACCAGGGGGAAGGAAGCGCCATGAGGACTGTTTCGCTGCCCGCGCCGTTCGCTCTGCTCCTGGCCGGTGCGCTGTCGTTCCTGTGCGGCTGTGGCGACGCGAAGCCTGCGCCCGGCGCGGACGACTCGCTCGAGCGGGTGAAGAAGGCCGGCGTGCTGAAGTGGGGGGCGGATCCGAGCGGGGGCGCGCCGTTCGTGTTCACGGACCCGGCCAATCCGGACCGGATCATCGGGTTCGAGATCGACATCATGGAGAAGGTCGCCGGCCACCTCGGCGTGAAGCACGAGGTCGTCAAGGGCCAGTGGGACACGCTCCCGGCCAATCTCCTTGCCGGCCGCTCCGACATGGTGATGAACGGGCTGGAGATCAACGATGAGCGCAGGAAGGTCGTCGCGTTTTCCGAACCCTACTACGTCTACGAGCAGCAGCTGACCGTCCGCGCGGCGGACAAGGACAAGTACGCGAGCCTCAGCGACCTGAAGGGCAGGAAAGTCGGGACACTCAGCGGCGCCGAGGCGAACAACGTGCTGAAGGCGGCGGGGTTCGCGGAAGACCTGATCGTCCCGCACGACGACTCCTTCACGCCGTACCGGAACCTGGAGCTCGAACGCGTGGACGCGGTCCTGCAGGAAGACGTGATCGCCGCGCACTACGCCGCGCCGGAGAAGATGCCCAAGCTGGTCAACCAGCCGAAGACCTTCGCTTCAGGGAAATACGCCGTCGCCGTCCGCCCCGCCGACAAGGCGCTGCTGGCGGAAATCAACCGCATCCTCGCGGACATGAAGGCAAACGGCGAACTCGCGGCGATCTACCGGAAGTGGAATATCTGGAACGACCGCGAAAAAGAGATCGGCATCCAGGAGAAGAAGTGACGTTCGCTGGAGGATCAACGCCTGCTGGAAGCCCTGCAGCAGTTCAGTGACCGCATCGCGCTGCCCTACCTGCTGAAGGCGGCGGGGTATCCGCTCTTCCTTACCGCCGTGGCCATGCCGCTGGCGGTGTTCTTCGGGCTCGTCCTCGCGCTGATGCGCCTCTCCCGCCGCAAGTGGCTCTCATGGCCCGCGGCGGCGTACATCGAGGTCATCCGCGGCACGCCGCTTCTCGTGCAGATCTTCCTCGTCTACTACTCGCTCCCGCTCCTGAGCCGCTCGCTGCAGATGGACGCCGTGCCCTGCGGCATCCTCTGCCTCGCCATGAACTACGCCGCCTACGAAGCCGAGGTGCACCGCGCCGGGCTGCAGGCCGTAGACAAGGGACAGCTCGAGGCGGCCCTGTCGATCGGCATGGGGCGCGGCCAGGCGTTCCGCATCGTCGTCTTCCCGCAGGCGTTCCGCATCGTGCTGCCACCTGTCATCAACGACGCCATCGCGATGCTCAAGGACAGCTGCCTGACCAGCGTCATCGGCGTCCCCGAGCTCCTCGACCGCGCCAAGGCGATCGGCAAGGAACGCTACAACTACGAAGAAATGTACGTGGCCGCTTCGGTTCTCTACATGATCATGTCGCTCACCTTCTACTTCATCGGCAAACGGGTGGAGGCCCGCCTGAAAGCCCGGGCGGGCAGCGAGCTGGAGGCGCAGCCGCATGGCCACTGACGCCGCCGGCGGCACGATCCTGGAAGTCCAGGGGCTGAAGAAGTCCTTCGGCTCCCGGCAGGTCCTCAAGGGCGTGGACCTGAAGGTCGAGCGGGCCGAAGTACTCACGATCCTCGGCCCCAACGGCTGCGGCAAATCGACATTCCTTCGCTGCCTCAACCTGCTCGAGCCCTACGAGGAGGGCCGCGTCCTGCTCAACGGCCGCGTCGTCAGCGAAGGCAAACCGCAGGACTACCGTTTCTCTCGCGAGGAACAGGCTCGGGCGCAGGAGCTGCGCCGCCACGTCGGCATGGTCTTCCAGCGCTTCAACCTCTTCCCTCACTTCTCCGTCCTGGAAAACGTCATGGCCGGGCCGCGGTACGCGCTGAACAAATCAAAGGAAGAGTCCGCCGGGATCGCGGAGACGATGCTGAAGAAAGTCGGCCTCTGGGAAAAATCCCCCTGCGACCCGCAGACGCTCTCGGGAGGCCAGCAGCAGCGCGTGGCGATCGCGCGGTCGCTGGCCCTCAACCCGGACGTCATGCTCTTCGATGAAGCGACCTCGGCGCTCGATCCGGTGCTGACGAAGGAGGTCTTCAAGGTCGTGCGTGAGCTGGCGGCGGAGGGCATGACCATGCTGCTCGTGACGCACGACATGGATTTCGCGCGCGACATCGCCGACCGCGTCATCTTTATGGAAGGAGGCGTGGTCGCCGCGCAGGGACCGCCGGCGCACATTTTTGATGAGCGGCCGACGGAGGGGATCAGGAAGTTCCTGGAGAAGGGGTAGGCGCGACCGCGATGCGCGGCGGCCCGTCCCGGCCGGGGGGCGGCGCGAGCGCGTCCGCCCCCCCCGATCCGTCATCGTTCGGACGCTACTTCGACGAGAACCGCCATTTGCCGTCGGCCTTGACCATCCGGAATTTCTCGCTTTCTTCCTCTTCCTTGCCGTCCTTCGTCTTGAACTTCATCTTCGTGGCGACCACGGCCTTGTCGCCCTCGACCGTGATGTCGGCGTCGGTCCAGGAAATCGAGATGCTCATGCCGTCTTTCTTCATCTCGTCGATTTCCTTCTGCATCTTTCCTTCCTTCCACACCTCGGCGGTATAGCAGGCCTCGAACTTGGCCGGGTCCATGGACGCGAAAGCCTCCTGAAGCGCCTTCAGCGCGCCCTGCGGAGTTGAGAGGTCCGGGCCCGACGGGGCGCCGCCTCCTCCACTCGTGCCTCCCGTGCTCCCGGCGCCGCCGGAACTGCTCGAATCATCCTTGCCGCAGGCCACAGCCAGAACCGTGACCGCCATCAGCAGTGCCGCGAGCGTGAATTTCTTCAGCATGGTCTCTCTCCTGGATTGAGTGCGAGTGGGACAGGATTGCGCATGCTAGGACTTCCGCCGCGAGTCCATCAAGGTTCGGCGGTCGATGGCCTCGGAAGCTGCCAATTGGAGGATCGATCAGCCCGTGGTTGTCACGGGTTCACACCTCGATCTCGCGTCGCATCTCCGCAAGTCCGGGCACCTGCCCGGCCCCCGGCCCGTCCGCCCGGATCTGCTCCTCGATTTCGCGGCGGGCCTCGCGTGCCTCGGCCGTGCGGCCGCAGGCCTGAAGCGTCCGGGCCCGGCAGATCTCGGCCTGGCGGTAACCTGAATTGATGGCACCGCCGGACGTGTCGATCTTCGCCATGGCATCTTCAAGCTGGGTCGCCGCTTCGGCGTAGCGGCCGAGCGCGAACAGCATGTACCCCCGCTGGAGCAGGGCGGAATTGAGGAGCAGGACGGCGCTGCACTGTCGCAGAAAGAGAATGGCCTTGTCGGCCGATGCGAGCGCCGCTTCGTGGTCACCGACCGCGGAGTGGACCTGAACGAGAAAACTGGAGGCCAGGCCCTGGCCGAGCGCGTACCCGATCGAGCCTGCGATCGTAAAGGCCTCATCGAGGGCGGAGCGTGCCAGCTGCTGCTCCGAAGTCTGGCTGTACACGTTTCCGAGAGCGCACAGGAAACGCGAGGCCAGGCGCCTGTGGGCGGAGTCCCTCGTCATCCTCAGGCCCTCCTCCAGGTGTTCCCTGGCCTCGGCGTAAAATTTCCAGTCCGCCTCGATGTTGCCAAGGGTATGCAGCGCGAGGGCCAGCCCCTCTCGATCTCCGGACTCCCTCAGCAACGAAATGGACTCCCGCAGGCACCGGCGGGCCTCCGGAATGTCGCCCAGTCGCGAGAACAGCCAGCCGCGCAGCGTCGCCGATTGAATGACGTTCCGCCGGTCTCCGACTGCTTCGAACGTCTTTCCTGCACGCTCCACTGCAACAAGCGCCTCACGACGGCGACTCAGAAGATCGAGGTTTCGCGCCTGCCCGTAAAGGCACACCGCTTCTCTCCAGATGTCGCCCCTCGCGCCGCATTCGGCCCCGAGTTCCCGGTACGCGGCGAGGCTTGCGGGCACGTTGTTTGTGGAATCATGCGTGGCGAGCGCCGATCGCGCTTCCCACAGGCCCCGGGCGTCGCCTATCCCCTGCAGCAGGTCCACCGCGCGGCGGACCGCGCCGATGGAGTCCTCAAGGTGGGCCAGGATGCCCGACAGGTGAAGCGCGATCAGCGAGCGGGCGACGAGCCCCGGCTGCCCCGTCGCCTCGGCGACGGTCACGCCCGTACGTGCGACTTCACCCGCCTTGTCGCCTCGACCTGCCGCGCGCAAGAGCGGGACCATGGCGCCGGCGAGATGAACCCGTAACTCCGGCGCGATCGCGTCCGCCGCGCGCCACACGGCCTCCAGCCGGCCGAGGATGTCGTTGCCCCTGCCTCGCGCCTCCATCATCCGCACGACCGCCAGGAGTGCCCGGGCCGCAAGCGCCCCGTCGCCGCGCGCGAGGGCCCGTTCGTGCGCGGCGAACACGTTCTCGATGTCGGCTTCCTGGCGGGCCAGCGCCTCGCGGACGTCGTGGCCGTTCAGCCGCTCCCCCTGGCGCTCCGCCTCCGCCACCGCGCGCTCGCCGTGGCGCCGCTCGAGTGCCAGCCGATCGGCCTGCGAGGTCGCCTCCGACCACTTCTGCTGGCCGTACTCCTGAAGAGACAGGTACATCCCGAACCGCGTGCCGAATTCTGAAGGCACGCTGCGAAGGAAACTCTTTTCGCGAAGCGTCTGGACGGCCGTGATCGGGTCCGGCGCCTCCGGGAAGGCGGCGAGGTCCAGGACCGCTTCGGCGTCCTCCAGAAAGAACCCGCCGCGGAAGGCGCCGAGCTGCTGGAACGCGGATTTCTCCCACGGCGAAAGGAGGTCGTAACTCCAGTCGATCGCCCCGAGGAGCGTCTGCTGGCGGGCCGGCAGGTCGCGCCGGGTGGAGCGCAGGACCTGGAAGCGCTGGTCGAGGCGCGCGAGGATCTCCGCGGGCTTCAGCACTTTCATGCGAGCCGCGGCCATTTCAATCGCCAGGGGAATCCCCTCGAGGCGCCCGACCAGTTCCGCGATGGCGGGAATCATTCCCGAATCCGGCCGGAAGCGGGCATCGGCCTCGCGGGCGCGTTCCAGGAAAAGCCGTACGCCGTCGTAGGCCTCCAGCCGCGCCGTTCCCCTGGAGGCGCCACTCGTCTCCGGCACGCCCAGGGGGGGAACCTCGAATTCCGTCTCTCCCTCAAGGCCGAGGATCGACCGGCTCGTGACAAGGAACCGCGCTTCGGGAGCGCGCTTGCGCCACAGGCCGACGGTCTCAGGCGCGAATGCCGCGACCTGCTCGAAGTTGTCCAGGAGGAGGAGAAGCGGCTTGCGGAACTCGAGCGCGGTGGCCACCCGTTCCGTCGGGACATCGGCGCTGTTCAAGGTCACCCCCATCGCGCGCGCAACCGCGCCGCCGACGTCCTCCGCAGACCGCGCCTCCGACAGCTCCACGAACCAGGCGCCCCCCTCGAAGTCCCCGAGCAGTTCTGCGGCAATCCGCAGGGACAGCCTCGTCTTTCCCGTCCCGCCCGTGCCGGTCAGCGTCACCAGCCGGGCTGCCGGATCCCGGAGCACCGCCGAGAGATCCCGGATTTCCCGTTCGCGCCCGATGAAGCTCGTCGCCGGCGCCGGGAGATTCGTCGGCCGGCCGGACAGTGTCTTCGCCGCGGGAAACGTCCTCTCGGACAGACTTCGTGGAAGCGCCTGCCAGAGCCGCTCGGGCCGCTCGAGCCCCTTCAGTCGATGCTCTCCAAGATCCGTCCCGGAGATTCCACCGCGCGCTTCCGCCGCCGCTTCCCACGCCGCCGCCGAAAGGAGAACCTGCCCGCCGTGCGCCGCCGCAGCGATCCGGGCGGCCCGATTCACCGCGGGGCCGTAGTAGTCGGCGCGTCCGGTCGTGGAGTCCGTGATGCAGAGCGGCTCGCCGAGGTGGACCCCCATGCGCGCCAGCAACTCGCCGGTCGAGTCCGGCCAGGGGTGCGCGTGGAGGGCTTCCTGCGCTTCCATCGCGAACAGGAGCGCGTCGGAAGCGCGCGCGAAGGCGGCCATGAAGGCATCGCCCTCCGTCTTGACTTCGTATCCCGCGCGCGCGGCGATCCGCTCGCGGATGATCCGGTGATGGTCCTCGAGAACCGAGCGGAAAGCGTCGCCGAGTTTCTCCCAGAGGCCGGTCGAGCCCTGGAGATCGGTGAAGACGAGGGTGACCTGGCCTGCGGGTGCGGTGACCATGCGAGGTTGACCTTATCCGCGATCGGCCATGCGGCGTGAAGTGAATTTACGAGGACAGAGCGCCTCCGCTCCCGGTCCAACGACGCGCAAAACGGGAACGTGCCGGGCGGATTCACCGGGAGACATCGTCGTCGATCCCGAAGACCAGCTCAACGGTGTGGTCGCGCTGGTCGTTCATCAGCGTCAGCACCTCCGACTCGAGCAGCTGGCCGTCAAGTGTCAGGCGGACCGGGCCGCGGTGCTCTTGAGAGCGTGTGAAAACGAGGTGGTAGAACGTCTGGTAGTACCGGTAGTGAACCTTGAAGCCGGTCCAGGACGTGGGCACGTGGGGGTGGAAGCGCAGCGTATCGACGCGCCGCTCGATTCCGAAGACGACTTCGTGAAGCAGCCGGTAGTACCACGCGGCGGATCCGGTGTACCAGGTCCAGCCTCCTCGTCCCGCGTGGGGGGCCGCGCCATAGACATCCGCGGCTATGACGTAGGGTTCGACCTTGTACCGCTTCACGGCGCCGGGATCGAGCGCGTGGTTGATCGGGTTCAGCATGGCGATGAGCGCTTCGGCCTGTTCGGGCCTTCCCGCCATCGCGAACGCCATGGCCGCCCAGATGGCCCCGTGCGTGTACTGCCCACCGTTCTCCCGCACGCCCGGGGGGTACCCCTTGATATAGCCGGGGTCTCGCGGAGACTTGTCAAAAGGCGGCGAGAACAGCCGGACGATCCCGAGGGCCGGATCCACAAGCTGATCCCAGACGGCGTCCAGTGCCAGGCGCCGGCGTTCCGGGGATCCCACGCCGGCGATCGTCGCCCAGCTCTGAGGAAGAGAATCGATCCTGCACTCCGCGTTCGTCGCCGACCCCAGCGGCGATCCGTCATCGAAAGTCGCCCGGCGGTACCACGCGCCGTCCCAGGCGTGCTCCTCGAGGGCCGCCGCGAGCCCGGCGGCTTCCGCCCGGCAGCGTTGCGCGAACTCACGATCCCCCCGGATTTCGGCCACCGGGGCGAAGCTCACCAGTACCTCGTGCAGGAAGAAACCCAGCCACACGCTTTCTCCCCGGCCGTGGAGGCCCACCCGGTTCATGCCGTCGTTCCAGTCACCGCCACCCATAAGCGGCAATCCGCGAGGCCCGAGCTTCAGGCCATGCAGGATCGCGCGTGCGCAATGCTCGTAGAGCGTTCCCGTCTGCTCAGAGCGGCCAGGGAGGTCGTAGTAACTTTCTTCGCCATCCGCCAGGGCTCGGCCGGTCAGATAGGGAACCTGTTCTTCGAGCACCCCCGTGTCCCCCGTGAAGGTCACGTAGCGGACCGCGGCGTACGGGAGCCAGAGGAAGTCGTCGGAGCACCGGGTGCGCACCCCGCGGCCACCCGGCGCATGCCACCAGTGCTGGACGTCGCCCTCCGCGAACTGCCGTTCCGCGCAGCGAACGAGATGCCTCCTCGCCAGCCCCGGCTCCTCGTGCAGAACCGCCACGCAGTCCTGCAGCTGATCGCGAAATCCGTACGCTCCACCCGACTGGTAGAAGCCGCTTCGGCCCCGCAGCCGGCACGAGAGCGTCTGGTAGGGCAGCCAGCCGTTCACAATGACGTTCAGCGCAGCGTCGGGCGTCTCGGCAAAGAGCACGCCCAGGGTCGAGTTCCAGTACTGCCACACTTCTTCCAGCGCGACCCGCGCGGGGCCGACGCCGCGGTGGCTCTGGAGAAGAGCGACGGCCTCCGCGGCGTCGCGGCCCGCGCCGAGGATGAAAACGATTTCCCGCTCGGCGTCTTCGGGCAAGTCCACAGGGACCATCAGCGCGGCGCAGGGATCGAGGCCTGCTCCCAGACGACCGCTCAACGTCCGCTGGCGAAGAGCCGCCGGGTCTGAGGGATCTCCGCACCGTCCCAGAATTTCGAGCCGGTCGCCGCTCGCCGTGCGCATGGGTTCGCTGCAGTCGAAGAACGCCACGGCGTCCCCAAAATCGGGGTTGTAGCTGTTGCGCGCCAGGATGGCGCCGGTCAGCGGCTCAAGTTCCGTCACGACATGCATGGCCTGCCGCGAACGCAGGTCGCCCAGCACGAGGTCCGCACAGGCGAGGACCGAAACCCGCCGCCCGCGCCCGCTTGTATTGCGGATCTTCAGTGACATGAACTTCACCGGTGCCTCGACCGCCGTGTAGACCTTCAGCTTCGTCTCAAGCCCTTCCTCGTTGTGCTCGAACACGCTGTACCCGAACCCGTGCCGGCAGGCGTACCCCGAACGGCTCTCCCGAGGCCAGGGCGTCGGGCTGAATGCCCTTCCACTCTCGTCGTCGCGTACATGGAAAACCTCCCCGCTTGGATCAATGACCGGGTCGTTGCTCCACGGCGTGAGACGCCCGAGCTGCGCGTTGCCGTACCACGTGTAAGCGCTTCCGTTCTCGCTCACCACCGTTCCAATACGGTCGTTCGCGATGACGTTCACCCAGGGGGCGGGTGTCCGCCGTCCCGGTGGGAGGTCAATGATGTACTCGCGCCCATCCTGGGTGAACCCACCGATGCCGTTGGGGAAGAGCATTCCGCTTCGCGCCGGCAGAGGGTCGGCAGGCTCGGGTGGCGGTGCGGTGGACGAGGGGACCAGAAGCGCGGGGCGGGAGGGCCGCGACACGCGCCGCCAACGCTCGAGCTGCTGGTCGAGGGGGCCATCGACATCGCGGATCACGACGCGGGCGACCGCCTGCAGGAGGACGCGGTCTTCCTCCGGGAAGGCATCGACATGCCGCACGAAGACGCCCCCCGGCTTGTCGAGCAGATGGGCTTCGGTGCCCGCGGCGATCAGGCTGAGGATTCGGTCGTCGAGGTCCCGGCGATAACCCGAGACGTTCTCGTTCCAGATCACGAGGTCCGTCAGCAGGCCGCGGGTTCGCCAGTACGCGTGGGCGCGCAGGAGTTCGCCGACGAGGCCGAGGTGCTCCGCGTCGCTCGCACGCAGAAGCACAATGGGCAGATCGCCGGAGATCGCGTAGCCCCAGAGGCCGGGCTGACCTTTCCGGTTGCGGCGCAGGACACCCGCCGGGGCGCGGCAGGCCGCCCGGGGGAAAATGACCGCCGACGCGAGCTCGTCGTAGTGCCGGGCCTCCATGTCGCCCGCACCAATGTAGCCCAGGACCGCACGGCTGTGCGCCGTCGCGAGTTCGAAGACCCGGTCCGCCATCCGGTGGTCCTGGTACTTCAGGATCAATGCAAGGGCCGCTTCGCGCGTCGGTGCCGCGCCCACGATGACGTCGATCCGCGCCGAGCCGTCAACAGGCAGCCAGACGCCGCGGCGCACGGCGACGCAGGGATCCAGCACGGAGCCGGATGTGCCCGACAGCGCACCGGGCTCGGCGAGCGCCGCGGGATTCCGCAGGCTCCGGCCGCGTCCGATGAAGCGGGCGCGGTCGGTCTCGAAGCTGCAAGGCCCCAGTTCGCCTTCGACCGCGCGAGTCAGGAAGAACATCCACGGCGGACGCTCTTCACCCGAACGCGGGCGCCGCGTCGCGAGGACGGCGCACTGTTCCGGCAGGATTTCGGTGCGCACGAAGAGGTTGCTGAAGACCGGGTGGAGTTCGTCGGCGGGGCCCGGCGCCAGGACGATCTCGGCGAAGGAAGTGATTTCGAGCATGCGTGGGGTCCTGGACCGGTTACCCAGCCGGATCCGCCGGATCTCCAGGTCGTCCTCGGTCGACACGGAGATTTCGGTGTGGGTCTCGACGAGTTCGTCCTGGCGGCGAAACTCGACCCTGCCGGGCGTGAAGACCGCTTCGTAGAGGTCGCCCGGCTGGAGCGTCGGCTGGAATGCACCGGACCAGAAACGTCCGGTGGTGGGCTCCGCGATGTAGGAGAAGAGACCGAACGGATCGGCGGTGGGATCGTCGCGCCAGCGCGTGAGGGCAAGGTCCGTCCAGCGGCTGTAGCCGCCACCGGAGGCGGTGACCATCACGTGGTACCGGCCGTTGGACAGGAGGTGAATTTCCGGGGCCGCGGTATTCGGGGACGGAAATGCGCGCATGAAGGGTTCTGCCACGGGGCCCGCCGTCCGGCCCGGCGCCTGGAAATCCCGGGGCGGCGCGTGGATCAGGGCGTGCGCCTTGGGCACCCGCTCCTGGAGCAGCAGCGAGGCCGCGCGGTATTCGGGATGGCTCAGGAAACGGCGCGACATCGCGGGCCCCAGCACGGCCTGTCCCATCGCCAGGAGGCTCATCCCGTGATGATGGGCCATGAACGTCCGGATGATCGAGTTGCGTTCCCCCGCGCGCAGCCGGGCGGGGGTGTAGTCGAAGGCTTCGAAAAACCCGCAGCTCCCGACGCCGCCTTCCGCTTCGAGCCGCCTCAGGTTGGCACAGGCGGACGCCGGATCAACCAGAAGGGCGAGCGCGGACGCATAGGGCGCAACCACCAGGTCGTCGGCGAGCCCGCGCTGCAGGCCCAGCCCGGGCACACCGAACGCGCGGTACTGGTACGTGCCGTGCCCATCTGTCACGCCGTAACAGGATTCCGAGATCCCCCACGGCAGGCCCCGGCGCCGTCCGTAATCGCGCTGCCGGTCCACCGCCGCACGACAGGTCTGGTCCAGCAGCGTCCCGTCGAAACCAGGCATCACCAGAAGCGGCATCAGGTACTCGAACATCGATCCGCTCCAGCTCAGGAGAACCGGCCGTCCCCCGACGGCACTGAGCCGGCGACCCAGCGCGAACCAGTGCTCGAACGGGACCTGCCCCGACGCGATCGCCGCGAAACTCGCGAGCCGCGCTTCCGACGCGAGCAGGTCGTAGTAGCTGTCGTCCAGGCGGCGCTCGGCAACCCGGTAACCGATCGACAGCAGCTTGCGCCGATTGTCGTAAAGAAACCCGAATTCCGCGTCCGCCAGTCCCACGCATCGATCCCCCAGGTCGTCGATGCGCCTGATCCGGGCCGCGATGCGGTCCGCGCCTTTCTGGAACAGCTCGCCGGGGCAGCCCCTCGCCAGCCGGCCCAGCTCGCGCAGGCTGGAAGCGCTGTCGAGCTCGGGGGGGACCTGCGCACCGTCCTTGAGCCAGGGTGCGATCTCGTACAAGTCCTCCAGGAGGTCACGTGCCTGGCGAGTAAAGGCCGCCGCCCACCATTCGCCTTCGGCGGTCGGCGGAGGCGGACGTTCCGCCCCCAGCGCGTGCAGCCACGCGGCCGAGGCGGCCAATCCCGAAGCGGGGGCGTCGAGCAACCGTCCCAGCGGCTCCAGTGCGGTCGGATCGTGCTCGCCCAGCAGACCGAGCGTGTCGCGCAGTCCATCACGCGCACCGGCCGGCAGGACCGGCGCAGCGACGAGTTCCGAAAGGCCGGCTCGCAGCACCCGGAGGTGGCCGACGAGGTTGCCGCTGTCGACGGTGGAGACATAGAGGGGCGGAAGCGGCTGCCGGGTGGTCGTGTCGTACCAGTTATAGAAGTGCCCGCGATGGCGTTCGAGCGTCTCCATGGACTCGACCGCGCGGGCGGTGCGATCAAGGAGACGGCCGCTGCTGGTGTATCCGAGGTCGTGGGCCGTCAGATTGGACAGCAGGGCCAGGCTCATGTTGGTCGGGCTCGTCCGGTGGGCGATTCGCGGCACGGCCCCTTCCCGCACGTTGTCGGGAGGCAGCCAATTCTCCGCGGGCCCGACGAACGTCTCGAAGTAGCGCCAGGTGAGCCGGGCGACGCGGCGAATGAAAGCGACGTCGCGCTTGTCCGCCTGTTTCACGGAAGAGCGGGGCGGCCGGCTGATCCACCACGCCACGAGCGGCGACAGCAGCCAGAGCAGGAGGAGTGGCGCGGACCACACGACGCCCGGCGCGGCCGCGACCGCGAGCGCGAGGGCGGGACCGGGCCACAGGCGCCCCAGGCCCGGCGCACCCGACGTCTCGGCGGCCGCGGCGGTCTGCCACTCAAGCAGCCGCTTCCGGCTCACGAACATCCTCCAGAGTGTGCGCGCGATGGCGTCGAGGGCCACGGTCGCCTCGAACGGGAGGAACGTGAGCCAGAGCACGATTCTGCCGAGACGGCGCAAAGTGGAGTGCGCGACGGCCGTCACGTGGAGCCAAAGCGGCAGGCGAGGAGGCCTCCGGGCGAGTTCGACGAGGCCGGGCAGAAGTTCGGGCACGAAGAGCAGCGACAGAAGCGCCAGCGTCCACGGGAGCGACGCCGGGAGGACGATCCAGCCGAGGACGAGCAGCGCGGTGAAGGCAGGCGCGACGAGCGAGCGGCGGAGGTTGTCGAAGATCTTCCAGCGGCCCAGGGCCGTCATGCGCGAGGAAATGCGGCGCCCCTGGCCGTCGCGCACACGCAGGCCCACCCACGGGGCGATCTGCCAGTCGCCGCGCATCCAGCGGTGCCGGCGACCGACGTCGTCAAGATAGCGCGCCGGGACGTCCTCAATCAGTTCCACGTCGCTGACCTGGCCGGAACGCGCATAGCAGGACTCCAGCAGATCGTGGCTGAGCACGCGGTTGTCCGGGAAGCGGCCGTCGAGGAGCGCACGAAAGGCCTCGACGTCGTAAATGCCCTTCCCGATAAAGGACGATTCGGCGAAGAGGTCCTGGTAGAGGTCGGAGACGAGCAGCGTATACGGATCGAGACCCACGTCGCCCGCGAGCAGGCGGGCGTAACGGCTCTTCTGCGAGCTTCGCATCGAGATGGCCACGCGGGGCTGGAGGATGACGTAGCCGCGCGTCAGGCGGCCCGCTTCGAGGCGCGGGCAGTTCAGAGGATGGGCGGCGGCGCCGACGAGCCGCCAGCCGGCGCCCCAGGGCAGGTCGGTATCGGTATCGAGGGTGATGGCGTAGCGGATGGAGCGCAGGGAGGCCGCGTCGCCGACGATGCGGCTGAAGCGCGCGCCGGCGTGGCCGCCGAGGAGGGCGTTGAAGTCCTCGATCTTGCCGCGTTTCCGTTCGCGGCCCATCCAGCAGCCTTCGCGGGGATTGAAGAGGCGCGGGCGGTGGAGGAGGAAGAAGCGGCCGCGGGCGCGGTAGGTGGAGTTGAGGGCTTCGATGCCGGCGGCGGCGCGGGCCAGGAGCAGGTCGTCGCCGTCGGCGTGCTCGGTATCGGCGTCGGCGAAATCCGTGAGGAGCCCGAACCAGAGGTTGGGATCGCGATTGGCGAGGTAGCGGAGTTCGAGGCCTTCGAGGAGGCCGTCGATGCGTCGAGGGTCGGTGAGGAGAGTAGGGACGACGACCATGGACCGGCAGTCGTCGGGGATGCCGTGCTCGAAGTCCATGCGGGGCAGTGCGCGGGGGGGGCGGAGCAGGGACGCGGCCCAGTTGACGATGGAGAGAGCCGCCTGCGACGCGACGAGGATGGCGGCGACGCCCAGGACCGGCCAGGAGATGAGCCAGGCGGCGATGGCGGCGGTCAGGAGCACCGCGGGGCCGAGGTAGGAGAGAAGCTGAAGGCCCCGCACGACGCTCCGGGGAAGAAGGCCCGCGGCGCGATGTCCGCGGAGCGCGCGTTCGAGGTGTGGCCGGCCGTCGTCGACGAGCAGGTAGCCGACGTGACCTGTGACTTCGTCGCCGGCGGCGTCGGCGAGGGCGACGGCAGTGCGGGCGACTTCCTCTTCGGGCAGCCGGAATCGGCGGGCGGCGGCTTCGACGACGTGGCGGTAGATGTCCCGCGTGGAAAAGTCCATGCGGGCGTAGATGCCGGCTCTCTCGCCCCGGAGGATCCGCTCGGTGGCACTGTGGGCTTCGACGAAATGGCGCCAGTCGGTGCCATTGACGAAGCGAAGGCTGGCGATGGAATTGGCCATGGAAGCCTGGTCGGCGGCCTGGCTGCGGCTTTCCGCGCGGACCACGTCCTCCAGGCTGTGCCCTTCCTCTGCGAGCCTCTGCTCGAGCCAGGCGAGGACGTAGGTCGTGGCGGCACCGCGTCCCTGAAGGGCCTGGGTGAACTGGGCGACGAAGGCGGTTGAGAGCGGCGGAGTGGCGCGGACCATGTCCGCGAGCACGAGCAGGGCGTTGTCGGGGCGATCGCCGGGATCGTTGATCCGGCGGGCCCACTTGAGCGCAAGATCGCGGTGCTCGCGTTGGCGGGCGACGCGAAGCGACACGCGCCTGAGGTTCTCGACCAGCGCGAGGCGGAGCATGATGGCGACGGACCAGAGCTCGCCCAGGCTGAGATGAGTGAAGGACTGGTAGGCGGCGACGTAGCGGGCAAGGGACTCTTCGTCGACGAGGCCGTCCACGTGGGTGATGAACTCGACGATGAGGTCGTAGATGCGCGGGATTCCCTCGGGATCTCCGCCGGACAGATGCGGCAGATTCCGGCTGTAGCCGCGGGGAAAGTGCGTCCGGGCGAGCAGGATCTGCTCTTCGATGAGCGTGTGATTGTCGAGGAGCCACTCGGCGGCAGGGCTGAGGCGGTGGCCTGCGGACCGGGCCGCGAAGAGGACGTCCCGGCAGCGCGCGATGACGCGCTCGGAATCCGCAAGGCGCCGCTGAAGGCGGCCGCCACCGCGCTGTTCCCCGACCTTGTGGGAAGCTGCGAGGGTCTTCGCGTGAAGTTCGAGCTGGCCGACGGTGAAAAGAGCGCCCCGCAACGGGGGTTCGGACATGACGGGAATTGCCGGCAATTCTTCTCCTTGCCGCGTTCCCGCGGGGTGACTGTGGGTCGAGTCTACGCCCCGCAACCGTTCCGGAGGCTGGATATCTCCAAACTGATCCCGGTGGATCGGTCCCAGCCCAGCGTCCCGTCAGCCACGGGAGTGCGGACGGGCGGGAGGCGCCCCGACACGTGCGCGTTCCGTTGCCGAGAGTGCCTTCCACACGCCCGCCGGCAGGGCACCCAGTTTCAACCCCCCGATCCGCACGCGAATCAGCCGCAGCGTCGGATGGCCGACGGCCGCCGTCATGCGGCGCACCTGGCGATTCTTTCCCTCGATGAGCTCCAGCCCGATCCAGCTGTCCGGGACGTTCTTGCGAAACCGGATCGGGGGTACTCGCGGAGCCAGGGCCGGTTGAGGATCGAGCAGCCGGGCCCGGCAGGGCAACGTCTTACGGCCCTGGATCAACGTTCCACGCTCCAGACGCTTCAGGCTCTCGCTCGAAGGAATCCCCTCGACCTGAACCCAGTACTCGCGCTCGTGCGCATGCCGGGGGTGAAGCAGCCGCTCGGTCCACGCCGGCTCGTCGCTCAGGAGCAGCAGGCCTTCCGAATCAGCATCGAGCCGCCCGATCGGATAGACGTCCTCCGGGAAATCGAATGCCGCCAGCGCGAGGTTCGCCGATCCGTCCGTGGTGAATTGCGAGAGGACACCGTACGGCTTGTGGAAAGCGATCAGCATCGGTTTGCGCCGGAAAGTGCCGGAAGGAGGCGGGAATGGCCTGGACCGCGACTTCCCGCAAGGCGCGACATCCTATGGAGAAGCGCAGGATCTTCCCACACGGACGTGAACGTGCTGTCGCCAGGGACTGCCCAATGCCCCGACCGGGATTCCGCGACTTGCGCGGAGATTGGAGCGCGCACCGATATCATGACTTCCCGTGAACTCCGAAGCGGCCTACCTCTTCAGGCACGCCCTCCTCCGCGATGCCGCCTACCAGCTTCAGCTGCCGGGGGACCGCGCGCGCCTTCACGCCCTTGCCTTTCATGCCCTTGAGGAGGTTGCGGGCGGGCCGGGTGGGGCGCTGCCGCCGCTCGATTCCACGGAAAGCACGGAGATTCCTCAACATCCCGTGGACACCTTCGCGGAGGAACTGGCGGAACACGCGGATCTCGCCCAATACGCCGACGATTCCGACCGCCCCGCCCTGCAGGACGCCCGCAGGCACTACCTCCGCCGCGCAGCCGAGAACGCGGCAAGGCTGTTCCAGAACCAGAAGGCTGAAGACCTCTGGAGCAAACTCTCCGAGGCTGTCTCCGGCACGGAACAGGCCGCCTCGCTTCGACGGGCCGGGCATGCCGCATTCCGGGCGGGTGCGATGGCCCGGGCGGAACGACTCCTGGAAAAAGCGCTCCGGCTCTTCCGCCACGGCGGCCACCGCGAAGGGGAAGCGGCCACATTGACCTACCTGGGCGGCCTCTACAACGCGACGGGGAGCGTCGAGCGCGCCGAACGAGTTCACGGCCAGGCGCTTGAGTTCTATAAGGCCCTGGGAAACTCGCGCGCCATGGGAGTCGCGCTGGGCAGCCTCGCCAACATCTACAGGCAGACGGGACGCCTGGGTCTGGCGGAACTCACGCACGGACAGGCGCTGGCTCTCCACCGTGAAACCGGCAACCGCCGTCACGAGGGCCTTGAGCTGGGAAATCTCGCGGGACTGCACCGCGAGACCGGCCGGATGGACCAGGCCGAGCGGGAGTACCGGCAGGCGATCGCCCTAAGCCGCGAATTCCTGGACCGTGGAGCCGAGAGCATCGGACTCGGGAATCTGGCCGGGTTGTTCCAGGAGACGGGCCGGAAGGCGGAAGCGGAGCGGGCTTACGACGACGCGCTGGCGATCAAGCGCGAAGTCGGGAACAGGCTGGGCGAGGGAATCGTCCTGGGAAACCAGGCCAGTCTCTACCACGAAACCGGTCGCGTCGGCGAGGCGGAGCGGATGTACGGGCAGGCGCTCGCGCTGCACCGGGAAGTGGGGAACCGGCGCTCCGAGGGCGTCGTGATGGGGAATCTTGCCTCGCTGTATGCGAAAACCGGGCGGCACGAGGAAGCGAGACGGTCCTTTGAGGGCGCCGTGGCACTTCATCGGGAGGTTCGCAGCCGGCGCTTCGAGGGAATCCACCTCTGCGAGTACGCCCTGTATGACCTCGGGTGCGGCCGGGTACCTGCGGCGCGGGCGCGGTGGCTTCAGGGATTTGGAGTTCTGGGCGAGATCGGGGACAAGCGGCAGCAGGAGCGAACAATGGCGGAGATGCTGGAAGCTTGCGCAGGCGCAGGCGTGCCCGATTTCCGTGACGGGACAGCCTGAGCTGCCCATCGCCTTGCGGCAGCCTGCGCGGGGAGCTAACGTCCGGCATGGAACTGCGAGACTTCGCCCTGCGCGTGCTGCTGACGGACTCGCTGGCGGAAAAGCTGGCGCCGCCCGCGGAACCGGTCACGGACGAGCGACCGGGGCCTGCGATCGCCGCCCCGGATGCGCCGGGCCGGCCGACCTCGCTCCGCATGGCCCGCCGCGGCGATCGCGCCCGCCTGCCACCTGAGAACGAACTTCACCGCGACGAACCCCGCGCCGTGCTCCTCCACTTCTTCGCGAACCACGAACTCCTCGCCACGGAACTCATGGCACTGGCGATCCTCCGCTTCCCCGAGGCCCCGCCGGCGTTTCGTCGCGCGCTCCTTCAAACGCTCCGCGAGGAACAGGTCCACACGCGCCTGTACATGGAACGCATGGCGCGCGGCGGGCTCGCCTTCGGCGACCTGCCGGTGAACGGGTACTTCTGGCGGCAGGTCGCAGGCATGGAGTCGCCGCTCGACTACGTGAGCCGGCTCAGCCTCACGTTCGAGCAGGCGAACCTGGACTACTCGCACCACTTTTCCGGCGTTTTCGGGCGCATGGGAGACGAAGACACCGCCGCGCTGATGAAGCGCATCTACGAGGACGAAATCGGGCACGTCGGCGTCGGGGTGGCGTGGTTGCGGAAGTGGAAACTCCCGGGGGAAAGCGATTTTGCGGCGTGGAGCAAGGAGCTGCGGCTTCCGCTCAGTCCCGGGTTGGCGCGGGGAAACGTGCCGTTCAACGCCGAGGGGAGGCGGCTCGCGGGGCTGGACGACACCTTCATCGCCTCGGTGGAGGAGTATGCGCGGGGACGCCGCGGAGCGACCGATGTTTTTATTTTCAACCCGGGGGCCGAAAGCGCCGCGCTGGCGCGCGATCCGCAGGCCGCCCGCCGCGACCGGACCACCGCCGGCCTTGCCCGCGACCTTGACCTGCTGCCGCTTCTGCTCTGCCGCGAGGGCGACGTGGTGCTCGTGCAGCGCAGGCCTTCCAGGGAGCATCTCCGGTCGCTCAAGGCGGCCGGACTGCCCGCCGCGGAACTGGAAGTCCTCGAACCGTCGGGGCAGCTGGCCGCCAACAGCCCGCTGCGCACGCGCAAACTCGGCGCGCTGCGCCCCTGGGGCTGGAGCGCCGACTCCGCCTCCGTGATGGAACCGCTCGCGGCCGGCGCGCGCTCTTCCCTGCCCTGGAACGACACCGTTCGCGCTCTCTATTCGAAGGCCACAGGCGCGCGCCTTCTCGGGGGCCTTGATGCCATGCCGGATTCGGCCGCGCTCGCCGGCACGGTGTGCGGGACGGAAGCGGCAACGGCCGCCGCCATGGCGGAATGGTTCGGGAAGGGGCACGCGGCGGTGCTGCTGAAGGCGCCGTGGGGCCTGGCGGGCCGCGGGCACCTGAAGGTGGCGCCGGGCCCGCTGCCTGCGGCGCACGCTTCCTGGATCGCTTCCGTCCTGTCGGAACACCAGGCCCTCGTCGCGGAACCCTGGCTCAACCGCGTCGCCGACTTCTCCGCCCAGTACGACGTCACCCCCGGCCGGCCGCCGAAACTTCGCGGCATGGTCCGTCTGGTGAACGATGTCGGCGGGCGCTTCGTCGCCTGCGTCGCCTCGCGGCAGTTTCACCGCCTGTTCCCGCAGCCGGCCTCGCGCGCCCTCCAGGAACTGCGCGCGCATCATTTCTACGACGAGGTGCTGCCGCACCACCTCGCCATCGCCCTCGCCGACAGCGGATTCCGCGGCTGGCTGGGCGTCGATGCATTCCTCCATCGCGACGAGGCCGGCCGCATCAGGCTGCGCCCCGTGGTCGAAATCAACCCACGCTGCACCATGGGCCGCGCGGCCCTCGAAGCCCGTCGATTCGCCACCTCGGATTCGCCCGTGGCCTGGCGCATCTTCTACCAGCGCCACGCCCGCGAGGCCGGCGTGCGCACGCTGGCCGAATTCGCGGCCACGATCCGCACGGCACACCCTGCCACGCTGGAAGACGGCCTCCTCCGGTCCGGCGCCGTGGTTCTCAACGATCCCGCGCTGGCGGAAACCTTCCTCGGCGTCCTCTTCGCCGGCAAAGCCGCGCTCGCCTGCCTCCCCGGGGACGCTAGCCTCCCATCTTGCCGGGCGTGACCTCGACCTTCGTCTCCTCTCCCTTGCGCTTGACCGTGAACGTGATGGCTTTCCCGGGCTTGGCCGGGAGCACGGCCTTCGCATAGTCCGCCAGGCTCTTCACCTCGACGTCCCCGATCTTCGTGATGAGATCGCCAACCTGCAGCCCCGAGGCCTTTCCGCCACCCTGCGGATGAAGCTGCCCGATCATCAGCCCGTCCACGGACTGCTTCATGTTCGGCGTCACCCCGATGAACGGGACCTCCTCGGGCTTGATCGTCACCAGTTCCGGAAGCTTCTCCGGCTTCGACAGCACCTTCGCCGACACGATCTTCACTTCCACCCTCGGCGGCTGGCCGTCGCGATCCGTCGCGGCCTCGGTCTCGATCTTCGTCAGCACGTCCAGCCCCTCGATCACCTGGCCGAAGACCGTGTACTGGTTGTCGAGGAACGCCACGTCCCCGAAGCACAGGAAAAACTGGCTCCCCGCCGAGTTCGGCTCGAACGTCCGCGCCATCGAGAGCGTCCCCTTCACGTGCTTGCGCGCGTTGATTTCGGCGGGAAGCTTGTATCCGAGCTCCTTGCCTCCCGTCTGCTGCGGGTCGCCGCCCTGCGCCATGAACTTCTTGATGATCCGGTGGAAGATCAGCCCGTCGTAGAAGTCCTTCTCGCAGAGCGAAATGAAGCTCGCGACCGTGTTCGGCGCATCCTTGATGTAGAGCTCAATCTTGATCGTCCCGAAATTCGTCTCCATCGAGACCACGGGCAGCTTCTCCTCGGCAAACAGCGGAGCCGCGAGCAGCAGGAAGACGGCGAGGCGGCGGATCATGGGCGCTCCTGGGGAACGGACGCGAAAATGGGACCGGAAGGTCGTGCCGGGCCCCTGAACGTTAACGGCCGGGCGACGGTTCAGCGAAGAGCTTTCAACCGGGCGGGCGGCTTCGGCCAATTCGCAGTTGTATGCGCCCATTCGAACGCTCAGAATCGCCCCACCGATCCCCGGCTTCCCCCCGTTTCGCGGCACCCCCCTCCCCCCATGCTCAAGGCCGTGTTCTTCGACGCCGCAGAAACGCTGATCCGCCCGTGGCCCAGCTACGGCGCCGTGTACGCCCGCGTCACCGCGGCGTTCGGCATGCGGATCCCGGCGGAATTCTTCACGGAAGAAATGAAGCGCGCCTTTCGCGCCGTGGACTGGCCCCTGAAGACGAACTCGGACCACGAGATGAAGCTGTGGGAACAGGTCACCCGGAAAGTTCACGAGTCCCTCCCTGCCGACATGCCCTTCCTCGAATGGTTCGGTGCGATGTACCAGGCATTCGCGTCGCCGGACGCGTGGGTCGCGGAGCCGGAGGCCGAGGACACCCTCAGGGCCCTTCGCAAACTCGGGCTCCGGACCGGGGTGGTCTCGAATTTCGACGAGAGGCTGGTGCCGGTGCTGGACGGGCTGGGGCTTGCACCGCACGTGGACCGGGTCTTCGTGGCGGCGCAGGTCGGCTGGCGCAAGCCGTCGCGCGAGATCTTCCTGCACGCGTGCCGCGAATTCGAGGTCGCGCCCGCCGAGGCCCTTCACATCGGCGACTCCCCGTCCGAGGACGTCTCCGCCGCCCGCGCCGCGGGACTCCACGCGCTTCATTACAAGCCTTCCGACCCCACGGCGCTTCGCCGCCTCTCGCACGTATTGCATTCGGGCCTGCTCGTCGGGCACACTGCGCCGTCCGCCTGACCGGGAATAGCGGGGGCGTGAGGGTTGTTTGAACTGATGAAGTGCCATCGAGGCTGAGCCATGAAACGGATTCTCGCGGCGGCCGTGATTGCCGCGGTGCTGTCGCCGTTCGCGTTGAGGGTGCTGGCGGAGGACGAGCCCAAGGAATCGACGCTCAAGGGCGAACTGCTGGACCTGACGGCCTACCTGTCGAAGGGCAAGCGCGGGCCGGAAAATTCGGATGCGTCGGAAGCGGCGATCCGGGGCGGCGCGCCGGCGGCGATCGTGGGTGATGACGGCGCGGTGACGGTGATCCTGTTCACGGGCAACGAAGGGCGGGAAGCGCTCAAGTACGTCGGGCACAATGTCGAAATCACCGGGGTCGTGTACGAGAAGGGCGGCGTGCGCGGCGTGTTCACGAAGTCGGTCAAGGACCTGGGATCCGCCGAAGCTCCGAAGTAACCGTAACGGCCTGCGAAGGAGGACGTCATGAAGCTGAAATGCGTGCTGTGCGCGATGGGGGCGGGCCTGCTGACCGGGCTTGCGCTTCTCGCCAACACCTTCTGAAACTCCGGTCCGCCTCCGGGCGGCCCCAATCTACAGGAGACAAGACGATGAAGTACTTCGTGAGCGCGGCTCTTCTCGCCGCGGTCGCCGGGTTCGGCCTGCTGGCGCAGGCTGAAGACAAGAAGGAAGAGATCACGATTTCGGGCGAGGTGGTGGACCTGGCGTGCTGGCTGGAAGACGGGAAGATGGGCCCGGACCATGCGAAGTGCGCGCAGTCGTGCGTGAAAGGCGGGACGCCGGCGGGGATCGTGACGGATGGCGGGCAGGTGTACCTGGTCGTGGTCCACGGCAAGGATGGCAAGGCGCCGCTGGCGCTGGTCGGCAAGCGCGTGGAGGCGAAGGGTCACGCGGTCGAGCGCGGCGGGATGAACGGGTTCATCGCGTCGAGCTGCAAGGAGCTGGAAGCGCCGAAGCCGCCGGAAGGCTCGGGCAAGTAAGTCGCGCCAGGACAGGAAACAACGGCCCGCGGGAGTCCCCCGCGGGCCGTTTTGTTTTTGCAGCGTGGGGCCAGGGTTCCGGGGCGGCCCTATAATCCCGCCATGTTCCGCTCCGCGCGCTGGTGGGCCTGGCTTGTGTGCGGCCTCGGCGTCGCGCTGGTTGCGTTCCGGATCGCGGGGTTGTCCGACGCGTTCGTATGGGGTGACAAGGCGCGCTGGGCGGCGCGGCCGATCCGCGAAGTGGTGCTTTGGTGGATGGGCGGCTGGCTGCTCTACGCCGCGGCGCTTCGTCTCGGGTCGAAACTTCCGCCGCGCGTGCCGTCGCTCGTCGCGCTTCTGGTCATCGCTGCCGCCGCGCGCGCTTCATTTTTCGGCACGAACCCGATCCAGGAGGACGACGCGTACCGGTACCTCTGGGACGGGCAGCAGGTGAGGGAGGGTGTGGACCCTTACCGGTGGGCGCCGAAGGAGGTGGTGGACATCGACGGGGCGAAGGGGTCGTGGGCGGTGGCGTGGATGAACCTCGAGGGGAGCGCGGCGGGGACGGAGGGGTTGGACAGGCTTCGGGACGTGCTGCGGCGCGACCCGGCCGCGCGGGAGAACTTCCGGAAGATCAACAACAAGAACGTCTCGACGGTTTACCCGCCGCTGAACATGCCGATGTTCGCGCTGGCGCAGAAGTTTGCGCCGTGGCGGCTGGACGGGCTGCGCGCGGTCTTCCTCGTGCTCGAGCTCACGACGGTGATGCTGCTCTGGTTCGCGCTGCGGGCGGCGGGAGCGAATCCGATGTGGGCGGCGGTGTACGCGTGGTGCCCGATGACGATCAAGGAGATGGCGAACTCGCCGCACCATGATGCGCTGGTCGTGTGCTGCATCGCGGGATTCCTGCTCTGCGCCGTGGCGGAGAAACCGCGGCTTGCGGCCATCGCGCTCGCGCTGGCGACCGCAGCCAAGCTCTACCCCGTCGTCCTCATCCCCGTCCTGGTCGTCTGGGCCTGGCGTCGCGACCGCCGCGAGGGCGTCGTCACGGGCGCCGTCTTCGCCGCCGTCCTCCTCGCCTGCTGGTCCCCATTCCTCGGCAGCCACACCTTCCGCGGCGCCAGCGTCTTTGCCGGCGAGTGGAACTCCAATTCCGGCGCCTTCACGCTCCTCCAGCGCCTCTGCACGCGCATCGTCGGCGACGACCTCGTCGCGTTCGGCGCCGGCACCGCCGCAAAAGGCAGCCTCTACGCCCGCGCTGTCGCCGCCGCCCTCGTCCTCGGCGTCGTCGCCACCGCCGCCTTCATTCCCCGTTTCCGCAAACCCTCCATCGCCCCCATCGGCCGCACCTGGGACCTCCCTTTCCGCTGCTACCTCGCCTTCGTCGCCGGATTCGCCCTCGCCCCCGCCCAGCACCCCTGGTACTTCGCCGGCATCCTCCCCCTCGTCGCCCTCTTCCCTTACCGCTCCTGGATACTCCTCACCGGCACCCTCGCCCTCTACTACCTCCGCTTCTTCTTCAACTACAACCCCGCGGAATGGAACGACCTCCTCTACAGCCTCCGCTTCCTGCACCGCTACGAACCCGCCGTCTGGAAAGAGAGCCGCGACTTCGCCTGGATCCGCCTGGTCGAGTACGCGCCGTTCTACGTGCTGCTCATCTACGAAGGGCTGAACGGATGGGTGAAGGGTCGCGGGGCGGCCGCGGGCAATTCGCCGCCTTCCGCCGCGGGAAAAAGCGCAGAATAGGGCTGTCTCGCCCGGCAATCTACCGGGCACGCCGCGTGCTCTGAAGTCCCCTCCCCCCGCTTCACGGAGGCTCCCATGTCCGACAATTTCTCCGAACTTTCCCAGCACGAACTCGACCCGGCCAACGCGGACCTCCTGCCGCTCGAATTCTGCCTGGAACACAACCTCGCCGTCCTGGGCCGCCACCACGCCGATCCGGCATCTCCTCTCACCATCGGCAGCCTCACACCGGTCGACCCCGCTCTACGCAGGGAACTCGCCGCCAGGCTCCGCCGCCCCGTCACCCTCATTCAGCTCAACCCCTACGAAATCCGGCACGCCCTCGAACGCATCCACGGCCCCGAACTCACCATGGAAGAGCCCGGTGTCGAACGCGTCGATGCCCTCCGCCGCATCTCCTTCGCCCCCGGCCAGGCCCCACGGGACATCCTCGCCGATACTCTCGCCGAGGCCTTCCGGGCCGGCGCCTCTGACATCCACATCGAGGCCTACCCCGGAGACTCCGACCTCCGCTTCCGCATCGACGGCGTCCTGCGCCAGATCCAGACCCCCCTCTCCCCCGAAAACACCATGCGCGTCGTCTCGCGCCTCAAGGTCCTCTGCGGCGTCGATTTCGCCGAACACCGCCGCACCCTCGATGGCCGCTTCACCGCCTTCTACGTGGACGGCCAGAACTCCCGCAAGATCGACCTCCGCGTCACCTTCCTCCCGGGCCCCCACGGCGAGGAAGTCAGCCTCCGTGTCCTCGATCGCAACCGGTTGATCCTCGACCTCGACCACCTCGGCATGCCCGCGGAAATCTCGAAGCGCTGGAAGTCCCTGATCCGCTATCCCTACGGCCTGCTGCTCGCCGTGGGGCCCACCGGCGTCGGCAAGACGACGACCCTGTACGCGAGCGTGGAAGCGCTTCGCAGCGACAACCTGAAGGTGGTGACGGTGGAAGACCCGATCGAATACGAGTTTCACAAGGTGAACCAGAAGCAGGTTTCGAAAACGATGGGGTTTGCGGACTGGCTGCGATCGTTCCTGCGCGCGAACCCCGACGTGATGCTGGTGGGCGAGATCCGCGACGCGGAGACGGCGGAGATTGCGATCCGGGCTGCGACGACCGGGCACCTGATCCTGTCGACAATGCACACGGGGGATGCGATCGCGGCCATCGGGCGGCTGCGCGCGCTCGGCGTTCCCGACGATTTCCTGAGCGACGTGATCGTGGGGATCCTGGGACAGCGGCTGATTCGGAAGGTGTGCCTGAAGTGCCGGGCGCCGCACCAGCCGCCGGTGGACCTTCTGGCGCAGTTCTACGAGAAGCCGCCGGCCGGCGGGTTCATGAAGGGCGCCGGGTGCCCGGCGTGCGGCGGGACCGGTTACAGCGGGCAACTGGGCGTGTTCGAACTTCTGACGCCCGATGCCGAGGTCGAAATGGCGATCGGCCGGGGCGAGCCGGTGGAGAATCTGAGGCAGGTGGCGATGAAGAGGGGCTGGAGGCCGCTCGTCGAAGACGCGCTGGCGAAAGCGGAGGCCGGACTGACGACCATCGAAGAGGTGGCGAGGAAGATACCGCCGAAATTTACCGCGAAGGCGTAGCTGCCGCCTGGGGCCAGTCCTGGGACATCCCCTACTCCAGCGCCTCCATGTAAGCGCGCCACGCCGCTTCGTAGGTGTCCAGCTTCGCGTCCGGGAACACGCGCCCGACCGCCTCCTTCCAGTCCGCTCCTTTCAGGACCTCCTGCAGGAGCTTCTGGAAATCCTTTCGGAACGCGGGGTTGTTCCCCTTCATCGCGTAATACACGACCGACCACGCCTGCGCATAGTGCACCAGCACGTCGCCGGCGGCCCATTTCTCCTGGTCGAACCGGAAGAACTCCCGGAATCTCACGTGCTTCCCTGCCGCGAGCGCTTCCTTGATCCGCTCGAAGCGCGACACGAACCGCTCCTCGACGGTAACGAGCTTCCCGAGCGTCAGCTTTGATCCGTCGTCCGACACCTCCCCTTTGCCGAGAAACTCGGCGATCCCCTCGTTCAGCCACGCCGGGCGCTGCGACGTCAGCGCGTCGAACACCTGGTGCCACCCCTCGTGCCAGAACGTGTCGAGCGCCTCCGCATGGATCCCGCAGACTTCGCCGCCGCCGGGCTGGTTAAAGAGCTGGATGTACTTGAAATTCGGGTCGTAGAAGCCGAGCAGGTTCTCGTGGTTCTCGCCTTCGCCGGCCGCCGTTGCGAAGTCGAGAAACTCCTGCTGCGTTTTCAGGAAGAAGACGCGGAAGACCTTGCCCTTGGGCCACTGCGCTTCCGTGACGCCGGTGAGCCGCAGGTACTCCTTGCGCGTCAACTCGAGGAGGTTGAACACGTTCACGAGCTCGGGGGACGGTTTGAGCAGCTTCTCGAGCTGAAACGCCTGCATCTTGTCCGCAGGGTTCAGCTTCGCGGCCTCCGCCTCGAGCCGGTCCATCTCCGCCGCATCCACGCCGACGTCCGACACGACGCAGTAATGCCCCGGGACCTTCCCCGAATACTCGAGCTTCCGGTATGCGCGCGGCCACCGCTTCCGGTACGGCCCCTCGATCACCACGCGCAGCCGCTTCGCCCGCTCCGCGTAGTCGGGGTCGATCGGCCCTTCGAGCATCGCCAGGGCCTCGTCGTACTTCCCGAACTCGTGCAGGAGATTCGCGCACGGCACGCGGAACCAGCACTCCTTGTTCAGCTCAACCGCCTTGCGGAACTCTGCGAGCGCCTTGTCGTCCACGCGCAGGTCCCAGTGCGCCATGCCGCAGTTCCCCCACCACACCCACTCGTCCTTCGCTTCCATCGTCCCCTTCGCCGCCTCCAGCACCGCGAGCGCCTCCGCGGGCTTCCCCTCGTCCATCAGCTTCACGGCCCGGTTGCAGGCCTTCACGCCCTTGAGCGGCGGATCCTCGGCTACGGCGGGGAGGACGAGGAGGAGAAGGAGAAGCGGCGCGCGCAGGGTCATGCGGGGAGTTTCGCATGGGACGACGGAATTTCGGCGAGTCGCCCTTGACATTGCACAGATGTCTTATATCAGTGGTGCGTGTTGATCCTTACAAGACAGATCATTCTCCTACTGACCAGCGCCGGAAGTGCCCGCCACTTCCCCGCTTGGTCCCGGTCGAGGCGTGATTTATGCTCGTCCGTATGCGGAAGACCGTCGCCGACTACATGGCGTACGACGAGGAGCGCGTGGAGCTCATCGACGGGGAGTTCCTCGTGACGCCCGCTCCCACTCCAAGGCACCAGGAAATCCTGGGGAATCTTTTCGTGCTGCTTCGCGAGCAGGTGCGACGACTGGATCTCGGGAAAGTCTATCTTTCGCCCTTCGACACGATCCTCTCGAAACACGACGTGGTCCAACCCGATCTCGTCTTCCTTTCCACTGGCAGCCTGGGGCGGCTTTCTCCCAGGCTCGAGGGACCTCCCGACGTGACGATCGAGATTCTCTCGAAAGGGAACCGGCGACGCGACCTGGTCCGCAAGAAGAAGCTCTACCTCGAGCATGGCGTGCCGGAGTACTGGATCGTCGACCCGGAGGCCTCCACCGTAACCGTCCTGGTGCGCGGAGAGAGTGCCTGGCGCGAACATGGCCTGTTCAGACGGGGTGACACAGTGACTTCGATCATCATGAAGGGGGTCGCCGCAGCGGTCAGCGACGTATTTGAGTGATCTGGGCGGAACGGCTGATCAAAGACTCCCCGCGGGCACCACTTGTCCTGTAGTAGATGCACAGCTCAGTTTCGGGTGCTGATCATCAGATTCAGCGAACATCCGCACCCCCGGCCTCCCGTCCTGAACGGCCTTCGCCCTGCAGGCGTGAAAGCGTATCCTCACTGAATCGTTATGTGGCCGACGATTCGAAGGTCAGCTGTGGCGGTCGTCGTCCTTGCCGCCTGCGCCTTGCTGCAGGCCTGCCAAGGCGATTCCGCACCCAATGGCCTCAGGGTCCTCAACCTGTCGGGGCAAGCCATCACCTCGATCCACGTGTTGATCCGCGAAACGGCGTCCAGCAACGTCTCGGAGTGCAGAATCGAGCGGCTCGAACCTGGAGCTGATTTCACGCTGCACCACGCGTTCAACGACTCGTCCCTCGAGCTGACTTTCGAGCTGCAGGGACAACGAACAACCCACGCGGAGCCTTACGTCGACCTCTGGACCGGCGAAACCTGGACCATCAGAGTCCTGAAAGAAGGAAAGACGGACTCAAACTACGACTCGAACTTCGGCCGTCCGACCTCCGGGTCGAAGTAGCTCGACTCATCAGGCGAAAATCCCCCTGCACTTCACTTCATGCCCTGGGAACACCCGGTCCAGCTTCGACTGGCCGGACCGCTTCGCAAGGATCTCCCCCAGCACGTCGCGATAATCGGTCGTGACCTTGAGATCGCCCGGCTCCTCCAGCTGGCCTTCCTCGAGCCCCGGCCAGTCCGCGATGACGCGGCCGCCCTTCACGGCGCCGCCCATCACGAACATGCAGCCCGCGCGGCCGTGGTCGGTGCCGTATGCGGTGTTCTCGTAGGCGCGGCGGCCGAACTCGGTCATGACGACGACGGTGGTGCGGCCGAGGAAGGAGCCGAGGTCCTTGCGGAAGGCGGCGAGGCCGTTCGCCAGGTCCTCCTGGAGGCGGTCGATGAGGAGGGCCTGCCCGAAGTGCGAGTCCCAGCCGTTGAGGTCCACGCAGGCGGCCTCGAGGCCGACGCCGGCCTTGATGAGGCGGGCGACGGAGGTCAGGGACCGGCCGAAATCGGAGTCGGGATAGGCGGCGCCGGAAGCCGGCAGGTAGGGCTGCTGGCGCATCCTGTCCAGCGTGTCCAGGACGCTGAGCGACTGGCGGCCGCTCTTGGCGAGGTCGGCGTCGGCCTGGCCGTAGAGGCGGTCGAGCGCCGCGGCAAGCGCGGCCTGCGAGCCCGAATTGCGGCCGAGGTGGAACTCGTCGAACGACTCCAGCGCCATCGCGACGGGGGCGCCGCGAAGCGCCTCAGGGAGCGACGGGCCAAGACCCACGGCCATCAGCGGCGTGCGGTCCTCGGCGGGCTGGGCCTGGAAGTGCCGCGCGAGCCAGCCGCCGGAGACGCCGGTCTCCAGGGACGTGGCGCGCTCCATGAGGTCCTGGGCCTCGAAGTGCGACCGCGTCTGATCGTCGCTGCCGGCGGCGTGGACGATCGCGAGGCACTTCTCGTCCCACAGTTCCTTGAGCGGCGCGAGCTTGGGGTTCAGTGCGAACTTCCCGTCGAGATTGATGGCCTTCGTGCCGGACGTCTGGTCCGGTCGCGCGATGCCCAGGGACGGGCGGAGCTTGTAATACGCCTTCTCCTCGAACGGAACGACCATGCTCAGGCCGTCGGCGCCGCCGCGGAGGAAGACGCAGACGAGCGTGTCCTTCTGCGGGCGGACCGCGTTGACGTCGAAGACGACGCGGAGGAGGTTGCGGCGGGTGAGGAGCATGGTTGGTGGCTCGCGGTTGGTGGAGTTGGGGGGATCTAGCAGCGCTGGAATCCGGGGCTCGCGAGCATGAGGCCGACCGACT
>CAVPNQ010000159.1:0-3383 GCA_963706735.1 uncultured Planctomycetia bacterium
GCCACGCGCCGGCGTTCCTCCTCGAACTTCGCCTTCTCCGCGCGCAACGCCGCCTTCTCGGCCTCCAGCTGCCGGCGCAGTTCCTCGAGTTTCTCCCGTTCCGACCGCTCCGTCTCGCGTTCCTGCGCCAAGCGCCGTTCCTCCCGCTCCGCCGCCCCCGAGAATTCTTGACGCGCTGCGTCAAACCGCTGCTCGCGCGACACTTCCCGCTTCTCCGCCGACTCCAGCTCCGCCCGCCGCGACGCCGCTTCCGCCTCGAACGCCTCCCGGTCCTTCACGTACCGGTGCTGCTTCACCTGCAGGTCTTCCAGCGCCCGCTTGAGCGAAGCGTTGTTGTCCTGGTACTCCTTGAACCGCTTCTCCAGCTCCTTGCGGTCAGCATAATACTGTTCGCGCGCCGCTTCGAGTTCCGCGAACGCCTTCTGCAGCCTCCCGCGGTCCTTCTCGATCGACGCCCACTGCTCCTCGATCTTCCCCGCGTGCGCCTTGATGTCCTCGCGCGCCTTCGTCGCCGTCATGTCGTGCAGGCGCTTCTCGACCTCCACCTGCGCCTTCTTCGCAATCAGCTCCCGCTGCTGCTCCCGCGCCGCGTCCTCCGCCTGCCCGATCGTCTGCGCCGTCAGCGACGCCTTCTTCGAGATCTCTCCCTCGTGCCGCACGATTTCCTGCTCGCGGCGGCGAAGCGACTCTTCGAGGCGCGCGAGGCGTTCGCGATCCGAAGCGACGGTGCGCGCGAGATCCGCGAGGCGCTTCTTCTGCCCCTCGGGATCCAGCCCGGGCGCCGAGAGGGAGCGGATGATGTCGGAGGGAGAAGTGGCGGTGTCGCTCATGGTGAGGCGGGGATTCTAGCGCGGGTCGGGGCGCGAGGGGAAAGGGGGAATTTCTAATTATTAATTCATAATTTTCAATTATAAATTTTGATTCGGAAGTGATGACGCGTCGGAATCGCGCCGGCCGCGACGGACGGGTTTCCCCTTGACGGCGAGGTGAGTGAAGCGCATATTCCTCCCCCTCAACGCGGGGTGGAGCAGTCCGGTAGCTCGTCGGGCTCATAACCCGGAGGTCGTGGGTTCAAATCCCACCCCCGCTATTTGAGGGAAAGACGACGCGAACAACGCCGGTTTCCCTCGGAAGATTCGGGTAAAGGACGCAGCGCAAAACATCGCTGCGTCCTTTCTTTTTGCAGTCCCAACTGCCGAATGGACCGGGAAGTGGGCGCCGCCCGGCGAGGAGGCTGCCATGATATTGGCCAGCGTCGCGCGACGATCTACTTGAGGAACGACGTCTTCTACGTGTCGAACTACAGAGACGGGAAGCGGATCCACGAGTCGACGGGCACCCCGGAACGAAAGCTCGCGGAGGCGGTACGCCGCCGGCGGGACGCGGAGGACTACCTCAAGGCGTCGGAGCTCGAGAAGCAGGTTCTGCAGGCCTTACGCGATCCCGAGCGACGTCCGACAATCCTCGCGGCCATGGGCGCGACGAAGCCCATGATCTTCCAGGCCGCCGTCGAGGAGTATCTGACAGACAGCGCGTCGTACAATCGGCCGAACACGCTCGCCGCCGATCGGGGCCGGTTGCCTGACTTCTGGGCCGGCACATCGGTAAAGTACCTGGCGGACCTCACGACCAAAGTCATCTGCGAGTACATGGCGCGCCAGTCGAAGTTCGTGTCGCCGACGACGCTGCTGAGATTCCGCGTGGCCCTTCACGCGTTCTTCGAATGGGCCATCTACGGCGCTGCGTACGCGACGAAACTCGGTGGCGAAGGTGCCGCGGCCGAAACTCATCGACCACGACATCGAGTATCTGCCTCTGGCTGAAATTCCGCATGCGGTGGACGCTGTCGCCGGCCACGTCATTGAGGGTGTCGTCGCCATGGCTCGAGGCCGCCGGAATCCCAGCGTTCCATTTTGGTTCCGGAAAAACGGAAGCGTGAGGTTCGACGCGAAGTCCGTGGACCAGCGGATCGCATCCAGAAAGGAGCTCAACTGAATCGTGGCGCTGGGGGCGGGGTAACCCATGCGCTGCGTTCACCCCGCCCCCTCTCCATGTCCGTCTGCGCCTCGCTACGCGGGGACGTCGATCGTCTCTACTCCGAACGTCACCTTCACCTGCCGGTTCTTCTTGGGCACGTTGACGAGCTTCCGCAGCTTTCCGTCGAAATAGTCCTTCAGCATCGGAGGCCTGGAAGCGCCGAAGTAGAGCGGAATGTCCTGCGCGACGACGGGGCAGATCATCTTCAGCTCCTCGACCCTGCTGATCTCCTGGATGATGCAAGGCATGCGGGCGACGCCGCGGTCGCGCAGCGCGAACGCACGGTGGCTACCGTTGTTGAGGATCAGGCGGCCGCGATAGCGCAGCGCGCTGACAAAGTTCGCGCCGAACCCGAGGATAAGCGCCAGGGCATGCGACATCTTGCCGCCCGGCGCGTAGCCCGCCACCTGAGAGTCCGCCAGCAGCGTGGGCTCGAGGAACCGGAAGTCGTTGGACACGCAGGAGAACACGAACGCGTTGTGGCTCACGCGGCTCATGCGCACCGGCGCCAGGTCCTTCTTGATCGGAATGCACACGTCGAAGAGGTCCGCGGGCGAGAGCGACGCCGGCCAGGTCGCCGCCATGGCCCGCGCATACGTCAGGTTGATCTGCTTCTGATAGACGACGAGGTCGTCCAGGTTCACCTCCCCGATGGAAACCGGCGTGAACGCGTACGACTGCTGGAAGAGCGCCGTCGCCACGACCGCCTTCGCCTTCTCCTCCACTTCCGGCTCGAGCGGAAGGATGGACGGGTTGTCAGCGACGCCCGCCTCGTCGTGCTCCAGCTGGATCACCTGATCATTCGCGCTTCTCCACTCGCGGGCGAGGAGCGGAATGTCGGCATTTCCGCCTGCGGCCTGCACGAACTGGATAAGCTCGCCCATGGGAGGGCGCCCAACGAGGAAGACAAATTCATCGATCTGGGCCTGCTGGTTAGTCGCGATCATGTTCCCTTCTCCGAAGGTAGATACCCTGTTTCCCGTTGCCACACGGCAACGACGTTCGTAAAATCGTACAGTTGTCGTTGTCCTGCTGCAACATTGTTGTTCACTCGCAACGGAGAACAAAATGTCCGATCCGGTCCTGGACGTGGATCGACTTACCGCCGCGTTGGACGCGAGACGTCAGGCCGAGTCCCTGTCGTGGCGTGACCTCGCGAAGCAGACAGGGGTGCAGCCCTCGACGCTGACGCGAATGCACCAGGGTCGTTACCCCGACGTCACGACCTTCATCTCACTCGTAAAATGGCTCGGGCAGCCCGCGGAGGAGTTCTATCTGCCGAAGGGGCAGGCGGGCGCTGTACGCAAGGCGAATCCCGTAGCCGAAGCGACCACCCTCCTGCGAGG
>CAVPNQ010000160.1:0-9916 GCA_963706735.1 uncultured Planctomycetia bacterium
TGCAGTTTGTCGTTTCCTTGAGGGTTCTCCTTTTTGCCTTTGCTGTTTCCCCTCCCGGCCATCCGCCTCTATCCGCGAATTCCTTGCCCTTCTAGGGCCACGCCTGCGCCGAGCACGCCAGCCGGAGCCCGACGAGCAGCGAAGCGCTCGCCGGGTGCAGCGATTGACGCACTGCGGCATGGGCCTGCGCGGGGGACGCCCCCCACGACCCGCCGCGGACCGCACGGACGCGCGGCAGCGCCGGGTCGAACAGGTTCAGGCACCACGTCGCGGCGCCGCCCGACAGGTCGCGGACGCCGTAGACCGACTCGTCGGCGGGGAAAGACCCGGCGGGCATCGGCCGCGCGGGGCCGTCCAGGGAGACGTTGGTGTGCGCGTAAGTGCCGTCGTAGGCGCGGCCGAAAGAGTACGCGCGCTGGTCCACGCCGCGCGCGGCCTTCTCGTACTCGTCCTCGTGCAGCAGCCGGTACGTCCGCCCCTCGCGCGCCGAGCGCCACTCGCAGTACGCGATCGCGTCGTGCCACGTGATGCCCAGCACGGGCCACCCCGGCTCCCACGGCATCTCCGGGTCCTCCACGGCCGTCGGCAGCCGGAAGCGCGCCGACGCGCCCTCTCCCTCGACCACCCAGAACGTCCGCTCCGCCTCCTTCGGCCGCCGCCGCGCCGCCTCGTCGCCGCGACCCTTCGCACACAGGTCGTTCAGGTACTCGAGCCAGTCCGCGCACGTCACAGGCAGCTTCGCCACGAACACGTCCGCCGTGTCCGCCGACGGCGCCACCCCGCCGTCCTCCGCCCCGCGCCCCTTCACGAAAGGCCCCCCCGGCACCAGCACGAACCCCTCCGGCACCTCGCTCGGCGCAAACAGCGTCACGTCCTGCTTCCACAACCCGTCGCGCGAGATCTTCACCGGCAGCCGCACTTCCGGAATCCCCTGCGCCCGCAGCACGCACACGTAGTCGCCCTGCGGCAACTCGATCGGGCCGAGCGGGGTCTTGCCGAGGAAGCGCTCCTCGCGCGGCGTGAGGCGCCGGTCCGTCTCCTTGATCCGGGCGACCCAGACCTCGACGCCCTTGCGCTCGACCTTGTGGCACGCCGCGGTGTGTCCGTGCTTGCCGGCGGTCCCGCTGGACCAGATTGCGGGAACCGGGAGGTCGTCGGGCGCCGCCGCGAGCTCGGGGCGCGGCCGGCCGTCGCGCCAGGGGATGGAAGCGGTCTCCACGAACTCCACGCCGAACTCCCCGGTCGCGGGCCGGAGGCAGGGACACGCGTAAACCCACGTCCGGAGCTCCAGCCGCCCCGGCGCGTCCAGCAAGTACCGCCACTCGCCGCCCTTGTCGTACCCCGCGAACGAGTTCCACACGTGGAGCATCGCCGCACGGTCCCCGCGCCGCTCCGCCTCCAGGTATCGCTCCACCAGCTGGCTGCAGATCCCCGACTGCGCTTCCGGATTCCCGGGGTCCAGCCTCAGCGCTTCCCGGAACGCGGCCTGCGCCTGCGCCCGCTTCTCCACCTTCTCGTCCCGCAGCTCCCGCAGCTTCGCTTCCGCGTCCCACAGCGGCCGCTTCTCCTCGGGCGCCTGGTGCGGCCGGATCCTCGCCGCGAACTCCGCCGCCTTCACCTCGAGCTCGTGGATCTGGGCCTCGAGCTCGTCGCAGCGCGTCAGGAGCCCCCTCCCGCGGTCGATCTGCCCCGCCGCCTCGCGCGTGTAGCGTTCGCGCTCGGAAGCGCCCTCCATGAATTGACGCACTGCGTCATGGAGCTCCCGCGCCGACGCGTACCGCTCCGCCGGGTTGCGCGCCATCGCCTTCACGCAGATCGCTTCCAGTTCGGGCGCCACGCGGCCAGGGTTCGGGCCTTTCGTGTCCGCCACGCGCTTCGACGGCGGCACGAACCGGTACTCCTTCACCTTCGCGATCACGTCGTCGCGTGACGAGCCGTCGAACGGGACCCGCCACGTGAGGATCGCGTAGAGGATCGTTCCCAGCGCGTACACGTCCGTGCGCTCGTCCATCACGTCCGAGCGGCCGCTCGCGGCCTCCGGGGACATGTACGACGGCGTCCCGACGACCTGCCCGACCATCGTCAGGTCCGCCAGCGGCATCGGCAGCGCCGCCCCGGCCTCCGAACGCGCCGGCTCCGCTTCCCCCGTGAACGTCGCCAGCCCCCAGTCCACGATCAGCACTTCGCCGTAACTGCCCAGCATGACGTTCGCGGGCTTGAGGTCCCGGTGCAGCACGCCGCGTGCGTGCGCGTACGCGATCCCGAGGCAGACGTCCTGGAAGATCCGCAGCAGCCGCGTCGGCGTCCATTCCGCTTCCGCATCCGGCTGCCCCGTCGCAAGGTCCATCAGCACCTCGCCCAGGTCCCGCCCTTTCACCTTCTTCATCGCCAGGAACAGCTGCCGCCCGCCCTTCGCTCCCGGCATGTCCCCGAAGTCGTAGACCGGCACGACGTTCGGGTGGTCGAGTTTCGAAGAGATCCGCGCCTCCCGCACGAACCTTTCCACCGCCTCAGGGTCCGCCGTCTCCGGCAGCAGCTTCAGCGCGACCTCCCGCTGCAGCTTCCTGTCGATTCCCTCGACGACACGCCCCACGCCGCCGCGCGCCATCTCCTTCCCCAGGTCGTACCTCACGTCCTTCGGCGCACGCTTCACCATCGTCTGCCCGCGCGCGCTGACCGGAAGCGAGTTCAGCCAGTCCGCGATCGCCTTGGGCGGGTTCAGGTTCAGGAGCGAATTGCGCAGCCCCTCGTCGATCCCCGAGGCGCCGCGCTTCATCGCCTTCAGCACCGCCGAGAGTCCCGCGTCGTCGATCACCCCCGCGTCGTACAGCACGGTCTCCGGCCGCCGCACCTTCGTGTCCTTCTTCTTCTCCGCGCGCTGGAGTTCGTCCAGCCACGTCGCCACGCACGAGAGCAGCTGCTTGCGGGAGATGATCCCGAGCTGTGTGGCGGCGAGCGCGAAGCGGAGTTCGGTGTCCTGGGCCAAGGCGGTGTCCCTCCCGGGGAAGGGGGAGTTTACCGGGAGAGAGCGCCCGGCCGGAGGGAAGTCTCCCACCTTCGCCTTGATCGCCGTGCCTGGATGGGGCTAGATAGCGGGATGCCAACCTCATCCCTGGACGCGCTCGGCTCGGGCGTCGCCGAGACGCTGGCCGCCGTGGAGCGCCGCTTCAATGCCGGCGAGCGGCGCGACTTCGCGGGGATCGCGACGGTTCGGGCGCACGTCACCGCTCTCGCTTCGCAGGTCCTGGTGCAGGGGCTCGACCGCCGGGAGCTGGTGCTGGGCGTGCTGCGCGAGCTGCTCGACCCGGGCGCGGTGGAGCAGAAAGCCTGGCGGACGTGCGCCGCGGCGACGGTGCAGCTCTGGCTCGCCCTGCGGGAACCCGCGGAGTACGCGCGGATCGTCTCCGGGCTCGCTTCGTGGAACGGCCGCGTCACGCTCGCGGGCGGGCCGTGGCTGCAGCGCCACGGCGAGTCGGTCCGCGCCGACAGCTCGGACCGCACACCGAGCTCGCGGCTGCTGCAGTCGGCGTTCATGGACTTCGCCAACGGCGACGACCGCTATTCAAACGCCACCGACCAGAGCGCGCGCCAGGACGGGCCCGCCTACGCCGGCCTCTACCCGGACCAGTTCGACGTGCTGATCGAAGCGGTCACGGCGCGCCACTGGGACACGCTCGAGGTCGGGTCCGGCAACTGCGCCGACGCCGTCGCGCTCATCGCCCGCGCCACTTCGAAAGGGGAGCACGTCCCGGTGTCGCTTCGAAAAGAGAAGATGATGCACCGCCTGCTGGTCGAGAGATCGGATATCTCCTCCATGCACTGCGTCGATCCCGTCGGGGCGCGCCTCCGCGTTCCCATCGACGAATTCCGCACGCGCCTCGGCTTCGTGTCGCTGCCGGGTGGATCGCCTTCGGACGGTCCCTCGCTCTTCGTGACCGCCGGCGAAACCGAGGCCTGGGTCCGGCTCAAAACCCTTCAGCCCGCCCTCCCGGACTTCTGCCCCGGCTGCGGCGAGCCCGCGACTTCCGCACTCCGCGTCCCGCACACGTTCGGGGAACTCCTCGTCCCCGCCTGCCCCGGCTGCAACCGCTCCCGCATCGGCGGCATCCTCTCCGCCTTCTTCACACAGGCCCCCACCCCCGGCATCGTCGCCATCCGCCGCGCCCACGACGAACCGCCGCTTCTCGAAATCACCGCCCGTCACCCGCGCTGGCTCACGCAGCTCTGGCGCCTCAACCGCGGCTCGGGGCGGAACTACCTCGAGCGATGGTAGGGGCGGCCCTGGAAGCGCTGGGTCCGGCGGTGATGGATGCCGTCGCGTCGCTGCGCGCACCGGCGCCCGGGCTGCTGGTGGAACTCGAGCGGCTCGCCGCGGCGCCGCTCGCCGACGGGTTTCACCGCACGGCGCTCGTCGCGGGCGTAGCGCGCGAGCTCGCCGACCCCACGCTGATCCGGCAGCGCACGCACAAGACCTGCGCCGCAGCCGTCGTCCAGCTCTGGCTCGCGCTGCGCGAGCCGGCCGAGTACGTCCGCCTCGCCCGCGCGCTGGCCTCCCCCGAAGGCAACGCGTCCTTCGCGTCCGGCCTCCCGCTTCATCGCGCCGCCGGCACCGAGAACGACGACTTCTCCGGCCGCTCCGAGAGCTGCCGCATCGTGCAGGCCGCGTTCATGGACTTCGGCAACGAAACCGACCGCTACTGCAACGCCCGCGACCGCTCGTTCCGCCGCCGCGGCCCGCGCTACGCGGGACTCTTCCCCGACCAGTTCGACGGTCTCCTCGAGGCCGCGACGGGGAAGGAATGGGAAACGCTCGAGGTCTCCGCGGTGAATTCCGCCGAAGCGCTCGCCGCCGTCGTTTCCGCCGCGGCCGCCGGAACGCTCCTCCCCGTCACCCTCGGCTCCGGCCGCCGCAAGCACAAGATCCTCGTGGAAGGCCTCGACGGCGGCCTCATCAAGGGGATCGACCCGGTGGGGAAGCGCGTCCTGTTCCGGCAGGACGACTTTCGCCGCCAGCTCCGCTGTATTTCCCTCCCGGCGCCCGCCCCGGTCGCGATGTGCGAGCTCGCGCCGCGCGGCGCCGGCGTCCCGTGGGTCCGGCTCCGGACGCTCAGCCCGGCGTTCCCGGACACCTGCCCGGGATGCGGCGCGCCCGCGGGCATTCCCGTTCCGCTGGAGCACGAGGCCGGCACTCTCCACGTCTCGCTCTGCGGCGACTGCCGCCGCGTCCCCGTCGCCGCCTGGCTCAAGGTCGTCGCCGTCCTCCTCCTCGTCTTCTTCGAGGCCCTCGCGACCGCCGCCCTCAACCCTGAGATCGTCGCCCTCGTGTCGCTGGTCCTCGTCGGCGGGTTCATCGCCGTCCTCGTCGCCCAGTTCCGCCGCGGCCCCGCCGTCGAGATCCTCGCTTCGCGCCGCGACCCGCCCCGCATCGAGATCGCCGCCCGCAGCCGCCGGTGGCTTTCGCACCTCTCCCGGCTCAATCCCGGGTCGTCGCGGTCGTACCTGGAGAGGTGGTAGGCGGGCGCGCGAGCTTGCAGTTCAGAAATCGATTTCTATTCTGCAAGCGCAACCGCCCGAACGTCACTTCGATCCCCGCGCCTGCGCCAGAAGGTGCGCCAGCTCCGGGATCAGCAGCTTCTCCAGCGCCAGCCGCACGGCCTTCGGCGACCCCGGCGTCACGCACACGGCGCGGCCCTTCACCAGCCCGAGCGCCGCCCGTGACAACATCGCGGCGCTTCCGATCTCGCCGTAGCTCAGCATCCGGAACAGTTCCCCGAACCCCGGCAGCTCGCGGTCGAACAGGGAAGCAGCGGCCTGGATGGAGACGTCCCTCGGCCCGGCGCCGGTGCCACCGGTGACGAGGACGAGGTCAGCGGTCCTGAGGCGGAGGCGGATAGCCGCGCGAATCCTGGTGCGGTTGTTGGGGATGAGGTCGCGCGACATCACCCGGTGCCCGGCGTCTGTCAGCAGCTTTTCCGCGACGCGCCCGCTCTCGTCGGTCCGATCCGTCCGCGTGTCGGAGGTTGTGATGACCGCGCAAGCGGCCCGAAAATCGCCGGCATGTTTCCTGTGCTCGCCTACACCCACCGCCGGCCTCCGTTCCGCGCCCCTGGCCACTGGCCGCTCGCCGCTGGCCACTGGCAACTGTCTTTCCTACACGTCCAGCACCTTCACCTCGAGCGCGTGCTTCTCGATAAACACACGCCTCGGCTCAACCTCTTCGCCCATCAAGACCGTGAACATCTCGTCGGCTTTCACTTCGTCCTCGAGCCGCACTTTCAGCAGCGTCCGCGTCTTCGGGTCCATCGTCGTTTCCCAGAGCTGGTCCGGGTTCATTTCTCCGAGACCCTTGTACCGCTGCACGTCGATCCCCTTGCCGCCGAGCTTGCGAAGCGCCTTGATGAGGTCGCGCAGAGACGCGACGGGCTGGGTGTCGCCGTCGGCCAGGAGGAAGAAACGGTCCGCGCCGGGCGCGCCGAGGTAGTCCTCGACCCGGAACCCGGTGAAGCCGAGCCCCTGCAGTTCCTTCTCGATGTCGGCGGCTTCGTGGATCTCGCGCAGTTCGTACTCCTCCGCGTCTTCCGCCGTCTCGCCCAGGTCGCTGTCGAGGACGACCAGCTCCTTGCCGATCTCCTCGCGCTTGTCGCGGATCCACTCGTTGAGCTCCTCCTCGCTCCGGAGGAACTCGTCCTGCTTCTTGTAGACCACCCGGTAGATCGGCAGCTTTCCTTCCGCGTTCTTCATCTCCAGGTAGCGCTCCGGGTCGATCCCGCGCCGCGCCAGCCCCTTCCCGAGGTCGTCCAGCCGCGTCAGCCTCGCCACCAGGTCCTTCATCTCCCCGCCCACGAACTCCTTGTCGTCGCTCGCGCGCCGGAACCTCGCCCCCTCGGCGCCGAGATTGAGCAGCGTCTGGTCCATCTCCTTCTCGCTGCGGACGTATTCGACCTTGGATTTGCGGGCGACGCGGAAGAGCGGCGGGCAGGCGATGTAGATGTGCCCCTTCTCGATGAGCACGCGCATCTGCCTGAAGAAGAACGTGAGGAGCAGCGTGCGGATGTGCGAGCCGTCCACGTCGGCGTCGCACATGATGATGATCTTCCCGTACTTGAGCTTCGAGTAGTCGAACTCGTCCTTGATCCCCGTGCCGATCGCGCCCATCAGCGCCTGGATTTCCTCGTGCTCGAGCATCTTGTCGATGCGCGCCTTCTCGACGTTCAGGATCTTTCCCTTGAGCGGCAGGATCGCCTGGTAGCGCCGGTCGCGCCCCTGCTTCGCGCTGCCACCGGCGCTGTCTCCTTCGACCATGTAGATCTCGCACTTCGCCATGTCGCGTTCCTGGCAGTCGGCGAGCTTCCCCGGCTTCGTCCCGCTCAGCGCCCCGGCCCGCGCCCGTTCCCGCGCCTTCCGCGCTTCCTCGCGCGCCTTCGCCGCAATCAGCGCCTTCTCCGCGATCTGCCGCGCCTGCGTCGGGTGCTCCTCGAGGTACGTCCCCAGCTGCTCGTTCGTGACCGTCGTGACGAAGCTCTCCACCTCCGTGTTCGTCAGCTTCACCTTCGTCTGCGACTCGAACTGCGGGTTCGGCACCTTCACGTTCACGATCGCCGTCAGCCCTTCACGGTAGTCGTCCCCCGTCGGCAGCTGCCCGTCCGCCTTCACGAACTCGTGCGACCGCGAATACGCGTTCAGCGTCCGCGTCAGCGCGTTGCGGAACCCGCTCAGATGCGTCCCGCCGTCGTGCGTGTTGATCGAGTTCGCGAAGCTGAAGACCGCTTCGTTGTAGCCCTCGTTGTACTGAAGCGCGATCTCGATCGTCATCCCGGACGACTCGGACTTCTCGAAGTAGATCACGTCCGAGTGCAGCGGCTTGCGCGCCTCGTTCAGGTGCTGCACGAACGCCCGGATCCCGCCCTCGAACTTGAACGTCTCGCTCTCCGAAGTGCGCTCGTCCGCGATCGTGATCGCGATCCCCTTGTTCAGGAACGCCAGCTCCCGCAGCCGCTTCGCCAGCGTGTCCCGCGAAAACGTCGTCGTCTCCGTGAAGATCGTCGGGTCCGGCTTGAACGTCACCTTCGTCCCGCGACGCTGCGTCAGCCCGCGCGCCTCGAGCGGCGTCTTCGTCTCGCCGCGCTCGTACCGCTGGAAGTGCTCGCGGCCGCTGCGCCACACCTCGACCTCGCACCATTCCGACAGCGCGTTCACCGCCTTCACGCCGACGCCGTGCAGACCTGCCGACACCTTGTACGAGTTCTTGTCGAACTTCCCGCCGCCGTGCAGCTTCGTGAACGCCAGCTCGACGCCGCTCAGCCCCGACTCCTTGTGGATGTCCGTCGGCACGCCGCGCCCGTCGTCGATCACCGTCAGCGACCCGTCCGTGTTGATCTTCACCTGCACGTTCTTGCAGAACCCCGCCTGCGCCTCGTCGATCGAGTTGTCCACTACCTCGAACACCAGGTGGTGCAGCCCCTTCACCCCCGTGTCCCCCACGTACATCCCGGGGCGCTTCCGCACCGCGTCCAGCCCCTCGAGGATCTTCATCGAGGAAGCGCCGTAGTCGTCGGCGTCGGTGTTCTGCGCCTCGACGGTGAATTCCTTCATGGTGAAGCGCAGGTCGCCGACGGGCGCGCCGGCTGCGATCAGCTTCTGCAGCAGCTCGGGCTTCACCTTCTCGATCTTCTGCAGCCCGATCGCGCTGTCGACCTCGATGCCGAGGACGCCCCCGGCGAGCGCCACGGGGCGGGACTCCTTCGCAAGCTCCGGCCCCACGCACTCCGCCCAGATTCTCACAAGATCAGGCTGCGTCACTTCGCCCCCCGTTGCAGGTCACGTCGAACTACTCGATGCTTCCGATGACGAACCTCAGGTCGCGCACGCCCGAAGTCGGCGCCAGCTCGGCGACTTTCTTCGCGAGCTCGCGGCGCCGGAAATTGAGCTCCTGCATCACCACCGGCGCGTCCACGACGACCTTCAGGATACCCGACCGGACGGTGCCGGGGCGAGTGTGCGCACCGGCTCGCCGCGGCGCGCGTGCCAGAAGTAGAAGATGAAGGCGTAGGGGTCGAGGACGCTGTAGTCCCCGGCGAGCCAGTCGCGGCCGGCGTACATGGCGTCGATCTGCTTCATGTACTCGGCGTAGCTCTGCTTCGCCTTCGCCTGGATCCCGGGGAAGGCCGCCTTGTCGTCGGTATAGCGCTCCGTGCGGCCGATGTGGCCGTTCGCCGGGTGCACGGTGGCGGCGAAGAAGCCGATCACGGAGAGCGCCCTAGCCTCGCCCACGGGGTCCTTGGGCCAGAGGCCGAAGCGCTTCCCGAGGTACGGCAGGATCGCGGTGTTCTCGGTGAGCGGCGCGCCGTCATCCAGCAGCAGCGCGGGCACGCGCCCGAGCGGGTGGATCTTCATGTACTCGGGCGCGGGTTGTCGCCTCGGACCGCCTTCCCAGAGCCTTATGGCTCCAGTGGCTTAGTGGTCGTCGGCTCGCCGCTTACAGTTGCGGGCAGCCGCGGAATTGCGCACGAAGCAGCGCGCTCACCGCATTCCCATTTTGATCCCGTTAGGAACCGTCTGCCGCAAAATAGAATGCCGATCGCATCACGAGTTGAGCGTGGCCGTAGAAGATTGCTTCTCTCACTGCGATCACGCCGCCGCCAGCGCCGCAAGCACACGCGCCCAGGAGCGCGTTCCCTTGTGAACGATGTGTAGGAATATTTCTCGTTGGGCGAATGGATGCGGTCGTCGTCATGCGCGAAGCCGATCATCAGCGAATCCATATTGAGGTCGCGCTTGAAGGCGCCGACGATCGGGATCGAGCCGCGCAACCCGCGAGCACCGGCTCCTTCTCCCATTCTTCCGCCAGCGCGCGGCGCGCGCGATTGAGCGCCTCCGAGCCGAAGGGAAGTTGCAAAGCGTTCGACGCGCCATGTGA
>CAVPNQ010000161.1:0-93969 GCA_963706735.1 uncultured Planctomycetia bacterium
TGTCCTTCCTTTCGTTCAGTTACGTATGCCCTGAAACCAGGGATCAGGCGTAGATGGCCGCGATCTGGTCGGCGAACTTCTCCGCCACCACCTCACGCTTGACCTTGAGCGTCGGGGTGAGCTCCCCGGTGTCCTCGGTGAAGTCGACCGGCAGGATGCCAAAAAGTCAGGATCGACTCGGCCTTGGACACGGCCTGATTGGCCTCCTTGACCGCCGATTCGACCTCGGCCAGCAGGTCTGGGTCCTCGGTCAAGGAGGCGACATCGGCCTTCTCGTCCTTGCCGTTGCGCTGTTTCCAGCCAGGTCCGCTCACCACCGCCCAGGTGCGGCTGTTTTGGAGCGCGACTACGTCAACGCCATCACGGCCAAGGTCGCCGATGTCAGTGGGGTCGATGCGGTGCAGGAAAGCATCCGCCAGCTGTGCTGGCCGGCCACCGCACCGAGGATTTCAGCATCCGCAACATGGCCTCGATCCTGGACATGGCGAACACCGCCCAGACCACGCTCACCATCCTGCTGGGCTCGGTGGCGGCGATCCTCGCTGCTGGTGGGCGGCATCGGCGTGATGAACATCATGCTGGTGAGCGTCACCGAGCGTACCCGCGACGCAGGACCCGAAGCAGGTGCTGAACAGCGCGCTGTTCGACAGCGACTCGGACGACATGGTGATCGTGAAGGACATCGACTTCTACTCGATGTGCGAGCACCACATGCTGCCGTTCTTCGGAAGAGTGCACATCGCGTACCTGCCGGCGGGGAAGATCATCGGGCTGTCGAAGCTGCCGCGGCTGGTGGACGTCTTCGCGCGGCGGCTGCAGGTGCAGGAGAAGATGACGACGGAGATCGCGCAGTCGGTGCAGTCGCTTCTGGGGGCGCGCGGCGTGGGGGTGGTGGTGGAAGCGCAGCACCTGTGCATGATGATGCGGGGGGTGGAGAAGCAGAATTCGTATGCGCTGACGAGCGCGATGATGGGACGGTTCCGGAGGGATGGACGGACGCGCGGGGAATTCCTGGACTTGATACGGCATGGGCGGATTTCCGTTTAGGCGGGAAAACGGCCAGGAAACGAAAAACGAAAAAAGAAAAAGGAAAAAAGAAAAGTGAGATGTGAGGGGCGGCGGGCGTTTGTGACGGGGGCTTCGTCCGGGATCGGGCTTGCTACTGTGCGGGCGCTCGCGGCGGAGGGAGCCAGGGTCGCACTGTGTTCGCGAAACCTCGACAAGCTCAAGCCGCTGGCGGCTTCGATCGGGGAAAGCGCGTTCGCTTTGAAGGGCGACGTGCGCGAGATGCGGTCCCTGCAGATCGCGGCAGACCATGTGAAAAAGAAATGGGGTGCGCCCGCCGACATCGTCGTCGCGAACGCCGGGGTCGTGCACACCGGCGAAATCGCCTCGATGACGCCCGAGGCCTGGAGCGAAGTCATCGCCACCAACCTCACCGGCGCCTTCCACACCGCCCGCGCGTTTCTGCCCGACCTCCTGACGCTGCCCAGCGACCTCGTGTTCATCGCCAGCATCGCTTCCTACCAGTCGTTCCCGACCTGGGGCGCTTACTGCGCTTCCAAGGCCGGCCTCCTGGCGTTCGCGCGGTCGGTCGCGGCGGAAGTTCGGCAGAAGGGCGTGCGCGTGACGATCGTCGCGCCGGGCGCCGTGGATACCGAAATCTGGCCGGGCGGGAAGAAGCCGCCGGCGGAGAAAATGCTCAAGCCCGAAGACGTCGCCGCCGCCATCGTGGCCGCGGTTTCCGCCGACCGCCGCGCGAGTTACGACGAAGTCCGCGTGATGCCGGCGGCCGGGCTTCTCTAGGGGCCTTCAGTCCGGGACGCCTGCGCGCCGATGAAGGGAGTTGCCTCTTCCTTTCCCATCGGAGCCCCCATGCGCTCTCACTTCGGCCGCCGCCGCCGCTCGCCCCTGCTTCGCGCCGGGGTGCTGGGAGCGGTCGGGCTGTGCGGCCTGGGGGGAATCATGTGGAAGTACCCGGCGGTCCTCCGCGTCGCGATGCTGAAATCGGGTGTCGCGCCGCAGAAAACCGTCGAGCAGGTCGTTGCCGAGTACGGCCCGAAATCCGAGGCGCGCTTCGCCCCCGTCTGCCGCGATCTCGGCCTCCCCTGGCCGCCGACGCGCGTGCGGCTGCTGGCGTTCAAGCGCGAACGCAGACTCGAAGTCTGGGTCGCGGGGCGGCGCAGCGTGTTCTTCAAGGCTGCCGAGTACCCCGTCCTGGGGGCCAGCGGCGGGCCGGGGCCGAAACGCCGCGAGGGCGACAAGCAGGTGCCGGAGGGGTTCTACACGCTCGACTCGCTCAATCCGAACAGCCTCTACCACCTCAGCGCGCACGTGAGCTACCCGAACGCCGAGGATGTCGCGCACGCCGCGGTCGAGCTCCCGAAAATCGGCGGCGACATCATGCTGCACGGGGGAAGTAGTTCGATCGGGTGCCTGGCGATCGGGGACGAGGCGATCGAGGAAGTGTTCTGCCTGCTGGCGAAGGTCCCTGAGACCCGGCGCGAGATCTGGATCGCGCCCGTCGATTTCCGGCGCGATGCGGCGTGGACGGCGCCCGGCGCCGAGGCGTGGGTGAAGGAGATGTACACCGCGATGGCCGCGCGCCTCCGGAACGAGCACGCGATCAAGCCGTAGCGGCGCTACTTCCGCGTCCCGAGACGGCCCAGCGCGGCGGCCGCTTCGCGCCGCTCTTCCTCCAGCAGCGACGACTTCGCGATCGCCGACAGCTCCGCGCGCGCCTCCGGCGTCCCGATCCACTCCAGGACGCGCAGCGCCCGGAGGCGCCGCCGCCTCACCCCCGTCCGTCCCGCCTCGCCCCCGGCGACCTGCAGCAGCCGCGAGCGGACCTCGGGGGACAACTCCCCGCGCAACCGCTCCTGCAGCACCGGCACGGCCTCCAGCATCCCTTCGAGCTCGCGCGATGCCGCTTCGCGCCCCGCCGGATCGTCGCCGTCGAGCGCGACCACCAGCTCGGCCACCCGCTTGCCGCCCGCGTCGTCGAGCGCCGGAATCGCAAGCCGCTTCCGCAATTCCGCGACCACCGCATTCCCGCCTTCCGCGAGCATGGCTTCCAGGGGAAGCGACTTTTCGGCGGTGGCGAGGTCGCGCCAGGCGGGGTCGAGGGATTCGGGTGTGAAGGGATCGTGCGGCGTGCGGGCGAGGTCCCAGATGAGGCAGGTCACGTCCCAGCTGGCGGTGAGGATCCGGCGTCCGTCCGGCGCGAACGAAGCGCCGCTGAGGAGGGTGGTGTGGCCGTCGAGGCGGGCGATTTCCAGGCCGGAGTCGGCGTCGAGGAGGAGGGCTTCGCGCTGGCAGCCGTAGATTGCCAGGGAGCGGCTGTCGGGCGACCACGAGACTCCCCAGAGCTCGGTGCCGTCGCCGGGGAACAGCGCCAGCCGCTCGCCGGTGTCGGGGTCCCAGAGGCAGGTCGTCCCGTCGTGGCCGACCGAGGCGATCCTGCGCCCGTCGGGCGACCAGGCGATACCAAGCGCCTCCTTGACGTGCCCCGCCCGCGTCGAGATCAGCTGCCCGGTCTCCGCTTCCCAGATCGCCACCGATCCGTCGTTGAGAGCCGAAGCGGCGCGTTTGCCGTCGGGCGCGCAGGCGATGGCGTTCGTCCAGCCGGAGAATTTGCCTTCGAACTTGAGTTCCTTCCCGGAAGCGGCGTCGTGGGCGTAGAGGACGCGGTTCCAACCGCCCACGAAAAGGCGCGTTCCGTCCCTGGAGAACTCCAGGGTCCGCATGCGGTCGGGCATGGTGACGCGCCAGAGTTCGCGGGTCGTTTCCGCGTCGAAGAGCCGCAGCGTGTAATCGTCGCAGACGCACGCGATCTGGCGGCCGTCCGGGGACCACGCGAAGCGGTAGACGTCGTCGGGGAAATCGGGGAGGCGCCGCAGTTCCTCGCCGGTGGCGGCGCTCCAGATGCGGATCGTGCCGTCCTCGGCCGAGGAGGCGACGAGCGTGCCGTCGGGGGAGAAGAGGGCGCAGCGGATCCAGCCGAAGTGCCCCGGGAGGGCCGGGACTTCCTGCCGCTTCGCCGTGTCCAGGACGTGAATGACCTCGTTGTCGCCGCCCCACGCGAGCCGGTCGCCTCCCGGCGAGAAAGCGAGGGACAGGACCACACCCTGGAGCCCCGTGGACCTCCATGTTTCAGCCTTCCCGGCGAGGTCCCAGATTCGCGCCGTGCCGTCCCCGCCCCCCGAGGCCAGCGAGCGGCCGTCCGGGGCATAGGCGAGGGAACACACCTCGCCTTCGTGCCCGCCGAGTTCCCCGACGCCCGCGCCGTCTTCCACCTTCCAGAGCTGGATCTTGCCGGCTTGCGTCCCGCACGCGATCGTCCGGCCGTCGGGCGAGAGCGCCGCCGACCGGATCACGCTTCCCGAACCCGGGATCGTCCGCGTGAGCTCGCCGGTGGAGGCATCCCAGAAGCGCACCGCGCCGTCCTCCCCCGCGGAGAACAGCACCTTGTCCCCGGGGAGGTAGCCCACGGTCCAGATCGCCCCGGTCGATCCTTCCATGAGGCGCAGCGCCGTCCCCGATTCCACTTCCCAGAGCTGCACCGCCGCCGTCGTGCTCCCGGTCAGGAGCGATTTCCCGTCGCTCGAGAACTGCATCGTCAGGACCTCGCCGGACTGCCCGGAGAACTCGCGCTCCTTCGCTCCCGTCTCCAGGTTCACGAGAAGGAGTTCGTCCTCGGCGACCGCGGCCCATTTCCCGTCCGGCGACACCGCGATCGACTGCACGTCCAGCGACCCCATGTCCATGACCCGCAGCCGCGCGCCCGTCTCCGCATCCCACTCGCACACCCCGTCGTATCCCGCCGCCGAATAAAGGCGCTTCCCACCCCCCGCGAACACCAGCGCGTCCACGTCGTTCCGGTTCCGGAAACGGAGAGTGCCCAGGCGGACGACGGCGCCGGGGGGAAGGGCGTCCCACGGGGTTTCTTCCTCCTGGGCGGTTGTGTGGCCGCAGGCGAGAAGGGTGGCGAGGAGCGCCGCCAGGCGGAGGGGGGAGCCGGGCTTCATCGGTGGAATCCTAACCGCGACGCGCGTGCCGCTTCGCAATGATCCGCTGGATCTGGTCGCGGCGGGACTCGATGGGCGGCATGGCGAGGAAGATGAGGCTGCCCAGGATGAGGAAGGCGCCGGCGCCGGGGCCGAAGGTCCATGCCAGGGCCTGTGTCACGTCCGGCTCCTGCGGCTGGTTCGGGACGAAGGCGATGCGGTGCAGCAGCACGCCGGTGACCGCGACCGCCAGCGCCCGCGCGAACTTCGTCCCCATGTTCCACAGCCCGAAGTACAGCCCTTCGCGGTGCCGCCCGGTTTTCGCTTCGTCGAAATCCACGATGTCGGTCGCCAGCGAGTAGAGGAGGACGAGCGAGCCGCCGCACGCGCCGCCGATTGCGCCGAGCAGCAGCGGCGGGCCGACGAGGCCGGGCGGGAGCAGCGGGTAGCCGATCGAGGAGAGGATTCCGAAGAAGAGGCAGCCCGCGAGCGCGGGGCGTTTCTTGCCGAAGCGCTTTCCGAGGAGGATCCATCCCGGGAGGGAGAGGCAGAGAGCGGCGACGAAGGTGGCGGTCATGGCGTAGATCTGGGGCTGGGAGAGTTCGAGGCGGTACTGGTAGTAGTAGAGGGCGAGGACGGCGCTGGCGGAGAGGCCGATGGTCATGGTGGTGTACATGGCGAAGAGCGGGAGGAAGGCGCGATTGCGGAGGGCGGCGAGGGTGGAGGGGAGGAAATTGGCGGAGGGTTCGGGGGCGTGGGCGGCGGGGAGTTCGCGGACGGAGAAGAACGTGGTGAGGGAGCTTGCGACCACGAGGCCGGCGACGGCGAGGGCGGCGAGGGAATAGGCGCGGAACGAGGGGGCGCCGCCGGTTCCCAGCGCGGCCAGGGCCAGTCCCGGGAGGACGACGCCGAGGATCGACCCGAGCTGTCCCCAGAAGACCAGCCACGCGTAGGCCTCGGTCCGTTCCGCCGCGACAGGGGAGAGTTCGCCGCCCAGCGCGTAGTGGGGGACGGAGATGACCGTGATGGCCGTGTTGAGCAGCACGTAGCTCAGCAGGAAGAACAGGAACTTCCCTCCCTGCGTCTCCAGCGCCGGCGGCGTGAACAGCAGCACGATGCACGCGGCCAGCGCGATCCCCCCGGCCGCGATGTACGGCCGCCGCCGCCCCCACCGCGACCGCGTCCGGTCCGAAATGCTCCCCATCGGCGGGTCCGTCACCGCGTCCCACAGCACGCCCAGCGCCACCGCGTACCCCGCCAGGTCCGCCCGCAGATGCACCACGTCCGTCATGAACTTCAGCAGGTGAAACCGTATGAGAAACTCGACCGCGAAGATCCCCACGTGGGTCAGGCCGTAGGCCGCGAGAGTACGTCGGGGGATCATGCCGTCATCGCTCGAGGCGCTTCCGCCACAGGTCTATCGCCTCCGACACCAGAACGATCCGCGCCTTGCCGCCCTCGACATAGACGGTGCGGTCGCTGACTTCCACCGTTTCCTCGAGAATCTCGCGAAGCGTCGCGCGGCAGCCCTTCCGCCAGGTGCGCAAGGTTGAGTAGCCGCTCATGTCGAGCGGAGCGCCACCGGCCGCAGCCCATTCCTCGACGTCCTGGCACGAAGCCAGGTCCCGCTCGAGCACGCGAGGCGTGTGCGCGGCGGCGGACCAGGCGGGTTCGTGGCGCGCTGCAAACGCCACGCAGAAGGCGTTGCCCATCCTCCCGCCCAGGCTGGATCTCCGTGCGAACTCCAGCATCTCCGAGTCCGCCCCGGCGCCGGCGAGCCCCCACTCCACCAGGCGCGTGGTCGCCGCGATCCTCGTCGACTCGTCCGGTCCGGACGCCAGGTTCCTCACACGGCGCTGGAAATCGCGGCGGTCAGCCGGGGCCCAATCCGCAAGACGTCCGCCGTCCATTGTGATCAACGCCTCCACAGACCATCCCCCGGTCTCCCCGTCACGCCGTTCCAGCGCCAGGGGCGCGATGCGCACGACGCCCTCGGGCGGGAGCCCCAGGAAGCGGTCGTGATAGAACCACCAGTCTTCCTCATGCTCGACCAGCTGCAGGATCTCGTCGGTCGATCCCAGGCAGGCCAGGGCCCCCGCGACGTAACCGCGCAGGTGCTTCAGGGGACCTTTCAGCGCTGTGCGCAGTTCGGCCACGGCCTCCGTCGCTCGCAGGTTCGCAAGCCCCTCGGCCGCGCCGGCCGCCGCTTCCTCGTCCCCCAGGAGCGCGACCAGCGCCGGCACGTGCCGCCTCTCGCCCCTCTTCCCGAGGAACTCCGCGGCCTGGCACCGGACGCTTCCGTCCTCGTGCGAAAGGAGCTTCTCTGCTTTCGCGATCAGCTCCGGGCCGCAGGCGACCGGCGCCGCTTCCAGCGCCGCCCCTACGACGTACGCAGACGGGTCGTCGAGAAGGGAAGACACCAGCGGGGTCCAGCGCGGTCCGCGTGTCTGCTCGACGATCTCCAGCGCTTCGGCCCGCATGTCCGGGTTCGGGTGGCCTGCAAGGCGGCCAATGCAGTCCACGACGCCCGGCGGATCGAGTTGCATGAGGGCGAGGTAGATTCCCAGGTTGTCGTAGAAGTCCGTGGGATCGGCGAGGCGGAGCAGGGCCGGGCCGGCTTCGCGGGAAGCTGAGGCGGAGAGCCCGTCGGCCGCGAGGTCCCGGCGACGGCTATCGGGGCCCTCGAGCCAGGACAGCAGGCGTTCCTTCCAGCCGGGCGGCCGGAGCTTCGCGATTTGTTCACCGAGGAGGTAGGCGCCGCGTCGGCCGGGCCCGAAAGCCGCGCTGTAAAGCGGGGCGCCGGAAGCGGGCTCGGCGAGGGCCGCAAACGCGATCGTCGCGGACAGGACGACGCGGTGGTCGCGATCCCGGAGGAGCGGCGCAACCCAGCGCGCGCCGCCGTCCGGCCGGAGTACTCCCACGGCGCGGGCTGCGGCGGACCGGACGGCGGGGACCGGGTCCATCAGCCGGAGACGGAGCGCCGGCCATTCCTTTTCTGTCGCGCAGGTGCCGAGGGCCTCGACCGCAAGGACGCGCTGCCAGACGGACCCGATCTCCGAGAGCCTCGCGATGGCCGCGGCGGCGCTTCGGGCGTGCAGTTGCTTCGCCGCCACCAGACAGGCCCGCTGGATGTCCGGGGGTCCGAACACGTAGCCGTCCAGGAGGTCGCCGTACTTGCCGTCGCCCGCCAGGCCGAGCGCAGAGATGACCTTCGCCCTGTCGACATCGACGTTGTCCAAGCGATTCCGCAGGCGTTCGGCCAGAAGCGGGGCCATCGGCCGGCACCGCGCTTTCCCGACGGCCCGGACGGGGCACGACGCCACCGGGTCGCCGCCCGCCTTCCGGATCATCTCCACGAACTCGCTCACCTCCGCATCCGATGCGGATCCTCCCCGCCAGCAGTACGCCGCGCCCTCGAGCAGTTTCTCCGTGGCCCGGTCAGGCTCGTCCCCGGGCTGAGGATCGCCGACCCGGTCCCAGAGCTCCACCAGCTGTGGACCGATACGCTTCATGCGCTCGATCGTCGCGTGGGCGACACGGGCGGCGGCCGCACGCTCGGCGTCCTTGTCCTGCCCCGCTTCCTTGAGAATCGCCAGGTCCCCGGGGCTCCACTCCTCGTGGCGCGCGCAGATCTCCCGGGCTGCGGCGCTCCGCTCGGCGGCCTCCTCGCTTCCCAACCGCTCGGTCAGCGCGCGCATCGCGGAAGGGTCCGCGAAGAGGCAACGCTGGGCCAGGAGCAGGGACAGGAAGACGCTGGGTGCGAGCCGCATCCAAAGAGTTTATCAGGCGGCCCTCCCCGCTTCATTGACGCCCCCTTCTCCCCGCGGCACGATCCGGGATTCACCCCTTTCACCCGGAGCCTCCCATGCCGAAAACCACTTCGCGTTACCTGAACCTCATCGGCGGCAAGTGGGTGGAGCCGAGGACGGGGAAGTGGTTTGAGTCGAGGAACCCGGCGGACGACGGGGATGTCGTCGGTGAGGTTGCGAAATCGGGCCCGGACGACGTGGACGCGGCGGTGAAGGCGGCGCGGAAGGCGTTTGACGGGTGGCGGCTGGTGCCGGCGCCGAAGCGCAGCGAGATCATGGGGCGGGTGGCGCAGATTTTGAGGGAGCGGAAAGAGGAACTGTCGCAGCTCCTGACGCGCGAGATGGGGAAGGTGATTGAGGAAGCGCGTGGGGACGTGCAGGAGTCGATCGACACGGCGGCGTATGCGGCGGGGGCGGGGACGCGGCTGATGGGGGAGACGGTGCCGTCCGAGCTGCCGGACAAGTTCGCGATGACGGTGCGGGCGCCGATGGGGGTGTGCGGGCTGATCAGCCCGTGGAATTTCCCGACGGCGATCCCGAGCTGGAAGCTGTTTCCGTCGCTAGTGTGCGGGAACACGGTGGTGTTCAAGCCGGCGAGCGACACGCCGTGCGTCGCGACCGCGCTGGTGCGGATCTTCGAGGAAGCGGGCGTGCCGCCGGGCGTGCTGAACATCGTGCACGGCGGCGGAAGCGACGTCGGGATGGCGATCGTGCGGCACCCCGGCGTCGCGCTCATTTCGTTCACCGGCTCGAGCGACGTCGGCCGGACGATCGCTTCGGAGTGCGGCAAGTCGCTCAAGCGCTGCTCGATGGAGCTGGGCGGCAAAAACGGCTCGGTGGTGATGGACGATGCGGACCTGGAGCTCGCCGTGGACGGATCGATCTGGGGCGCGTTCGGGACGACGGGGCAGCGGTGCACCGCGACGAGCCGGATCATCGTCCATGAGAAGGTGAAGGCGGAGTACCTGTCGCGCCTCGTGGATCGCGCGAAGAAGCTCAAGCTCGGCCCCGGCGCCGACGAATCCGTGAAGGTCGGCCCGCTCGTCAACGCCGGCCGCGTCAAGGAAGTCCACGGCTGGGTCGAGCGCGGCGTCAAGGAAGGCGCCAAACTCCTCTGCGGCGGCAAGCCCGCCACGGCCGGGGCGCTCAAGAAGGGCTGGTTCTACGAGCCGACCGTCTTCGACAACGTGAAAGCCGGCGACACGCTCGCCCAGGAGGAAATCTTCGGGCCGGTGCTGAGCGTGATCACGGTGAAATCGTTCGAAGAAGCGATCGCCGCGCTGAACAACTCGCGCTACGGACTCAGCGCTTCCATCTACACGAAGGACGTCAACCGCGCCTTCCGCGCGATCCGCGACGTGGAGACCGGGATCCTCTACGTGAACTCTTCCACGATCGGTGCCGAGAACCACCTCCCGTTCGGCGGGATGAAGGAAACCGGGAATGGCCACCGCGAGGGCGGCTGGACGGCGTACGACATCTACTCGGAGATCCGCACGGTGTACGTGGACTACTCCGGGAAGCTGCAGCGGGCGCAGATTGACAACCGGAAAGCGGAGTCCTAACCCGCCGCCGGCGGCTTCTTCCGAGACATCACGAAGCAGACGACGCCGACGACAAGGCCGAGGAGTCCGGGGAAGAGCAGCCCGACGCCGATCCCGATCGCCGTCCCGACTTCGCTGGAATTCACGGCGCCCGCGGCCGCCATGATGATGGCCACGAGCCCGCCGAGCACGAAGAGGCAGCCGCAGCCGCCGCAGCCGAAGGCCCCGACCTGGAGTGCTGTCTTCGCCCCGGCCGGGGCGGGCGGTGCGGGCTGTCCGGTCGGTGCCGTGTCCAAGGTCGTCCGCCTTTCGTGGGCCGCAGGCATGCGCCGCGGTGAAGGCAACATCCGGAATTCCGTTCGGATTGTCAATTCCGCCGATTCCAACCCGGTTTGACGATTGTGTGCAGGAACTCCCCCGGGTCCTTCCCGTAAGATGCACGCGTGATCTCCGCAGAGAGCGCTTACCTGTTCCGGCACGCCCTCCTCCGCGACGCCGCCTACCAGCTTCAGCTTCCCGCGGACCGCGCGCGACTCCACGGGATCGCGTTCGACGTGATCGAAGTGCTGGCCGGCGGCCGTCCTGCCGAGCGTCCCCTGAAGACGGCCGATGTGGAGGACCCGCCCGCCCCGGCGGATGCGGCCGCGCTCGAGCTGGCGGACCAGGCTCGTCTCGCGGGCGCCGACGGTGACGCCCGCTGGCCGGCGCTTCGCATCCTCTATCTCCACCGCGCCTCCCTGTATGCCCGCCTCCACTGCCAGGACGAACAGGGGCTCCGCTGCACCCTCGAACTCGCCGGTCTGACGACCGGGGGCCGGCGCGGCGAAGCGCTCCGCCTCGCCGCGATGCTGACCCAGCAGCGCGGCCACGCCGCCGAGAGCGAACGGCTGTTCGAGGAGTCCCTCGCGGAGCATCGCAGGGCCGGACTCCGCGATTTCGAGGGGTACGTGCTGTCCGACCTCGCGATCCTCCACCGCCAGACGGGCCGCGTCGACCTCGCCGCGGAAGAACTCGAGCGCGCCCTGGTCCTGATGCGCGAATCGGGGTTGAGGCACGGGGAAGCGCTGGTCCACTCCAACCTCGGGCTCCTCAGGCTGGAGACCGGCCGCTTGGAGGACGCCGATCGCCATTTCGAGGCCGCCCTCCCTCTCTTCCGGGCCCGCGGCGACTCCCGCGCCGAGGCGCGCCTCCTCACCAACGTCGCCATTCTTCGCATCGAGTCCGGTCGCCCTGACGAGGCGGAGCGCCTGCTCGGCGAGGCGATCGCCCTCCTCCGTCGCGACGGCGACACGCGCGGCGAGGGCGTCGCCCTGGCCAGCCTCGCCGTCGCCTGCGGGATGCAGGGGCGCGCCCGGGACCAGGAGGAGACCTACGCACGTGCCCTCGAGATCCACCGCCAGGTCGGCAATCGCCGCGGGGAAGGAGTCGTCCTCGGCAACACCGCAATCCTCCTTGCCAACGCGGGTCGCCATCCCGAGGCCGCGCGCGACTTCGCGCTCGCCCTCGCCATCCATCGCGATGTCGGCAACCGCCGCTTCGAGGGAATCCACCTCTGCGAATTCGCCCGGACCCTTCTCGCGCTGGGCCGCACCGCGGAAGCGGCGGAGGCGGCGCGCACGGGGTGCGACCTGCTTGCGGCGGTCCGGGATCCGATTGTGAAGGAGCAGCGAGTGAAGCTGCGGGAGGCGTGGAGGCAGGCCGGGGCGCCTCCGTTCCCGGGAATGGACGTGGAGACGTAACCAGGGAAAGGGTGTACCCGCGAGATTGACACTCGCCGCCCACTTGACTTCACTCCCTGTCGTCGCCCGATCCCCGCTCTCCATCCTCACTTACCGGAGCTTCGAATGCGCTTCATCCCCATCGCCGCCCTCGCCCTCCTCGCCGGCTGCTCTTCCTCACCCGAGACCACCGGCCCGCGCGTCGTCGCCCCCGCTTCCGACGCCCAGAAGCAGGAACTCTGGGAGCCGCTGACGAAGCTCGCCGGGGAATGGACGTCGCCGGACGAGTCGGGGAAGCCGGTGACGGTGATGGTGATCAAAGTGTCGTCGAACAAGTCGATCGTGCACGCGACGATGATGCCGGGGACGCCGCACGAGATGACGAACGTCTACCACCTGGACGGGCCGTCCGTCGTGATGACGCACTACTGCGCGGCGGGGAACCAGCCGCGGCTGCGCGCGACGGAGGGGAAGGGCGGGACGTTCGTGTTCCGGACGGACAGCGTCACCAATCTGAAGTCGGCGGAAGAGTCGTACATGGGGTCGATGACGCTCAAGATCGTGGACGCGGACCATTTCGAAGAGGACTGGAACTCGTACGCGAACGGGAAGGAAGAGCCGCACGTGGTGATCCCGTACACGCGGAAGAAGTAGCTCAGGGCACCGCTTCTTCCAGCGGCGGCACGCCCGCTTTTGCGCAGCGGGCGGCCATGTGCGCCTTCACCTCCTCGAGCGAGGCGAGGTCATGGACGGCCTGCAACCGGGACGCGCCTGTGACCCAGTGCTCACGGGCAGCGTCGCGCCGGCCGAGCTCGAGGAGGAGGGCGGCGTAGCGGCAGTGGTGCATCCCTTCGCCCCGGGCGTTGCGGACATCGCGGTCGATCGCCAGCGCGGCCTCGAAGGCACGGGCTGCTTCCTCCTGCCGGCCGGAGTCGGCGTATATCGCGGCCAGGTTGCCGATCACCGAGCCTTCGTGTCGCCGGTCGCCGAGATTCCGGAAGATCGCGAGCGCCTCCCCGTAGAACTGCTCCGCAATCTCCTGCGACCCAACCGAGTAGTGGTGCGCGCCCAGGCCTTCAAGCGCGTTACCTTCGCATCGCCGGTCGCCGGTCTCGCGGCTGGAGGCCAGGGTTTCCCGGAGAAGCGCCTCACTTTCCTGGGGGCGATGCGTGATCTGGTAGAGGGCGGCCAGATTGCAGCGGTTGTTGCCCTCTCCCATTCGTTCGCCGCAGGCGTGGAGGATCGCAATCGCTTCCTTGTAGAACTTCTCGGCCTCTTTCATGCGGCCCGTCTGCCGGAGGAGAATTGCGTAGTTGCCCAGGATGATCCCCTCGAAGTGCCGATTGCCGGTTTCACGGTGGATCGCGAGCGCCTGCTGGAATTCCTCCTCAGCCGTACCGACGCGGCCGATCTCCATGTGAAGGGTTCCAAGATTTCCCACCGCGGAACCTTCGGAGCGACGATTGCCCTCGCCGCGGTGGATTTCGAGAGATTCCTGGAGAATCCGCTCCGCCCGCTCGACGTCTGTGGCCTTGGCCAGATTGCCGAGGTTTTCCAGCGCGACTCCCTCGAAACGCCTCTCGCCCGCGTCGCGGAAGCGGTCACGCGCTTCCCCGAATTTCGCCTCGGCGCGCTTCAGCCCCCCCGACTTCGCCGCCGCCAAGGCCGACAGGCGCAGCGATTCGGCGCGTTCGACGCCGTCCGAGATGCCCGCGAACTCTTCCCAAAGTAGTTCGGCGGCATCGAGCCGCAACCGGAGTTCGGCGATCTCCGCGGCCCGGCGCAGGTACAGACGCCGGGCCTCCGCCATCCCGACATCCCCAGGCACCGCGTGCGCCGCGTGGCGCGCCAGATCCTCCGCGAACGCATCCGTCGCGTGCGGCTGCCACGCCGGCTTTTCCAGCGGCCGAAGCGGCCCCGGCTGTGGCGCCCGGCCGCCGGCGGCGTCCTCGATCGCGGCGACGGCCAGGCCGTGAAGCCGGGCGCGGTCGCCGGGGAGCTGAAGCTGATAGCCCGCATCCCGTAAGAGGGCGTGGCGGAAGAGGTATGCGGTTTCGGCGTTCACGGGTGGAGGATTCTGCAGGGAGGAGAAGTTAGAGGCTCGAACTTTCCGGGAGGTGAGGGACGTGGCAGTTTCTTCCCCTTGCCCTTTCCCTTTCCCTTGCCCGCGCGCGAACGTCGCCAGGCTTGGTCGCAGGCGGGAAGGGGAAAGGGAAAGGGCAGGGAATTCGATCCAAAGCCCTCGAATCCACGTTACCTCTTGATACGAACCGACTTGCCCCTATAATCTGGCCCCTCTCAACAGGACTCCCCCCCTCACCTTCATGAACGCCGAAATCCTCAACATCATCGTCGTCTCGCTCTACTTCGCCGTCCTGGGCGTCCTCTCCCTCTGCGGCATCCACCGGTACGTCATGGTGTGGCTGTACTACCGGCACAAGGAAGAGACGCCGAAGCCGAAGGTGTGGTTCAAGGAACTGCCGCCGGTCACGGTGCAGCTGCCGATCTACAACGAGATGTACGTGACCGAGCGCCTCGTCGATGCCGTCTGCAAGATCGACTACCCGCGACACCTCCTCGAAATCCAGGTCCTCGACGACTCGACCGACGAGACCGTCGAGATCGCCCGCCGGAAGGTCGCCGAAAAGCGCGCCGAAGGGTTCGACATCACCCTCATCCACCGCACCGACCGCAGCGGCTACAAGGCCGGCGCCCTCGAAAACGGCCTCCGCCACACGAAAAACGAGTTCGTCGCCGTCTTCGACGCCGACTTCCTCCCGCGCGCCGACTTCCTCCAGCAGACCATTCACTTCTTCGCCAACCCGCACATCGGCATGGTCCAGGCCCGCTGGGAACACATCAACCGCGACTGGTCCTGGCTCACCCAGATCCAGGCCATCATGCTCGACGCCCACTTCGTCCTCGAACACACCGCCCGCAACCGCTCCGGCCGCTTCTTCAATTTCAACGGCACCGCCGGCATCTGGCGCAAGCAGGCGATCACCGACGGCGGCGGCTGGCAGCACGACACGCTGACCGAGGACCTCGACCTCTCCTACCGCTCGCAGCTCAAGGGCTGGGAGTTCGTGTACCTCAAGGACCTCGCCTCCCCGTCCGAACTCCCCGGCGACATCAACGCCTTCAAGACCCAGCAGCACCGCTGGGCCAAGGGCGGCGTCCAGACCGCGCTCAAGCTCCTCCCCACCATCTGGTCGTCCAAGGTCCCCTTCAAGATCAAGATGGAAGCCACCCACCACCTCGGGAACTACGTCTCGTTCCTCGGCATGGTCCTCGTCTGCCTCCTCATCCTTCCTTCCATGATCGCCCGCCAGGAAATGGGCTGGCTCAAGGACCTCAAGTGGGCCGACGCCTTCGTCCTCATCGGCGCCTTCTGCTCCGTCCTCGTCTACTACGGCGCTTCCCAGATCGAACTCGGCAAGGGCTGGGCCAAACGCTTCCTGCTCTTCCCCCTCATGCTCGCCGTCGGCGTCGGGCTGTGCCTGAACAACGCAAAGGCCGTGATGGAAGCGCTCCTTGGGCACCAGACGGGCTTCGTGAGGACGCCGAAGCACGGGCTTGCGGCGAAGGGAAGTTCGCTGACGGGGAAGAAGTACCGCTCGAAGTTCAACGTGATGGCGGTGCTGGAGCTGATCTTCGGCGTGTACTTCAGCTGCGTCTGCGCGTTCGCGTGGCACTTTGAGATGTGGGGCGCGCTTCCGTTCCTCGCCCTCTTCCCGATCGGGTTCTTCTACGTGTCGGGGCTGAGTTTCATGCAGACGTTCGGGGCGAAGCCGAAGGTGGCGCCGGCTCCGGCGCCGGTCGCGGAGAGACAGACAGCCGCGTAGCTGTTGCCAGCCTCGACGCGGAGTCTCAGCGAGCTGGAGCCGCCGCCAAACCCGGCGCTCCGTCGATGCCTTGGCCGTCCGTCGAACGACTCACCACGGAGGCACAGAGGCGCAGAGAAAGACTGCACAGAGAAAAAGAAATTGGCGAGTTGTGTATGGAGATGGAGACAGGGAAGTGAGCGACTAGAGCATTGGATGGACCGCGGGGGCACGCAAGGTGATCAGGCCGAAGTTGTCGGCGACTGACACAAGCAGTCCGTCGAATGGTGGATTGCCTTGCTGCGTCAATTAGCCGCCGATTTCTTCCTTTTTGTCGGCGTTTTTCTCAGTGCCTCGGTGCCTCCGTGGTGAAGTCGTTCGAGGGGCGACCCGTCCATCTTCGCAGCGATCTTGTGCGCGGCGCGCATCGCCGTGACAATGTTCCCCTTGGACACAGCGGCCACCCGTCCCGTCGTCTCGCTTCGCGGCCTCACCCGGGTTTACCGGATGGGCGATGCGCTCGTGACGGCCCTTGACCGGATGGACCTCGACATCGCGCGCGGCGCGTTTTTCGGGGTGGTCGGGCGGTCGGGAAGCGGCAAGTCCACGTTCCTGAACCTGCTCGGGGGGCTCGACACGCCCACGGCGGGGACGATCGAGGTGGACGGGCTGCAGGTCACGGGCGCCTCGCAGGACGCGCTCGCCGCCTATCGCCGCGACAAGGTCGGGTTCATCTTCCAGCAGTTCAACCTCATCCAGTCGCAGACGGCGCTTCAGAACGTCGAGATGCCGCTCGTCTTCGCGAACGTCGCGCCGGCCGAGCGGCGCAAGCGGGCGGAAGAGCTGCTGGACCGGGTCGGGCTGGGGCCGCGCCGCAAGCACCGGCCGGTGGAGCTGTCGGGCGGCGAGCAGCAGCGCGTCGCGATCGCGCGGTCGCTCGCCAATCGCCCCGCGATCCTGCTCGCCGACGAGCCGACCGGCAACCTCGACAGCGCGACCGCCGCTTCCGTCACCGAACTCCTCAAGCAGATGAACCGCGACGGCCAGACGATCGTGCTGGTGACGCACGACCGCCCGCTCGCGGAGACCGTCTGCAGCCGCTTCATCGAGCTCAAGGACGGCCGCATCTTCTCCGACTCCGCCGTTCCCGCCCCCCAGCCCGCCGCAGGAGCCTGACATGCGCGTCTCGGACATGTTCGCCCATTCGCTCGGCAACCTGACGCGGCAGAAGCTGCGTTCGTTCCTGACGGTGTTCGGCGTCGTCGTGGGGACCGGCGCGATCGTGCTCATGGTGTCGCTGGGGATCGGGCTGCAGTCGCAGACCATCGAGTTCTTCAACCGGGTGGACTTCCTGACGAGCGTGCAGGTGTTTCCGCAGAAGCGGAGCACGTCGATGATGAGTTTCGGGAGGCCGGTGTCGGGCGGGGCGACGATGAAGCTCGACGACGCGGTGGTCGAGGAGTTCAAGAAGATCCCGGGCGTGCTGACGGCGTACCCGGCGATGGATTTCGGCGGCCAGCTCACGGTGGAGCGGATGGTGGACGGCAAGAAGAAGGCGTCCACGGGGAGGTTCGTGCAGTTCATCGGCATCCCGCAGGCCGCGATCCTGCCGATGTACCGCGACAAGACGCTCGCGGGGTCTTTCTGGCCCGAGGAAAACCCGGCGGAACGCGTCGCCATCGTCCCTGCGGACGTCCTCTACGACATGGGGATCGGTCCGCCGCTTCCCGGCCACCAGAAGGAAGGCGAGATCCCGGCGCTGCGCGGCGACCCGCGCTGGAACGAGATCATCGGGATGGAAGTGAAGTTCCAGTTCTCGGTCGCCGTCCAGAAGGGCGACTCGACGCCGAAGGACGACGAGAAGAAGGACGTCGAGGACCCGCCAAAGGAGGAGGAGCCTTCCGAGGGTGAGGTCGTGACCAAGCGCATCACGCGACGCTTCCGCATCGTCGGCATCTACGATTCCGCGGACATCGGTTTGCCGATGGCGCCGTCGGTGTTCATCCCGCTGGAGCAGGGCAAGGAGATCATGAAGCTGCGGGCCTCGCGGAACCCGAACAGCGAGTCCACGTACCGGGCGATCACGGTGAAGGTGAAGGACGCTTCGATGACGGACAAGGTGCAGCGGGACATCGACGCGCGCGGCTACGGGACGATGACGATCCAGGACGTGGTGCAGGTGATCGGCTACGTCTTCGTCACGCTCAAGGCGGTGCTCGGCGCGGTGGCGTCGATCGGCCTTCTCGTCGCGTTCTTCGGCATCGCCAACACGATGATCATGGCGATCCTCGAGCGCACGCGCGAGATCGGGGTGATGAAGGCCCTGGGCGCGCGCAACGCCGAAATCCGGCGGCTCTTCGTGATGGAGGCCGCGGCGATCGGGGGCGTCGGCGCGCTCTTTGGCATCGGCGGCGGCTGGGCGTTCGGGAAGGGGCTGAATCTTCTGGTGGCGTGGTTCGTGGAGAAGCGCGGGGGGCCGGAGGGGGTGTACCTGTTTGTCGTCTCCCCGTGGCTGGCCGGCGGGACGCTCGCATTTGCGGTCGTAGTCGCGGTGATTGCCGGCTTGTATCCCGCGTGGCGCGCTTCGAGGCTCGATCCCGTGGCGGCGCTGAGAAGTCTGTAGGCGGGCGGGCAGGCGGCCGCCACGCCACCCTAGGCGTTGCGACGGGGGGCGATCGGGTTTTCCCAGCGCAGGCCCGGGAAGCGTGCAAAGTCGCCGTCGGCCGAGCAAAGTGTCAGCCCGTGTTCGATGGCGAGCGCCGCCAGGTGGGCGTCGTGGATCAGGCCGCTGCGCGCCGCGGCGTGCGGGATGAGCGTGGCCAGGATCGCGCGGTGTTTCTCGGTCGGGGCGGGCGCATGAACGCGGGGATGGTCGAGCCACGCCTCGACCTGCTTCCACGCGACGGACGCGGGAATCGGCTGCGTGAAGACGCGGCGGTCGCCGACGATCCGTACGAACGCCAGCAGGCTTGGCCAGGGCAAGCCGACCAGCTCCCGGCCATTCAGCTTCCCAGCCAGCCATCTTCCGGCGGCTGCGTGCTGGGGCATGGAAGCGATCACGGAGAAGATCAGGAGATTTGCATCGACGAGGATCAAGGCTTCGCCCGCCATTCCCCGGCGTCCAGCTGGTCGAGGACGTCGCCGATGCACTCGAGGTTCGGGAGAAGGCATTTGCCTGCATCCCAGGAGGGGCTCTTGTAGGTCTTGCCCGGCTGCGGGCGGGAAGACATGCCCTGAAGCCCCAGGCGAAGTGCTTCGTTGACCAGCGCCTTCAAGGAAACGTGCTTCGTTTCACGCAGGCGGGCCAGGAGCACCGCGATGTCCTTGTCGATCGTGAGGGTCGTTCTCATGCATCAAAGCATAACACATTTGATGTCTTGATGTCTGCGCGGTCCGGGCCAGGAAAAAGGCCCGGCGGTTTCCGCCGGGCCCATTGTTTCGCCGTCTCTCCTGCTACATCACGAACGTCGCTTCCGCACCCTTCCACCACTCGTCCCACTTCGTGATGAACGGCGGCCGGTCCCCGGGCTCTCCCGGGACGCGTCCGAAATCCTGCTTCGTGAACGACTTCAGCAGGTCGTTGGCCGCGTTCGACATCGCGATGTCCTCTTCCTTCAGGGCCGCAATCAGCGCCGGGATGACGATCTTGCCGTACTTGCGGATCTCCGCCGTCGCCTGCTCGCGCTGCTCGAACGTGCCGCGCGCGTAGTTCGAAAGGTGCTGCGGCAGGTCGCGCCGCATCGCGCCTTCGCCCGTGCCGCCGGACGGCTTCTTGATCTCCGTCACGCCCCCCGGGGGAGGCTTGGGCGGATCGGACGGCGGATTCCCGGGGTTCGGCGGAATCTCCGCCGCGCCACCGCCGCCGAACTCCGCTTCGCTCACCAGCTGCGCCGCCTGCCCCTTGGGCTCGTTCACCCACCAGTGCCGGTACTCCATGATCATCGCCGCCCGGCTTGCCGAGGATTCGAACAGGCCCTCGGGAAGCGCCGGCCCGCCCTTGACGGCGCGGTCCACGATCTCGCGGGACGCATTGGCGATGTCGGCGTCGCTCGACCACTTCTGCACCAGGCACGGGATCAGCGCGCGGCCGTGCCGCAGCAGCTTCGACGCCGTCTTCAGGAACTGTTCGTCCACGGGGCGCGATTTCAGGATCGCGAGCGTCGCGATGACGTCCGCATCGACCGCGGGGTCGGCGTCCCAGCCCGAGTCCACCGGCGGCTTCGGCTTGTCCGGCGGCTTCTCCGTCGCCGCCGTCTCCTTCTCCGTCGCCTCGGCCGCGGCCTTCTTTGCGACCGTTGCCTTCTTCTTGTCCTCGGCGCTCGGCTGCTTGGCGATGTAGATGATGAGCCCGATGATCGCGATCGCCACGACGCCGATCCCGCCGTACATCACCATCTTGTCGCCGCTGTTGTCCTGGACCTCAGGGGCGGGCTGGGAAGCGCGTCTGATGGCCCGCATGTCGGTGTTCGGGTCGAGGGCGCCCATGCCGACGGCCTCGTTGACGACCCGCATCTTCGACGTCCCGCCGCGGGCCGCGGGGGGACGCGAAGTGCGCCCGGTTCCGCCCCGGACGGCCCGGTGCGTGTTTCCGCGCGACGCCGCCTTGGCCGGGGCCGCCGCCGCCGCGGGGGCGCCCCCGGGGATCGTGACGATCGTGTTGCACTCGGGGCACTGGAAGCGGTCGCCCGGGTCGTAGCCGGAACCGTCGTACTCGGCCTTGCAGCCGGGGCAGTTGACCATGCCTGCACTCATGAGGGGGGCCTCGAACGCGCGCGCCGATCCGGCGGCGGACCCGTGAGTTTGCGACTTGCGGGGGCGCGGGCGCAAGGAGGAATGAGCGTCCGGCCGGGACTTAACGTTTTTTAAGCAACCGCTACTTCTCCGCCCCCGCGAGGCGCCGCGGCATGTCCTTCGACAGCGCCATCTCCTCCCGCGCCGCATCCAGCTCCGCGCGCAGCGTCCCGTTCTCCCGCTCCAGCCGCGCCAGCCTCTCGCGCAGCTCGTCCACCATGCCGCCTTCCTCTCCCTCGTCCTCGCCCGGTTCCGGCTCCGGTTTCAACTCCGGCTTCTTCGGGTCCTCCGGCTTCGGCGCAGCCTTCCCATCCTCGCCTTCCTTCCCGCCCGTCAGGCTCCGCGGCATCACACCCTCCGCAATCGCCTTCAGCTCCGGGTCCTCCGGCCGCACCTTCAGCCCTCGCTCCGCCGACCGCTTCGCATCCGCATCCCGCCCGACACTCCACGCCGCCAGCGCCTTCATCTTCAGCACGTGATACCGGTCCGTCCGCGGAAGCGCGTAGTCCGACACCCGCGCCAGCTCCGCCAGCGTCGCTTCCATGTCGTTCCTGTCGAACGCCTCGTAGGCCCGGATCGAGGCGCCGAGGGTGGTGTCGGTGAAGTGCTTGTCGGACATGACCTCGAAGTCGTAGATCTCGATCCACGGCTGGCCGGCGAAAACCGACTTGACCTCGCCCCAGACGGTCAGCCACGAGTAGCGCGGCGTCCCGAGGAAGTCGGCAAGCCATTCGCGGTCGCGGCGGACGAAGAGGTTCGTGAAGACGTCCTGGCGTTCCTTCGAGATGAAGACTTTCGACTCGGGGCCCCAGGCCGACACCTGCGCGTGCTGCTCCGCCGTGAACGCCGTGTGCACCGGCGCGTACATGTTCTCCGTCTTGTTCAGCCTGCACTTGAACGTCACCCGCGTGTTCCGGAATCCCTCGGGGTTGTTGCGGACTTCGCGCAGGGAGACGTGGGCAAAACCGGCTTCGTGCGCGGCCGCGGGAAGGGCGAGTGCGGCGGCGGCGAGTGCGGCCAGGGCGAGGCGGGGAAGCGACATGGCGGGCTCCGGAAGGTGAGAGCGTTGAAAGGCTTGCGATGACTTTAGTGACGCCGGGGGCAAACGACAAGGAACCAACTCCCAACTCCCAAGGAAACGGAAAAACGCCAAAATCCAAAGTCCAACCGCGTTTGAAGTTGCCGTTTCGCCGTTTGTCGTTTCCTTGGGAGTTGGAATTTGGTTCCTTGTCGTTTCGCCTTCCCTCCGTTCGCCCTCCCCAATCGTTAAACCCCCATGCCCCTCCGCACCCGCCGCCGCGACCGCGGCATCGTCCTCCTCCTCGTCATGCTCATCCTCATGGTCCTGAGCGTCGTCGTCCTCCAGCTCGCCTTCAGCGCCGGCGTCGCCCAGCGCGCCGCTTCCAACCTCTCCCGCGACCTCCAGAACATGAAGGCTCTCACCAGCGGCCTGTCGATCGCCCGCCTCATGATCAAGGCCGACATCGAGGGGGATCTTGCGGAAGCGCCGACGCCGCCGCTCGACCACCTGGGCGAATCGATGATGCAGGACATCGCGCCGTACCGCTTCAATGACGGCGGTACGGACGCGACGTCGCTCTACATCAAGATTGAGGACGAGGAGGGGAAGTACTACCTGCCGGCGCTGATCGACGCGAACGGCGCGGTGGTGGAGGACGAGAAGGAGAGGCTCGTCCGGATGCTCGAGTACGCGGGAATCGGCGATCCGGACACGCCGGACCGGATCGTGGCGGCGCTCGACAAGGACGACAAGAACGCGTTCGACAAGGAAGTGCCCAACCGGAAGCTGTACACGCTGAAGGAACTGCTCGGCGTGCCGGGGATCACCGACGAGATGTACTACGGGAAGACGGTGGCGGGGGAGAAGCAGTACGGGCTGGCGGACATCATGTCGCTGTACGGTTCCGGCAAGGTGAACATCAACACGGCCCCCAAGCCCGTGCTCATGTCGCTCTCGACGTCCATCAGCGCTTCCGATGTAGACGGCATCGTCTCCGCCCGGGAGTCTTCCGACGACGAGGGCAACCCGGAGGTGTTCCAGAGCACTTCGTTCGAGGAACTGAGCCGGAGCGGGATGACAGAAGAGACGTACGCGACGGTTTCGGGGCGGATTGCGGTGCGTTCGAGCTGGTTCCGGTCGCGGATGCTGGCGCGGACGGGGAGTGTGCAGCGGTGGGGATCGGCGGTGATCCAGCGGGTGCAGGCGTCCACGAAGCTGGTGTTGTGGGAAGACGACCTGCGCTTCGCTCCCGATCCGGAAGAACTGAAGACGCAGGAAGACGCGATCGCGACGCCGAAGTAGCTAACTGCAGTTGCCAGCGGCGAGTGGCCAGCGGCCAGCGGCGAGTGGCCAGTGGCCAGTGGCCAGCGGCCAGCGGCCAGTGGCGAGCGGCAAGTGGCCAGCGGCAAGTGGCCAGCGGCCAGTGGCCAGTGGCCAGTGGCGAGCGGCAAGTGGCAAGTGGCGAGCGGCAAGTGGCGAGCGGCGAGGAGCAGGAATAGAACGCAGTCTTCGCCGGGCTGCGGCGCACTCACTCGCCGCTGGCCACTGGCAACTGGCCGCTGGCAACTGGCCACTGGCAACTGGCCACTGGCAACTGGCCACTGGCAACTGGCCGCTGGCAACTGGCAACTGGCCACTGGCAGTTCCCCGCGAAAGCGATTGACGGTACAACCTCGCCTCTCCTACACTACTCGGCTCCCTGCATTCCCGGAAACGCCCATGCCGAGACCCCTTTTCGCCGGAAACTGGAAGCTGAACATGCTCCGGGCCGGCGCGGTGGAGCTGGCGAAGGCGCTTCGCAACGGGCTTGAGGGGGAGAAGAAGGCGGACGTGGTGGTCTGCCCCCCGTACACGGCGCTGGCGGCGGTGACGGAAGTCCTGAAGGGGACGGCAGTTGGGGTGGGCGGACAGGACCTGTACTGGGCCGACTCGGGGGCGTTCACCGGGGAGGTGTCGGGGCCGATGCTGGCGGATCTCGGGTGCCGTTGGGTGATCGTAGGGCACTCCGAGCGGCGGCAGTTTTTCGGCGAGACGGACGAGACGGTCGGGAAGAAACTGCGCGCTGCGCAGAAGGCGGGGCTGACGCCGATCGTGTGCGTCGGCGAACGCCTCGACGAGCGCGAACGGAACGTGACGAAAGACGTGGTCGGGCGGCAGATCGACGGGGCCCTGGGCGGGTTGTCGAAGGCCGAGATTTCGAAGCTGACGGTCGCCTACGAGCCGGTGTGGGCGATCGGGACGGGAAAGGTCGCAACGCCCGAGCAGGCCCAGGAGGTGCACGCGTTCATCCGCGAGCGTCTCAAGGGGCTCTCAGACGAAGCGACCGCGCGGGAGGTGCGGGTGCTCTACGGGGGAAGCGTGACCCCCGAGAACGTCCGCGGCCTCATGGAGAAGCCTGATGTGAATGGCGCGCTCGTCGGCGGAGCGAGCCTGAAGGCGGAATCGTTCCTCAAGATCGCGAGGGCCTGACATGACTGCGCTCGTCGTCATCATGACCGTCGTCTTCGTCCTGGCCTGCCTGGCCGTGACGTTCCTTGTCCTCATCCAGCCGCCGCACTCCGACGGCGGCTCGGGCCTCGCGGGCGCCTTCATCGGCTCCGGCGGCGACTCGTTCTTCGGCACCAAGGCGATGACCATGGCGGGGAAGATCACGATCTTCCTGTCGGTGCTCATCGTCGCGCTCGCCATCACGATCAACAAGATCGGCGTCTCACAGCAGAAGGCCGGCGTCCTCCAGGGCACGAAGATCGACGCACCCGCCGGAACGCCCGAGAAGCCTGCCGAAAATCCCGAGAACACCCCGAAGTAGGAGCCAGCCGCCCGTGCGCAGCATGACCGGCCACGGACAGGCCCGCTCTCACGACGCGAAAGACGCCGTCGAGGTCGAAGTCCGCAGCGTCAACCACCGCTTCCTCAAGGTCCACTCCCGTCTCCCCGATGCCTTCGCCTACCGCGAGGGCGAAATCGAGGAACTCGTCCGCGAAACGCTCAAGCGCGGCGCCGTGGACGTCGATATCCGCGTGACCAGCGCCCCCGACGAAGCCGCCGAACCGTTCGACGTCGAACTCCTCGGCGTCTATCACAAGAAACTCAAGGCCGCAGGCAAGAAGCTCGGCGTGACAACCAAGGTTCCCCTCGAAGCCCTTCTCACCCTCCCCGGCGTCATCAAGCGCGAGTCAGGCAAGAGCGGCGCGGAACGCGTTTGGCCGAAGGTCGCCAAGGCCGTGAAGGAAGCGCTGAAGGACCTGGAAGCGGCGCGGAAGCGCGAGGGCGAGCGGCTGAAGAAGCCGCTGAAGGCGATCCTCGCGGAGATGGCGCGGCTGCTGTCGGAAGTCGGCTCGCTGGCGCCCGCGGTCGTCGAGCAGTACCGCGACCGGCTGAAGGAGCGGATCGCCCGCCTGCTGTCGGGGAACGACCCGCCGATCCCCGCGCCCGACCTGGGCCGCGAGGTGGCGCTCTTCGCAGACCGCTGCGACATCAGCGAGGAAATCGCACGTCAGGAGTCGCATCTCAAGGAATTCGACAACCTCATGGCGTCGGGGGACGACCCCGGCCGCCGTCTGGATTTCATCAGCCAGGAAATGCTGCGCGAAGCGAACACGATGGGCTCGAAGGCGAACGACGCGCGGCTGACGCAGCGGATCGTGTCGATGAAGGCGGAGATCGAGAAGCTCAAGGAGCAGATTCTCAATATCGAATGAGCGGGAAGGCTCACGAAGGGAGGCTCATCGTCATCTCCGGCCCTTCCGGGGTCGGCAAGACCACGATCTGCCATGCCCTTCGAGGACGCGGACGGATCGTGCGCTCGGTCAGCTCGACGACCCGCGCGCCACGGCCCGGCGAGGTGAACGGACGGGACTACTTCTTCCTGACGCGTGAAGAGTTCGTGGCGAAGCGGGAGAAGGGCGGATTCCTGGAGTGGGCCGAGTACGCGGGGAACCTGTACGGGACCCCGAAGGACTTCATCGAGGAGCAGACGCGGGCCGGCAATTTCCCGCTTCTGGAAATCGAAGTGCAGGGGGTCGAGCAGTTGAGGAAGCAGGGCTGGCCCGGCGTGTACGTGTTCATCGCGCCGCCGTCGGTGGACGACCTTCGGAAGCGGCTCGAGGGGCGCGGGAACATGCCTGCGGACGTGATCGAGAGACGGATCAAGGTGGCGGAGGAGGAATTGAAGCGGAAGGACCTCTACGATTTCGCGGTCGTGAACGACACGGTGGACCGCGCGCTCGCCGAAGTCCTGGAAATTCTGGACACGAAACTCAAAGTGAGGAGCCATCCGTGATCGCAGCAAAGATGAAGATCGAGGACGCCATCCGCAAGGCGGGCGGGCGTTTCAAGCTGACGACGCTGATCCAGAAGCGTCTGCAGGAACTGAACAAGGGAGCGCCGGCGCTCGTCGAGATGCCCGGGAAGCCGATGATCGATGTCGTTCTCGAGGAGATCCTGACGGACAAGATCGCGCTGGTGACGGAGCAGGAGCTGAAGGACACGCTGCTTCAGGGCTAACGCATTCCGCGGCGCGGAGCGCCGCCCCGTTCCCGTGCGCGTGCCCGTGCCCGTGCCCGGCCGTTCCGTGCAAGCAACGGCCGGGCACGGGCACGGGCACGGGCACGCGCACGGGGCGTCGCTTTGCGGTGCTCGTGACACGGAGGGCTCGTGACGGTCCCGGCCAAGCGCATCGTCATCGGCGTCTGCGGCGGCATCGCCTGCTACAAGGTGTGCGATGTCGTGTCGCTGCTTTACCAGAAGGGCTTCGACGTCACCGTCATCATGACCGAGGCGGCGCAGAAGTTCGTGAGGCCCTTCACGTTCCAGACGCTCTCGCACAAGAAGGTCTACACGGACCTCTTCGACGAAACGCAGCACGACCCGAGCCACATCTACCTCGCCGACAACGCGGACCTGTTCCTCATCGCGCCGGCGACGGCGGACATCATCGCGAAGCTCGCGGTGGGGATCGCCGACGACCTGCTCTCGACCTGTGCGCTGGCGCTCAAGGCGCCGCTCATGCTCGCGCCGTCGATGAACGACAACATGTGGAGCCACGCGACGGTGAAGACGAACCTCGCGACGCTGGGATCGCGCGGGGCGCTCGTCGTCGCGCCCGACTCCGGGTACCTCGCGTGCGATCGGGTCGGCACCGGGCGGCTGCCCGCGCCGGACGTCATCGTCGCCGCGGTCGAGAAACTGCTCGGGCCGGGGCCGGGGCGCGCGTTCACCGCCGGGAAATAGCCGAAGTGCGCCTCCTCATCACCGGCGGCCCCACCCACGAGTACCTCGACCCCGTCCGCTGCCTCACGAACCCTTCCACGGGCCGCATGGGAATGGCGCTGGCGCGGGCGGCGGCAAAGCGCGGGCATGCGGTGGTGCTGGTGACGGGGCCGACGATGTTCCGCGACCCGAAGGGAGTGCGCGTCGTGCGCGTCGTCTCGGCGCTGGACATGGACCGCGCGGTGCGGCGCGAGTTCGGGCGGTGCGACGCGATGATCGGCAGCGCCGCGGTGTCGGACTACCGGCCGGACAAGGCGGCGACGAGCAAGATCAAGAAAGGCGCCGCGACGATGACGCTCCGGCTCGTGAAGAACCCCGACGTGCTGGGCGGCTGCGGGGCGCGCAAGGGGAAGCGGCTGCTGGTCGGCTTCGCGCTGGAGACGGACTGCGGGCTGGAGAACGCGGCGGACAAGATGCGGCGCAAGCGGCTGGACCTTGTGGTGCTGAACGGCCCGGAGTCGTTCGGGGCGAACCGCATCGGGCCGACGTTCCTGACGCCGGACGGCAAGAGGCGTGCGTTTTCGCCGATGACGAAGGACCGGCTGTCGGGGCGGATCGTGGCGTTCCTGGAACGCGCTCGGTCTTAACGGTCGAAAACGCCCTGCATGATGTTCATGCCGGCGATGACCGAAGAGAAGACCACCACGAAGTAGGGGCCGATCCGGTCGGCGATCTTCACGGGCGTGTGAACCACCGCCAGGGTCCACGCCAGCAGCGCGGACGGCACGCTGATCACCAGGAACTCCGCGTGCATCGTGCGGCACATGTGAGGGATGAGCGGGACGGCGAGCGACGCGAGGAAGCACAGGACGTAGAGCCGCGGAACGAGCCGGGAGGGCGTCGAAGCGGGGGGCGCGGCGTGGGACCGGAAAGTGGCCATCGCCGGGCATTGTATTCCTCCGGCCCACCCCCACTCCAGCGGGCAATCGCGTAGCATGTCGGCGATGAGCCCGCGTCGCTTCTGCACGGTCTTCCTCGTTCTCTGCCTGGGCGGTTGCGGCGGAAAGAAGCCCGCCGCGGCGCCGGCGCCGCCCGCGCAGACGCCCCAGCCGCTTCCCGAAATCGACGCGGGCGAGCTGTTCACCGGGGCGCTTCCCCAGGGAATCCAGGCGCGGGTGACGCGGCGCGAGTACGCCGGGTACCAGCAGGGCGGGACGTTCTTCGTGGACGGGGGGTTTCAGTTCTTCCTCACCGTCACGAACGGCACGGCGGCGCCGGCGCGCGCGCGGTGCCCGAAGCATCTGCTGGGGACGTTCGAGAAATGGACGAACCCGTATGCCGGGGAGGCGCGCGCGCCGGAGCACCTGTACCTGATGATCGTGCGCGAAGGGGAGCTCAGGATCCCGGCGGGCGGGGAAGCGCGGGTGGAGATCAGGGAGGTGCGCTACCTCGGCAACACGAACCGCCCGCAGCCGGCGGGGGAGGGGACGGAGCCGGAGCTGAAGATCGCCGTGCCGCCGGCGGATTCGCCGTACGTGCGCGTGGCGGAGGCGCTCGAGCAGGCGCGGCCGCCGCTCAAGCCGTGGTTCCACGGGCTCGCGTACAGCCTCATCGCCGACGCTTCGCCCGACGCGATCCAACGCGGCCGCGTGCTCGCGTGGGAGTGGGCCGGCATCGCGGCGCTGCGCGACGTGTTCGACCGCGTCGGCGTGAAGCCGCGGCTTTACGAAGTGTTCGCGGAAGCCGATGCGAAGCGGAACGGGATCCTCGAGAAGCTGCGCGCGGCGACGGACGCGGGGGCTGCCCTGCAGGCCATCGACGCCCGCTCCTGCGAGGGCGACAGCGAGGCCGCGGTCGCGTTCGCGGCGTTCCTGAAGCCCGAGGAGCGCCGCGAAGGGACCTCGATGATCCCGCGCGCCCTCGGGAAGCTCAACGTCCGCGATCCGCGCGTCCTCGAAGCGCTCTTCCGGTTCGCGCTGCGCGATGGCGACGAGTTCAGCCGGATGGAAGCGGCGATCGCGGGCGCGCAGCTGGGAGACGCGCGGTGTATCCCGCTCCTGGTGCAGTACAGCCGGAACCCGGCGATGGCGGACGGCGACGTCGCGCAACTGGGGATGCGCTGCACCGGCGTGCTGTTGGACCTGTGGCTCGCGCAGGGGAAGTTCGTGCGCGACGGCGACTGGAAGGCGGCGATCCAGCGTTTCGGCGGGATGGACGCGCCGGACCTCAAGGGCATTTCCCCAGAAGACCGAGCGGAGCTGAACGCTTTCCTCGAGTCCGGGAAGAACCTCCGGCGGAAAGCGGAGAAGTAACGTGGAGCGGCTACGGAAACTGCTGAATGCCTGCCGCGAACGGCGCTGGGTCCGCGTCTGCGCCGCCGCCGTCTTCCTCCTCGCCGCCGCCGGCGTCGTCCATGTCGTCTCCCAGCCCGAGGGCCCGCGTTTCGGTACGTCGCTCACCGCCCTGCGCTTCTGGCCTGTGATCGGAAGCGTTGCTCTCCTCTTCGCCGTGTGGGTCGCGCTGTGGGCGGCGACGCACCGGGCGAAACTTTCAGCGGTGCTGCTGCTCGTGCTCTGGGTGCCGCCGGCGATCGCGAACGCGGCGAAGCTGGCGAGCCTCGACCTGCCGCTGCTGCCGCTGGACCTGCACCGCACGGGCGACGTCGCCGCGGTCTTTCACGCCGACCTCGTGCGGCCGGGCGGCTGGCTCAAGCTCGCGCTCCTGGTCGCGCTCGCCGCGCCGCTCGTGATGTCCTTCGCGGTAATGCCGTCGCCGCAGCGTCGCCCGCGCACCCGGATCATCGCCGGCGTCGCCGCCGCCGCATTCCTCGCGTCGCTCTTCCTCCCCGCGACCAACGTGTTCGCCCGCACTTTTCCGAGACTCAGCTGGGACGCCCGCGCCACCTGCGAGCAGAACGGCTTCGTCGTCTTCCTCGCCATGAATTGCCCCGTCGTCCGCGCCCAGGAGCCGCCCGGCTACGGCCCGGAAGCGGTCGCGCGGATCGTCGCGGCGCTGCCGCCGTCCACGGCGAAGACGAGCGACCTCCGCCCCAGCGTCGTCGTCATCCTCAGCGAGTCGTTCGGCGACCCGACGGAAATCCCCGGCCTCGCGTTCGACGCCGACCCCGTCCCCACCCTTCACGCCCTCCAGCGCGACTTCGGCCGCCTCGACCTCGTCAGCCCCGTCTTCGGCGGCCTCACCTGCAACGCCGAACTCGAAATCCTCACCGGCCTCAGCATGCGCTTCTTCCCCGAGCCCAACGCCGCCTGGGTCGATTCCGCGACGCGACCGGTCCCGTCGCTGGCTTCGATCCTCCGCGCCCGCGGCTACCGCGCCCTCGCGCTTCACGCCATCGCCGGCATGCACAACAGCGCGCAGATTCAACCGTTGCTGGGGTTCGAGAAGTGCCTCCCGCCGGAAGAGTGGGCGTTCCGCGACAAGATCGACGGCTGGCGCGTCTCCGACGACTCCGCGACGCGCGAGATCATCCGCCGCTCGCGCGAGCTGCCGCGGCCGTGGCTCCTCAGCGTGAACACGATGGAAGGACACTCGCCGTACGACGCCGCGAAGTACGGCGGCGCGTCGTGCGGCATCCGCTTCACGAAACCGTTCTCGCCCGAAGCACAGGAGCTGCTCACCGCCTACGCCGTCGGCCTCAACCGCGCCGACCGCGCCCTCGCCGCGCTCATCGAGTCGTTCCGCGACACGAAGGAGCCCACCCTCGTCTTCTTCTACGGCGACCACCGCCCCGAACTCGGCGACAACCTCAAGGCCTGGCGCGAAACCGGCCTCGCAGACCAGGGCAGCGCTTCACTCCCCATGCGCACCGTCCCCGCCGTCCTCTGGAACAATTTCGGGAAGCGGCTGCCGGAGTTCAGCGGCCCCGTCGGGATGTCGCGCGTGCTGCCGATGCTGCTCGACCTCGCGGAGATCGAGAAGCCCGCGCACGTCCGTGTCGTGGAGCAGGCCGACCCCGAGGACTGCCGGCTCATGCAGTACGACCTGCTGTTCGGGGAGCAGTACTTCGCGCGCTGACGTTTCCCGTGGCCGCCCGCGGGTTGCGCGTTGGGAGTTCCGGAAGTTGAGTTCGGGGTTCGGAGTTCAGCGTTCAGGGTTCGGTTGGGGTTTCGAGTGCGTTCGTGGTCCGGAGTTCCGGGACGGCCGGGAAGCCGACCCCCAACTCACCCAACAACCCCCCACCCCCAACTCCAAACCGAACCCCAAACTCCGAACTCAGAACCCCGAACTCAACTTCCGGAACCCCAACCCTCAACCCCCTCCGCTCGTTGCCCACCGCCACTCTTTCTCTTACAGTCCGCCCTCGCCGCCAACACCACCAAGGAGACCCCCCTCATGCGCCGCTTCCTCATTCCTTCCCTTCTTCTCCTCGCCCTCGCCGCCGGCTGCGGCAAGTCCGATTCGTCCAGCTCTTCGTCGTCTACTCCCTCGCAGAAGACTCCCGAGGAGGCCTGGAAGGGAATGCGCGATGCGTTCCTGGCGAAGGACGCGAGGGCGCTTCTGGCCACGCTCTGCGACAAGTCGCGAAAGGAGCTGGTGGAGACGGTAGGGAAGGAGAACGTGGAGCGGATCAAGAAGTCGTCGGAGGAGGATCTGAAAAAGGCGGCGGAGAGCCTGGGGACGACGCCGGGCGACCTGAAGTCGGCGGACGCCGAGGGGTTCGTGCTGATCGTGCTCAAGCAGATGATGAACGACGCCGACGAGCGCAAGAAGCTCGAGGGGACGAAGTGGAAAGAAGCGCGGATCGGGGAGAACAAGGCGATCGCGATCACGATCAATCCGGACGGGACCGAGGACAGGGAAGCGCTGGTGAAGGAGGGCGGCACCTGGAAGATCGACAAGGCGGAGACGGACCGCCTGAAGGCGGGCGGGACTGAGGAGTTGGACAAGCCCGCGACGCCGCCGCCGTCCACCGGGTCGCAGAAGACGCCCGAGGAGGCGTGGAAGGCCATGGTCGAGACGATCCGCTCGAAGGACGCGCGCGGGCTGTGGAAGGCGATCTGCCGGAAGTCGCAGAAGGCGCTGACCGAAGGCGAAGGCGCGAAGAACATCGAGCAGCTGAAGAGCATGCCGGACGACCAGCTGACGCAGGTGATCGCGGAGTGGATGGTGTCGGTGCCGGATCTCCGGAAGATGACGAACGAGGAGATCATGATCGCGTCGTTCAACGGCGTGGTGCGCGACGAGAAGTCGCGTGAAGAGGCGCTGGGCTCGAAGTGGAAAGGCGTGACGGTCAGCGGGGACACGGCGGTGGCGACGACGGTGAAGCCGGACGGCAAGGAGGAGAAGACGGCGCTGGTCAAGGAGGACGGGACGTGGAAGGTGGACCTGGAGGAGACGGAGAAGCTGAAGGAGTAGAGGAAGAAACCCTCCCACTTCATTCCGCCCTCCACCGACGTCAGGCGCGGACCCCTGCCGGCAGGCAAACGGTGACCTCCAGGTCTCCAAATCGTTTCTGGCTCGCCCGCTCGGCGGACGGCGTCACCAGGTAGTTGCGTCCCTTGGGATAGGCGCCGCGGAAGACCCTGAGCGCCGAGGCATCGAAGGCCTGGGAATTCCACTTGCACTCGACGACGTCCACTTCGTCCCGCGTCCGCGCCAGCACGAAATCCACTTCCCGGCCCTGTTTGTCGCGCCAGTAGCGGATGGGCTCATCGGTGAAGCGCGCCTGCAGGCTTTCGAGGACGATGTGTTCCCACAGCGCGCCGCAGTCGTCGGGGCGGAGCGGCTCCCAGCCGCGGGCCCATGTGACGAAGCCCGTGTCGAAGGCATAGACCTTGGGCTGCCTGATGATTTCGTTCTGGCCGCCGCCGTGGAATGGCCGGACGAGGGTGACGGCGTGGGTGATCTCCAGCGCGCGCAGGTGGCTTTCGACGGTCGGTCGGGTGATGCCCACGGCGCTGGCGGCGCGGGTCGGCTCGAACTGGCCACCGCTCTGCCGCAGGCAGTATTCGAAGAAGGCGTTGAAGCGGTTCACGTCCCGGAACCCGAACAGGCGCTGAATATCGCGCGCGAAGAACGAATCCAGCCACTCGCGGTAAAGCGACGGCTTCTTTGTCTCCGACAGGAGGGCGGGCGGGAGTCCGCCGTGAAGGAGGCGTCGGGAGAGCGATTCGACGCCGAAGGCGGGCAGTTCTTCGAGGAGCACGGGCAACAGGTGCACGAGGCGTTTGCGTCCTGCGAGGGTGTCGCGGAACTTCCGGCTCGCCGCCAGCGTGGATGAACCGATGGCGAGGATCTTCAGCCGGGGGAAGAGGTCCGCGCCGATCTTGAGCAGTCGCGCCGGATCGCGCAGTTGGTGGATTTCATCGAAGACGACCACGGGTTTCTCGCACGAGCGGAAGAACAACTGCGGATCGCGTACCAGCTCCTCCACGGCAGGAAGGTCGCAATTGACGTAGAGCGCGCGTTCCGGACCCAGCGACTCGGCCAGCGTCGTCTTGCCGGATCGCCTCACACCGCACAGCCACGCGATGGGCGCTTCGCGCCACGCTTCCTCGATCCGTCGCCGCCAGAAGGGTCGCTCGACCATGAGGGCTCAGTATACGTGTAGTCTTACCAAGCGTAAAGTACGATAGCGTATTCTGCAGCCCGGTCCTGAGGCTGTGGGATAGTTCGCGAGATCAGCCCTTCCCCTGGCGGGCCAGGCGGCGATGGAAGCGCCTCTCTACTTCCTCAACACCCTCACGCCCTCGTGCAGGAAACCGACGAGCGCATCGACCTCAGCCTCGGTGTTGAAACACCCGAAGCTGCAGCGAAGCGTGCCTTCGCCCGGCAGCGTTCCGATCGACTCGTGCGCGAGCGGGGAGCAGTGGTAGCCGGCGCGCGTGACGACGTCGTGCGTCTCGGCGAGCCAGGCGGCGAGGTCGCGCGGGTTCACGCGGGCGGCGTTGAGCGAGACCACGCTCGTGCGCGCCTCCAGGTTATTCGTGCCGTAGACCGTCAGGCCGTCGATCTTCTCGAGTCCCTTCAGGAAGCGCGCGCACAGGGCCTGCTCCGTCCGGTGGATCCACTCGCGGCCCTTCTCGGAAATCCACTTCACGCCTTCGGCCATCGCCGCGATCGCCGGGACGTTGTGCGTGCCGGCTTCGAAGGCGTGGGGGAAGCCGGGGAGGTTGTCGTGCTTGCCGGAGTCGCGGCCGGTGCCGCCTTCGAGCCAGGGCTTGAGGTCGGCGGTGGGGGCGATGTAGAGGAGGCCGACGCCGGGGGGGCCGAAGAGTCCCTTGTGGCCGGCGGCGGCGAAGAGATCGCAGCCGAGGGTGGCGAGGTTGACGTCGAGGACGCCGGCGGACTGGGCGCCGTCGAGGAGGCAGAGGGCGCCGTGGCGGTGGGCGAGGTCCACGATGGTTTTCGAGGGGAAGATGTCGCCGGTGACGTTGGAGGCCATGGTCATGGCGACGAGGCGGACGCGGCCGCGCTGGAGCGTGGACTCGAGCCAGTCGAGATCGACGGGGCGGTCGGGCGTGTACGGGGAGACTTCGAGGCGCGCGCCGCGGTCCTTTACGGCCCGGCGCGCGGGGCGGGACACCGCGTGGTGCTCGAGGCCGCTGATGACGATGACGTCGCCGGACTGCCAGGGGAGGCCGCGGATCGCCTGGTTGAGCGAAGCGGTGCACCCGGGCGAGAACAGCAGTCGCGACGGGTCGGGCGCGTTGAGGAACTTCGCGACGACGGCGCGGGGGGCGGCGAGGGCGTCGGCGCCGCGCGGGGCGGCCTTGGTGCTCGACCGGCTCGTCACGCCCGCGTCCCGCAGCGCGCGGTCGGCGGTCTGGTAGACGGGCTCGGGTTTCGGCCAGGTCGTGGCGGCGTTGTTCGCGTAGATCATGAGGGGCGGGATTCTAAGCGAAGAGCCCGATTCTCTTCCCTACTTCTGGCCCTATTGCGTGGGGGCCGGGAGGGGAAACGGCAAAGGCAAAACGGAGAACCCTCAAGCAAACGACAAAAGGCAAACGACAAGTCGGGCAGTGCGTCGAGTGGTTGCCGGGTGGCATCATCCGGGAATTGTGTTCTCTGTTTTGCTTTTGGCGTTTGGTTTGCGTTTCGCAGTTTTGAGTTTGCCTTTTCGCGGCCATGGCTCCGTGCTTGTCCCGGTTTCCCCCGGTATGATCGCTCCCATGAAATGCACCGAAGAACTGAAACGCGAGCACATCCATATCAAGGCCGCGCTCTGCGTTCTTGAGACCATCGCGGGCCGGCTGGAGACGGGGGCGGCCGTCGCGGACGCGGACCTCGATGCCCTGATCGAGTTCCTGTCGATCTACGCGGACAAGTGCCACCACGCGAAGGAAGAGGACTGCCTGTTCCCGGCGCTCCTCGCGAAGGGAATGCCGAAGGAGGGCGGGCCGATCGGGATCATGCTCGAAGAGCACGTCACGGGGCGGGGGTTCATCGGGAAGATGCGCGAGGGGATGGCCGGGCGGCGCGCGGGTGCGCCGGACGCTTCGAAGAAGTTCGCGATGGCCGCGCGCGGGTACGTCGGACTGCTGCGCGAGCACATCGAGAAGGAAGACGACATGCTCTTCCCGATGGCGGACGACGTGATGGCGCGGGACGAGGACCTGAAAATGTCGCAGCAGTTCGAGGTCTTCGAGATCGAGCGGATCGGCGCGGGGCGGCACGAACAGCTCGAGGCCGCGGTGGCGCGGTTGGAGAAGGCGTACCCGCCCGCGTAGCCCTTACTTCTCGCCCAGCATCCGCGCCCTCACGAAGCACACCCACACCTCCGGACCCTTCGCCCCCGCCCTCGCCGCCGTCGCCGCCACGAACGCCTTCCCGTCCGCAACCTGGATGTCGCACGCCAGCGGCATCTCCGCGCAGCCGGGCGTCTGGACCGCCCCTCCGGCAACCGCGCCGGTCTCCAGCGCCGCTTCGAGCGAGGCCTGAGCAAATTCCGATCGCAGGCCGACGCGCAGGAGGCCGTCGGCGGCCGGAAGCACCACCGCGTTGAGCAGCAGCCCGTCGTTCAGGACCTCGACGACCGGGTCCCAGGCCTTCGCCGCCTCGGCGATCTCGACGTCGTGGTCCGCCACGAAGGAAGCATGGCGGCCGCGAAGCGCGTAGAACGGGCTGCCCGAACGGCCGAGGGCGGAAGCGGACGCGACGAGGCGCGCGGCGCCCTTTTCCGGGAGCAGGAGGAGTTCGTCGAAGAGCGCGTCCGGGATTCCCTTCGGGCGTTCGAGGACGTCGCGGCGGGAGAGCCATTCGGATTCGGGGAACGCGACCAGCCACGATTCGAGCGAGACGTTCGTGCCGATCAAGGGCTCGGTCGTGTCCAGCGCCCGCGCGATCGCTTCCTGTGCTTCCACGGGCGCGCGGACGACGAGCTGGTCGCCCAGGATCGCGACGTCGCGCCCGGCTTCCTCCCACACGGACTCGGCGACCTGGATTTTCACCCAGTCGATGATGGCGTCGCCCCAGGGCTGCTCCCCGTCGGTGCAGACGGGGCAGATCGCCGAAGGCAGGTCCGCTTCCATGGGGTCGGCCAGGCCGAGGACGGGGGGATGGACGTCGTCCCACGGAAGATGGAGGAAGGCGCTGATGTTCCAGGCGCGGAAGATGTCGCCCGGCCCCGCAGAGGCGGCGAGGTTTCCGGCGGCGCCTTCGACGCGGGCGCGGGCGAGGACGAGAGTGACCCGGCCCGGGGTGCCCGGACGGAAGTCGGTGGCGGACAGGAGGAGAGTCTTCCCCGGCGTGGCGACGAAGCAGGTGCGGAGTTCGTCGGCGTCGAGGCGGGGGAGTTCGAGGAGGCCGCCGGAGGCCGCGGGGAGGACGAAGGGCGCCATCTCGGCCACGTGCGCGGCCTGGAGAAGGAGTTCCAGGCTGAGCGAATCCCCGCCGGCGGCAAAGTGCGGGCGGAACTCGAGGATCGAGCCTTCGAGAAGCGTCTCGACGACGGGATCGGCGACGGTCGCGTGCTGCGCGATTTCGATGTCGAAGTCCGCGACGTACGTCCGGCGCCGCAGGGACGACGCCACGCCGTAGCGGTCCGCCGCCGCGCGGGCGACCAGCCGGTGCAGGACCCGGCCCTGCGCCTTGTCGCGCGCCGCCGCCCGCAGCGCCTCGGCCGTCTTGTCCTCGAGCGCGCCGGGCGTGAGGCCCGCGGCCGTCGCGGAAGCGACCTCCAGGATCTCGACCTCCAGCTCGACGGTCCGCGCCGCGCGCGCCTTCAATTCGGCCAGCAGCCCGCCGATGGCCGCGATGTCCTCCGCGCTGGCCGTCGCGCTCAGCACTCCGCCCCGCAGTTCCAGCCGGTTCAGGTTGTCGTCCCAGCCGTTCACGTTCACGGTGCCGCGGATCCATTCGAGGATCGTTTCCCCGTCGGTCATCCACCGATCCTCCGTCGCTCCCTCCGCGGGCCTGAACCCGATCCTCACCGCGCGCCCCTCCCGGTCGGGACACTCCAGCCCGCGGATGTCCCACTCGCGGGATTCCTCGGCGCGGAGGGCGGAAGCGCCGCAGAGGACGGCCAGGCAGACGAGGATCGTGCGCATCAGCGGACCTCCGGGAAGCGGACCCGAACGAGGAGAACCAGGCATTCCGCGCGTCCGTCGGCGCCCTCGCGGGCGGCCTCGGCCGCGACGGTCCATTCGCCGGCCTTGAGCCCCATCACGCACTTCGCCTCCAGCAGCTCGATCGACGTCAGGTCGATGTCGCCGCCCGGCACCGTTCCCGTCCCGGCCTGTTCGATCTTCGCGCGCCACCCGAACTGCGCTTCCAGTTCCACCCGCGCGCGCCCGGCGTCGTCCGCTTCGCACGGCCGAGCGTTGAGCGCGAGCCCTTCCGTGAACACGTCGCTCACGGGATCGCTCGCGCCGGCGCCCTCCGCGATCTCGACGTCGCGGTCGCGGACGAAGAGCGACTCGGCGCCGGCGAACGAGGAGGCGCGCTGCCCCGGGAGGCCCAGGGCGCTCGCGCGCGCGACGACCCGGGCGGTTTCGCCCTTGCGCGCCAGCGCGAGCAGGTCCGCGGCCGGCAGGCTGCCGCGGGTGGCGGCGTCCACGGCGACGACCGCGACATCGACCGCGGAACGGCGCAGGCGCGGCTTCGCGAGCGTCTTCAAGTACGTTTCCGTGGCATCGAGAAGCGGCTCCGAAGCGGTCGCGAGCACGCGGCCCGGCTGCGTCTCGAGGCTGACCCCGTCTGCGCTCCACGCGTCCCCGCCCGTTTCCCGGACGATGAGTTCCTCCAGCGCCTCGGCGTCGATGCCCGCGCACTCCGGGTCCTCCAGCATGTTCACCACGACTTCCGTGCCCTCGACCGGACGGAGATCCAGCGTTCGCTTCCACGCGTCCTGAAAGTTCGCGGTAAGAGCTCCGGCTTCCAGTAGCCGCAGCTTCACGCCCTCGGTCCCCGTGGCGAGGTCGCCCATTGGGTCCTCGACTCGCCGCGCCTGGAGGAGAACGGCGAGCGTCCAGCCGTCCTCGATCCCCGTCACGCCGCCCGGCACCAGCAGCACCGTCCGGCCCGAAGGACACGGCCACGTCCCGCCGGTCGCGAAGAAGCCGCGCGACGGCAGCTGGAGCTTTCCCTCCGGCTCCGTCTTCCCGTCGAACTCCCGGACCGTCCCGGGACGCGCGCAGGAGAAGCGGTAGTCCACCAGGATCGTCGCGCCGTCCGGCGCAAAGCACGGGCGGATCTCGAGCACCGTCCCGTCGAGCACCTGCCGCGAAACCGGGTCGGCGATGACCGAGTCCATCGCGATCTCAATGTCGAAGTCCGTCAGCAGCCGCCGCTGCCGCACGTCCGCCGCATGCCCCAGCACCCCCGGCAACCCCGCCACGCGCAGCACCCCCACCGTCCGCCCGCGCTTCCCGCCTGCCGCCGCCTCCCGAAGCGCCCTGTCCTGCGCTTCGGAGAGCACCCCGGCCTCCGCCCCCGCTTCCTCGAGCATCCCGGGGGCGAGGAGCAGCACGTGGGCATCGACGACGGCGCGCCGCGACCCCGCCCGCGCCAGCACGCTCAGGACGGCGGCGATGCGGGCATGAAGAGCCGCCGTCTGCCGGACTTCGAGCCAGCCGCCGGCGAGTTCCATCGAGGCGTCGTCCGCGCCCCAGGCGTCCGGGCCCAGGAGGTTTTCGAGAAGCGACGTCAGCGTCTCGCCGTCGAACGCCGGAAAGAACTCGACGCCCTCGTCGATCCGCCGCGGCCCGCCGCGACCGAGTTCCAGCCGCGGCCCCGGCCGGTCCTGCTCGGCCCGGATGAGCGCGCGCACATCGTAGACCCGCGAGACGTAATCCGACTCCTGCGCGAAGGTTACGGCGGCGCAGAGCAGAAGTGCCGCGAGCGGTCGCATGGCGCGTCCCCCAGGTGTGGTCGAAGCGTGTCCCCCGGAACATCAGACGGGGGAGAGGGGGCGCGGGTCAAGGGCATTTCGGATTTCGAGGCTACGTCGTCCTTGCGGGCCGCACGCAAACCCTCACCCCGTAATACCTCGTCGCCGTCTCCGGCACGAACGCCCTCCGGTAGCAGATCCGCGCGTTGTTCGGCCCGATGAACCAGGCCCCTCCGCGGAGTGCGCGGTAGTGGCGGTACGGCAACTCGGGGCCGTTAAGGAGCCAGTTGGAGGCGGCCCCCGCCATGTCGCGGACGCCGTAGGGGGACTCGTCGGCGGGGAAGCTGCCGACGGGGCGGAGGCGGGGGCCTTCGGGGAGGGAGCCGGCGACCTGGGCGAAGCTCCAGTCGAACTCGTCGCCGAAGGGGTAGATGCGGCGGTCCACGCCACGGGCGGTCTTCTCCCACTCGTCCTCGACGGGGAGGGAGTACGCGATGCCGTCGCGGGCGGAGCGCCAGTTGGCGTAGGCGACGGCGTCGGTCCAGGCGACGCCGATGAGGGGGAAGTCGGCAGACGACAGCGCCGAGGGCTCGCCCGGGGGCGCGAGGTCGAACCGGTCGCTGCCGAATGCCAGGAACCGCTCCGTCCCCTCGCGGGGCGCCCGCGCGTGCGCTTCCCCGAACTCCCCCCGGGCGCAGAGGTCGTTCAGGAACGCGAGGTACTCGCCCGCGGTGACGGAAAACCGCGCGACGAAGATGTCCCGGGTGCGCAGCTCCGCTTCCTCGGTCCCCCCCGCGAACACGCCGCCCCACGAGAACGGCCCTGCGGGGACCTGCACGAACCCCGCCGGGATGTCCTCCGGTCGGTAGAGCGCGACGTCCTGGTCCCAGGGTTCGCCGCGGCGGATGAGGACGGGGAAGTGCACCGGCGCGAAGCCCTTGGCGAGGATCGAGCAGCGCCAGGAGCCGGGGGGGAGCTGGAGGCCGGTGATCGGCGTGCGGCCGACGGACCGTTCAGGGCCCGGCACGAGCCGCATGTCCCTCGTTTCGTACCGCGCGACGCGGACTTCCGCCCCCGGGATCGGCGTCGTCAGGCAGCCGGGGGAGTGCCCCCAGCGGCGCATTCCGTCCGGGACGCGCTGCTCCGGCACCATCCGGTCGCCGGGGAGCGGCTCGAGGCCGCGGATGCCGGCGCCGTCGCGCCAGACGAGCGTCAGGTCGTGCGGCGTGTCCGCCCGCCACCCCGGCGTCCGCACCGGCACCAGGCAGCGGCAGCCGTACGCCACTGCACTCACCGACAGCCGCCCGGGCGCGTCCAGCCGCCCCGCCCGCCCCAGGTGCGCCACCTGGTTGCGCAGCAGCAGCTCCTCCCCGCGGTCCCGCCGCTTCTCCGCCTCCGCCAGCCGCGCGAGGTAAAGGTCGCACAGCCCGTCCGCCGCCTCCTCGCACCCCGCGTCCACCGCCCGCGCCTGCCCGAACTCCGCCGCCGCCCCCGCGTAGGCCGCGATCCGCTCCTCCTCCAGCTCCCGAACCTTCCCGCGCGCCGCCCACAGCGGCCGCTTCGTCTCCGCCTCCCCGTGCCGCGGGATCGCTTCCTCCAGCCGCGCCACCTCCGCGTGCTGGTCGCGGATCGCCAACTCCAGCGCGTGGTACCGCGCGAGCAACGCCCTTCCCGCCGAGACCCGCGCCGCCGCTTCCTTCGCGCGGCGCTCCTTTTCGCGGACGCCGTCGATGAAGAGCTGGAGTTCGCGGTGCATCTCGAGGGCGTCCTGGAAGCGATCGCCGCGGTGGTAGGCCATGGCCTTCATGCAGAGGGCGTCGAGCTCGGGGGGGACGGGGTCGGGGGCGGAGCGGCCCGAGGCGGCGGTGCGGCGGACGCGTTCGGACGGCGTGTCGAGGAGGCCGGTACGGACGATTTCGATCGCTTCCTTGACGGTGGCGGCGACGACGGGCGCCTGCCAGGTGAGCACGGCGTAGAGGATGCCGCCGAGGGAGTAGATGTCGCTGCGCGTGTCGAGCTCGTCGAGACGCCCCTCGGCCTGCTCGGGCGGCATGTAGGCCGGCGTGCCGATCACGCTGCCCTCCATCGTCAGGTGCGTGGACTCCACGCCGGCCTTGTCCGGCCCCGCGTCCGGCCGCAGGTCCTCCGCCTCGCCCATCACCTTCGCCAGCCCCCAGTCCACCACGAGCGTCTCGCCGAACTCGCCGACCATCACGTTCGAGGGCTTCAGGTCGCGGTGAATCACGCCCTTCGAATGCGCATACGCAATCCCCAGGCACACGTCCTGCACCACGCCCAGCAGCCGCCCGCGCGTCCACGCCGTCCGCGTCGCCACGTCCCCCGCTTCCAGCGCCCGCAAGAGCTGCAGCAGGTCGCGCCCACGGATGCGCTTCATGCAGAGGTACAGCTTCCGCCCCCCCGCGCCGTCGCTCATCGCGCCGAAGTCGTACGTCGGGACGATCACGGGGTGCTCGAGGCGCGCGGCGAGGCGGGCTTCCCTCATGAAGCGTTCCTCGTCGTGCGTCGTGGCGCCTTCCTTGAGCATCTTGAGCGCGACGTTGCGCGCGAGGTCGCGGTCTTCGGCCTCGAAGACGCGCCCGAGCCCGCCGCTGGCGATCGGCGCGCCGAGCTGGTAGCGCTCGCCCTGCGGCGCCGCCTGGAACGCCGGGCCGCGAGAACGGCGGGTGGGGAGCGAGGCCAGCCAGCCGCGCGCGCCGGGCGGCAGGTCGAGCGAGAGCATCGCCGAGCGCAGCCCGGAGTCGATCGACCGCGGGATCCCGCCATCGACGGCTTCCAGCACCGACGACGCGCAGTCGTCGTCCAGCTCCGCGGCGAGCCGAACGCGTTTCTCCAGCCCGTCCCCTCCCATCAGGCTCGCTGCCAGCGCTTCCAGCACCTGCTCCGGCGTCGCCAGGCTCATATCGAGGGCGGCGAGGGCGAAGCGGAGTTGGGGTTCGAGGGACATGGGAGCATGCTAAGAACTGCGGCGGACTTCGCGCACGAACCTTCGGGTGCATGGCCGCGAAAAGGCAAACTCAAAACTGCGAAACGCAAACCAAACGCCAAAAGCAAAACGGAGAAGACAATTCACGGACGCAAGCCAATCGTCGACCTGCCTGACTTGTCGTTTGCAGTTTGTCGTTTGCTTGAGGGTTCTCCTTTTTGCGTTTGCCCTTTCCCTCCCGTCCACCCCGCACTCCCAGCCCGCACCCCCTTGGGCGAACCACCTTGTTCCTCCCCCCCCGCGCGGCTAGAATCGCCCCTCCAAGGAGAGGATCGCCATGGAAGAGCCACAGCAGCAGGTTGCACCTCCGGCGGCGCCCGCGGCGGCGGACGGGCGGCTGGACAAGCTGGTGGAGAAGATCGGGATCCTCGAGCAGCTCTTCGTGAAGCGCATCAAGGACGACGGGGTGCATGCGGCGGCGTACAGTTCGCTGCACCAGGAGATGTCGAAGTACCGGGACGACGCGTTCCGTGGGGCGCAGAAGCCGCTGTTGAAGGGGCTGGTGCTGTTGTACGACACGATGAAGAGGTCGCTGTCGGGGATGGGGGAAGGGCCGGCGCGGGAGGCGGTGGAGTTGCATGTGGAGGAGTTGCTGGAGCTGATGCACCGGCACGAGGTGGAGAAGATGTCGGAGGTGCCTGCGAAGTACGACAAGGGGGTGCAGCAGGCGCTGGGGACGGAGCCTGCGGCGACGGCGGGGGAGGACCAGGCGGTGGTGAGGGTGGTGAGGGACGGGTTTCGGTGGAACGGGAGCGTTTTGAGGCCGCAAGAAGTTGTGATCAAGACTTTCCGCCCGGCGTAGACGAACGAGAGTTGCGGGTTGCGGGTTGCGAGTTGCGAGGAACGGCTGCACATGGGGCCCGGGTTGTCGCGGGCCTTATCTGCCGACGTTTCTGCGAAATCTGTTTTCATCTGTGTCCCCCTCGGCAGCTACTTTCAGGAATTCGTGGCCAGTCGAGGTGCATGGGCTTGCGACGGGAACACAGACAAGGCCGGATTTCGCAGAAACGTCGGCAGATACATCATTTTCCAACCGCAGGTGTCGTTGAAGTTCGGTTCCTGTCGTTCCGTCGATCCACCCTTGAGAGGAGAACGGCCATGGCTGACGACAAGCCCCCGATGACGTGCGGTATCGACCTGGGCACGACCAACAGCGCGATCGCCTACATCGACGAGCACGGCAAGGCGCAGGTGATCCAGAATACGGACAACGAGCGGATCACGCCGTCGGTGGCGCTCTTCGAGGAGACGGAAGTCCTCGTCGGAAAGATCGCGAAGAACTCGGCGGTCGCGGCGCCGGACCGGGTGGTGCAGTTCGTGAAGCGGCACATGGGCGAAGAGGGATGGGTGAAGACGTTCTTCGGGAAGGAGTACACGCCCGAGACGATCAGCGCGCTGATCCTGAAGCGCATCGTGCAGGACGCCGAGAAGGTGAGCGGGCGGAAGGTTGGGAGCGTGGTGATCACGGTCCCGGCGTACTTCAACGAGGTCGAGCGCAAGGCGACGCAGGACGCGGGGACGATCGCGGGCCTGAACGTGGTCTCGATCCTGAACGAGCCGACGGCGGCGGCGCTGGCGTACGGGATGGACAAGCTGGGCGAGAAGCGCCGGGTGCTGGTGTACGACCTGGGCGGCGGGACGTTCGACGTGACGATCATCGAGATCGACGGGACGAAGATCGACGTGCTGGCGACGGACGGCGAGCGGCGGCTGGGCGGCATCGACTGGGACGACGAGATCATCAACCTGGTGAGCGAGAAGTTCCAGACGGAGCACGGGATCGACCCGCGCAACGACCTCGAGGCGTGCCAGGACCTGCGCAACAAGGCGGAAGACGCGAAGATCAGCCTGTCGAAGCTCGACAAGGTGCGCATCCTCTGCCAGTGCCAGGGGAAGACGACGAAGGTCGAGCTGACTCGCGAGGAGTTCGAGAAGATCACGAAGGGGCTGCTCGACCAGACGGAGACCTATCTCGGCGTCGTGCTGCAGAAGGCGAAGCTGACGTGGAAGGACATCGGGACGACGCTTCTCGTCGGCGGCATGACGCGCATGCCCGCGGTGCGGTCGATGATCGAGCGCGTGACGGGGACGAAGCCGGAGACGGGCATCAACCCCGACGAGTGCGTCGCGATGGGCGCCGCGTACTACAACGCCGTCCTCGCGCTGCAGGCCAAGCCCTCCGAGGAGCCCGCCCTGGCGCTTCAGGGAGAATCGCTCAAGGAGTCGATCGACGAGGAAGTCATGATCCTGCTGCAGGGGGTCGAGGTCACCAACGTGAACTCGCACTCGCTGGGGATCATCGGCATCCGGAAGTCGGACATGAAGCTGGTGGCGCACAAGATGATTCCGAAGAACACGCCGATCCCGGCGGAGATCACCAAGCCGTTCGGGACGGAGAAGGCGAACCAGGTCAGCGTGCAGATCAAGATTGTCGAGGGCGACAGCGACAACCCCGAGGATTGCACGGAGATCGGGTGCTGCGAGATCAAGGACCTGCCGGCGGGCCGGCCCGCGGGGTCGCTGATCGACGTGACCTACTCGTACAGCGTGGACGGGCGCCTGCAGGTGACCGGCAAGGACCGGACTTCGGGCAAGGAAGCCAGGGTCGAGATCGTCCGGACCAGCGGCATGGATGACGCCGCGATCAAGGACGCGAAGAAGGATGTCGTCGGGATGGAGGTGGGGTAGGGCGAAGGCAAACGACAAGGAACCAACCTCCAAAGGACAAGGAAACGGCAAAGGCCAAAGGGAAAATTTCCAAGCCGGCGCGGAATCCGGATTGGCGTTCGGCGTTTTTCCCTTTGGCGTTTACTTGTCGTTTGGAATGTTGGAAGTTGTCGTTTCCGGTCCGCTCCCCCCGCCAACCTTCTCCCTGATCGAGGCCCCCTTTGGCTGAAAACCGCTTCCACGAAGTCCTCGGCCTTCCCGAGGAATGCACCGACCCCGACTACTACCAGCTTCTCGGGATCGAGCGGACGCTCACGGACGCGCCGTCGATCGAGGCGAAGTTCAAGGAGCGGATGACGCGGGTGCAGCACATCGAGAACCCGCGGCACAAGGAGTTCATCGAGTTCCTGAAGGGGGAGCTGAAGCGGGCGCGCGGGATCCTGACGGACGGGGGGCGGCGGGCGGAGTACGACCGGGAGCTGGCGGAGGAGCGCGGCGAGGAACTGCGCAAGATCCTGGGGCACATGCTGGTGGACGGAGCGCTGTCGTCGATCGCGGAGGTCTCGGTGTTCCGCGAGGGGCACAACCTGGGGCTCGACCCGGCCTTCACCAAGCGCGTCGTGGACGAGGAGCTGGCGAAGGCGGGAGCGCGCCGCGTGACGGCCGCCGTCTCCGGCGCCAACGGCCACCAGACCCAGGTCCTCATGAACCAGAAGGCCCAGGAGGTGGCGCGGCAGGCGCAGGAAGCGCGCATGGCGGCGCGGCTGGCCGAGGCGCGGGCGAAGATGGCCGAGACGGACAAGCGGCGCGCGGAGCAGCAGGTCGTGGCGGTGTCGGAGAAGGCGCGCGAGGCGATGAGCCGGGCGCAGCTTGCGGAACTGGAGAAGAAGAAGGCGCAGCAGACGGTCCTGGCGGTGTCCGAGAAGGCGCGCGCCGCCGTGAACCGGATGCAGGTCGCCGAGACGGACAAGAAGCGCGCCGAGCAGACCGTGCAGCGCGTGCAGGAGAAGGCGCGGGCGGCGCAGGAGATGGCGCGCAAGGCGATCAACCGCGAGCAGATGCTCGCGATGCGCCAGCAGATGTCGGAAGCGGCGCGCCGCAGGCTGGAGGAGCAGTTCACGGAGGCGGAGTCGCGGCTGCAGGCGTACGTCGAGGCTTCCAACGAGGAACTGGAGTCGGCGAAGCAGGACGGCGTCAAGTGGCAGCGGCTGACCGGGGCGTACGCCGCGATCACGATGGCGCTCGTCGGCGGCGCCGCGATGCCGAAGTACGTCCCCGCCGCTTCCGAGGCGATCCACCGGCTGCTCGACCCGCATCTCGCCCGGGCCGGAACCATCCCTCACGCCGCGATCCCCCTCGCGGCCGCCGTGGTCATGCTGCTCCCGCTTCACTGGCTCGCCGGCAAGCGCTCGACCGGTTTCTACGCGCCGCTGCTCGTCGTGCTCGCGCTTGCGGCGCTGGCCGGGATGCTGCGGTAGCGGCTACTTCCGCACCCCGAACGCCTTCGGGAACCGGTAGTAGACTTCCAGCGTCAGCGTGTTCAGCGCCGTCGCGTAGACGCGGCCAGCGCCCTTGAACGACGTGCGGTCGACGTCCGTGTCCCACGACCCGTCGAGGCAGCCGTCCTTCTCGCCGCGCTGGTGCGGGACGAGCGCCTTCACCACGGCGTCGTTCCAGGACTTCCAGTGGCGGCCGTTCGGGACGTCGCCCAGGAACTGCGCCAGCGTGCCGTAGTACCAGTAGTAGTAATCGACGTTCTTGTCCCGCCACTCGGGGAGGTCGGCCGCGAGCATCGCGACGCCCGCGGGGATCGAGGGATGCGACGGCGCGCCGTCGATGAACGTCCGGCACATCACGCCCACGCCTGTCATCGAGCGGTGAATGTTCCACGCCGACGTCTCCGGGAACCTGACCGACCCCGCGTCTCCGCGGCTCATGTACCCGACGTTCCCGTACACCCCGTCCGTCACGTCGTCGAGATACTTGCGCGCCCCGTTGAACCCGGTCTCGATCCCGACGAGGCCGGCCATCTTTGCCGAGTGAAGCGCCATGACGACGAACCCGAGGTTCGAAGTGTCGTTGTCGCCGCAGCGCTTCGAATAGCGCCAGCCGTAGTACGGGTTCTGCGAGAGCAGCAGGTAGTCCACGCCGCGCTGGGCCGCCTCCCTGAAGATCGTGGCCTTCGTCAGGCCGTAGGCTTCCGCAACCGCCGCCGTCGCGATCGAAGAGTTGTACGTCGGGAGCTGCTTTCCCGCGAACCGCCCGTCGGGGAGCTGGTGCGCGAGAAGCCACTTGAGCCCTTCGCGCACGACCGCGCCGACGCAGATGACGCGGCCGGTCGGCTTGTCGATGTACGTGTCCCGGGAGAGGTGCGTGTAACCCGCGCCGAGGAAGGCGAGAAGGGCCAGCCCCGTGATGCCGGCGTCGTTGTCCGCGTCGCCGATGCCCGGGCATTCCGGCCCGGCGGCGCAGCGCTCCCCAAACGCGTCGGCGGCCCAGCGGCCGTCGGGGTGCTGGTGGCGCGCGAGCCACCGGAGGCCGGCGAGCATCGCGGTTTCCGTCTGCGTGGTCGCGCCGCCGCCGTGGTGACCCGGCCGCCGCCCCGCGAACGGCCCGCCGCGGGCCGCATTGAATGAAGAAGCGGGCCCCATGACTCCCGCGCGGCGGGAAGGGCCGCCGACGTTCAGGAGTCCGGCGGCGGTTTCGGTCGAGGGGAGGAGCTCCGCGAGATCCGGTTCTCCGGCGCCATCGGGGACGTAATCGCCCAGCTCGGCTTCCTCGAGCAGGATCTCCGGTTCGCTTCCCGGCCGGTCGGCGGGCGCGGCGTCCTGCCAGGACGGCGAAGGATCGTTCACGGCCGGCGCGGCAGGCGGCGGCGCCTCGTTCCGGACCTCCAGCGCGGGGCGCGCCAGCCGGATCTGCATCGCCGCCACCGGCCCCGGTGCCTTCACCGCCTCGTACGTGTGCACGATCAGCACCGTGAACACGAACGCGTGCAGGCCCCCCGAAAGGACCCACCACGGCACCGCTTCAAAGCGCTTCAGGAACCCCCTCATGCGCCTCTGAACGTCCGCCGCGCGCGCGGGTTCTGGAAATCCGAGTGAGCGAACAACGGCCATTGTCGCTCCAGGCCGGCTCTTCGCGGACACCCCGAGCTGGTAGAATGCCCGCTCACGAATCTCGAGGATCGCCCATGGCCCGCCTTCTCACCTGTGTCGCGTTGTTCTGGCTCCTCCTGTCCTCCGCTGCGCGAGCCGAGTCCGCTTCGGGCGTTCCCGAGGGGTACGTGCAGGTTTTCAAAACAGGGAAGATCTCCGTCTTTGCCGCCTCAAGAACGGGTCTCTCTACCGAGCAACAGAACAGGATCCTGAAAGCCCTCAAGGGGCTGCAGGATCGCTACACGTCACAGTACGGGCTCGACAAGGAGACTTACGCGCCGGGGTCGCTCAAGTCCTTCGAGATTCCGAAGGACACCGTGGAACTCGTCATTTTCCCCGACCTGGAGAAGTTCCAGGAGTGGTGCGGAAACAAGGGCGCCGGCGGGCTCACGGCGCACGTCGGCCGGCACGAAAACGTGGTGGCGGTCCCTCTCGAGAACGGCGACATCTCGGCCGGATTCTGGTGGGTCCTGGCGCACGAGTTGTCCCATGTGTTCTTCGCACACACGCTCCGCCTCTGCGGGCCCATCTGGCTCAACGAAGGCCTGGCGGAGTACTTCGCTTCCACCAGCAAGCTCTACGTCGCGACGGATCACCCCAACTTCAAGGAGATGATCGAGAGGCTTGATGTGGGGCGCAAGAAGCTCGGAACGGCGAACAGAATTTCCGAGATGATCCGGAAGCCGCAGGACGAATTCGGGCGGCAGGAGTACGACGAAGCGTGGCTCCTGACGCACCTGCTGGTCACGGAGTGCTCAACGCTTCTCAATGACCTCGTCACGGCCACGCGGGAGGTCGAAACGAACGCGGTGGCGAACCTGGCCGGGGTGCAATCGGACGTGAGAAAGTACGCGGCGGGGATTCTCGAGCTGGCGTTCGGTGGGCCCGACAAGCTCCAGGCGGCAGTTGACGCGCACCTGGACGAGCTGCTCAAGAACCCGGTCGAGCCTGCAAAGATCAAGGTCCGCCCCGGGACGATCGTGCGGACCCCGGACGACCCCGAGATCGAGCTGAGGGTTCACTCGACGGAAGACCTTGTCCAGGATGACGACGGCAAGATCTACAAGGCGCGCGTGTCCACGGGCAGCCTGAAGCACCGTGCTCCCTGGCCCGCGACCGTCACGATCACCATCGCTGTCGGGGACGAGAAGGGCAAATGGTCGGAGGAGTACCTTGTGAAAAAGCCGGCCTTCATGAAAGTCGGGGACAAGCAATCGTGGGAAAAAGAGATCCTGCCCAAATTCAAAGGCAGGCGGGTGGCGCGGATTACGGCCGAATGGACCGTAGAGGGCGGCGGCACTTACCGCGCTTCGAAGGTGTTTCAGGACAAGTAGTGCGCCGGACGTGGCCTGCTCCGATCCGTGCCCGGGATCGCGCGGATCCCGGGAAAATGCTTACGGCACCGTGATCACGACCGCCCGGCACGCCGCGCTCCCGACGCGCCGGTACCCGTGCGGCCGCGTCCCGTCGAAGTAGACGGCGTCGCCGGGATCGAGCGTGAGAGGCTCCTCGTCCTTGATCGACAGCATGAGCCGGCCGCTCACCACGAAGAGAAACTCGATGCCCGGATGGTGGTGCGTCGGCGAGGTGCCCGCCTTCACCGGGTGAAACTCGGCGAGCCAGGCGGAGAGCTTCTTGTCCACCGCCGCGTGGTCGAGGGCCTCGAAGCTCCAGCCTGCGTCGCGCGCGCCGGGAGGTTCGTGGAGGCGGACGCGGCCTGCGGCGCGCGAAACCGCGATCGCGCGGCGACGGTCGGAGTCGGAGAAGAAGTGGTCGAGGCCGACGTTGAAGACGAGGGAGATGCGCAGAAGAGTCGGCAGCGTGGGGAAGACCTGGCCGCGCTCGAGCTTGGAGAGCATCGCGGGCGACAGGCCGGTGTGCGCGGCGAGCTGGACGAGGCCCATGGCCTTGCGCAGGCGAAGGGAGCGGAGCTTGTCGCCGATCGCGTAGCGGCGGAGGCCTTTGTCGAGCGTGTCCGAGAGCAGGGCGGGGCTCCTTTCCACCAGGGTGAGAATTCGCGGGCGCCATTCCACTGTCGTGAAAACAACCGGTCGCTTATCGGCGAAGCGGCCTTGTATTCAAAAAGTATTGAAGTATGTTCAAACATGCAAGCCCCATCCACGAAAGCGAGGCCCCCGTGAGAACCCTGACCTGCGACCCCTGCGGCGCCGTCCTCCAGGCCGCCGCTTCGATTCTCGCCCCCACTCCCGCCGCCCCGGCCGCCGGGATCCCTTCCGCCTCCCCCACGCTCGTCCTGTTCGTCCGCCACTTCGGCTGATCGCTCTGCCGCGAAGCGCTGGCGGACGTCGCCGCCCGGCGCCGTGAGATCGCTGCGACGAAGACGGACGTCGTCATCGTGCACATGGACTCCGACGCGAACGCCCGCGCCGCGCTGGATGGGATCGGACTCGGCGACGTCCGCGCCATCAGCGACCCCGGGCTCTGCCTCTACCGGCGATTCGGGATCGCCCGGCTTGGCCTCCGCGAACTCCTCTCCCCGCGGTTCTGGTGGCGCGCCCTCTCCGCCGCCCGCCGCCACGGTGCTTCCCTCGAGGCCGGCGACAAGTTCCAGTCGCATGGCGCCGTGCTCCTTCACCGCGGCCTGGTGGTCGCGCGCTCCTCGGCCCGTTCCGCGGCGGACCGGCAGGACTGGGCCTCCCTGGTGCTGAGCCCCGACACAGGGAGGAAATCATGAGGAGAGCGCTCGCCCTGCTCGCGGCCCTGCTTCCCCTGGGCTGCTCTTCGTCACCCCGATTCCGCGGCGTCAGCGACTTCGACGCCGCGCGCTACACCGGGCGATGGTACGAGATCGCGCGGCTCCCGAATTCATTCGAGGAAGGGCTGACCGACATTTCCGCGGAGTACGTGCTGAAGGAGGACGGAACGCTTTCCGTCACGAACCGCGGCTGGGACCCCGAGGACGCCGAGTGGGACGAGGCGCACGGATCGGCCCATTTCAGGGGCGACGCCCGCACCGCGGAACTGCGCGTGACGTTCTTCTGGCCGTTCTACGGCGGTTACAACGTGGTGGAGCTGGACCGGGAGGGTTACCGCTGGGCGCTCATCGCCGGCGACGATACGGACTACCTCTGGATCCTCGCGCGCGACCCGCAGCTCGACCCGGCCGTCGAGGCGCGCCTTCTGGCGAAGGCCCGCGAACTCGGATTCGACCTCGCGCCGCTCGTCCGCGTTCCTCACGGCGTCGCGCCGCGCTGACCCGCCATCGGCGCCTTCTTCCTCGCTCGCGTCCCCTTCGCCTCGTACATCGCGGCGTCGCTTCGCCGCAGAAGCGACCGTGCGCTCTCCCCCGCGCGGCGCTCCTCGATCCCGATCGAGAGGGTGACACCAAAGCGCGCCAGCAGCCCGCCGTCATGGTCGGCCAGCGCTTCCGAGAGGACCGTCCGGGCGTCCGCCGCGGCCGCTCCCGGCAGGATGACCGCGAACTCGTCGCCGCCGATGCGATAGGCGCCGTCGCCGCAGCGGAGCGAAGCACGGAGGGCGTGGCCCACCGCGCGCAGCACCTCGTCGCCGGCTTCGTGCCCGTGCGTGTCGTTGATCTCCTTGAACGCGTCCACGTCCGCGAAGGCGATGGCCAGCGGCGCTTCCCCCGCCCTGCGGACTTCACGGGCGAGGTCGTCCTCGAAGCGGCGCCGGTTGGGGAGGCCGGTGAGGGGATCGGTTTCCGAGAGGGAGCGGTAGCGGTCGGCGTCGCGGTAGAGCGCGTGGACGAAGGCCGCCAGGATGAGGCCGACGATCACTTCTGTGACGACTTCGCGCAGGTGGACGGGGAAGTGCCCGGTGTCGATCCAGTCGGTGGCGACGGGGACGAGGGCGACGAGGTAGCCCCAGCGGATGCGGTTCACAGGGCTTCGCCCTCCGCCTTGACGGGAACAGGCGCGTGCGCCCGCGGCCGCAGGACGCTGAGCAGGATCGCGGCGCCGAGGATCCCGACGATGACGCAGAGCGAAACGAGCGGTGAGATCTTCACGTAGTCCGAGATGACCATCTTGACGCCCACGAACCCCAGCACCAGGGCGAGGGCGGGCTTGAGGTACGTGAAGAGTCCCAGCACGCCGGACAGCGCGAAGTAGAGGGAGCGCAGGCCGAGGATGGCGAAGATGTTGGACGTGTAGACGATGAACGGGTCCGGGGTGATGGCGAAGATCGCGGGGATGGAGTCCACCGCGAAGACCAGGTCGGTGAATTCCACGGTGAGGAGGACGAGGAACAGGGGCGTGGCGACGAGTTTTCCCGCGCGGCGGGTGAAGAAGCGGTCGCCGTCGTAGGTCTCGCTGACGGGCATGAGGCGGCGGAAGATCCGCACGACCGGGTTGCGGTCCGGGTGGGCGGACTCCTCCTTCTGGAACGCCAGCTTGAGCGCGGTCAGGATGAGGAACCCGCCGAAGACGTAGATGACCCAGTGGAAGTTCGCGAGCAGGGCGGCGCCGGCCGCGATCATGACGGCGCGCAGCAGCAGCGCGCCCAGGATCCCCCAGAACAGGACCTTGTGCTGCCACTCCCTCGGCACCGCGAAGTACGAGAACACGATGAGGAACACGAACAGGTTGTCCACGCTGAGCGATTTCTCGACCAGGTAGCCCGTCAGGAACTGGATCCCCGCTTCCGGCCCGCGCCAGATCCATACGCCCGTGTTGAACAGCAGCGCGAGCCCGACCCAGACGCCGCTCCACGTGAGCGCCTCGCGGACGGAGACCGCGTGCGACTTCCGGTGGAACAGTCCCAGGTCGATCGCCAGCATCAACGCAACGAAGGCGGTGAAGCCGGCGTAAAGCCAGGTCGAGCCCATGTCTGGATCCTCCGTGGGTTCAGTTGTGTTACAGCGCGAGGTCTCTGCGCGGGCGGCGCCCTTCGCGGCCCGCGCGCTCCAGCGCCCGGGCGACCGACCTCCCGGCGCACTCCGCCGCGCGACCCACCGCGGCCTCCATGACGGTGTCCACGTCCTCCGCCAGCACGACGCCCGCGCCGCCGAGGTCCACGCTGATCCGGCAGGCCTTGTCCACCCCTCCCTTGGGGCCGTTCCGGTCCTCCAGCCGCACCGAAACTCCCGCAATCCGCGGCGCGAACCGGCCCATCGCGAACTCCAGCCGGAACTCGACGAATTCGCGGAAATCAGCGCCGTCCGGGAGGCCTCGGGTGCTCATGCGGATCTTCATGGCGGGCTCCTTTCGATGGGAAGCGGGGGTGTCGTCGTTTGCCGGCTCTCTTGATACGCTCCGCGGGATCATTCGACTATTCGATAAAGAGTGATGAACACTTCGAAAAAACCTAATCTTCATCCCCGTGGACTGGCTCAATTACCACCACCTGCAGTACTTCTGGCTCACCGCGCGCGAGGGAAGCCTCGGCCGCGCCGCACAGGCCCTTCACCGCACCCAGGCCACCCTGAGCGGCCAGATCCGCGCGCTCGAGCGCGACCTCGGCGTGAAGCTCTTCCAGAAGGCCGGCCGCCAGCTCGCGCTGACCGACCAGGGACGCGTCGCGTTCCGGTACGCCGACGAAATCTTCGGGACCGGCCGCGAACTGCTCGAGGCCCTTCGCGGCCGCGCACCCGACGCCGCGCTGGAATTCTCGGTCGGCGTCGTGGACTCGATCCCCAAGCTCGTGGCGTACCGGCTGCTCGCGCCGGTGCTGGCGATGAAGGAACCCGTGCGGCTCGAAGTGTACGAGGACCGCGCGGACCGGTTGCTCGCGCGCCTCTCCGTGCACGAGCTGGACCTCGTCATCTCGGACTCGCCCGTGCCGCCGACCGTGAGCGTGCGCGCCTACAACCACCTGCTCGGCGAATGCGGCGTGACGTTCTTCGCGCCCGCGAAGTCCGCGAAGGCGCTGCGGAAGGGCTTTCCGCGCTCGCTCTCCCGGGCGCCCTTCCTCACGCCGCTCGAAAACACGACGCTCTCACGCGGGCTCGAGCAGTTCTGGCAGCGGGCCGGCGTCCGTCCGCGGATCGTCGCCGCGTTCGAGGACTCCGCGCTTCTCAAGACGTTCGCGGGGGCGGGAAGAGGCGCGTTCGCGGGGCCGGCGCTGGTCGAGCGGGAGGTGTGCCGCGAGTACGGCGTCGCGGTGATCGGGCACGCCCCGGAGATCGTCGAGCGGTTCTACGCGATTTCCGTCGAGCGCAAGGTGAGGCACCCGGCGGTGATGGCGGTCACGGAAGCGGCGCGGGGCGGACGCCGCGAGGTGAACGTGGCGTCGATCCCGCACCCGGGGACTCGTGCCTGATCTCGTCGGATTGACCCGTCAAACCGCGGCAAAGTCCCGCTCAATCCGTCGTGCTTCGGCCGCCGGCAGGCCTGCCTTCTTCGCAAACCCCGCCCATCCCGAGAGAGCCTCGCGGACTTCCCCGAGGATTTCCTTCGGGCGCCTGACCTCGAAACGGTCGGCGTCCGCGAGCAGGTCCGCGCGCGAGATGCCGTCGAACATCCCGTTCACGGACATCAGGTGGTTCCGCGTCCACTCTCCCTTCGGGTTGTGGGCGTGCGTGACGTCGTAGGCAGGCGCGAGTTCCCAGCCGGCTTCCATCTTCAGCCGGAACGCGACATTCTTGGTGTGGTCGTCGCAGTTCCGGGCCATCACGTTGAAGGACATCCGGCGGAAGACCTCGCGCATCGCGTCGTCGCCCAGGCGCAGGCGCGAAGCGGCGAGGAAGAGCTGGGCGTACGCGTGCGTGGAGCGCTTTCGGTAGTCCAGGTGCTCGAGCGCGCAGAGCGACTGGACATGGTGTTTCCGGTTCGCCTCGCGGTCGAAGCGGCGGGTCATGAAGTGTGCGCGGCCGTTTTCCTCCAGGAGCCGGCAGGGGGCCATGTCGATCCCCGCGGCCGTGGCCATGAGGTGGTAGGCGTATTCGATGCGGCCGAAGTGGGCGCCCGGCCCGAACGCGTGGTCCTTTCCGACGCCGTCGAACTTGAGGAGCCAGTGTTCGAAGCCCCGGGCGGCCTCGAACTGCCCGCTGCGGATTTCGCCGGACTTCGGATTCCACGCAACGACGGCCTTCGCGCGCGCCCCTCCCGCCGACACCCCGACGCGGATGATGTTCGCGAGCGCGGCCTGCGCTTCGCGATCGCCGGCAAAATCTCCGCGAAGCGCCCGGCGTGCGGCCTCGACGAGCGATTTCATCTCGAGGGGTTCCACGCTTTCGCGCGTTGAGCCCAGGACGGGCCTGAACTCGAGCGCTCCCATCGCGCGACGGCCCGCGTACGCGAGCCGGTCCAGCGCCGTCACTTCGTCGCGCGCAACGCCCCGGGCCGCCATCCACGCGTCGATCAGGGAGTTGCCGAAGTCGTCGGGCAGCGCGTCCGCGATCAGGCCCGGGAGGCCGCGGAACGAGGGTTTCGGGAGTTCCGGAAACGCGAACGGATCGCGGTAGCCGCGGGTGGGCATCGTGAGGGGCGCGAGTTCGATTCCGGACCGCACCCAGGCAGGGTCGTAGCCGAACGCATACGCCCCGAGCTGCGGATCGAGGGCGACAGCGCCGACCCGATTGCCCCAGATGCGGACTTCGACGACCTCCACATGTTTCATTGCGAGGACCCCGGCGAGCCGCCCCCGCGGGCGCGTCGGACTCGCCGCGGTTCCTTGCGACCGCGTTGAAGGAGCTCCATGGGATCGATCCCGGGGCGCGGAGCCAGGGAGTCGAGGCCCTCGAGAGCATCGAGGGCGCGCAGCGTTCTCAGGAGTGTCTCGACGGTGGAGCCGCGGCCGGTCTCCAGGTTTCGAAGTGCCCGCTCTGAAACGCCGGCCTTCTCGGCGGTGGTTCGCTGGTCGAGATTCCTGCGAAGCCGCATCCGGCGAAGGCGTTCGCCGAGGTCCCGCTGAAGATCACGGGTGCCGTTAAATCTATGTTCCATAAACGGCATTATACTACCGATTACGTAAAATATTATAGATAAACGGCAATATATTGCTCTTAATCAACTGGCTATGAAACAGCTTAAATCTACCTGTATGCAGGAGCGATCAGAGCGCGAGAAAAATTCGAGCGCCGTCACCGGTCTCACCGCGCACGCCCGACGTCGTAACGGCTCGACGTCGGGGCGCGCGGTTCGACCGGCGCCGGCGTTTGACGATCAAACCCCTGCTGCCGAGGCGCCGCATGAGCGGCAAGAATCTGTTCGGCGAGATGGTGCAGAATGAAGAATCGTCGAAGAGTGCGGTTCCGGCGAAGAAGCGGGTGGGTCCCGCCAAACTGCTGCGGGCGGAGAGAAACCAGGATCTGCTGACGCCGACAGATCTTGAGGGGCTGTTGCCGGCCGATCACGTCGCCCGCGGCATGTGGGAACTGCTCGGGAAACTGGATCTTGCGCGTTTCCTGGCCGCGATCGATTCGCGGGAAGCCGAGGCGGGGCCGCCGGCGATCAGCACCTCCCCAGGCCGGGCGATCCACACCTCCTCGCGCGCCGGACGGGCCGGTGGCGCGTGCCGTAGGGCGAATGTTTCTCGCGCTCTCAGTGCGGGACGTCACGATCCGGCTGAAGGCCGACGAGCAGGTCGGCGGGGCTTTCAGGGAGGAAGCGCGTCGCGGTCGGCCGCTCCACGCCCCGCGGCGGCGGCACGATCGGCGCAAGCCCATCGGGCAATGTATGCCGCGCTGTCGAATTTCCGGCGCGTGCTTTCCAGGCTCATGAACCGCACCGTCCCGAACACGGGCCGCTCGGGGCCCCAGGCGCGGTCGTGCTTGCCGCCGATCGCCCAGGCGATGCCGGCGTAGCCGTTCGGGTCGCGGCCGTCGAGTTCCCATCGGTCGTTGAGGCGGACGGCGCGGGCGAAGGCCTCGGCGGGCGAGGGCGACCACTCGAGGATCTTCTTCGCCCAGTACATGCGGAGGTAGTTGTGCATCCACCCGGATTCCGTCATCTGCCTCTGGGCCGCGTTCCAGAGCGGGTCGTGCGTCGCGGCGCGCTCCAGCTCCTCCTCCGTGTACAGGCGGCGCGCGTCGGCCGCGTGGCGCGCCAGGGAGCCCTTCGCCCAGCCTTCGCAGCTTTCGAGGGAGTCGTAGTGCTCATTGAAGCGGACGAAGTTGACGGCGAGTTCGCGGCGGACGACGAGCTGCTCGAGGAAGGCGTCGCGGTCGGCTTTCGGCGCGGAGGCGCCCTGCACGGCGAGGGCAACCGTGAGGGGCGAGAGGTGGCCGAAGTGCAGCCACGGGGAGAGGGCGCTGGTGCCGTCGAGTTCGGGGTGGTTGCGGCCGCGGTCGTAGCGGGGGAGGAGACTTCGCGTGAAGTGCCGGAGGCGGGCGAGCGCGGCGGCGGTGCCGCCTTGCCAGCCGGAAACGGGGGCTGTCGAGCGGTCGCACGGGAAGCCGCGGAGCCAGTCGGCGCCGGCGGGGACGGTGGAGGCGCGCGTCTTCCACGGGATCGCGGCGCGAACCGGCTTCGAGGGATGCAGGAACTCCGGAAGAAGCCTGTGGATTCGCGGGCGGATCGTGCGGGCGGCGTACTGTTCCTTGAGGAGGAGGCGGGTCGGGACGATGACGTCCGCGTCCACGGTCCAGAGAGGGACCTCGAGGCGCGACGCCGCCGCGCGGCGCCAGCGATCGGGCTCGCGAAGCGGGTTCTCGTCGCCGACGACGAGCGCGGGGCGGACTTCGCGGCAGAACGCGTCGAGCGAGTGGGCGGGGAACGGCCGGAACACGAACCCCACTCCCTTCTTCGCGAGTCCCGCGGCGATGTCCGGCACGCCCTGCGCCAGGAACGCGAAGTGGCGGAGGTTCGCACCGGGATAGAACGGAACCGGCGCGAAGAACGCCACGCACGGGACGCGCAGCAGATTCGCCGCGCGGATCGCCACGTCGAGCGCCGGGTTGTCCACCGCCCGCTGCGCGCGCTGCATCCACAGCACGACGCACCGACCCTCCGCCGCCGGCGGGCCGGCGCGGCGGACGAAGACCCGTGGGTCCCGGGAGAGCGCTTCCATCACACGTGGTTCCGCAGTTTCAGCCCCGCGGGCGCCGGGTCGAAGTAGGTCTGCTGGAGCAGGTACGCCACCTTCAGCCGCCGCGCGCCCTGCCGGATCAGCCGCACGGGCACTTCCAGCGCCACCTCCCGCGCCCGGTAGTCCGCGATCGCTTCTTCGATTCCGCGACGCTCCTCGGAAGAGAGCCCCTCCTTGAAGTACCCGGCCATGTGCTGAAGCACGTTCACGTGCCGCCCGCGCGTCGCCTTCTGGGAGAGCCCTTCCATGAAGAGCCGGCCGTATTCGTCGCGGACCTCCGCCTTTCCCCGGGCGACCAGGGGGCCGAGGCGGCGGTAGTGATCGGGGGAGTGGGCGAGGAGCTGGAGCTTGTGGCGGGCGTGGAAGTCCACGAGGTCGCGGGCGCGGAAGGGGGAGGCTGCGAGGTCGCGCCAGCGGCGGTGGGCGAAGACGCGCTCGACGAAGTGTTCGCGGAGGGGGGCGTCCTCGAGGCGGCCTTCTTCCTCGACGGGGAGGAGGGGGAGGCGCTCGAGGAGGACGGCGGCGAAGGCGCCGACGCCGTCCTTGGTGGGCTGGCCGGAGGGGCGCCAGACCTTGACGCGTTCCATGCCGCAGCTGGGGGAGTTCTTCTTGAGGACGTAGCCGGAGAGGTCCATGGCCTCGAGCTGGCGGACGCGGCGGGTGGACCAGGCGTCCATGCGGGCGGTCCAGTCGTCGCCGGAGTCGACGCCGACGAGGCGCGGGTTGGCGGGAGTGCCGGCGAGGTGGACGGCTTCGCGGGGGACGCCCATGCCGACCTCGAGTTCGGGGCAGACGGGGACCCACTCCAGGTGAGGGCCCAGCGCGTCCTTGAGCCAGACGTCACGCTTGTGGCCGCCGTCCCAACGAACGTTCTCGCCCAGGAGGCAGGAGCTGATGCCGACGCGGGGCGGGGTCATCTTGCCTCTCCGGAAACTGCGCGAGCCATCGCTTCGGGGAAATCCATCGGGCGAACGGCGAAGTCCTCCAGGGCCTTGCGGTCGCGCACGACCGTCGCGTTCCGCAGCCCCTCGACGAGGTGGCGGCCGATCTGCGCCGTGGCCGGGGTGACGAGACGGAGCCACAGGGACGAGAGCCGCGGCGTGAGCACGGGAACAGGGATCATGAGCCGCCTGAGGCCGCGCTGCCGGGCGTACTCGCGCATCAGGTCGCCGTACGTCGTCGCCCGCTCGCCGCCGATTTCGTAGATCCCCCCGCCGCCCCAGGCGCGCGTCGCCGCCTGGAAGAGGTACTCCAGCACGTCGTCGATCCCGATCGGCTGGCAGGGCGTCGCAACCCAGCGCGGACAGATCATCACGGGAAGGCGTTCGACGAGCGAAGCGAGAATGCGGAAGGGAAGTGACCCGGCGCCGAGGACGATGGACGCGCGGAACTCGACGACGGGGATGCCGGCCGAGCGAAGCGCTTCCCCGGTCCTGTGGCGGCTGGCGAGGTGCGGGGACAGGTCGTCGCGGTCGTCCCCGAGAGCCCCGAGGAAGACGATGCGCCGCACGCCGGCCTCGGCGCATGCCGCCGCGAAGTTCCGGGCGCCGCGCGCCTCGAGTTCGGCGAAATCGCCCTCCTCGGCCATTCCATGGACGAGGTAGACGGCGGAGTCGACGCCGCGAAGAGCCGGGAGCAGGGAAGCAGGATCCTGGACGTCGGCACGGAAAGAGGTGACGCCCGGTATGGGGGCGCGCGCGGATCGCGAGAGGGTATGGACGGCCCGGCCACCGGCGATCAGGCGCTCGACGAGCCTCGATCCGACGTATCCGGAGGCGCCCGCGATCGCGATGTGGTGGAAGCTCGGCGAGGAATTGAGGTGGTTCTGACGTGTTTCCGCGAGCGTGCTCATGTGAGTCTCCCCTGAATGATGCATATATATTTACCATATAAACGCCCATATTGTGTCATCCATTTGATAATAAAATGAGGCGATATATTGACAACAAGGCTAGTCCATCCGATACTTCCCTTCATGACCACCCCCGCCGCCGTCCGCCTTCGCATCGGTGCCGTCGCCCGATCTTCCGGCGTCTCCCCTCACACCATCCGCTCCTGGGAGCGCCGCCACCACGCCCTCGCCCCCGCTCGCTCCGACGCCGGCGGCCGCCTCTATTCCGAAGCCGACGTCCAGCGCCTTCTGCTCCTCCGCCGCGCCGTCGACGCCGGCCACTCCATCGGCTCCATCGCCCATCTCCCCGACCCCGATCTCGCACGCCTCGGCCGCTCTTCCGCGCCCGACCCTGCCCGCGACCTCTGCAATCGCTTCCTCGAGGCCGTCAGCCGCTTCGATCCCGAATCCGCCGAGCGCGAACTCAACCGCGCCGCGGCGCTCTTCCCCCAGGACCGCCTCGTCCGCGAAATCCTCGCCCCGCTTCTCCGCGACATCGGCGAGCGCTGGGCCCATTCCGAAATCGGCGTCGCGCAGGAACACCTCGCCACCAGCCTCATCCGCGCCCTCCTCGTCACCCTCATCCGCCTGCAGCCTCCACCGGCCGGCGGCCGGCCGATCGTCTTCGCCACCCTCGAGGGCGAACGCCACGAAATGGGCCTTCTCCTCGCCGCCTTTCTCGCCGCCGCCCGCCGCCGCCGCGTCGTTTACCTCGGCACCGAAGTCCCCGCCGCCGACCTCGCCCACGCCGCACGCACCTGCAACGCCGCCGCCATCGCCCTCAGCCTCGTCTCCGCCAACGACGCTACCGATGCCCTCGACCTCCTCGCGGCTCTCGCCCCCGGCGATACCGCGGTCTGGCTGGGCGGAAGCGCCGCCCAGTCCCACTCCGACGTCGCCGCTTCTCGCGGATGGAAGGTCCTCTCCGGCACCGACGACCTCGACGCGCTTCTCGCTTAGCCCGCCGCGTCGGCGCGGATAGCATCCTTCCCGCGATGCTCCTCCACGCCTCCGTCCTCGACCTCTTCGGCCGCACCCCCCTCGTGCGCCTCTCCCGCGTCGCCGCGGATGTCCCGGCGCTTCTGTACGGCAAACTCGAGATGCTCAATCCCGGCGGCAGCGTGAAGGACCGGATCGGGCTGGCGATGGTGGAAGCGGCGGAGCGGGACGGGCGGTTGAAGGCGGGGGCGACGATCGTGGAAGCAACGGCGGGGAACACGGGGGTGGCCGCGCCGGACCGCGGCGCTTGAAGCGGTATAGGGATTCCACCCCCCGAAATTCAAACTTCCTTAACAATCAGCCGCTAGAATCCCCCCCCTTCGCCGGGGAACGCTCCCGGCCAGAGAGGGGAAGGCCATGAGCACGAAGGAAGGCGACAAGGACAGGGGCACGTTCCGGCGCATCCACAGCGACCTCGTGGACGACTTCGACGAGGAACTCGAGCTCGAAACCGAGGATTACGAACCCGGCGACATCCCCGCCAAGGGCATCTCCGAGGCCGAACGCACTCTCCGCCGCCGCTACTTCAAGGAGCTCTTCCGCCTCCAGTCCGAGCTCATCAAGATGCAGGACTGGATGGTCGCCACCGGACACAAGCTAGTGATCGTGTTCGAGGGCCGCGACGCCGCGGGGAAGGGAGGCGTCATCAAGCGCATCACCCAGCGCCTCAATCCCCGCGCCCTCCGCGTCGCCGCGCTTCCCGCCCCCACCGACCGCGAAAAGACGCAGTGGTACTTCCAGCGCTACGTCAGCCATCTCCCCGCCGCGGGCGAAATGGTGCTGTTCGACCGGAGCTGGTACAACCGCGCCGGGGTGGAGCGGGTGATGGGGTTCTGTTCGGAAGCGGACCTGGAGGAGTTTTACCGGTCGGTGCCGGAGTTCGAGAAGATGCTGGTGCGTTCGGGGATCCAGCTCATCAAGTACTGGTTTTCGATCAGCGACGAGGAGCAGGAGTTCCGGTTCATGTGCCGGACGATGGACCCGATGAAGCAGTGGAAGCTGTCGAAGATGGACCTGGAATCGCGGCGCCGGTGGGAGGGGTACACGAAGGCGAAGGAGCAGATGTTCTCGCGGACGCACATCCCGGAGGCGCCGTGGTGGGTGGTGCCCGCGAACGACAAGAAGCGCGCGCGCCTGAACTGCATCCACCACCTGCTCAGCCAGGTGAAGTACAAGGAGATCCCGCACACGCCGCTGGAGCTTCCTAAGCGCGAGCATCGCGAGGACTACCACCGGAACCCGGTGCCGAAGGAGATGATCATCCCCGACGTGTACGCGGAGAAACGATGAAGGTTGCGGCCGTCGCCGTGATCGGCCTTGTTTCGCGGGCGCTGTTCGCGGAGGACTTGACGGTCCGCGACGCGGACGCGTTCCGCCGGGCCGTGCGGCAGGCCAGGCCGGGCACGACGATCCTCGTCGCGGCGGGTGAATACGCGGGCGGGTTCTGGTTCGAGAACGTGAAAGGCGAGCCCGGGAAACCGGTGGTCATCGCGGGCGCCGACCCGAAGAACCCGCCGGTGTTCAAGGGCGGCGGCGAGGCGATGCACTTCGCCGTGGCCGCGCACCTCGAAATCCGCGACATCGCGATCGCGGGCGCGACCGCCAACGGTCTCAGCATCGACGACGGGGGGAAGCGCGACGGGTCCACGCACCACGTCGTCCTCCGCAACCTGCGCGTGACGGACGTCGGCGCGCGCGGCAACGAGGACGGCGTCAAACTGTCGGGCGTGGACGACTTCCGCGTCGAGGGATGCACGTTCGAGCGCTGGGGCGCGGGCGGCGGTTCCGCGATCGACATGGTCGGCTGCCACCGCGGCACGGTCGAGGACTGCACCTTCCGGCACAAGGAGGCCGCCAACGCCGTCCAGATGAAGGGCGGAAGCGCGTCCGTGGCCGTCCGCAGGTGCCGCTTCGAGGACGCCGGCTCGCGCGCCGTGAACATCGGCGGGAGCACGGGGCTCGAGTTTTTCCGCCCGGCGCTCGAGAAGCCGCCGTTTGCGGAGGCGAGGGACATCACGGTCGAGGGGAACACGTTCACCGGGTCGGACGCGCCGGTGGCGTTCGTCGGCGTGGACGGGGCGGTGGTGAGGTTCAACACGATCTACATGCCTCGCCGCTGGGCGATGCGGATCCTGCAGGAGACGACGGCGGAGGGGTTCGTGGCGTGCCGCAACGGGGAGTTCAGCCGCAACATCGTGGTGTTCCGGAGCGACCGCTGGTCCGAGGGCGGCGTCAACATCGGAGGAGGCACGGCGGCCGAGACGTTCCGCTTCGAGGGAAATGCGTGGTTCTGCGCGGACGCCCCGGCGAGGTCGAAGCCGAAGCTGCCGGTGGAAGAGAAGGGCGGGACGTACGGGACGGACCCGATGCTGGCGGACCCGGAGAAGGGGGATTTGCGGGTGAAGAAGGGGAGCGCGGTGGGCGGGGCGGGGGTGGAGGCGCTGAAGTAGAGATTGGACGAAAGACGGCAGACACGGCGGCGGGTACAGGTCTTGTGATTGGCGTTTGTTCGGGCCCCGAAAGGGCAAACTCAAAACGGCGAAACACAAAGCGAAACGCCAAAAGCTAACGCGGCCTGTGGCCGCAACCAAATGAGCTGGTTCTCAATAGACACGGCGTTTCTTCCCTTGTAGGAATGCGGTTGCGAAGCGTCATTCCTGCGCAATCGGAGAGAAACGCCGTGAATCTCTTTATATCAAAGCATGGCCGTGACGTCACCGGAGTGCTGTCAGGTTTCGACCGGATGCTTTTTTTCGCGACGATCCGGGCCATCTCGTTCGCCGGGGGGATGGCTGCTTTGCTGAAGAGGATGGGCGTGGCCCTGCAGGGCTTTGGAGAGTTCGTCGAGGACTGTACTGAGCGCCTGCTCAGGTCAACGTTGGCTCTTCCGATCTCGCGAGGGCGGCCGAGTCTGTTCCTCCGCGGCAACGATGTCCGAAAGAATGAGTATGCCGAGGAGATCGCGCATCGCGACAAGATCCGCGACGGGCTGATCTGCACCTTCCGCGCTGTGGAGCCCTGCAAGACCTTCCGCGTTCGCAAGCACGGGAAGAATAGCCTGAAGGTGACCTACGAGCGCACCAAGTGCATCCACGTGTACCACTACTTCATGGACCCCGTGTTCGGGTTCATGCACGCGCGGCTGCAGAGCTGGTTTCCGTTCAGCATCCAGATCTGCATCAACGGCAGAGAGTGGCTGTCGCGCCAGATGGATGGAGCCGGTTTGACTTACACGAAGCGGGAGAATTGCTTCCTTCAGATCGAAGACTGGAAGCGCGCACAGGACCTTGCGACTGAGCAACTCCGGACGCCCTGGACGCAACAGTTGTCCCGGATCGTCCGGGTGGTGGCTTCTGCGGTCCCGGGAATCCTCGGCGTCAGGGGCTGCGACTACTACTACACGCTCCGGCAGAGCGAGTGGGCCACCGATGTTCTCTTCAAAGACACGGCAGTCCTGGATCGATTGATGCCGTCTCTGACCCGTCACTCGATCCTCTCCCTGGGCTGCGACAACGTGATGCGGTTCCTGGGGACGAGCAAACCGAATGGGAATCTTCGGCGGTCCGTAAAAAGCTACCTCAGGAGCGAGCGCCGGGAAGGCCTGCGCGTCAAACACTGGTTCGGGCACAACTCCATCAAGCTCTACCAGAAACACGGGACCGTCCTGCGCGCCGAGACGACGATCAACCAGGCCGGTGAATTCACCGTGCTGCGCCCCAAGGACGGAGATCCGAAAGGCGAGTGCAGGCGCCGTGTCATGCGCCAGGGGATTGCGGATCTCTACCGGCGCTCACAGGTTTCTGACCGCGCTAACAAAAACTACCTCGATGCCATCAGCGCCGCCGACACATCGGCCGCCCTGGGAGATGTCTTCCAGCGCGTCATCACACCTGTCGAGCAGGGCGGAAAGCGATCAAGAGGACTGCGGCCTTGGTCGCCGGACGATCTCAAGCTCTTCAAGTTCATCATGGACGGGAAGTTCCATCTCAGAGGCTTCAGGAACTTCGACCTTCGGAAGGTGCTCTTCCCGATACCAACTCATGACCCGGTTGAACGCAGAAAACGATCGGCAAAGGCCAGCAGGCTCCTGCGCCTGCTCAGGGCTCACGGACTGATAAAAAAACTGCCCCTATCCCGCTCGTACAGGGTCACCAAAGGCGGTCGTGAGACTCTCGCTACGATACTGGTGGCGCAAGGTCTTACGCTCGATGCGATGAAAGCAAGCGCATAACATCGTCGCGAAAAACGAAGATCCTCGGGGTTATAAGTCAAAAGGGAGAAAAACGGGCCCTCGCCGCATCGACGAAGCTGCCTGACTTGTCGTTTGCCTCTTGCCGTTTCATTGAGAGTTCTCCGTTTTGCCTTTGCCGTTTCCCCTCCCGACCACCCTGCAATACCGACCACGCACCCGGGGATGATGCCGCGGTTGAAAGCGGTCCCGTCGGGGGAGTACCTTTCTCACGTGCGCCGCCCCCGCGACTTCTTCCGGTCCCTGGGAATCCCTTCCGAGTGGGGTGTCGCTCTCATTCCGGGGCTCGTCGGCGTGGCGATCATGCTGATCTCGGTCCTGGACTCGCGCGACGACGCGTTCCCGGCCGGCCGGCCCGCCGCGTTCATCGCGGGTGTCGTGTTCTTCCTCGCAGGCCTCGCCATTTTCCTGCCGTCCCTGGTGCAAACCGCCCGGCGCAGCCGCTTCCTGGGCGCGATCGGCGTGCTCCTGATGCTCATCCTGATCGTGCCCCCGGTCGGGCTCGGCATCCACCGCGCGTTTTTTTCGTCGCAGAATGGAGCGGCGCCTGTTTTCGCCCCGGTCGGCCTCTCGCTGGACCGGGACGTCGTGCACGCGGGCGGCGAGGTCGTGGTCCGGTTCGATCGCCCGGTCACGGTTCCGGAGGGCTACGGGTCCTTCATCGGCATCGCCACGCCGGGCGCCACGGTCGGCCTCAATAGCACCTGGACGTACATCTCCTCCGGCGCGACCCAGGCCCTCCTGCGCGCCCCGATCACACCCGGGCCGTACGAGGTCCGGTATCACCCCCACCTGAACGCCGTTCTCTCGCGTCTGCCCATCGTCGTCCTCCCGAATCCGGATCTGACGCCGGAGAAAGAGGAACCGCGGGTCGAGAAGGAAAACCCGGGGCCGGAAGGGCCTGCCAAGTAGCGGGCGCCCTGCGTCCAGAGCGCTGCCCGCGTGCTACCATTCGCCCGCGATGCCCACCCTTCGCGTCATGACCTACAACATCCTCGAGGGCGCCAAGGACCGCCTCGACGTGGTCTCCGCGGTCGTCCGCGCGGCCGATCCCGACGTCCTCGGCGTCACCGAGGCCAACGGGTTCGACGAGCCGAAACGCCTCAAGGAAGTCGAGAGGGCCTTCGGGATGAAGGCCACGCTCGGCACCGCGCGCAGCGGCTTTCACGTCGCGATCTTCACGAAGCCCGAGTGGACGGTCGAATCGAGCGGGCCCGAGTACTACCCGTTCTTCCACGCCGCCCTCTGGGCGAAGCTCAAGAAGGACAAGGACCGCTACTTCACCGCCGTCGTCGCCCACCTCAACCCCTTCAGCCCCGACGAACGCCTCGCCGAAGTCCGCGCGCTCTGCCGCCACGCCGCCCCCGGCGAACGCGCCGTCCTGATGGGCGACTTCAACTGCATGGCCCCCGGCGACACCATCGACGCCAGCGTGCTCGAGCTCCCCCGCAACATCCTGGCGCGCTTCATCAAGGAAGCCGGCGACCCCGTCGAGTTCGACCGCCGCGAAATCGCGCTCGCCGAGTGGGCGGGGTTCGTGGACGTGTACCGCAAGATGCACCCGAAGAAACCCGGCTGGACCCTGATGACGACGCGCTTCGGCGCGGCCCTGCGGGCGCGGATGCGCATCGATTACCTGTTCGCGACCCAGCGCTTCTCCCAGCGCGCTTCGAAGGCGGAAGTCATCGAGACGGACGAGTCGCGGCGTGCGAGCGATCACTACCCGCTGATGGCGACCTTCGACATGACGGGGATGGGGGCGGGGAAGTCGGAGAAGTGGATCCCGCTTGAGTGAGGAGAGGCGGTAAGATCTCGACCGGTATGAGACACCTCTTCTCCGCAATGGCGCTGGCCGCGCTCCTTGCCGGCTGCGCGCAGGAACCTGAACCCGCTCCCGGGCCCGCCGCGGCCCAGACAGGCGCCCCCGACATGACGGACGATCCCTGGCTCTGGCTCGAGGACATCTACGGCGACAGGTCCCTCGACTGGGTCCGCGCCCGCAACGCCGTGTGCCGGAAGGAACTCGAGGCGCTTCCCGATTTCGAGCCCACGCGCGCGCGGCTGCTGGCGATCATGGACTCGAAGGAGCGGATTCCGTACGTGTCGAAGCGCGGGGACGGTTTCTACAACTTCTGGCGCGATGCGAAGCACGTGCGGGGGGTGTGGCGGCGGACGACGCTGGCGGAGTACCGGAAGGCGGAGCCGGCGTGGGAGACGGTGATCGACCTGGACGCGCTGGCGGCCGCGGAGAAGGAGAACTGGGTCTGGAGCGGCGTGCAGTGGCTGGAGCCGTCGTTCGACCGGTGCCTGGTGTCGCTGTCGCGCGGCGGGAAGGACGCGACGGTGTGGCGCGAGTTCGACCCCGTGAAGAAGGAGTTCGTGAAGGACGGGTTCGGGCTGCCGGAGGCGAAGTGCTGGCTGGAGTGGCGCGACCGCGACACGGTGTACGTCGGGACGGATTTCGGCGCCGGCTCGCTGACGACCTCGGGGTACACGCGCATCGCGAAGGAATGGAAGCGCGGGACGCCGCTGTCGGAGGCGCGCGTCGTGTTCGAGGGGAAGGAGACGGACGTGAGCGCGGGCGTTTCCGTGGACCACAACCACGGCCGCGTGTGGGAAGTCGCGCACCGCAGCCCGTCGTTCTTCACGACGGAGCAGTTCCTGCGCGTCGGGGATTCCTTCGTGAAGCTGGACCTGCCGCCCGAGATGGAGCTGAACCATTTCGGCGATTTCCTGCTCATGCAGCCGCGCGTCGCGTGGAAGCTGGAAGGGAAGACGTGGCCGGCGGGGGCGCTGCTCGTCGCGAACGTGGACGCGTGGCTCAAGGGCGACCGCGCCGTCACGGCGCTGTTCGAGCCGACGCCGCGGACGTCGCTCGGCCGCGTGAGCGCGACGAAAAGCGGCCTGATCCTCAACGTCCTCGAAAACGTCCGCAGCCGCCCGTGCTTCGTGCGGCTTGATGGCGGCCGCTGGACGCGCACGCCGATCGAGGTCCCGGAATTCGGGATCGCGGACATCTGGGGCGTCGATCCCGACGGGTCCGACGAGTGCTTCCTGCAGTTCGCGGACTTCCTGACGCCGACCACCCTCTCCATCGGCGCCGCAGACAAGCCCGCCCGCGAAACGCTCAAGACCCTTCCCGCCTACTTCAACGCCGACGGCCTCGAGATCCGGCAGTTCGAAGCGGTCTCGAAGGACGGCACGCGCGTCCCGTACTTCCAGGTCGGGCGCAAGGGGCTCGCGCTCGACGGCACGAACCCGACGCTTCTGCACGGCTACGGAGGCTTCGAGATCTCGATGCTCCCCGGCTATGCGTCCTGGCTCGGCGCCGCCTGGCTCGAGCGCGGCGGCGTCTACGCGCTCGCGAACATCCGCGGAGGCGGCGAGTTCGGCCCCGACTGGCACAACTCCGCCCGCAAGGAGAACCGCCAGCGCGCCTACGACGACTTCATCGCCATCTCCGAGGACCTCATCGCCCGCAAGGTGACTTCCCCCCGCCACCTCGGCATCTCCGGCCGCTCCAACGGCGGCCTCCTCATGGGCGTCATGCTCACCCAGCGCCCCGACCTCTTCCGCGCCGTCTCCTGCGGCAACCCGCTTCTCGACATGCGCCGCTACCACACGATGCTCGCCGGCGCGAGCTGGATGGACGAGTACGGCGACCCGGACAAGCCCGAAGAGTGGGCGTGGATCGGGAAGTACTCGCCCTACCAGAATCTCGCGAAGGGCCGCCAGTACCCCCGCGTTCTCTTCACGACCTCCACCCGCGACGACCGCGTCCACCCCGGCCACGCGCGGAAGATGTTCGCGCGGATGGAGGAGCAGGGGCACGACGCGCTCTACTACGAGAACATCGAGGGCGGCCACGGGTCGGCCGCGAACAATGCGCAGTCGGCGTTCATGGAAGCGCTGGCGTATGTGTTCCTGTGGAAGGAGCTCAAGTAGTCCCAGCCTGACCGTATGATTGTCCGGAGCCTGCGTACAGGAGCCTACGCGTGCGAAAGACCAAGCTGACCTTGACCGCCGACCGAGACCTTGTGAAGGCCGCCAAGGTGTTCGCGGACGAGCATGGAACGACGCTCTCGGCGATGTTCTCCCGTTTCCTCCAGGCCTTGCTTTCCCGGAAGCGGGCTCGGATTCCGTATGGCTCGGTCACGCGGAAGCTCAGCGGTGTCGCGAGGATGCCGGTCGGAGAGACCGATCGTGAACTGCTGGAGGAAGCCTTGGCCGCGAAGTTCGGCGCCTAGCCTCGCGGGAGCGGGCGGAACTCCCGGGCGCAACTGGATTCGTACGGTGATTTGCCGTACAATCTGTACAGTCGCTAACCGTACAGGAGCCAAGGATGCCCACACGCACTGAACGTCTCGACATGCGTCTCACCCACGATCAGAAGGATCTGCTGGAGCGCGCTGCCTCGCTTTCAGGTCAACCGCTGACGGGGTTTGCTCTTTCGAATCTGATGGAGGCTGCACGCGAAGTCGTGGAAAGCCACCACCGAACCGTGCTGTCCCGCCGCGACGCAGACCGGTTTCTCGAGATCCTCGCCTCCGATCCAGAGCCCGTGCCTGCCCTGAAGGCGGCACTTCGCCGGCGCAATGCACGCCGTGGTTGATGCGCGGTGGCGGATCGAACGAATCCGCAAGGACCACGACCGCACTGCTTTCGATTGCGGGAACGCGGACCTGAACTCATTTCTCCAGAAGTTCGCCCGCCAGAACGACGAGCTGGGGCTTGCGCGGACTTTCGTCGCGGTCCGTCCCGGGGAAACCGTGGTCCTCGGGTATCACACCCTCCGGAGCGGGCAGATCGAGGTCGATGCGCTGAAGCCGGAGGAAACGAAGCGATTTCCGCGATACCCGGTTCCTGTGGTGCACTTCGCACGGCTCGCCGTAGACAGGCGCGCACAGGGGCATCGGCTCGGCGAGACCCTCCTTCTTGACGGCCTTGAGCGGGCTCTCGCCGTGTCGAAGTCAGTCGCCGCCTGGGCGGTGGAGGTGCTCGCCACCGACGACGCGGCGCGGGCCTTCTATGTGAAGTACGGATTCAGCGAGCTGAAGGACGATCATCGGCACCTCTACCTGCCCATGAGCACCGTGACGAAGCTGTTCCGCAGGGAATAATCCGGAGGACGCTGGAACCTGAAGTTCACGCTCGAGAAATGACGCGGGGACGACCTACCCGCAGCACTTCTTGTACTTCTTCCCGCTCCCGCACGGGCACGGGTCGTTCCGGCCGAGCGGGGCGCCGGGTTTCTTGAAGGGCGTCCCTTCCGGTTTCGCGGCTTTCTCGAACGCGGCCGAGAGCACGCCCGCGTAAGCCCCGAGCTTGCCGCCGCCCGAAAGACGCCCTTCCGTCTCCAGGAACTCGAGGAACGTGCCCACGAGCCGCGGCGCCGCGCCGCGCGCTTCCGGCGACAGCCCGAGCCTCGCGACTCCCGTCATCAGGCCGAGATGCACCGCGGGCTCGTCCAGGTCGCCCGGCGAAATCTCCGCGCACGCCGCTTCCATGAAGGCCATCAGCACCGGCCCCGGGTCGAGCCCCGGCCGGTGGCCGAACGCGCGGTACGGCGTGGACTCGACGAAGTCCGCGATCCATCCCTCGACGCTGTCCCGCTCGAACCTCTCCATGCGCCGATCCTACCCGGTCGCCGCGCAGTTTTCAGGTGTTCGGCGCCGCCGCCCGCGGCATCATGACCCTTCCCTCACCGAAGGAGAACCCATGCGCCACCTCGCTTCGCTCGTCCTGGCCGCCCTGCTCGTTCTTCCCGCCGCCGCGGAAGAACAGCGCCCCGACGTCTCCGAAAACGCCTGGCTCGACCTGGACGTCGCTTCCCTCAAGAACGGCGAATGGGTGAAGCGCAAGCTGGACCGCGACGGGGAGAAGCCGCTGGAGTACCGGCTGGCGTGCGTGGGGGTGGAAGCGGACGTGGTGTGGATCGAGGAGGACCGGACGACGGTCGAGTTTTTCCCGGGGACGGTGATTTTGTGTTCGATCGACCTGAAGGAGCGGAAGGTGAAGCGGGCGTTCTGGGGGAAGCCGGGGGAGAAGGGGCGCGAGCTGAACCTGACGCGGGCGAGGGTGCCGGACCCGGGGAACGACGCGGCGACGGGGAAGGCGGAGGTGACGGCGGGGAAGGCGACGATCAAGGGGAAGGAGCATGTGACGGAGAAGGTGGAGATCAGCACGGAGGTGGAGGGGCTGGGCGCGCCGATCAAGGTGAAGCAGGTAATCGTGCTGGCGCCGGGCGTGCCGTTCGGGCTGCACGCGGACGCGGCGGGCGTGTGCCGGGCGAGCATCCAGGAGGGGAAGATCGAGTGGAAGGGGAAGCCGGCGTGGAAGGGCGGGCTGGTGACGCTGCAGCTGGAGGGTCGCGAGAAGTTCACGCTGACCCTGGTGGACTGGGGGACGGACGCGAAGGCGACGCTGTTCAAGCCATAGGTAGCCGATGGACCAGCTGAAAACCGTACGCCTGCTCCTCCTGGAGCTGCACCGCCTCGTGCTGGCGGTGGAGCGGGAGGAGTACGAGCGCCAGCACGGCCGGGTCAACGGGGCGGCGTTCCTCCGCGTGCTGACGACGGACCCGGCGTTCCTGTGGCTGAAGCCGATGACGGCGATGATCCTCGCGATGGATGACATGCTCGACGCGGGGGACGACCTGCTGCCGGCGGACCGGGTCGACGCGATCGAGCGCGTGCGCGCGCTCATCACCCCCGACGAATCCGGAAGCGAGTTCCAGCGCCGCTACGCCGACGCGCTGCAGCAGAGCCCGCACGTCCTCCTGGCGCACGGGGCGGTGCTGCGGGCGCTGTAGCAGGATGGCCATTTTTCCTGTTTTGTCCTTAATAGGCGTATGGTATGATCCGCCCCAGGAGATGACCCCATGACGACCGTGTCCCTGCCCCAGCCCACCGGCGACGCCGTCCCGATGCCCAACGTGCCCGCTTCGGCCCTCAAGAACTCGACGGCCGACGTGCTCGACCAGGTCCTCGAGACCGGCGGTGTCGTGATCACGAGGCACGACAAGGGGAAGGCCGTGATGCTCTCCATGGAGACCTATCGCCGCCTCGTCGATTCCCGCCAGGACGATCTCGACGTCCTCCGCGCCAAATTCGGCGGGCTCCTTGCGAAGATGCAGACACCCGCCGCCCGCAGGGGCATCCGCGACGCGTTCGACGCCTCCCCCGCGGAAATGGGCCGGGCTGCGGTGAAAGCGGCGCGCCGCCGTGGGTGAGCGACGGGCCGTCATCACGGTGCTTGCCGGCACGAATGGCGCGGGGAAGAGCAGCATCGCGGGCGCGACGCTGCGCTCGCGGAATGCCGAGTACTACAACCCGGACGAGGCCGCACGCGCCTGGCTCGAGGCTCACCCGGAGGGGACGTCGGAGGCGGCGAACGCAGCCGCCTGGGAATTCGGACGGCAGCTGCTCGAGGAAGCGATCCGGGACAGGAAAGACTTCGCGTTCGAGACAACCCTCGGGGGAAACACGATCGTCGCGCTTCTCGAGCGAGCGGCCGATTCCGGCCTCGACGTCCGGGTCTGGTTCACGGGGTTGTCCTCGGTGGAACTCCACCTGAAGCGCGTGAGGCAGAGGGTCCGGCTCGGGGGGCACGACATCCCTGAGGAGATGATCCGGCGCCGGTACCTCGCCGGACCGCAGAACCTCGTGCGTCTGATGCCGAAACTCGCAGCGCTCCGCGTCTACGACAACAGTGCGGCCGCCGAACCTGCCTCCGGAGTCCCGCCGAATCCGGTGCTGGTGATCCACATGGAACGCGGGCGGATCAAGTCGCCCAAAGATCTGTCGCGCACCCCCGAGTGGGCGAAACCGGTCGTCGCTCGAGCCATGGAGCTTCACCAGCAATCCCGGTAGCCCGCCCGCTCACCCGCTCTTCGTGCTATCCTCCCGCCCCCTCTTTCCGGAACCACCCTGATGCGCTTCACCGAACTCCACCTGATCGAACCTCTCCTCCGCGCCGTCCACGACGAGGGCTACGTCGAGCCCACGCCGATCCAGCAGCAGTCCATCCCGCACGTCCTGGCGGGGAAGGATCTCCTGGGGTGCGCGCAGACGGGGACGGGGAAGACGGCGGCGTTCGCGCTTCCGATCCTCCAGATGCTGCAGGCGCAGCCGATCCCGAACCCGCGGCCGGCGCGCGTGCTGGTGCTGGCGCCGACGCGCGAGCTGGCGACGCAGATCGGGGACTCGTTCCGGGTGTACGGGAAGCACCTGCAGTTCCGGCACACGACGATCTACGGCGGCGTGGGGCAGCACCAGCAGACGGCGGCGATTCATCGCGGCGTGGACATCATCGTCGCGACGCCGGGGCGGCTGCTGGACCTGATGCAGCAGGGGTACGTGAAGCTGAACAAGGTGGAGATCCTGGTGCTGGACGAAGCGGACCGGATGCTGGACATGGGGTTCATCCACGACGTGAGGCGGATCGTGACGGCGGTGCCGAAGAAGCGGCAGACGCTGTTTTTCAGCGCGACGATGCCCGGGGACATCCAGAAGCTGGCGCACGACATCCTGACGCACCCGGTGAAGGTCGAAGTGACGCCGACGGCGACGACGGTGGAGAAGATCGCGCAGTCGATCTGTTTCGTGGACAAGGGGAACAAGTTCACGCTGCTGGAGAAGCTGCTGAAGGACCCGGCGATCAACCGGGCGCTCGTCTTCACGCGGACGAAGCACGGCGCGAACAAGCTGTCGAAGGCGCTGGAGAAGGTCGGCGTGCGGTCTGACGCGATCCACGGGAACAAGGCGCAGTCGGCGCGCGAGCGGGCGCTGAAGGATTTCGGAAGGGGCCGGATCCGCGTGCTGGTGGCGACGGACATCGCGGCGCGCGGGATCGACGTCGAGGGGATCACGCACGTGTTCAACTACGACCTCCCGAACGTCCCCGACAGCTACGTGCACCGGATCGGGCGCACGGCGCGGGCGGGGGCGAGCGGCGCGGCGATTTCGTTCTGTTCGCCGGAAGAGCGCGGGGAGCTGGCGGACATCGAGCGGCTGATCCGGATGAAGCTGCCGGCGCGCGAGGGGTATGAAGGGTCGCGCGAGGTCGTGCGGTCGGGCGGGCACGGAGGCGGGCATGCGGGCGGTCGGTCGGGCGGACACGGCGGCGGACATGCGGGCGGACGGTCGGGCGGGCACGGCGGCGGACACCGCGGCGACAGCGGCGGATGGGCCACCGGACGCGGACGGCCCCACGCGCACGGCGCTTCCCACTCCACGCCGCGCTCCCACGGCGGTTCCCACGGCCACGCGGCGGCGCCTTCCCACGGCAGTTCCCACGCCCACACCCCTTCTCATGCTCACGGAAGCACGCCGGCTCATCCCGGATCGCACGCACCGGCGGCGTCCCACGGACACGGCGGCTCGCACGGCCACGCGGCGTCGCACGCCCAGCCCGCACGGGGCTTCGGGGGCAAGCTCCGCGGGCGGCACCCCCGGCGCGCCCGGTAGCGCGGGCCTACGCGGGGTTTCGCGGGCGGCCGGCACCGAATCGCAGGCTGACGCGGTGCACAACCCCGTCGGCCCCCGCCGCGGGCACTTCCAGGTCCTTCTTCTTGTCCGCCGTGTGCAGGATTCCCAGGACATCCCCCGGGAGGCCGGGTTCGTGGAAGAGCCCGTCCGCGAGGGAGTAGGCGGGCAGGGCGAGGTGGCAGAGCCAGTTGGCGCGGGCCGGAAGCGGATGGAACGGAAGTTCCCCGGTCCAGACGGCGTAGTTGAGCGCGGTCTGGTCGCAGCAGATGCGCCCCTCGCAGCGCTCGAGCCCGGCCCGGAACGCCCGTTGCCAGGCTTCCCAGTGTGGCGCGCCGGCGCGAAGCGCGAAGACCCCGGAATTCAAGTAGGTCTCCGTCAACAGCCGGTCCCAGGTCGTCTCGCCGAAGTACTCGCGCAGGTTTTTCAGACGCCATTTCCAGCGCCCCATACTCTGCACATACGACACGTGAATCTGCGGCGCGATCGCCAGCTTGCCGTCGGCGGCCGCCTCCGCGAACCAGTCGAGCGCGAATTTCGACTGCACCCAAGCGTCCGCGTCGATCCAGAGGTAGAGATCGTGGCCGGGAAAGTGGCGAGGGATGAAGGGCCGGGCGGTGAAGCCCTGGAGGTACGGCTTCTCGAGCGCGAGCTGGCTGTCGATCGCCAGGTCCCACCCCGGCCGGACGATCGCCGCCGTGTACCCGCGCAGCCAGTCCAGCGTTTCCGCGCCCAGTCCCAGGTCCATGATCCCCAGCTCGACGCCCTTCTGCGGCCCCCACTGGAACAGCGACGCCACGAGTCCTTTCAGCATCGGCGCGAAGGCCTCGTTGGCGGCGGTGACGATCAGCATCGGCGCGCGCTCACCGGCCGGTCGCCGGGGCGGACTTCGCGCGCTTCGGGTCGAAGCGCAGCCCGACCTGGACCATCTGCCCGTTCGCGTCGCGGACCGGCACGGTCTGGTCCTTCATCCGTGCGGTGAGGTGCACGATGCCGATCGGGTCGCCCGGAATGCCGGGCTCGTGAAACAACCCGTCCGACATCCGGAACTCCGGCAGCGCCAGGTGGCACGTCCAGTTGCAGCGCGCGGGAAGCGGGTAGACCGGCAGGCGCTCCTGCCAGAGCGTGAAGTTCAGCGCCGTCTGGTCCGTCGCGAACATCCCCTTCGCATTCTCCAGCCCCGTCCGGAACCACTTTCCCCAGAGATCCCAGTGCGGCGCGTCCGCGTTCAGCGCGAAGACGCCGGAATTCACGTAGGTTTCGACGAGAAGCGCTTCAATCGGAATCTCGCCGAAATAGTTGCGGAGGCAGTCGATGCGCCACTGGACGGCGCTGGGGGTGTGCTTATAGAAGCGGTCCACCTGGGGGACGATCGCCATTTTCCCCGTGCCGGCGGCCTGCACGAGCCAGTCGATGGCGAACCACTGCTGGACCCAGGTATCGGCGTCCAGCCAGAGGTACATGTCGTAGCCCGGGAAGTGCCTGGGGATGAAGGGGCGGGACGTCATGGCGCGGAGGTGCGGTTTGTCGCGGGCGACGTTCTTGTCCAGCGGGATATCCCAGCCCGGCTTGACGATCGTCTTCGTGTAGCCGCGGAGCCACTGAAGCGTTTCGGGGGAAAGGTCGAGATCGAGCACGCCGAGCTCGGCGCGCTTCAGGGGCCCCCACTGGTGCAGGGATTCGACGAGGCTCCGGAGGAGCGGCGCATACCCCTCGTTCGCGGCGGTGACGATCAGGAGGCGCATGGCGGTTCCGGAAAGGGGAGGGGCGGCGCGGCTTACCGCCGGCCGTTCATGTCCACCCAGGACCGCTCTGCGGCGCCGGTGTAGATCTGCCGGGGCCGGGCGATCTTGAGGTCCTTGTCCTCCATCTGCTCGTTCCACTGCGCGAGCCAGCCGGACATGCGGGGGATGGAGAACAGGACGGGGAACATCTCCACGGGGAAGCCCATCGCCTGGTAGATCAGGCCCGAGTAGAAGTCCACGTTCGGGTAGAGCTTGCGCTTCACGAAGTATTCGTCCTGAAGCGCGATGCGTTCGAGTTCGAGGGCGATGTCGAGCTTGGGGTTGCGGCCGGTGACGTCGAAGACCTCGTCGGCAAGGCGCTTGATGGTGCGGGCGCGGGGGTCGTAGTTCTTGTAGACGCGGTGGCCGAAGCCCATCAGCTTGCCGTGGCCCTCCTTGACTTCCTTGATGAAGGCGGGCACGCGGTCCTTGTGGCCGATTTCGGCGAGCATGCGGAGGACGGCCTCGTTCGCGCCGCCGTGAAGCGGGCCCCAGAGCGCCGCCGCGGCGCCGGCCGCGGAGGAATACGGGTCCGCGTCCGAGCTCGAGATGCTCCGCATCGAGTTGGTGCTGCAGTTCTGCTCGTGGTCGGCGTGGAGGATGAAGAGCACGTCGAGCGCGCGGACGAGCTTCGGGTTCGCGTCGTAGCGTCCCTCGGCCATCTTCCAGAGCATCGACATGAAGTTGCCCGCGTAGCCAAGCGAGTTGTCCGGGTAGACGTACGGGCGGCCGACGCTGTGCCGGTACGCGAACGCGGCGATCGTCGGGACCTTGGCGATGAGGCGGAAGATCTGCTGCTTGCGCGACTCGGGGTCGTGGACGTTGCGGGCGTCGGTGTAGAACGTCGAGAGCGCGCTCAGCGTGCTGGCGAGCATCCCCATCGGGTGCGCGTCGTAGTGGAAGCCGTCCATCAGCTTCTTCATGTTCTCGTGCAGCATCGTGTGGTGCGTGATCCCCGCGACCCAGTCGTCGAACTGCGTCTTCGTCGGCAGTTCCCCGTGGACCAGCAGGTACGCCACTTCGAGGTAGTTGCTCTTTTCGGCCAGCTGCTCGATCGGGTACCCGCGGTAGCGCAGGATGCCCTTGTCGCCGTCGATGAACGTCACCGCGCTCTTGCACGACGCCGTGTTCATGAACGCCGGGTCGTAGGTCATGAGGCCGAAGTCTTCCTCGCTGACCTTGATCTGGCGGAGATCGACGGCCTTCACGGTGCCGTCGGAAATGGGCAGCTCGTACTGCTTGCCGGTGCGGTTGTCGGTGACGGTCAGGGTGTTGCGGGCCACGGGAAACTCCTTGAGCGCTGCGGGGCGAAGGTGCGAGTGGCGGGACGGACTGAAAGATACTCGGTGAGGCGGGGAGGACAAGGGTTTCCGGGGGGATGGAGGCCCTGGGAGGGTGGCCGGGAGGGGAAACGGCAAACGCAAAAGGGAGAACCCTCAAGCAAACGACAAAGGGCAAACGACAAGACAGGCAGTTCGTCGAATGGCTTGCCGGGTGGCGTCAGCCGTGAATTTTGTTCTCTGTTTTGCCTTTGGCGTTTGGTTTTGCGTTTCGCGGTTTTGAGTTTGCCTTTTCGAGCCCACGCACCCGGGGACAGAACTTCCCCTCCGGCAGGCCCCGCCCTACGATACTCCCATGCCCACCGCCCCTCCCGCCCGCCCCGCCCCGATGGTCTCGATGCCGGCCGTCGATTTCGACAAGACGCCCTTCATCGTCATCTGGGAAACCACCCAGGCCTGCGACCTCGCCTGCAAGCACTGCCGCGCCAACGCCATCGCCGGCCCCATCCCCGGCGAGCTCACGACGAAGGAAGGCAAGAACCTCATCGACCAGGTCGCCGACATGGGCGCGCCCCTCATGGTGCTCTCCGGCGGCGACCCCGCGACGCGCGACGACCTGTTCGAACTGGTGAAGTACGGCAAGAAGCGCGGCCTGCGCATGGCCACCATCCCGGCCGCCACGCCGCGCCTCACGCGCGACCTCGTCTTCAAGCTCAAGGACGCGGGCCTCGACCAGATCGCCTTCAGCCTCGACTTCCCCAACGCCGAGCTCCACGACGCCTTCCGCGGCGTCCCGGGGGCGTTCGCGAAGACGCTTCAGGGGATCGCGTGGGCCAAGGAAGCGGGCATCCCGCCGCAGGTGAACTCGTGCGTCTGGGGCGGGTCGAGCCTGTACCTGCAGGAGATGGCCGACCTGATCGAGAAGCTGGGCGTGGTGTTCTGGGAAGTGTTCTTCCTGGTGCCGACGGGTCGGGGCACGGATATCGCCGGGCTCAACGCGACTCACTGCGAAGAGCTCTTCGAGATCCTCATGAAGGCGCAGGCGAAACAGAAGTACATCCTGAAGGTCACCGAGGCGCCGCACTACCGGCGCTTCCTGGCGCAGCGCAGCGAGGAAGAACACGGCCGCGCCGCGCCGAAGCACAAGGCCGCGCCCGCCGCCGCCGACGGCAAGGGCTCGATGCAGATGGCCCACCGCGGCGTGAATGCGGGAAGCGGCTTCGTGTTCATCTCGCATCTCGGCGGGATCTTTCCCAGCGGCTTTCTGCCGATTTCGGCGGGAAACGTCCGCGAGATCCCGCTCGCGACGGCGTATCGCGACTCGCCGCTTTTCCGTGATTTGCGCGACATCACGAAGCTCAAGGGCCGCTGCGGGCGGTGCCCATTTGCCACGAACTGCGGCGGGTCGAGGTCGCGGGCGTTTGCGCTCACGGGCGACTGGCTGGAGACCGACCCGTGGTGTTCGTATGAGCCGCCGCCGGTGGGGAAGGACAAGGCCAGGGTCGCGAAGAAGTAGGTCAAATCCCGTATCCGTTTCAATCCGTTTTCATCTGCGACCCCGCCGTTCCTATCGACTTTTTCATCCATCTACAAAACGACCGTCAGGATGAAATGCGGATAGGAACGGCGGGGTCGCGGATGACAAAGGATGAAAAGGGATACACCTCTCAGCAGTTTTCATACTTCCAATTCCTCGACTTTCCCTTCGCCAGCAGCCTCACCGTCTCCGCCAACCTCTTCTCCCGCGTCTCCGGCCGTTTCGCTTCCTCAATCCACTCGACATACTCCCGCCGATGGCTCGGCGCAAACCCCTCGAACGCCGCCCGCGCCTTCGCATTCCTCCGGAGCGCCGCCGCCAGGTCCGCCGGCACTTTCGCTTCCGGCCGCTTCACCCGCACCTTCTTCACCTTCACCCCCGACTCGTCCAGCGCCCGCGCCCGCTTCGCGTACTCCGCGATCACCGCCTTCGCCGGCAGCTGCGCGACGTCCGTGTACCGCGTCCCCATCATCCCGTCCCGCCGCTTGAACAGCCCCTTGGGGTCCGCCAGCTCCTTCCACCGCCAGAAGCCGAACGTCGCGTGCGCCTTGAACGCCGCCATCCCGGCGACGATCCCCTTGTTCACAAACGCCGGCACCCCCCATTTGAGGCGTTCCTCAATGGAAGGGCACCCCGCGCGGATCGCGGCGCGGACGTGGCGGAGGATCGGCTGGGCGAAGGGGGCGGCCTGCGCGATGTAGGCATCCACTTTCTTGCGGTCGGGCATGGGGCCTCCATGAAGTGGCGGATGGAAGCGAAGGATAGAAGACGGAGTACCGTTCCCAGGAGTGAAAATGCCCGGACGCGGAAACGCGCGTTTCAGCGTCCGCGAAGCGTCCGTTTTCGCCTACCCTTGGGCCATGCGCGTTCTCCTCGCCACCGGCCTCGGCCTCGGCCGATTCCCCTTCGGCGGATCCCTCGCTTCCCTCGCCGCGTGCTTCTTTGCGGTCGTGGTCGCGGACTCGCCGCTGCCGGACCGGCTCGAGTGGGTAGCACTCGCGGTGATCGCTTCGGCGATTTGCCTGGCCACGGGCGGTGCAGCCGAGCGCGCGCTGGGGAAGAAAGACCCGCTGGAAGTCGTCGCCGACGAGTTCGCCGGCATGTGGGTCGCCTTCGCGATCGCGCCCCCCGGGCACAACCTCGCGCTGCTCTTCGTCGCGTTCGGGCTGTTCCGGCTGTTCGACGGCGTGAAACCGTTCGGGCTCAAGAAACTGCAGGCCGCGCCCGGCGCGGTGGGGATCCTGATCGACGACCTGGTCGCGGGCGCGATCGCCGGAGGCGGGACACTCGCCGCTTCGCTGCTGATTCCCGCCTGATTACTTCGTTCCCGCAGGCGCTTCCCAGCCGGCCGTGTCGTCGAGCAGCTCGTCCACGAGGACTTCCGTCGGGTTCCCGATGGAGAACGAATCGACGCGGCCCTGGAAGAAGAGCACGTTGCGATCGTCGTCCAGGCCGTGATTCGGATTGTCGGTGGAAGGGTCGTCGTCGTCGCACGCGAGTGGCAGGTCGGGCGGGGCGCCGTCGTTGATGCCGGCGGCGGGCCAGGTGTAGGTCACTCCGCCCGCGGGGGTGTAGGAGCCCGCGTCCACGATGCCGGCAAAGTGCGTCCCCGAGCCGCCCTTCCCGCGGACGGCGCACCGGAAGAGGTTTCCGTCCGTGGCCATGTCCTCGCGCCACAGCAGCCCGAACCAGGTCGTGGAGCCCGGCGTCGGGTACCCCTTGAATTTCGACTCGTAGAGGGCGAAGTAGACGCCGACTTGCTTGAGCGAGTTCCTGCAGTCGGTCTTTCGGCTCGCCTTGCGGGCGGCGGCGAGGGCGGGCAGGAGCAGCGCCGCCAGGATGCCGATGATGGCGATGACGACGAGCAACTCGATGAGGGTGAAACCTTTACGGGGCAAGGGGCCTCCTTGGGGGGAGCGTAGCAGAGCCTTCTGGAGGATAGATGCCGGGAATTGGGGAGGGCTTTCAGCCCAACGGAGGAAAAGACAAGGAGCAACCTCCAACTTCCAAGGAAACGCCAAAGGGAAAAACGCCAAACTCCACGGTCGGTGCGGTCGAGGCGGTTTCCCCCTTGGATATTGGCGTTTTTCCTTTTGGCGTTTCCTTGGAAGTTGGGAGTTGGTTCCTTGGCGTTTCACCCTCTCCTCCGGGGGTATAGTTCCCATCCGATGCCCCGGTTCCCCAGCACCATCTGGCAGGACCTCGACCGCGCGCGCTCAGGCGAAGCCGCCGCGTGGACCGCCGTCGTCAACCGCTACCGCCCCGCCATCCAGTCCTTCCTCCGCACCAGCGGCCGCTCCGAGGCCGACGCCGAGGACATCGCCCAGGACGTCTTCCTCCAGATGGTCCGCAGCCGCCTCCTCGACGGCGCCCACCCTCGCCGCGGCCGCTTCCGCTCCCTCGTCCTGGCGATCACGACCAACGTCATGCGCCACAAGCTGCGGGACGACCGGGCCGAAAAGCGCGGGGGCGGGAAGAAGCCGGTGTCGCTGGAGGGGCTGGACGCGCCCGCGCGGGAAGAGGAAGAGCTGTTCGACCGCGAATGGGTGCGCCGGCTGGTGGCGTCGGCGCTCGAGGAACTCGGGAAGGAGCATCCCGCCTACCACGAGGCGCTTCGCCTCGCGCTGGAAGACAAGTCGCAGGCGCAGATCGCGCAGGCGCTCGGCAAGTCCGCCGCGCAGGTGAACAACCACGTCCACCGCGCCCGCATGTGGGTCCGCCGCCGCCTGAAGGCGCTGATCCGCGAGTCCTGCGCCGACGCGGACGCGTACCGCGCGGAGCTCGATTACCTCGGGCGCTACGTCGACCTCGCAGGGGATTGACCGCTACTTCGCCGGCTCCACCGACCGCACGATCCGGAACCCGATCTCCTCGTCCGTCTCCGTCGGCGGGTCGCCGTCCTGGAAGAACGCCGTGAACTCCGTCCAGTCCGTGTCCCCCCACGCGCCCCCGCGGATCCCCTTCTGCGTCGTCTTCCGGTCCTGCCAGCTCGAGCACCACTCCTTCACGTTCCCCGCCAGGTCCCTGATCCCATGCGGGCTCTCGTCCGCGAGGTAAGAGCCGACGGGAAGCGGCCCCTGCTCGGCCTCCGGCCTCGACCGGCCGCCGTTGGTCCAGATCCAGTCGAACGTGTTGCCCCACGGGAAGAGCCGTCCGTCGGCGCCGCGCGCCAGGGACTCGCGCTCTCTTCGCGTCGGCAACCTCCACGCCAGCCCGTCGCGCGCCGCGCGCCACTCGCAGTAGGCCGCGGCGTCGTGCCAGGACACGCGGCAGACAGGGAGGCTCGCGCCCCCGTCCGCGAACCGCGGGTCCGCGGGGACCGGCCGGCCGTCGCGGATCTCCCAGTCCTTCGACGGCGTCCGCTTGCGCAGCTCCTCCGGGTCCCCGGCTGCCGCCAGCGCCGCCAGCCACTCGGCATACTCCCGGCGCGTCACCTCGTGCCTCCCGGCCACAAGGTCGCCCAGCGTCCGGACTTTCCGCTTCTCGTTCGGCCCGACGATGAAGCGCCCCGCCGGCACGTGCACGAAGTCCGCGCCGATCTCGCCGTCGGTCAGCATCCGCACCACCGCTTCAACCTTCGGATACCTGCGCGTGATCGCGAACGGGAACCGCGTATCCCGGCGGCCTTCGAGCTTGAGCACCGCCAGGTAAGAGCCGGCGGACAGCCGCCCCAGCGGTTCGGTCACGGGCCGCAGCACCAGCCGCGGATCCGAGCCTTCCCCGTACCGGAAGAACTCGATCGCGGCCCCCGGCGGGTCGGAAGCCAGCGCCACCGACCCCCAGGCCTGGTCGCACTGCGCCGCCCGCGGCTCGTCGTAGAGTTTCAGCAGGCCCTTGGCTTCCGCCATCAGAAGCGCATCCCCGGCCCACTCGGCGCGCGTAAACGCCTTCCAGTAATAGTCCGACAGGAACTTGCGCGGGTCGGGGTAACCGGGGTCCGCCTGGACGGCGGAGGCATGGAAGTGGAGCACCTTGGTGCGTTCCCCGGAGAACTCGCGCTCCAGCGCGGCGATGCGCTCGTCCATCTTCCAGAGGTCGCCGTGCCGCTCGGAGGGCGCGGTGGTGTCGATCGCCTCGAACAGCGCGTCCCTTTCCGCGCGAAGCGCCTTGAGCGTCCCCTCCAGCTCCTTCGCGCGGACGTTCGCCGCTTCGCCCTTCTTCGTCAGGCGGCGGGCATTGAAGCGGCGCGCTTCGGCCTTCTTGACCACCAGGAGGTCGTTGATGCCGGGGTAGTGCGGTGCGCGGGCCTGGACGACGGCGCAGAGGTAAACGGCCTGGTCCGGGTCGCGCTCGGCTTTCACCTCGGCGACCAGCGCCTCGACCGCCCAGCGTTCCTGCATCGACCGGACGCCGGCGACGGCGAGCAGCCCGGCCAGCGCCACGACGAGCACCGCCGCCGCCGCCGAGATCGCCACGTGCCGCCGCACCCACTTCTCGGCCTTCCGTGCCGGCGACGGCGGCCGCGCCAGCACGCGCGCGCCGTCGAGATGGCGGCGCAGCTCGTCCGCGAACGCGGCCGCGTCGGCGTACCGCCGGGAGGGGGATTTCTCGAGGGCGCGAAGGGCGACGAGCTCCAGGTCGCGCGGCACGCCGGGGTTGAGCGCGCTCGGGGGAAGCGGGTCCTCGTAGGCGACGCGCCGGATGACGTCGGCGGCGTTGTCCCCCTGGTGCGGCGCGCGCCCGGTCAGCAGGTGGTACAGGATCGCCCCCAGCGCATAGACGTCCGTGCGCACCGAAAGCTGCGCCGACTGCCCCATCGCCTGTTCCGGCGCCATGTACCACGGCGTCCCCAGCGTCGTCCCGCTCTGCGTCAGCGCCGTCTCCGAGTCCAGCTTCCGCGCCAGCCCGAAGTCCGCGACCTTCACCAGCCCCGACGGCGCCAGCAGCAGGTTCCCCGGCTTCAGGTCCCGGTGGATGATCCCCGTCCCGTGCGCGTAGTGCACCGCCCGGCTCACCAGCTCCAGGATCTCCACCCCCTTGCGAATCTCCACCTCGTTCGCGCTCAGCGCGTCCGCGAGCGTCCTCCCGCGGATCAGCTCCATCACCAGGATCATCCGCCCTTCTTCCCAGCCCACGTCGTAGATCGTCACGATGTTCGGATGCGCCAGCTTCGCCGACATCTCCGCTTCCCGCCGGAACCTCACCCCCATCTCCGGGTCCCCGCGGCTCTCGTCGCGCAGCACCTTGACCGCGACCTCGCGCTGCAGCTTCCGGTCGAACGCCGCATACACCACCGACGTCCCCCCGCGCCCCAGCTCTTCCCGGATCTCGAAGCGCGACCCCGCCAGCACCGGCGGCACCCTCACCGTGTCCGCGACCTTCATCGCGGAACGCATCGCATCGTCCAGGGACAGCGGTTTCGGCGTGGCGTCGCTCATCGGCGGGGGCATCTTCACACGAGATGATGCCGGAAGTCGCGGGGGGATTTCACCCGCGAATGAGGAACTTCGGGCCCGGAAGCGAAGGTTCGTAGAAGGTTCGGCTCGCACGGAATCTGGGATGCGCGCTCGTTGCCTCGCCCTCTGCGCTTCCCGTAGAATCCGCTTTCTCACATGGGGGATCTCGCGATGGGGGACGTTGCGCGCGATCGGGCGGCCGCCGATGCGGAAGCGCTCCGGGCGGAGAACCATCGCCTCGAGACGCTCGTGCGCAAGCAGGAGCTGGACTTCAAGACGCTCCTGGAGATGGCCAACGCGATCAACGAGCGGTCGCTGGACCCGCGGGGGATCGAGGCGTACCTGATCTACATCTGCAACGCGGTGCGCGGGCAGTTCGGGGTGACGAAGGCGCATGTGTTGCGGGAGGCGATGGACGGGGAAGCGCGGCGGTTCGTGCTGAACGAGCGCGGGAAGACGGTGTTCGAGTGCCCGCGGGACGGGGAATTTGCGAAGGCGCTGGCGAAGGCGCGCGGGGCGGTGCCGCTGGCGGGCGATCCCGTCGCGAACCTGCCCGAGGCGGCGCAGCTGAAGGCGCTGGACCTGGAGACCGTCGCGCCGCTTCTCCGGTTCGCGGACGGGAAGGCGGAGCTGAAGGGCGTGCTGGCGATCGGCAAGAGGCTGGTGAAGACGCCGTTCGCGGCGGACGACCTGCAGATGTTCGGGCTGCTGGGGAGCATCATCGCGATCTCGCTGCACAACGCGGAGCTGCACCGGAAGGCGATTGTGGACAGCCTGACGCAGGTGTACAGCCGGGGGCATTTCGACCTGGCGATGGAGTCGGAGATTTCGCGTGCGGAGCGGTACGGCGGGCAGCATCATTCGGACGAGGTGCGGTTCGTGTCGCTGGTGATGATGGACATCGACCACTTCAAGAGGGTGAACGACACGCACGGGCACCTGGGGGGCGACGCGGTGCTGAAGGTGGTGGCGCGGGCGCTTCGCCAGACGGTGCGGAAATCCGACGTGGTCTCTCGCTACGGGGGGGAGGAATTTGCGATGATCGCCCCCGAGACGAACAAGGAAGAAGCGATCCGGATGGCGGAGCGGTTGCGGCTGCGGATTGCGGGGGAGAAGGCGGAGATGGGGGGGAAGTCGTTGACGGTGACGGCGTCGTTCGGGGTGGCGACGTATCCGAACGATGCGGGGGATCTGCGAGGGCTCGTCGCGGCGGCGGACAAGGCGTTGTACGCCGCGAAGGAGCGTGGACGGAACCAGGTGGTGGCGGCCTCGGGGCGGGAGCACGCGTAAATGGAGCGGAGCACAGGACGGCGGCCCGGGGCGCCGGGGGCAGGCGGCGGACGCGTGGCGGGGACGGGCGCGCACCGGGCGGTGCGGCCTGCGCCCGGCGGATCCCCTCCGGCGAATGAGTCCAGCCAGATCCGTCGGCCGGAGACGGCGGGCGGCGGCGGCACGCGCGTGGCGGGCGGAGCCTCGGGCTCCCTCGGCGGCATGGGCCTCGGCGCCAAGTTCGCGCTTTTCATCGCCCTCACCGTCGCGATCGCCAGCTCGTTCCTCGTCCTCGGCGGGTACTACGCCGTGGCCAAGGAAATGGACCAGGAAATCGATGAAGCGGGCATCCGGCTCACCAAGGTCGTGGCGGCTTCGGCTTACCCGCTGATCAAGCGCCACAACCTTTCCGACGGCAAGGATCCCTTCCAGACCATCAAGGACAACCTCGACCGTGAAGCGCGGCTGATCGACCCCGCGAACAAGCAGTCGTACGAGACGCTGGACAACGAGGTGCGGAAGATGCTGGCGGCGGTGTACGAGGCGTCGATCAACCCGTTCGGGCTGATCGGGAACGAAAAGATGGAGCTGGGAGCGCCCGAGATCATCAACATCATCGTGCTGCTGCCCAACGGCCGCGACGCGATCGCGCAGATGAGGCTGGAGCAGGTCGGGCTGGGGAACCTGACGCCGCGGGCGAAGGTCGGGGACGTGGACATCCAGGAAGGCGTGTACAGCGGCGGGACGGGGACGTTCCGGGCGCGGCTGTTCCGGAAGCCGGTGCTCGACGACAACGGGATCGAGCGCGGCACGGTGCAGGTCTACCTGAAGGCCGCGAAGATCGACTCCGCCAAGTCCAACATCCTGACGGCGATGATGCTGCCGCTCTTCCTGGCCATCGCGATCGGCGCCGGCATCGGGTTCTACCTGTCCACGATCGTCACCAAGCCGCTCAAGACGCTGATCAGCGACATCCAGATCGTGTCGCAGGGCGACCTGGAGCACGAGACGAAGCCGAAGTCCACCGACGAGGTCGGCTACCTCGCGCGGACGTTCAACCTCATGACGAAGAGCCTCTCGGCGGCGCACGCGGCCGAGCTCGAGACCAAGGCGCTCGAGCACGAGTTGAACATCGCGGTGGACATCCAGTCGAACCTGCTCCCGAAGCGCATCCCGAAGATCCCGAAGTTCGAGATCGGCGCGTACTACCGCCCGTCGAAGGAAGTCGGCGGCGACTACTACGACTTCATCCAGATCGACCAGAACCACCTGGGCGTGATCGTGGCGGACGTGTCCGGAAAGGGCATCCCGGGATCGATGGTGATGACGATGGCGCGCTCGCTCATTCGAATGGAAGCCGAGCGCAACCTCTCGACGGCGGACACGCTGATCAAGACCAACCGCATCCTGGCGCGCGACATCCGCCGCGGGATGTTCGTGACGTGCCTCTACGCGCTCATCGACGTCAGCAAGAACACGATGCTGGTCTCCAGCGCCGGGCACAACCCGATGGTGGTCTACCGCAAGGCGACCAACAAGTACGAGCTCATCAACCCCAACGGCATCGCCCTCGGCTTCGACAAGGGCCCGATCTTCGAGCGCACCATCAAGGAACAGTCCATCCCCTACGGCCCCGGCGACCGCTTCGTCCTCTACACCGACGGCGTCGTCGAGGCCATGGATGCGAAGAACGTGGAATTCGGCGACGAGCGCTTCTACAAGATGGTCCAGACGCTCGCCGACAAGGACTCGAACGTGTTCATCAACACCATCGTGAAGGCGCTGGACGACCACAAGGGCGATTCGCCGCAGCACGACGACATCACGCTTGTGACGGTCAGGGTTCTGGCCTAGAGGATTCACCAGGAGACGCGCGGATGGGCGAAGTGCACGACCGGATCGTCATCACCAACGACACCAAGTTCCTGGGTTTCGTGCGCGAGTTCATGTCGCGCATGATCCGCCAGTCGGCGCTGTCGCGTGAGGACGAGAACAAGATCATCCTCGCCGTGGACGAGGCCGTCGCGAACATCATCGAGCACGCCTACGAGAACCAGCGCGAGGGCACGATCGACGTCGAGTGCGTCGCCGACGCGCAGAAGTTCATGGTCACGATCCGCGACTCGGGACAGCAGTTCAGCCCCGAGGCGATCGAGACGCCGAGCATCGAAGGGCACGTCAAGATGAAGAAGAAGAAGGGGCTGGGAATCTACCTGATGCGCCTCATCATGGACGAGGTGCGGTACACGTTCCGCGAGGGAATCCAGAACGAGCTGGTGCTCGTCAAGTACGTCGGCGGGAAACCCAAGGCAGCCCACCCCTAACACCGTTGAGACAAACCGGGCGGATCGCTAGAATCCCGGACCAAATCGAGGCATCAGATGGCCGAGTTCCACATCACGACCAAAAAGCTCACGAACAACGTCACCTTCATCGCCGTGCAGGGCTTCCTGGATGCCCACACGTTCGAGGAGATGGAGAAGACGATCAACGACCTCTTCGACGGCGGCACCTACCGCCTCGTCGTGGACCTGTCGAAGCTCGACTACATCTCCAGCGCCGGCGCGGGCGTCTTCATCGGCGCCATCGGCACCGCGCAGGAGAACGACGGGAACATCGTCCTGATGAAACCCAGCCCGAACGTGAAGGAAGTCTTCGACCTCCTGGGGCTGAGCCAGATCTTCCCGTTCTCCAACGACGTCGAGGGGGCGCAGAAGCTGTTCGCTTGACCGCCGATTGATGAGCGATACTGATTCCGCCCGGGGAGCCGATCCCCGGGCGGTGTCGTTTCCGGGTGGGCAACTTTCTCTCCATCCCCCTTGTCCAGCCCGCCACGCGAACCGTAATCTCTCTCCCAGCCGCGGCATTCCGCGGCCAATCCGGGGCATGTGCGCCGAGGGAACGACTCTGACCCCGACGATTCCTGTACTTCGCCAACGAGGAGGTTTCATGCCCTGTTCAAGGCGCTGGTACGCGCTTCTGGCCGTCGTCCTGTTCGTGTCCGCGGCACCGGGATGCCGCAAGACCATCCGCAAGACCGTCATCAGGAGCGAGCCCGGCATTTTCACAACCGACGACTTCCCAGGCGCTCCTGTGCAGACCGGAAACGTCGCGGACGACGAGCGCGCGATGAGCCCTTCGAACCAGTCGTTCCAGAGCATGAAAATCACGTTCAACGGCGACCGGGGGACCGCTCTTCTGACTTATACGACGGTCACCGTCGGGGCATTCACGACCTTCTGCCAGTACTACGACGGCGAAACATGGACGCCGCCGGTGGCGCTCGCCGCCGCCGACGTCGCGCTCGGCGCACCTCCCGGACCCATTGACGTCAACCGCGTCTGTCACGCGTTCCTCAATACATCGGGATCCGACAGCAAGGCCATGCAGGACAGGGATGGCGACGCGATCATCTTCTGGTCCGCACCCGACGTGGACACCGACGGCGCGGGCCCCGATGGGGTCAACCAGTGCCTGTTCGCAACCTACTTTGATTCCACTTCTCGCCACTTGCCCGAACAGCGCTATGGGTTCCAGGAGATGGCGGTCCGGCTGAACATGGAGGACGAAGCGGCGGAGGACGTCTCGACATTCGCCATCCTGAGCGACGGAGTCTGCGGGGAAGGGCGGTGGACGACGACGGGGAACCGGTACCGGTACGGCGACCCGACGACGGGGATCGCGGTCGTCTGGGCCCAGCGCGAAAATAACGACCTGGCCGGGGGGCCCGACGACTCCGCGCTGCACATGGCGGCATTCGACCTTGCGGCCGACATCAGCCATGAGCTGCCGCTGCCGCCGGGAAGCGACACGCGGCTGTCGCAGGTGACTCTCGGTGCGTCGGACGACCTGGGGAGCAGCGAGGAGACGCAGGTTTCGAACGTGGCCCTGGTCACCTACAACGGAACGGTATTCTTCCGCTGCGTGGCCCGGAACACGTTTCCGGGAGACGAGACCCCGAGCTTCACCGGATTCGGATCCACCACGAACAGCGATGCGGACGAGACGATCCAGGAAGTCACGGTGGACCTGGTAACGGGGACGCCCTCGTCTCCCGCGCACCTGTCGGTCAGTTCCACGATCGCCGCCACGGACTCGTTCGACAACCGGGCCCAGTTCCTGAACGAGGACGGAGACTTCCTCGTTTCCAACAGTGCCTATGGGTCGGACGAAGGACTCGCGAACATCGTCGTCCTGACCACGCAACTGGTCGAGCAATCGATCGGCAGCTTCTTCGATCCGCTCGCCAACGCGCGACTTTGCCTCGCAGAGGTGGACGGGAACACGGGAGCGGTGATCTCGGCAGGGACCGTCGACGTTGAAGACCCCGACGCTCCGGACCTTGTCTTTGCCGAACACGTGGACACGAGGATTTCGCGGAATGGCGACTACATCTGGATTGCCTGGCGCGAGCTGACCGACGGTGCCCTGGTCGATAACCTGGGGCTCTGGGTGGCCCAGTACCTGACGACAAGGCCGGACGAGGACGGAGCCTTCACAATCCCTCCGCTCGCGGAGTCGCTTTCCCCCGCCGTAAACGTGAACGCGGACGTCGATGCCGAAGAGGTCCGCTGGTTCATGTTCCAGGACTCCCTCGGCTACGTCTGCGGCATCCAGTCGAATCCGGACGTCATGCATGTCCTGTACGAGCAGAGCGACGGGACCGCGGACAGAATCCTGGATGCCCGCCTCACCGCGGGCCTGGCATTCCCCGTCTCGCCGGCGGTCGCTTCCCCCGTCGTCGTCGCGATCTTCGAACAGGGAGAACAGAACGCCGCAAGCCAGACGGTCCACAACGAACACACCAACGTCAACGCCATCGACGCCGGTGACGGCGGCGACATCCTCTGCGTCTTTCGCAGGGACATCGATCCCCTCGCTTCCGACTTCCGGCTCTTCGTAACCCGGCTCGGCAGCTCCATCGAGACCGTCGAGATCGACAGCTCGTCCACCAGCCGCCAGGTCCCCTCCCAGACCGTTCGCCTCGTCGCCACTCCGCCGGGACGCGACATCGGCCGATTCGATCCCGCAACCGGCGAAGACAGCGAAGACCGCCCGCGACCCGCGGAATTCGTCCACGTGCTCTTCATGGAAGACGCCATTTCGGAAGTCGACGCACTCGGCGACGCGCTGCGCACACGCTGGTTCGACGCACGCGACCCCGCGGTCTCGCTCGAAGAGTCCTTCACGCCTTCCGTCGGGTCCGAAGCGGCCGAGCCGTTCGAGCTCAGTCTTCCGTTTTCCACGCCCAGCGGCGCCAACGCCCCCGCCGTGCTGGGGACCGGCGTCCAGGACAACATCCTCGGAGTGTGGTTCCGCGAGGAGAACCACCTTTACTACCAGGAGTGCGATCCCCACGAGGGGAAGGTCGGCTGGCGCATCGGCGGCGACGACGACCACGGTTTCTCCGACCCTGCCCTGATCGACGACGACTCCTCCGAGGACGTCCAGTTCTTCTCCTTCTTCGTCTCCGCTCCTTGCTCGTGCCAGACACTGGGAGGAGCCATGGTGTTCTGGACCAAGACCTTCGAGGGCAGCACCGTTGACGCGAGGCTTCAAGTCCGCGTCCGCGACCAGCTCGACAACTGATCCAACACTCTCCACCCTTCCTGCGCGCCCGGGCCCGCCATGCGGCCCGGGCGCGTTTGTTGGTTCCGAAGCCTCGCTAAGCTGCGATTGAATTTGCGCTTGCTGTTTTCCACGCTCCCGTCTCCCATCTCTCCTCTACAGATGCTCTTCGACGACACCTTCCTCCGCACCCTCGAATCCCTCGTCCTCCTCGCCCGCCGCCTCCGCACCGGCGAGCGGGCCGGCGAGCGGCCGTCCCCCCGTGACGGCGCTTCCTCCGAATTCCGCGATTACCGCTCGTACGTCGAGGGCGACGACCTGCGCACCGTGGACTGGAACGTCTACGCGCGGCATGAGCAGCTGCATGTAAAACGGTTCGCGGCGGAGCGCGACCTGCACGCGTGGGTCGCGGTGGACGTGTCGGACTCGATGGGGTTTTTCGGGAAGCGCGACCAAGCGCTGGCGGTGGCGGCGGCGGTGGGGTACGTGGCGCTGGCGCGCGGGGACACGCTGTCGTGGGGGGCGTTCGGCGACAAGCGCGTCGCGGGCGGGGAGGCGCTTCGCGGAAAAGGCGCGGGAATCGGGTACCTGCGGGCGCTGGAGCGCGCGCCGGCCGGCGGGCGGACCGACCTGCGCGCGGCGGCGCCGCCGCCGGGGACGACGCGCGGGCTCGCCGTCGTGATCAGCGACTTCTGCGACACCGGCGCGCGGGAAGCGCTTCATGCGCTCCGGCCGCGCGGCGGGAACGTCGTGGCGATCCACGTGGTGGCGGAGGAGGAACTGAAGCCCGCGCTCGCGGGCCCGCTGCGGCTCGCGGACGCCGAGACCGGGCGCGAAGTGGACGTGGACGCGGACGAGGCGACGCTCGCGCGGTACCGCGAGGCCCTGACCGGCCGCTGGAACGCGCTCGAGGCGTTCTGCGCCCGCGAAGGCATGCCGTACCGCCGCGTCCTCGCCCGCGCGCCATTGCTCGACGCGGTCGCCGCCCTTCTCCGGCCCGGTGGAGCGCTCGCGCGCCGATGAACTTCGAACGCCCCCTCTTTCTCTGGGCCTTCGCGGCGCTCGCGCCGGTGGCCGTCGCATTCCTCATGCGCCGCCGCCGCCCGCGCGTCGTGGTCCCCGACCTCGAGGCATGGCTGGCCGCGGTGGCGGGGAAGCGCGCGCGCGCGGGCTGGCGGACGATCCGCGACAAGGGCTCGCTCCTCCTGAACCTCGCCGCCTGCGCCGCCCTCGCCCTCGCCGCCGCCGGGCCGCGCCCCGCCGCCGTGCAGGGGACCGACTGGGCGCTCGTGTTCGACGCCTCCGCTTCCATGGGCGCACGCGACGGCCGCTGGGCCAACGCCCTCGACGGCGCCGACGCCTTCACCCGCGCCCTCCCCGCCCGCGACCGCTTCCGCATCTTCCTCGCCGGCGATTCCCCGCGCGCGCTGGGCGGCTGGCGGGGGGGTGGTGAAGCGCTGCCGGCGATGCCGCGGCCGGAGGGGCGCGGGGGCGACGTGGCGGGGGCGCTGGCGCTGGCGGCGCAGGATCCGGCGGCGCGGGCCGGGGCGTTGAAGACGGTGGTCTGGTCCGACCGCGCCGCGGGGGGCGATTTCGCGCCGCTCGTCGCGCGCCCCGCGGCCAACCTGTCCCTCGACGCGATCGACGCCGGCCGTGCCTGGGCCTCCAGCCGCGTCGAGGTCGCCGTGCGCCTCACGAACCGCGGCAAGGCCGACGCCGGCGGCGCCGTCGCCGTCACCTGCGGCCGCGAGAAACTCGACCTCCCCTGGGCCTCGCTCGCCCCCGGCGCTTCACTCACCCTCCGTGGCTCCCTCGACGCGCCCGACGGCGGCATCCTCGAGGCCCGCCTCGCCGCCGGCGACGCCCTGGCGATCGACGACGCCGCCTACGCCTTCGTCCCGCCGCTTCGACATCCGCGCATCCTCATCGCGGCGCCGGAAGCGAAGTCGCCGTTCCTGGCCTCGGCGCTGCTTTCCCTGGGGAAGGCGCTCGACCCGCAGTCGGGGATCGTGGAGCCGGGGAAGGAGAAGGGCGCGGACCTCGTGGTGTACGACCGCTGCGCGCCGTCGGGCGACCCGTGCGTCGCCATCGGCGCGCCGGGGGCAGGCGCCGCCGTCGAAAACCCCGCCGTCACCGCCTGGGCCGCCGACCACCGCCTCCTCCGCGGCCTCGACCTCTCGCGCCTGCGCGTCGCCCGCGCGCACCCGCTGCCGCGCGACCCGTCGGCGACCGTCCTCATCGACTCCGCCGCCGGCCCGCTCGCGATCGCGACCGCCGACCGCGTCACCCTGGGCTTCGCGCTCGAGGACTCCAACCTCCCCCTCCTCGCCGCGTTTCCGCTCCTCATCCGCAACGCCGTCGAAGAGCTCTCCCGCGAGCGGCCGCTTCCCCCCGCCGTACGGCTTCGACCTGAGAGGGCTGGCAGGGTTCGGGATCGGGCAGCGGGAAGCGCCGGCGACAGGGGGCGAGGTGGAATGGACGGTGCGGCGGGGGTGGCGGACGAGGAAGAACGGCGGAGTTC
>CAVPNQ010000162.1:0-10828 GCA_963706735.1 uncultured Planctomycetia bacterium
AAAAGTTCCACGGACGACGCCACACGGCGAACCACCCGACCCTGCGACTCGACGACGCTGACCGGCTTGTCGTTTGCCGTTTGTCGTTTACTTGAGGGTTCTCCGTTTTGATTTTGCCGTTTCCCCTCCCGGCCACTCTGCAATACCGGCCATGCACCCTGATCCGCCCTACCGCTTGCCGTCGCCGCCGATTTTCCGCTTCGCCTTGGCCTTTTCCAGTTCGCAGACTTCGTCGTACTTCTTCCCGGCGTCCTTCGCGGCCGGCAGCCCGCGATAGGTGTCCATGACGTCCTTGAGGATCGTCTTCGCGCGGGGGTAGTCCTCGGCCACGATGACTTCGTTGGCGGGCTCCATGGCGGCGCGCCCCGCGGCGTCCAGCTTGTCGAGTTCCGCCTGTGCGCGGCTCACGACGCCCTTCGAGCCCGGCAGTTTCTGCATCTTGACGACGGCGGCGAACTCCTTCACGGCGTCCTGGACCTTGCGTTCGTCCGCAGCGGCGCCGCCGGCCTTGAGGTGGTCCAGCGCCTCGACGTAGTCGCCGGCGTCCAGCCCCGGCCCCGCCTTCTTCGTGGCCTCGGCCATGCGGGCCGTCACTTCCCGGGACGTCATCGGCCCTTCGTTCCGGCCGACTTCTTCGCCCGAGGGCAGGCACCATACGAACGCAGGCGCCGGGGCGTCGTCCGTCTTGAAGAACTGCCCCGAGAGCGCCTTCCAGGCCGCGATGTGCTCCGCGACCGTGATTCCCGGCGTCAGGGCCGAGAACTCCTTGTCCCCTTCCTTCTTCGTCGGCTGGGTCTCGTCCCTGTTGCAGTAGACCGTGACCCATTTCTTCGAAGCGGCGACGAACTCGCGGCCGGTGAGGACGGACTTCTCGATGGCGAGTCCGGCTTCGTCCTGCCTCACGAACACGACGAGGATCGGGACGTTTCGCTCCGCGGCCTCGGCGGTCGCGGCCTGCCACGAGCCCGCCCAGCGGACGCCCTCGGGAGTGCCGGCCCGCGCGGAGACGCAGAGCGCCAGGGCGGCCAGGACGAACGCGGAAACGCGCAGCATCAGGTGACTCCTTCTATGGAATCCAACGGCCCCATTGTATGCCCGGGCCGCGGCGAAGAGAAGCCGGGCTCCTTTCGCGGGTGCCTGGTCGGTGTTGCAGAGGGTGGCCGGGAGGGGAAACGGCAAAGACAAAAAGGAGAACCCTCAAGCAAACGACAAACCGCAAACGACAAGTCGGGCCATTCGTCACGTGGCTTGCCGGGTGGCATCAGCGGTGAATTGAGTTCTCCGTTTTGCCTTTGGCTTTTGGCTTTGCGTTTCGCAATTTTGAGTTTGCCTTTTCGCGGCCAGGGCTCAAGTCAAGTTCCCCTCAGAAGCTGCGGCAATTCCGGCCACGCACCCTCATTTCATCTAAGCTATTCTCCTGTCGCGCCGCCCACGTCGTCGTCCGCCGGTCCCGTCGTTCTCGTCGCCGGCTGCTCCCCGACCCCGGGCTCCCGGTTGATGATGTCGATCAGCTCCCGCAGCCGCCCCTGGTTCCGACGGTTGAAGTTCATCGCCAGCCGCGGCAGGTGCGCCACCCGCTCCTCGTGGATCTCGTCCGGGTGAACCGTCGTCAGCTCCAGGTCCCCGCCGTGGATGTCCGTGAAGTCCTTCCGCAGCCGCGCGACCGTCTCGGCCGAAATCGGCGCGTTCATGCGGATGATGAAGCGGCCCTTCACGTAGCGCGAAGAGTTGTAGTTCCGGTAGTAATTGCAGATCTCGTCGGCGGCTTCCTTCACGGAGTAGGCGACCTTGAAGAGCTTGTTGTCCTCCTCGCTGACGAGCCCGCGGTAGATGAGGCGCTCGACGAAGCCGTGCCAGTCGGCCCAGAAGGTGCCGCCGGGGTTGTCCACCATGACGAGCGGGATGGGGACGGTCTTGCCGGTCTGCACGAGCGTGAGCGTCTCGTACATCTCGTCCATCGTTCCGAAGCCGCCGGGGAAGAAGGCGACCGCGTCCGCTTCCTTGAGGAACATGAGCTTGCGCGTGAAGAAGTAGCGGAACGTGACGAGCTTCTTGTCCCCGGTGATGACGGTGTTGGCGCGCTGCTCGAACGGGAGCCGGATGTTGACGCCGAACGATTTCTCCGCGCCTGCGCCCTCGTTGCCGGCGCGCATGATGCCGCCGCCGGCGCCCGTGATGATCATGAACCCGCGGGCGGCCATCTCCTTCGCGAACTCGGCGGCCTGCTTGTACGAAGCGTTGTCCCGCGGCGTCCGCGCGCTTCCGAAGATCGACACCTTGCGGACGCGCTTCCAGGGCGCAAACGTCTTGAACGCGTACCGGAGCTCCTTGACCGCGCTCGAGACGATCTTCACGTCGCCGCGCTCGGTCTGGTCGTCCGACATGCGCAGGGCGGTGACGATGAGTTCGCGGATGAGGTCGGCGTTGACGGTGACGCCGAGCTTCTGGAGGAGTTCCTCGGCGGCCTTGTCGAACGCGCCGAAGTCGCGTTTGTACCCGGGCAGGCCGGGCTGGGATTCGGGGGGCATGGAGGGATGGTACGGGGGAAGCGCGGGGAGGCAAAGAGCCGCGCGCTTGGGGAATACCTGACCTTTCAGGTCAACTTGCGCTTGCACGTCGTCCGCCCCCGTGACAGCATTCCCACCGACGCCCTCCCTCACCGGGCGCCCGTCAACCCCCCTCGCCGAACTTACGGAGGTCATTCATGACGCGCGCCGTCGTCGCCCTCTTTCTCGCCCTTGCCGTCCCCGCGTTCGCGCAGGGAAAACCCCCTGCGCCCGACGCCCCCCTTCAGGCCGCCCGCAAACAGGCCGCCGAGGAGGTCGGAAAGCTCCGCGAGCTGATGGCGAAGAACGGGTTCAAAGGGGAAGTGGACGATTGCGACGGCGTCCTCAAGCGGATCTTCGAGCCGGACAAGGAGATCAAGCCGGCCGGGATCGCGACGGCGTGGCCGGGCGACGAACGGCACGAGGAACTCCTGAAGGCGTGGAGCGAGGCCGGCGACAAGCTGGCGGCGATCTACGCGGAGGCGGTGGGCAAGCTGGAAGCGCCGTACAAGGAAGAGGCGGAGATTCTCGCGGGGTGGTTCGGGTCGTGGGCGCACGTGGCGAAGGGCGTGCGGCACCTGAACAAGCGGCGCAAGTTCTGCAAGCTCTCGCCGGTGATGGCGGACTGGTCGGGCTCGATGGGCGGGTACATGCACGGCCGGTACCTGGAGATGAACAAGGGCAACCCCTCGACCGCGGGCCTCGGCGCCCACAACGAGGACCCGAAGCTCCCCGGCTACACGAACGAGGGCGCTTCCGCCGCGCGCGGCATCCTGGGCGGCGGGACGGCGGAAGGCTGCATGGACGGCTGGCTCGGATCGGCGTACCACCGCGACCCCGTGCTCAACCGGAACTGCTCGCGCGTCTGCTTCGGCGGTCTGCCCCCGTACGGCTGGTGGTCCTGCAAGGCGGCAGGCGGCGGCGGCGGGCAGGCGCTCGGCGACGTCATCAGCTTCCCCGGCGACGGCGACACCGACATCTCCCCGGTCTTCGGCGGCGAAGGCCCCAACCCCCTCGCGCCCTTCGGCGAAACCCGGTCGGGGACGCTCTTCTCCGTCGAGTTCCTCCGCGGCAAGCCCAAGAAGGCCGTCGTCCGCCTTCTCGACCCGGACGGAAAGCCGGTGGACCTCTACGAAATCCAGAAGCTGCCGATGATCTACGCGGCCAAGCAGCCCCTGAAGTTCGCGAGCAAGTACACGATCGAAATCACGGGCCAGGAGGGCGCGCGCGTCACGATCTCGTTCACGACGGCGGAAGGGCGCGAGATGCCGGCCGGGATGGGCGCGGGCAACGGGCAGCCGGGAAAGTAGACGCCGAAAATAAACCGGCCGCCGGACGGTCCTCCCGTCCGGCGGCCGTCTGTTTTGCCTGGGCTACTTTCCGGCCTCGGGCGCGTCCACTTCCTTCGAATTGCCGATCATGATCGACATCCCGCCGCCGAAGTCCGAAATCTTCCCCGCCTTCTTCAGCTCCTCGTACTTCTCCTGCTGCGCCAGGTCCATCTCCCGCTTCACGGACTCCTCGCACTTCTTCCGCAGCTCGCCCGCCTTTTCCTCCGTCGCGCGCCAGTCCTTGCGCGCTTCCTCCGTCTGCCACAGCTCCATGATCGCGTCCTCGCGTTCCTTGATGTGCTGCTGGATCCGCGTCTTCTGGATCGGCGACAGCTTGAGTTCCCGCTCCATCACCGCCACCGGGTCCTCGAAGTTCATGATCTGGGCGAAGGGGTTCTTCTTGTCGTGCTCGGCCAGCTTCTTCTCGATCATCGCCTCGATGTCCTTCTCGGTGATCGGGCCGTCGGCGGCGCGCAGCACGGGCTTCTTCGCGCCGGACGGGCCCGGGTCGCTCGATCCCCCCGCGACGTTGGCCGGCGCATCAGAACCGTGCCCGCCGCCGTCCACCCGTCCGCTCCCGTCCCGCGCCGCTTCGCCCGCTTTCGCGCCGCTCCGCGTCCCGTCCGTCGCCGCCGCCACCGTGCTACCGCCCCCGCCGCCGGGCCGCTCTTCCAGCTTCACAATCTGCTCCTGGAGCTTCGTGATTCTCATGGAAGTGCTGACCTGCAGGGCGAGAAGCGCGAGGACGGCGGCGCCGAGGATGAGCGGGGCGAGGATGCTGCGCTGCATGCGGGGTTCCTTGGAAAGGGGAGTGAACTGCGGCTGAAGAGGATACGCGATCCGGGACCGGAGGTTGGCTGCGATCGCTCCCGTGTATGACGACGCCCGAGTCGATCCGGCTCGGTGAAATCCGGAACTCTCCTCGCGCACCCGGGCCCGCCTCGGTGAGAATGGGGCCGCCGGATCCACTCGAGGAAGCGCCATGATCGCGAAGGGAACGCCGCTGTACGCCGTCGTCCGCGAGGACGAGGCGACCGGAATCGTCGAAATCCTCTCCTGCGGCCAGAGCGCGAAATTCGCGGAGGGGAAGATGGACGACTACCGGTTCACGTCGGGCGGAAAGCGCCGCCGGGTCGCGCTCGTCCGGCTCGCCGTGGACGAGGTCGTCGAGGATTACCAGGAGCAGCCCGTCCGCGGTTGAAGGGCCGCTACTTCGCCGCGCCGGCCTTCAGCTCCTCCGGGATTTCCTTCCCGCGCAGCCACCCGTCCACGCCTTCGCGCACGCCCTGCGGCACCGAGTGCCCGCCCTCGAACGGGAAGAAGTCGTGCGGCACGCCGTGCTCCGTCAGCGCCTCCTGGAGCTTCTTTCCCGTCGCGAACGGCACCACCCCGTCGCTCGTCCCGTGCGCCAGCAGGATCCGCACGCCCTTCGCCTTCTCGAAGTCCGCGTCCGTCACGAGCGACGGGTCGAACCCGCCGCTGATCACGATCGCGCCGGCGATCTTGTCCGCCTGCATCATCGCGCAGTGCGCCGCCATGAACGCGCCTTCGCTGAACCCGAGGATGTACACGCGCTTCGCATCCAGCGGGTACTTCTTCGCCAGCGCGTCCAGCGTCGCCCCGACCGTCGCCGCCGACAGCTTGTACGCCTCCTTCGTGTTGTCCTTCCCGGACTCCCACGGCGCCCAGCACCGCCCGTTGCGCCCGCCCGGAAGCGACAGCACGTACGGCGTCTCGATCGCCGCGACGAAGAAGTCCTCCCCGCGCCAGTCCTCGACGTTCTCGAGGAAGTGCTCCGCCGTGTCCCCGCGCCCGTGCAGCAGCAGCAGCATCCCGTACGACTTCTGCGCATCGTAGTTCTTCGGCTTGCGCACGTAGCACGGCAGGAGCGCCCCGCCCGGGATCCACTCCGTCTTCGGCTTCGACCCCGACGACCCTTCCAGCTCCTTCACCACCGCCTTGTACGCCTTCTTCTTGCGGATCGATTCCAGGTCCGGGTCCGATTTCACGTGGTTCGCGTCCGTGAACCCTGCGTGCACCGCCTGCTCGAGCGCGGTGATCGCTTCGTCCTTCCGCTTCAACAGCGCCAGGCAGCACGCGAGGTTGTACCAGGCGTTCCCGTCGTCGGGACGCTTCATGACGTGCTCGAGGTAGGCCTCGGACGCCTCTTCGTACTTCTTGTCCTTGTACAGGTCATCTCCGAGGGTGGATTCGGGCGGCTTTTTCGTTTGCTCGATCGCCTTCTGGAGAAGGTCGGTGATGTTGTCGGCGAAGACCGGGAGGGAAAGGGCAAGGGAAAGGGAAAGGGCAAGCGTGCGAAGCATGGGGGCTCCTGATTTCGGGTGCGGACGGCTACTGGCTGCCGGCCTGTGAGTCAGATGATACGGAGGGCGGCGGCGGAGTGATGGACGGGGGAGACTGGTCGTCCAGATTCGTGGCGAACGAGGCCAGTTCGCTGCTGTCCGGATCGACGACGATCCATCGGTAGTGCAGCCAGGCGCTGACGCGGCTTCGCGGGCCGAGAATTCCAACGTGATCGATCATCAGCGTTGGCCTCCATGCCTGTTCTGGGGCGCATCGAGGCTCCGGCGTTTCAGGCAGGCCCGCCGACCAACCCAGTCCGAGAACCAGGGCCATCGCCCACCCGAATCTCAGCACTCCACGCATGGAGGAAGTGTAACCTCTGCACCCCGATGTCCCTGCACCGCGACTACGCCGACCACGTCCGCGCCTTCTCTCCCAACGCGCGGCGCTTCCTCGTCGCCAACGCCCTGTTCGCGCTCGGCGGCGCGCTTCTCGGCGTGACGCGGAACCTGTATCTCAAGAAGGCCGGGTACAACGAAGCCGAGATCGGGTACTTCATGTCGGCCGTGCAGCTCGGGACCGTGATCTGCGTCGTCCCGGCAGCGCTCCTGCTCGACCGCTGGCGCATCAAGCCGATCCTCGTGCTCTCGGTGCTGATTTCGATGGCGGGAAGCGCCGGGACGGCGCTGCTCGAGGGGCGGCTCGCGATCGCCGCGGCGTCGTTCGTGGCGGGGGCTGGGGGCGCGGCGTTCGGCGTCGCCGCGAGCCCGTTCTACGCGCGCAATTCGCAGCCCGCCGAGCGCGGGCACCTGTTCGGCGTCTCGATCGGCCTCACCGCATTCACCGGCACCCTCGGCACGCTCGCCGTCGATCCGCTCCAGCGCCTCCTCGGCACCGGCCAGGACGCCCTCCGCACCATGATGCTCACCGGCTCCGCCGGCGCCGTCCTCGCCGTCCTGCCGATCGCGTTCCTCTCCGACAGCCCCGTCGCGTCCGCCACCCGCCGCACCCTTCGCGACTTCTTCCTCGCCCGCGACTGGCGCACCCTCCTCAAGCTCTGCATCCCCGACGCCTGCATCGGCGCCGGCGCCGGCCTCACCATCCCCTTCATCAACCTCTACTTCCAGGACCGCTTCGCCAAATCCCCCGCCCAGATCTCCTATTACTTCGCGGCCTCCAGCGCCATGAACATGGTCGGGTTCTTCATCGCCCCCGCCATCGCCCAGCGCCTCGGACGCGTCACCACGATCGCCGGCTCCCAACTCCTCTCCATCCCGTTCTTCGCGGCCCTCGCCTTCACTACCAGCCTCCCCGTCGCCGTCGCCGCCTTCCTCCTCCGCTCCCTCCTCATGAACATGTCCCACCCCGTCAACTCCGCCTTCGTCATGGACCAGGCCGCCGCCGACCAGCAGGCCGTCACCAATTCCCTCAAACAGGTCTCCTGGAACGTCTGCTGGGCCGCCTCCGCTTCCGCAGGCGGCTGGATGATCCACCACGTCTCCTGGGGCCGCGACGGGTACACCCTTCCCATGCTCTGCACCATCGGGACGTACATCGTGGGAAGCGCGTTCTTCCTGGTGTTTTGGGGTGGGAAGCGCGCCGGCCGGCCGCTGGAGTTACCGGAGTCCGAGGGCCACCGCGCGGTGATGAAAGAAGCGGATTGAGTCCGATGGAGGCGATGGCAGGCGGTGCTCCGGTTATCATCGCGACTTCAGGGCGATTAGCTCAGCGGCGGAGCGGCTGCTTTACACGCAGCGGGTCGGGGGTTCGAATCCCTCATCGCCCATCCGGACCACTTTCTGCTCCATCATGCATGTTCAGGGTCCGGCACTTGGGGGAAGTTGAATTTGTCAGCCCCGCAGATCACAAATTCCTCGAGCAGCTTACAGCGCGCCTCGCCGTTTCAAGCTGGCAATGGTGAGGGGCTGACATCCCTGCCGAATCACCCCGGTCGGATCGGGAGTGAAACCTCTTGAGGAAGTGCATCCTCCGATCAGGCGCTGAGCGGCCGGAAGCGAAGGGAAGCACGTTCGACGATCCAAATCATGACGGGCGTGCGAGGTCCCCTCGGACCTCGCCGGCACACGGACGCGGCTCCGACGCCGGGTCGAATCTTCGACGCGCGCGCGTTATAGGCACTTCCTCTGCGCCCTGCGGGCGACCCGCCGCCTCAACAGATACTGAATGTGACGTGCCTCGCGATAACCCAAGTTGAACCGAGGGCTGGGCCAAGAAAAAAACCCCGAAGGTCGATGAGAGTTAGTGCCACCCAACTCTCTTCCCTCGGAGGTGTACCGTGAAGCCATCGCTGGCTGCCTTTGGTATCGGCAGTTTGGACAATTTTGTGAAACGCTATTTTTAAGGGATGGGGCGTCAGAGGCTCAAGACGCTGGTCGAGCTGATGAAGGGCGTGCTTCATGGGCGGATACTGCAGATGGTGAACGCGGCCCGCACGAGTTGCCGTCCTGGCGCTGCGCCGATGGAGATCTGGGGGCGGTCGAAGCGCTTTTATAGGTTGCTGGAGAGCGAGGAGTGGTCGCTGAAGGATGGCGCCGAGCAATACCGCGCCTATGCGGCCCAGAGGATCCATCCCGAGGAATTGATCGTGGTCGACCTGGGAGACGTGCAGAAGCCCGCAAGCAAGAAGATGCCGTTTCTCGAGTACGTGCACGACGGCAGTGAGGATGGAATTGGCCGAGGGTATTGGCTTTTCGAGTCGTGTCTGGTGAAGAGCCGGCGCGACATCCTGCCGCTCCACAACTTGCTCCACAGCCTGGGCGATCCGGATACGCCGAGCGAGAACCTGGTGATCGAGAGAGGGCTGCAGACAATCCTCGACTCGACGCAGGGCAAAGGGCTTTTCGTCACGGACCGCGGCTTCGATCGGAACGAGCTCTACCGATGGATGGACGAGCGCAACGCCAGGTACCTCGTGAGGTTGCGCGGAGATCGCAAGCTGGAGGACCGCTCCGGCGAGGAACTGGGAGTCGCCCACGACTTCGCAGCGACGCTGCCGCACGTCATCAAGCTCGAGTCTCAACGCACCGGCAAGGAGCGGCTGCTTCCATTCGGCTTTCAGGCCGTGAGGTTGCCCGGCGAAAGGGCGCCCGCTTTCCCTCATTGCGCAGTCTGCTCCCGACGAGGACGAGCCCTTTCTTCTCGTGCTGACGACGGTCGAGGTCACCAATCACTTCCAGGCCGAGAAAGTCATCCGCAACTACTTCCTCCGATGGGCCGTCGAGACGCTCACCCAATTCGTGAAGCAGGAAACAGGATTGGAGGATTTCCGCGTCCGAAACTTCCACGCCATTCGCCGCCTGATCTGGATCGGCTACTTCATTTCCTCCTGGCTTCGGCTGCTCCTGGAGCGCGGAGAGAAGTACGTCCGGGCGATCGTCGAAAGGGCTGGATGCGTGCCGACCAGGGCAGAGCCGGACTTCCTCTACTCCCGGCTCGTCCGGGGCCTCCGGGCCATCGCCCTCGCGACCAAGGCGATGCAGAGTGGGTAATCGCGAGTTGATGCGGATTCCAATCAACGCCGCTTCGTGGTTTAACAGAGTTGAAGCGCACCGCTCTGTTTCCATTCTCAAGGGCAATCATCACAAGCTCTCCGTAGCAGGACACGGCAACCCACAACCTCACTTCTGCAGCGTGACTTCCTTAACATGATTGTACACGTCGACATCCGCAATGTTCGGCAAGCAGGCCAACAGGGCCGCCTGCAAGTGCTGACGATCAGAAGATTCCAACAACTTCTCAAGCACTCTCACCGACGACGATTCGTTCTGTCCCGCAAAAACTGCAGCGAGTAATCGATGTCGATGTTCCTCCGTCCCCTCCTTGCGTTCCCACAGCCTAGCAAAGGCTGCGATATCGGCGTCAGTCTCCAAATCTTGAACCCATTGAAGCAATGTTACACTTCTCTCAATGTTGCACCAGTCGGCAAGTGGGCAGTCCAACTCCGAGAGAATTCCTATGAATGGTGCGACATCAGCGGTTCCGATGAGGTCCAGTTTTTCTCGAACCTGCCCGCTCAGATCTGTTCCGCCTTCCTTCAGGATCGCAAATAGAGCGACCCAAGTTGACCATGCTCGCTGGGAGCCAATTAAGCGTCGTGCCGCGTCGAGATCCTCTACACCTAATGCATAGTACATCTCGTGCGCTAGGATGAGGCCCAATCCAGGAGAGCCGAGATTCAAGCTCAGTATCCTCCACAATTCGGCTCTGGGGTCGCCGGAGGCGGGCAATGCTCTAAGGACGGCCCGGAAGGCCTCATCTGAACTCGCGGCTGCCGTCTCGACCAAAATGCGCCATGTCGCCAATGATGTCGAGACTGGGGGGCTGGACAATTTCTTCAGAAGGCAGGATCCAACAGGAGGAAATTCACATTCTATCCTTGGCATCGAAGGCCCGTTTGGCGTAAATCTGCAGAAATCAATTCGCGATGCAATGAGGCCTTCGCCAATGTATTCTCTCCCACGGCCAGGCCAGTCAGGAAGCCCAATCGCAAGGATCATTGCACACCGAACTCGATTCGATGAGGACTCTGAAAATGTCAATAAGACTGACTCGTCTGCGCCGACATACCTAGCAAGTAATAGGAAGTAAGGAGACGAATTCCTCTCTGGGTGGTGTCTCACTTCGGCG
>CAVPNQ010000163.1:0-16278 GCA_963706735.1 uncultured Planctomycetia bacterium
TGCGGTTTGTCGTTTCCTTGAGGGTTCTCCTTTTTGATTTTGCTGTTTCCCCTCCCGGCCACCCCGCAATGCCGGCCAAGTACGCCTGACGCCTTGCGCTCCCCGCTTCAAACAGGTCTAATGCAGGGCTCCCCGGAGCTCCCCCACACCATGCCTCGCTGCGCCATCGTCCAGTCCGACCGCTCCATCCTCCTCGAGGTTGACACCCCCGGGTTCGAGGAAGCCAGGGACCTCCTCGCGCGCTTCGCCGAGCTCGAGAAATCCCCTGAGCACGTCCACACCTACCGCATCTCGCCGCTCTCGCTCTGGAACGCCGCCAGCTCGGGCATGGCCGCCTCGGAAATCATCACCGGCCTCGAGAAGCACGCGAAGTACGAAATCCCCCAGAACGTCCGCGCCGAAATCCGCGAGCAGATGGCTCGCTTCGGCCGCGTCCGCCTCGAAGCCCTCGGCGACGGATTCGTCCTCCGCTGCGCCGAACCCGCCCTCGCCCTCCAGCTCTGGTCCAACAACAAGGTCCGCCCCCTTCTCCTCGACCGCCCCGACGACCTCAGCATCCGCATCGCCACCGTCCAGCGCGGCCCCGTCAAGCAGGCCCTTCTCAAGCTCGGCTGGCCCGTCGAGGACCTCGCGGGGTACGTGCAGGGCGACGTGCTGAAGTTCGAAGTGCGCACGAGCCGCGTGGCGGGACCGTCGTGGGGGCTGCGCAAGTACCAGAAAGAAGCGGCGGACGCGTTCTGGGCGGGCGGGGAGGCGAAGGGCGGAAGCGGCGTGGTGGTGCTGCCGTGCGGCGCGGGGAAGACGATGGTCGGGCTGGCGGCGATGTCGAAGGTGGGGATGCGGACGCTGATCCTCTGCACGAACGTCGTGGCGGCTCGGCAGTGGCGCGACGAGCTGATCGACAAGTCCACGCTGACGGCGGACGACATCGGGGAGTACACGGGCCACTCGAAGGAGATCAAGCCCGTCACGATCGCGACGTACCAGATCCTTACCTGGCGCAAGAAGCGCACGGACCCGTTCATGCACTTCGAGATCTTCAACCGCGCGAACTGGGGCCTGATCATCTACGACGAGGTGCACCTGCTGCCGGCGCCGGTGTTCCGGGCGACGGCGGAGATCCAGGCACGGCGGCGGCTCGGGCTGACGGCGACACTGGTGCGCGAGGACGGGCATGAAGGGGACGTCTTCAGCCTGATCGGCCCGAAGAAGTACGACATGCCGTGGCGGGTGCTCAAGAAGCAGGGCTGGATCGCCGCGGCGATCTGCCGCGAGATTCGCGCGGACCTCGACCCGGCGGAGCGGCTGCGCTACGCGGCGTCCGGCGAGCGCGAACAGTTCCGCATCGCAAGCGAGAACCCCGCGAAGGTGGACGTCGTGCGCCGCCTGCTCGGGAAACACGAGCGCGACCAGATCCTCATCATCGGGCAGTACCTCGAGCAGGTGGAAGGGCTGGCCGAGGGTCTCGGCGCGCCCGCGATCACGGGGAAGACGCCGATCCGGGAGCGCGAAGCGGCCTACGGCGCGTTCCGCGAGGGAAAGCAGAACCTCCTTGTGCTGTCGAAGGTCGGGAATTTCTCGCTCGACCTCCCCGACGCCAACGTCCTCATCCAGGTGAGCGGAACGTTCGGGTCGCGGCAGGAAGAAGCGCAGCGGCTCGGGCGCGTGCTGCGGCCGAAGTCGGACGGCGGCAAGGCGCACTTCTACAGCCTCGTGACGCGCGCGACGAGCGAAGAGGAATTCGCGCAGAAGCGGCAGCTGTTCCTGACGGAACAAGGTTACCGGTATGAGGTCATCGATGCCGGGGCCGTGACAGGGAAGGAACCATGATCAAGGACGCGAAGAGAAAGATCCCCGCGGCTTCATCGAGGATCGAGGCCCCCCAACCGGTCGTCCCGCCGCCCCCAACGAAAACCATGCGCAAAAAAACATCCTGGTCCCACCTGAACCACCCGGGCCCCGACCCGACCCGCACCAAGACCCTTCGCGAGATCTTCGACTCGCTCGGCGACGGTTCTCTCCTCTTGATTTCCCAGGGCCGCATCCCGCCCCGCCCTACCCCCCGGACGCGCCTCCAGCTCGCCGACGAGCTCGCCGACCTCCTCGTCCACACCGAGGTCTTCAAGCGCTCCTGGTGGGAACTTCGTCCCGACCTGCGCGAGACGTTCTGGCGCTGCCTCGACACGCTTTACCGCGACGGCGGCGTCTCCCCGTTCAAGAATTTCCCCCAGCCGCCCACCGCGCAGGAACTCCACGACCTCGAGTGCGCCGGCCTCCTGTTCCCCATCCCGTCGGCCGTCCGCCCCGTCACGCTCGCGATCCCCTACGAGTGGTTCTTCATGCCCGACATGCCCGGCACCGGCCCGCGCTCCCTCTCCCAGGCCCTGCGCCACTACTCCGACGCCGGCGCCCGCGTCCTCGCCGTGGACCTCGGCCTCCGCGAAACCCTCCCCCGCGCCGCCGCCCTCGCTCGCCTCCATCGCAAGCTCATCGAGGCCGCCCCGCGCCTCGCCGAAAACCTCGCGCCCCTCGCTTCCCAGCTCCTCGAGTTCGTCGCACGCCGCGGCGGCGTCATCGCCGCCAAGTCCCTCTCCGACCGCGTCGCCGCCATGCGCCCCGACTGGGCCCTCCGCCTCCCCCTCACCGCCGACGACCTCCTCGGCGCTCGCTTCAATCCCAACTCCCCCGTCCAGATGCTCTCCCGCCGCGCCCTCCTCGCCCCCTGCGGCGAACCCGGCTGGAGCGCGTTCCCGCAGGTCGTCATCCCGGAGGAACTCCGTGAAGCGGCGTGCGCGAAGGTCGCCGAGAAGGCGCGCGCGGCCCTCGCGGCGGAGCGCAGGAAACTCGCGGTGTCGATCGCCGCGGCCCATCCCGACTCGCGCCCCGGGCAGTTCGCGACCGACCTCCGCCGCCTCGCCCTCGTCGCCCACATCGAAAAGCTCGACTCGCGCAAGGCCGGCAAGGTCGGCAAGGCCGCGCGCTCCCGGCTGGAAGCGCTTCTGCATCTCTCCCCGACCGAGCTCGACGAGCTTCTCGGCTTCGCGGCACGCCGCGCGGCCGCCGGCGTCGCGATGGAAGTTGAAGCGGACCCGCTGGGCGGCCAGGCGCTGGAGCCGTTCCTGGCGCTGAAGCCCGCGGAGCAGCTGAAGGTCCTGGCCGAGGACTATCTCGGCCCCGCGGGGTGGCTGCGCGATTTCCGCGCGCACCTGACGGCGATCCTCTCCGATGCCGCCGAGCAGTGGATTCCGGCCGACGCCCTCGCGCGCCATCTCGTGGGCGACCCCGTGGCCATCGGCGCGTGGGAAGGCGCCCACGCCGGCGAGCCCGGCCCCAACGAGGACACCTGGATCCGCGCCCGCGTCGCCGCCGACCTCAAGACCCTTCACCGCCTCGGGTTCGCGGAACGCGCGACGGGCGCTTCACAGGAATCCTGGCGCCTCGCCCGCGCCTCCGCCTGGGCCCTCCTCGGCAAGAAGCCGCCGCCGTCCGCCCTGCGAGCCACCCGGACCGCCCCGGATTCCGAAACCGGTTTCGCCGTCCTCCCCACCCTCGAGATCCTCGCTTCACCCGCAGGAGGCGCCGCGCTCCTCACCGCGCTCGCCCGCGTCGCCCGCCTCGAACGCGCCGACGCGGCCTTCGTGTTCCGCGTGGACCGCAAGAGCCTCGCCGCGGGCCTCAACGCGGGCATGACCATCGACGACATCCGCGAATTCCTCGAGAAGCACTCGCGCAATCCCCTTCCCGAAACGGTCCGTTTCCTGCTCGCCGAGCTGGGTGGCGAGGACATCCAGATTGTCTGGGAAGAGAAGGAACACCTGCTGCGGTGCGCGGACCCGATGGTGCTGCTGAAGCTGAGGCGGCTGAAGTGGCTGAAGCCATGGCTGCTGGAGTCGTCGCCGGAGGGGACGCTGAAGTTCGCGCCGGAGGCGGCGTGCGAGGAGCTGGTGACGCGGCTGGCGAAGGAAGGCTTCGTGGTCGGGAAGCGGGTTTAAGCCCTTCGACTCGCTTCGCTCGCTCAGGGCGGTCGAGCCGCCAGGGCGAGTCGAAGGGTGCCATGGACCGCGCGCACCGCAGGTGAGGGAATTGCGCCCAGGATTGCCTACACCAGGCGCGCGGCGAGCTTCCGGGCGGCGGCAGTGAGCGCGAGGCTGCCGGGAGCGGCCCAGGCGAGTTCCGTGTAGCCGGCGGGGCGCGGCGCGCCGGCGAGCGAGGTTTTGAAGAGCGACGCGGCGATCCTGTGATGGGTGATGGTGTGCCGCGCCGACGCGACAGGCGCGCCGATGCGGGAGGCCACGCCGAGTTTTTCGCCGAGCACCTGCCGAAGTTTTGTTTTCGGCACGCGGTCCCCGGGAAATTCCCAGAGCCCGCCGAGCGGTCCCGGGGGCCGGCGCCCCAGGAGCGGCAGGCCCTTCCTGAGGATGAGCGCGTAGGAAGCCTCCTGCTCGACCGTCACCGGGCGCGCCTTCAGCCCCGGGAGCCGGTTCACCGTTCCTTCGGAGCGCGCCCGGCAGTCCTTCGCGAGAGGGCAGGCGAGGCATGAAGGGTCGCGCGGCAGGCAGACGGTCGCGCCCAGCTCCATCAGTCCCTCGTTCCACGCGCCGGGGTTTTCCGCGGGCACCAGCTCCGCCGCCCGCGTTTCCAGCTCCCGCGGCGCATAGTCGCGCCCGTCCAGCCGCGAAATCACGCGCCGGATGTTGCCGTCCACGCACGCCGCACGGATGCCGTGCGCGATCGAGAGGATGGCGCCCGCCGTGTAGGCGCCTATTCCGGGAAGCGCCCGCAGTTCCTCCGCCTTCCGCGGCACTTCCCCGCCGTGCCGCTCCACCATCAGCCGCGCGGCGCGGTGGAGATTGCGCGCCCGCGAGTAGTACCCGAGCCCGGCCCATTCTTCGACGACGTCCTGTTCCGAAGCGGCCGCGAGCGAAGCCACGCCGCGGAACCGCTTCACGAACCGCTCGAACCGGGGCACTACGGTCTTCACCGTCGTCTGCTGGAGCATCAGTTCGCTGACCCAGGTTCGATACGCCGTGCGCTCGCGCCGCCACGGCAGATCGCGCGCATTTTCGCGGAACCAGCGCGCAAGCGCCCCATCCGTTCCCTGGCCGCAGGCCGCTGGCCGCCGGCCGCTCGCCTTTCCCACTACTGCAGCGCCCTCGTCTTGCCGCGAGCGACGACGACGATCCCGCTCGGGTCCACGACGTACCCCTTCCGGTCCCACGCCGTCTTCGCGTTGATCACCTCGCCCGGCGCAATCTCGTTCCAGCGGTCCACGATCACCCGCGTCAGCTTCGCCCCCGCGCCGATCTTCGTGTTGTCGCAGATGATGCACTCGTCCAGCTCCGCGCCTTCCCCGATCGACACGTCGCGCGACAGCACGCTGCGGCGGATCTTCCCGCCATGCACGATCGCCCCGCCGCCCACCGTCGAGTCCACGATCTCGCCCTTCACGATCCGCGCCGGCCCCGAAGACACCGGGCGGCTCTGGATCGGCCAGTCCGTGTTGTTCAGGTCGAGAAGCGGGCGCTCGCCCAGCAGGTCCATGTGCGCTTCCCAGTAACTCCCCAGGTCGCCCACGTCCCGCCAGTACGCCGCTTCCTCGTATTCCTTCATCCCCGCGATCTCGTTCTTGCGGAAGTCGTACGCGTAGATGCGCTTCGAGCCGTACAGCGCGGGGAGGATGGTCTTGCCGAAGTCGTGGGCGGTGTCCTGGTGGGCGTCGGCCTCGAGGACTTCGCGGAGGAGTTTCGCGTCGAAGAGGTAATTGCCCATGGAGGAGAACGCCATGCCGGGCTCGCCGGGCATGGCTTTGGGCTGGCGGGGTTTTTCCTCGAAGCCGATGAAGCGTCCGTACTTGTCGATCTGGATGATGCCGAAGCCGGAGGCCTTGTCCACGGGGACGGGGCGGGCGCAGACGGTGACGTCGGCTTTGCGCTCCATGTGAAAGTCGATCATCTGGCGGATGTCGATGCGGTAGATGTGGTCGGCGCCGAAGATGGCGACGAGGTCGGGGTTGTAGTCGGCGATGAGGTTGAGGTTCTGGTAGACGGCGTCGGCGGTGCCGCGGTACCAGGATTCGCCCCAGCGCATCTGCGGCGGGACGACGGAAATGAAGTGGTCGCGGATGAGCGGCGCGAGGCGCCAGGCGGCGTTGAGGTGGTCGATCAGCGACTGCGACTTGTACTGGACGAGCAGGTGGCAGCCGAAGATGCCGCTGTTGATGAAGTTGGAGAGGACGAAATCGACGATCCGGAAGCGGCCGCCGAAGGGGACGGAGGGTTTGGAGCGTTCGGCGGTCAGGGGGTGGAGGCGTTCACCTTTGCCGCCGGCGAGGATGATGCCGAGGACGCGGGGGGCTTTGATCATGGGCGTAGTCTCTCACGACGGCGGAAGGCACGGCAATAGTACGGGCGCTCGCCGTATTGTGGCCCGTCATCGCAGGAGTTTCAGCCCCACCCGGCGCGCACCCTCCAGGCTGCGCTTCACGAACTCTGAGAACAGGTCGTGGAGGACCCGGGCCTTCTCCGGGCCCTCAAGGGTTTCCACGGCGCATGCGATCGCCTCGAGGGTCGCCATGCCCCCGGGGGGCGGCCGGCGGAGGTGATCCGTCGGCGCAGGCTCGCGCAACGGGACGCGCGGAAGGCGGTGAAGCGCGGGGATGCGGATGAAGAGGCGCTTCGCTTCGCGCCAGGTTCCGTCGAGGACCACGACGGTGGACGGAGGGGGCGCGTCCGGCGCCGCCGTGTCGCCGCCCGGGAAGAGCAGCCACGAGCCCGGCGGAGGCTCGAATCCCGTCAGGTCGCGCTGGTCCCGGTTGTCCACGATCTCGCACCGGGGCATCGCCAGGGCCGCGATCCGCGCGGAGTTGGTGCGCCGGCGCGACTCGTTGACGTGGCGGAGGATGAGAAAACCCGTGCGCGTCTCGACGCGGGGAACGTCCGCGCAGAGGCACAAGCCGTCGTCCAGGTAGCAGAGGGGGCAGGGGCGCACGGGGGTGATGGTAGGCGTCGGCGTGCACGACCGAAAGCCCTCCCCGCCGTTTTCCGTGCTCTTCCGTAACTCCGTGATTTCCGTGTCATGCCTTTTGCAGTTCGCCCTCACCGCCCCATCCGCGTTTCTGGCCACGCCGCGCCGCTCTCCCTATACTCCCCATTCTTCTCAAAACGCCACTTCGGAGACCCCCCGCATGCCCGCCTACAACGCCGACCAGCTCAAATGGAAAGAGATCGCCCACCGCGTCGCGGAGGAAGTCGTCCGCCCGAACGCGAAGAAGTTCGACGAGTTGCAGCAGTACCCGTGGGAGATCAAGGAAGCGATGGCGAAGGCGGGTCTCATGGGCGTCTGGATCCCCAAGGAATTCGGCGGGGCGGGCGGCGGCGTCGGGTCGCTGTGCGTCGTGATCGAAGAGCTTTCGCGCGCCTGCGGCGGCGTCGGCGTGGCGTACGCCGTGAACGCGCTCGGCTCGTTCCCGATCCTCCTGGGCGGGACGGACGACCAGAAAAAGAAGTGGCTGCCCGAGATCGCCGCGGGCCGCAAGCTGATCGCGTTCGGGCTCTCGGAGAAGTTCGCGGGCAGCGATGCCGGCTCGATGCGGACCGAGGGTAAGGCCGACGGCGACCACTACGTGATCAACGGCGAGAAAAAGTGGTGCACCAACGGCGCCGCGGCGGACCTCTTCAGCGTCTTCTGCGTGACCGACCGTGAATCGAAAGCCAAGCGGATCAGCGCGCTGCTCGTGGAAAAGGGGACGCCGGGGTTCTCGATCGGCAAGACCGAGGACAAGATGGGCATCCGCTGCGTGCCCGTGAACGAGCTCGTCTTCAAGGACTGCCGCGTGCCGGCCAAGAACCTGCTCGGCGGCAAGCCGGGGTTCGGGTTCAAGCACGCCATGCAGACGCTGGACCACGCCCGCCCGGGCGTCGCGGCACAGGCCGTCGGCCTTGCCGCCGGCGCGCTGGAGCTGGCGCAGGTATATGCGCAGAAGCGCCACCAGTTCGGGACGCCGATCTCCAGCCACCAGGCGGTCGGGTTCATGCTGGCGGACATGGCGATGAAGGTCGAGGCCGCGCGGCTGCTCGTGCTCGAAGCAGGGCGGCTCGTGGACGCCGGCGCCCCGAACGTCACGAAGACGGCGGCGATGTGCAAGTGCTACGCGACGGACGTCGCGATGGAAGTCACCACCAACGCGGTCCAGATCTTCGGCGGGTACGGATTCATGAAGGACTACCCGATCGAGAAGTACATGCGCGACGCGAAGATCACGCAGATCTACGAGGGCACCAACCAGGTGCAGCGGATGGTCATCGCGCGCAACCTCGTGAAGGAGACGATGGACCTCGATTACCTCGCGAAGTACATCCCGACCGAGGTGCAGAAGGGCGGGCTCGAGCCGGTCGTCGAGCCGCCGAAGGCCTAGGCCGATCTCCGCGCGCCTACCGGGCTTTACGAAGCTCGGTGGCGCGCGCGTCCGCCTTCCCCGCTTCCTCGTCCTTCTTCAGCGCCCGCAGCACGCCCGCCAGGTCCTCGAGGGCGTCGGCCAGGTCGAGTGAAGCGCCGTCGGCCTTCTCGAGGATCGCCACCGCCTTGCGCCAGGACGCCTCGGCTTCCGCGAGCTTCCCCTGCGCCGACTGTGCACCTCCCAGGTCGCACCACGCCCCCGCGACGTCGCGCGGGTCCGCGCCCGCCGCCGCAAGTCCGTCCACGGCGCGCTGGAAGTGCGGCTCGGCATCGGCCGCGCGTCCCTGCACGAGCCTCAGCCGGCCCATCGCCGCTTCCGCGTCCGCCAGGTCCTGCGCGTCCGCGTCCTTGGCCGCTTTCAGGATCTCCAGGGCCCGCTTGAGCGCCGCTTCCCCGTCCTTCAGCTTCTTCAGGCGGACGAGGCACTCGCCGAGGTCCATGGAAGCGCACGCGGTGTCGGGATGGTCCTTCCCCGCGTCGGCCTCGACCAGCTTGAGGGCCTGGCGGTAGAGGGGTTCGGCCTTCGCGTCCTTCCCGAGGTCGCGATAGGCGTCGGCGAGGTCCGAGGCGGCCCCGGCGATGGCGGGGTCGTCCTTGCCGAGGCCCTTCTCCAGTACTTCGAACGCGCGCTCGTACTGCGGAAGGGCCTCTTCGAGCTTCCCGCGCCCCCGGAGGGCTTCGGCGAGATCGGAGAGGGTCGTGGAGAGGCGCTCGTCGGTGGCGCTCCAGCGTTCTGCTTCCTTGAGGGCCAGGCGCAGCTTCTTCTCGGCTTCCTCGTACTTCCTGTCTGCGAGGAGCTGGCGTCCTTCCTTGACGAAGGCGCTCCATTCTTTCTCGCCGGCCTGGACGAAACTGGCGGCAAGGGCCAAGGCGGCGACGAAGAGGCTCTGGCGGAGCATGGGGGTCCCGGGAAGGAGAAAAGAGACCCGGCCGCGCGATGGCGGCCGGGGAGGGTTCTACTTGCTGTCGCCGTCGCGGTGATGGCGGCGGTGTTCGCGCCTGTGTTCGCGGCGCAGCTTGCGGCGGTGTTCGCGGCGCTCGCTGCCATGGTCGCGGACGTGGGCGCGGGCCTTGTCGTGGGCATCGCCGCGGCCGCGTTCGCCGCGTCCGGAGCCTTCGCGGTCGCCGGCGAGGGCGGGAGAGAAGGCGAAGAGGGAGACAAGCACGAGGGCTGCCAGGACCTTCATCGGGATCTCCTTCAAGAGTGGAAGGGCTCGGCCTCCGGGCCGGTTCTGCGGTGGGACGTGCTCCAGTATAGACGGGCGTGTGAGAGAATCGTTACAGCGTCCGTGCAGGGTTCTCCCTTTTGCGTTTGTCGTTTCCAGCCACCGCGTTCGCAAGCAGGCGACCTCCCGGGTGGCGCTGCAATTCCAACCATGCTCCCCATTCATTTCCGCCGCTGGTTCCGGGCGCCGAAAGCGTGGTAGAATCCGCCCGTTCACGTTCGCACTTGCGGGCAACCGCTAACGTCAGTATCATTAAACGCTGAAAACGCGTAAACCGCCGTCCCCTCTTCACCGTGGCCACGGAGACAAGCCATGAGCATCGAAATCGGCGGCGTCGAAGTCTTCTCCCTGGAAGAGGTCTCCAAACGCCTCGGCGTCGAGGCCGAGGCCCTCAAGCGCCTGATGCGGCGCGGTGACCTCGTCGCCCGCAAGATCGGCGACCAGTGGTTCGTCACCTCCCAGAACCTCCTCGCCTTCCTCCAGACTCCCGCTTCGCCCTCCAAGCGCACGCTCAAGCACGCGCGCCATCCCGAGGAGCACCCGACGCTTCCCCTTCCGGACGCCGTCGAGCCCGCCGCGGAGACAACCCCGCCGGCGCCGGCCCTCGAGGAAACCATCGTCTCGGCCGCCCCCGGCGCCGCGCTCCGTCTCGCGGAACCCGCCCCGCCGAGCAACGAAATCGCCAAGCCGGAGACCGTCTTCCCGCACCAGCTCCCCAAGGACATCCCCGCCGACCCGGTCCCACCCCCGGCAACCACCGCGCTGAAGGCCACCGAGCCGGTCCTCCCGAGCGTCGTCCCGCCGCCCGCGGCCAACCCCGAGCCGATCCTGGCGAGCACGACCGATGCGCCCGCCATTGCGCCTTCCGCACCCGGCGTCCTGGAGTCGGAGAAGCCGACCGACATCAACGTCGCCGCGGTCCAGCTTCCCGCCCACCTCGCGGCGCCGCGCCCGAACGACCCGGCCACGACTCCGACACTGATCGCGCCGTCCCCGGCCGAAAAACCGGCCGCGCCCTCCGGCCCCGGCGAGGCCCTGGCCGCACTCTTCGACCTCCCCGTCCTCCCCCCCGACGAGCCCGTCATGAGCACCCTTCAGCCACCGGCCGCCGCGGAACTCTCCCCCGCCGAGCAACGGAAGGCCATGGCCATCGAGGCCACGCGCCGCCGCGCCCAGTCCGGCGGCGGCGACGACGCCCCCGGCGCACTTCCCGGCGGTTCCTCCCACCGGCGGACGCTTCTCGACTCGGAAGAAATGCCCTCCGTTCCCGCGGACGCCGCCGGTGCGGCGCGCGCGGCGGAAGCGCACACCGCGACCGCGACGGCGCCGCCTCCTGCGCCCGGCGCGCGGCTGTCCGACATTCCGAACATGTTCGGCCCGGATTCCCCGACCGTGCTGCTGACGCCGGAGCAGGTGGAAGCGGATGCGGTGCGGACGAAGCAGCTGCTGATGGACGCGATGGAGCAGGGGCGAATCGCGCAGCGGGCGCGCGACGAGATCGTCGCGACGGTGCGCAAGCTGCCGCTCGAGGAGCAGTCGTTCGCGCTGGCCGGGCCGATCGGCGAACAGCTCGTGAAGCTCGACCGCATGATCGAGGACGGTGTGCGGGCGCAGAAGGAACTGGGGCTTCCCGTCGCCCCCCAGGGCGCCAACGTCGTGACCGCCGTGCACCGCTCGCCCGAGTCCGCCCCGGCGCATGAGGAAAACTCGAAGTGGCTTCCGATCGCCGCGCAGACGATGACGGACCCGGTGCCGCTCATCGTGCCCCAGTCCGATCCCGCGATTCCCGTGGCGCAGGCCCCGCGCGCGCCCGTCGAGAAGAAACCCTCCTCGCGCGTCGGCCCCGTGGGCGGCGAGACGTGGCAGGAAGTCGGGCTTCCGGTGCCCAAGGGCCCGCACGCCGGCCCCGGGCACGCAGGCGGAATCGTCCGGCTCACGCTTTCGCTGTCGGACGAGGAAAAACGCGTCCTGTCCGACAACCGCATCGCCGAGGAAACGGCGGTCCAGGAGATCATGCGGCGGTACCAGCCGACGGACGAAAAGGGCTGGTCGGACGCGAAGGGACGCTACTTCCAGCCCCTGCGGAGTAAGGGCGGCGTGAAAGCGTGAGAAACATTCGTCCTTCGGCGCGCCACGCCGGCCATCCGGCGCGCGGGAGTGGCGACGAAGTGAAGATCGCGTTTTCCAAGCGCGCCGGATAGCCGGCGCCGCACGCCTGCGGACGACTGTTTCTCGCGCTGTTACTCCTGCACGACCTCCAGCAACCGGTTCAGCTCCGCATCCACCACCCGCTGCTCCTTCCCGCCGGGCCACTTCACCACCACCGTCGCTTTGCCGGCGCGCTTCCCGAACCCGAAATGCGCCCTCATGGAATCCTGGCTCGTGGTGCCGCGGCCGGCGGCGATTTCGCGCATCTGGCGTGAATCGCCGAGGAAGGCGGTGACGCGGGCGCCGATCGCGGTGCGGCCGGGGGAGGGCTTGAGGGAGACGTCGAGCCATGAAGCGCCGCCGTCGAGGCCGTTGAGCCACAGTTTCGCCCTGCCGCCGGCGCAGACGACGAGGTCCAGGTCGCCGTCGTTGTCCGGGTCGAACCAGGCGTGGCCCCAGCCGTTGAAGGCGACGACGCCGGCGCGCCAGGTGACGGGCTCGAAATGCGCGGCGCCGTCGTTGCGGAGCAGCCAGCTCGGCCGTTCGCGGTAGACGCCGGTCACGTAGAGGTCGAGGTCCCCGTCGTTGTCGAAATCCGCGGCGGAAGGATCGCTCATCGTTTCCTCGTACGGCATGCCGCACCACGGCGCGGTGTCGCAGAACTTCCAGCCGAGCGCGGCGCCCTGGTTCATGAGGATCTGCGTTTTGTTGGAGAAGGCGATGAAGCGCGGGTGGGCGAGATTGGCGCTGAAGAGGTCGAGATCGAGGTCGTTGTCGAGGTCGGCCCAGCAGGAGCCGATGGTGTGGCCGTACCAGGTGTTTTCCTCGGTCGTCGTGCCGACGCCTTCGACACCGAGGTCGCGAGCGGCGTTGGTGAAGCCGCCCTTGCCGTCGTTTCGCCAGAGGTAGTTCTTCTGCAGGCGGTAATTCGACACGAAGCAGTCGATGTCGCCGTCGTTGTCGAAGTCGCCCCAGTTCACGCCGCGCCCGGCGAGCGGCTCCTTTTTCTCTTCGCCCATGCCCGCGGATTCCAGCGCGTCCACCCACTTGCCTTTCCCCTGGGACACGAAGAACCGGTCCACGCGTCCGCCGCCCAGGTCGCCGCCCTCGTACACGGCCAGGTAGGCGTCCGGGATCCCGTCGCCGTTCGCGTCGGCGAGGCCGACGCCCTCGGGGCCGGATTCGAGCTCGCCCTCCATCCCCGTGTCCTTCGCTTCCGTGAACGCCCCTGCGTCGTTCAGGAACAGCCGCACCGCGGGCTTCTGCGCGAACACCCACAGGTCGAGGTCCCCGTCGCCGTCCGCGTCGGCCCACAGCGAGCCGCCTCCGCGCGCCTCCGGCAGCTTTTCCACGGGAACCGCCTCGAACACCCCGCGGTTGTTCCGCCACACCGCGCCGTTGAACGAAAGATCCTCCCATCCGTCCCCGTCATAGTCCCCCACCGCCACCCGGCCCCCGCGCGCTTCCCCCAGCCCCGACGCCGCCGTCGCGTCCTCGAACGCGTCCACGTCCCCCGGCTCGCTCTCCCAGAACCGGTTCCCCGCCCCGCGCTTCCCCATCGACTCGTACGCGAACGCCAGGTACGACCGCCACACCCCCATCTCCGTCAGCGCCGTCTCGCGCTCGATCGCGTTCTCCGGAAGCGGCTGGGCCTCGCGCTGCGTGAGCGCGGTCTCGATCAGCTCCGCGGCCTTCTCCGGCTTCTGGTCGCACTCGACGTACGCGCGGCCGACGCGGAACGCCTGCATCGCGTCGAGATTCATCGCCAGCAGCTCCTTCTCGACCGCCGCCGCCTCCTCGACCTGCTTGAGCCTCACGTGCGCCGAGAAACAGACGCACATCCACCCCACCCGCCACGGCGACGCCGGGAACTCCCTCGACAGCCTCCCGAATACCGCGACCCGCTCCTCGTCCTTCGCGTACCAGTTCGCCAGCCCCAGCGTCTCGTTGATCTGCCGCGTCGCCTCGTCCTTCGCCCCCCACCCCAGCCCCCGCTTCACCGCCCCCACAAGCGCTTCCGTCATCGCGTCCCATTTCTTCTGGTCCGCGCGGATCTGGAACAGCAGGAACAGCGCCGCTGAGTCCTTCTCGTCCGCAGCGGCGGCCTTCTCGAGAAGCGCCGCGGCCTCGTCGTCCTTGCCGGCCTTCCGGAGTTCCTGGGCATCCTCGAGTGGGCCGGCGGCAAGGGGCGCAGCGGCGGCCAGCAGGACGGACAGCGCGAAAAGGACGCTGAAGCGAGTCACGGGGTTCCTCTCGAAGGGGCGGGGTGGAAACAACGGAAGCCCGGATTGTATCCGGGCTTCCCTGGGTGTTTCCTGCTTCGGAAGGCTGTGGACGTTACTTCGTGTCGCCGTAGTCCGGCGGCTTCTGCGGCTTGCGGTTGTCCTCTTCTTCAAGCCGCTTCAGCGTCTTGTCGTAAATGTCGCCCAGCCCGTGCCCGCCGATCTTCTTGCGCGTCCGGTAGACGATTTCGTTCTCCATGTCCTCGTCCGCGCCGTCGGCGGACCAGTCGGCCTCGGCCGGGCGGATCGGGTCGGTCCCCGAGTTCGTCTCGCCCTCGACGACCAGCCTCATCGTCACGCCGCCGCCATCCGCGTCCTCGAGCTCCATCGTCGCCCGGTAGCGGTGGTTCTCATGCGACCAGTCGCTTCCGTATGAGTTCCAGTGCGACTCCAGGAACCACTCCTCCCGCTTCGCCTCCCGGAACGTGAACCCCATGTCCGCCATCGCGTCCCGCGACGCTTCCCAGACTTCCTTCTTGGTCGCGTCGAACGGGCCGTAGTCCGTCATCGAGGGCTTGATCCCGAACCAGGACTTCACCTGCGGGATGGACGTACAGCCGGTGCTGAACAGCGGGGCCGCGAGGGCCGCTAGGACGAGGAGGCGTTTCATCCCGGCAAGTCTAGCAATGAGGGGAGGGGGGGCACAACCGGGAATCCAGGGGCCGGTGCATGGCCAGTATTGCGGTAGCTTCTCGGAGGGACTTGACTCGAGCCAGGTCCTCGAAAGGGCAAACTCAAAACCGCGAAACGCAAAGCCAAACGCCAAAAGCAAAAGGGAGAAAAGAGATCCATGGTCGACGCCACTCGGCAAACCACTCGAACACTGCGCCTCGACGACGCTGACCGGCTTGTCGTTTGCGGTTTGTCGTTTCCTTGAGGGTTCTCCTTTTTGACTTTGCCGTTTCCCCTCCCGGACACCCCGCAACACCGGCCATGCACCCAGGCCGGGAGTTTGTCGTCGCGCGAGCCTGCCGAATTCCCTGCTCGTTTATCATGCTTCCGGTTATCAGATTGCAGCGCCTCCACTCGGGTTGACCCATGCGACTCCAGGCCTTCCACTGCCCGTCCTGCGCCGGAAGCCTCGACATCAAGCCGGGGGCGGGGCGCGTGAAGTGCGCCTACTGCGGCAACACGCTGGTCGTCGAGGACAACGCGGTCTCGAGCTCGCCGCGCGACCGCGTGGCGCGGGAGGAAGCCGACAAGCCGGACTATCCCGAGCCGGGAGCGACGCTGCACACGCGCGAAGCGGCGCGGTTCGAGATGTCGGTGATCGAGCAGAAGATCCCGGAGGGGGTGTCGGACCGGTTCACTCACATCGAGCTGGGCGACGACCGGTTCGCGCTGGTGTACCTGAGGCATATCGACGCGAAGGGCCAGCCGGTCGCGTACGACCTGGACCGGCCGTTCGAGTCGCTGAAGGGGTCTCTGGAGAACGACGGCGACCCGGGGCTCGCGGCGAACTGCGCGCTGGAGGACCTGTGCAAGCACGGGTACCCGCACCGGCTCGAGGTCGCGGTCTGCCTGTTCGAGCCGAAGCAGATGACGATGCTGCCGTACAACGCCGGCTGCCGCGACGCGGTCTGGTGGGTCTCGAACGAGGAAGGGCGCTGCTGCACCACGGGCAACGCGCACGAGGCCCTCGAGCGCAAGTTCCTCCGCGAGGCGCGCGACCACTTCGAAAACGGCCGCCCCGTCCACCTCGCCGCCGGCGACCTGTTCGTCATGGTCTCCGCGGGCTTCGCGGGCCGCGGCGGCAGGGGGATGTGGCCGACCGGCCTCGGCACGCTGACCGACACGCTCAACGAACACCTCGGCGAAGAACCGCTTCGCATCGTGACGCTCGTGAAGAACGCGTTCTGGGAGAAGCGGTCGCGGCACCGCGACGGAGGCGAGCATCCGTGCGGGGACGTGAAGATCGCGGCGGTGCGGGCGATCCTGCCGCCGGAGGCCGCGACGATCCCCGGGGACGGGAAGATCGAGGTGCTGAAGTCGCGGAAGTTCGAGGTCGGGATGATCAAGGGGCCGCACGACATCGCGAAGCTGTTCCCGCTTCATTCGGACCGGCAGGTAGTGATCTGGATGTCGCCGCAGGGCGGAGCGCTGGATGCGGCGGTGTACGACAGCGGGGTGAAGGCGATCCTGGAAGTGCTGGACGGGCAGACGAGGGG
>CAVPNQ010000164.1:0-4446 GCA_963706735.1 uncultured Planctomycetia bacterium
TGCTTGAGGGTTCTCTTTTTTGTCTTTGCCGTTTCCCCTCCCGGCCACCCTCTGCAGTAACCGGCCACGCACCCGACGGCCGATCACCGCTTGCGGAAGACAACCTTCCCATCCAGCACCGTCATCATCACCGCCGCGTCTGCCATCCGCTGCATCGGGATCTCGATCGGGTCCTCATTGAACACGATCATGTCCGCCCGGCAGCCCGGCACGAGGCGCCCCGCGCGATCCTCGACCCCGGACGCCCACGCCGAACCGCGCGTGTACGCCAGGAACGCGTCCCACTGGGAAATGCACTCGGAAGGATTCCACGGCGTCCCCTCGTCGCTCGGCCGCAGCACGGCGCCCTTCAGCGACCGCCGCGGGTCCGCCGGTTCCACCGGCACGTCCGACCCGAACGCCACCACCGCGCCCGTGGACATCAGGCTCCGCACCGGGTAGGCCAGCCTCGATCGCGCCGCGCCCCAGGCGCTTTCCGCTGTGGCGATGTCGGACATGAGCTGGCAGGGTTGCATGGAAGCGACGACGCCGAGTTCCTTGAAGCGGGGGATGTCGGCGGGATCGACGATCTGCGCGTGCTCGATGCGCTGGCGGAGGCCGAACGCGTCGGATGCGGATTTCGCGGCCGCGAACGCGTCGAGCGCGGTGCGCACGGCCTTGTCGCCGATCGCGTGGATCGCGCTGGCGATCCCGTGCTCGGCCGCCTTCTTGACGATCGCGGCCATCTGCGCCGCGGGCATCACCTCGACGCCCGTGTCCTTCGTGCCCTCGTAAGGGGCGAGCATGGAAGCGGTGCGGGAGCCGAGCGAGCCGTCGGCGTAAAGCTTGATGCCGCCGAAGCGGACCCAGTCGCTTCCGAACCCGCTCCGAAGGCCGCACGCGATGAGTCGGTCGAGATCGTGCGCGGGGAAGTACATCGTGAGGCGGACGCCGAGCGTGCCGGCGCGCTCCATGCCCTGGAAGGTGCGGAACGCCTCTTCCATTTCAATGTCGCGTCCCATGGCGCCGGCGACGATGTCGGCGGAAGTGATGCCGAGGGTCTGGAAATGGATGGTGGCGTCGCGGATGCCGCCCTGGACGGCGCTGGCGGGCGGGGAGGAGATGAAGGGTTTGACGAGTTCGATGGCGGCTTCGCGGAGGATGCCGGTGGGTTCGCCGGCCTCGTCGCGGACGATGACGCCGCCCTGCGGGTTGGGCGTGTCCTTGGTGATGCCGACCTTGGAGAGCGCCAGGGAGTTGAGCCACCACGTGTGCCCGTCCTTCGCGGAGAGGGCGACGGGGTTGTTCGGGGCGGCCTCGTCGAGCGTCGCCTTCGTCGGCCACTCGGTGAGTTTCCAGCGCGCGAGGTCCCATCCGCGGCCGACGATCCAGTCGCCGGCCTTGGCGAGGTCCGCGGTGCCCTTGACGGCCTGAAGCGCGTTGTGCTCGGAGTGGGAGTCGTCGAGGCTCAGGCGGCGCAGGGTGAGAGCGAAATGATAGAAGTGCGTGTGCGCGTCGTGGAACGCGGGGTAGACCGAGCGGCCCTCGAGGTCGTGGACTTCGTCGCCGTCGCGATACATCGAGCGGATCGCGTAATCGCCGCCGATGTGAGCGACCTTCCCGTTCTCGGCGATCAGCGCCACCTGTTCAGGCCAGTTGGCGTCGAAGGTCCGGATCCGCGCGTTGACCAGCAGGAGTCTTCCCATGGGCTGGGATTCTAGCTTTCTGACAATGGTTGGCTACGTTCTGGAAGGTCGGGATTTAGCCGCGGGCTCGGTGCAGGGAGAGGAGAAGGGCATCCGTGCTTGTCCGTGCGTTTCCGTGCCTGTCCGTGAATTGCCGTTTTTCGGTGTGGCCGAAAAACGGCGGAACACGGAGAGCACGGAAAGGCACGGAGAGGCACGGAAGGGAATTCGCGGATAAAGGCGGATGACGCGGAAAGGGCCGCGGATAAAGGCCAGGAGAGCTAGGAGGTTTTCTTGCGGAACTCGTCGAAGCGCTTGATGTCCTCCCTGGCGACGCTCGGCTTCAGCGTGGCCAGCGCTTCCTGGAACGAGCCCAGCCCCATCAGCTTGTCCGAGCCTTCCTCGACCGAGTCCTCGAACAGTCCTTCCTTCACTTTGCGGACCAGGTACGCGATGTCCGCGCCGCTGTACCCCTCGAGCCATTTCACGAGTTCGCCCAGGTCGAGCCCCGCGGCGACCGGCGCGTCCTTGAGGTTGAGTTCGAGAATCTGCCGGCGCGCTTCCAGGTCCGGCAGGCCGATGTAGATCTTCTCGTCGAACCTTCCCGGCCGCATGGCGGCGTAGTCGAGCGCCCAGGGTTCGTTGGTGGCGCCCATGAACAGGATCGAGCGGTCGTCGGACTTGCCCGCGAAGCCGTCCATTTCGCCGAGGATGGACGGGACGAGGCGCTGCATGACGTTGGATTCCTGGTCGCGGCGGGAGGGGAGGAGGGATTCGATTTCGTCGATGAAGACGATGGAGCGGCCGGTGCCGCGCGCCTCGGAGAAGAGGTTGGAGATGTTCTTCTCGGCCTCGCCGACCCACTTGGACAGGATGCGCGACGGCGTGACGACGAAGAACGTGGCCTCGAGCTCGGCGGCGACCGCGCGGGCCATCATGGTCTTGCCGGTGCCGGGCGGGCCGTAGAGGAGGATGCCGCCGCCCTTCTGGACGCCGTACTTCTTCGCTTTCTCGGCGTGCGTGAAGGGATAGATCATCTTGATGCGGATCTGCTTCTTGGCTTCCTCGAGGCCTGCGATGTCCGCGAACTTGACCTTGGGCTTTTCGCGGACGATCCAGTCGCCGGCCTTGCCGTTCTTCTTCGCGGCGCCCTCGGCGGGGGCCTTCTCGCCGTCGCCTTCACCCTCGCCCTCCGCCGCGGCGGTGTCGGGCATGCCGCGGGCGAGATCGACGAGGTCGCGGGCATTCTTGAGGCGCGCTTCTTTGAGCCGGCCCTCGGACAGGGAAGCGAGGCGCATGAGGTACTCGGCGGCGCGGAGGAGCTGGTAGCGCGCTTCCCTGAAGTTGCCGGCGCGGCGTGCGGTGAGGCCGACGGTTTTGTGGTGCTGGAAGCGGTCGAGGTAAAATTCGGCGGAAGCCATGGGTGGATTGTCGCCCGGGGGGTGGGCAAACGGAAGGGGCAAGGGGAGGTCAGGCGAGGGATGGGGTGGGCTGGGGCGGGGGCGGGGGCTTGGGCGCACGGCTGGGCGGGGGCACGGGAAAGTCCGGGATTGGGAATGGGGCGCCATCGGCCCACCCATTCCCACACCCGTCGTTGCCCCATGCCCCAACCCGCGTCGTCGCCCAAGCCCCCGCCCCATCCCTCGCCCACCCGTGCCCCCGCCCGGCCTTTCCCCAACCCCTGCCGTTTTTACTCGAGGTCCACGTCCAGCGCGTAAAAGTCAAAAGCATCATGCGCCGTCCCCCAGCCCTGCACGCGGATGTAGTACAGGCCCGTATACGGCGCGATCAGGAACACGGACTCGTTCGCCGTTCCGGCGTTGCTCGATGCGTCGAGAAGCGTGCCGTCGTCCGCGTAGAGCTGGAGTTCGTAGTCGTCCGGGAGGCTCGACAGGAAGATGTCGATCGCGAATCCGTCGTCCTGCCAGAACGAGAACCAGTCCTCGTCGCCGTCCTCGCCGATCGTGCCGTCGATCTGGTAGAGCTCCGCGGGTCCGCCCAGGTAGTGCGCGGTGAACTCGGAATCGTTGGGCTCGTAGTCGTCCCCGACGACAAGCGAAGGCCCGGACAGGACCACGACGTTGTCCGACTCGTTCGTCTCGTCCACGGAGTCGGTCGCGTCGATGATCCACCCGACGTAATACTCCCCGGGCGGGATGCTGCCGGGGAACGAGACCAGGAGGTCCGCATTCGCCCAGCTGTCCGGCGCGATCGTGCCGACGTAGACGGAGCCGATCAGCCAGTCCGACGTCGTGAGCGTGGAATTTTCGGAAGCGTAGAAATCGACCCAGAAGCCGCCGGACCAGTCGTCGCCGGAGTTGCGGACGTCCCCGCCGATGCTGTAGAGGTACCCGGGAATCGCGTTGCTGTCGTCGTGGTGGCCGCCGTCGTCGCGGAGATTCGCGTCGAAGCTGCCGCCCCCGCCTCCGCCACCTCCGCCGTGATAATCGTCATCGTCGTCGTCATGGTGATGCGGCCGGCATCCGGCCGCGAAGACCCCGATCAGAATCGCGCCCGTCGCCAGGAACACCTGCATGCCACGCTTGAATCGCAACATGATCCCCTCCTCCGAATATGACCTCTCCCCAGTGGACAGTTGTCCACTTTCGCGGACGATTGGCGCCGTCCGCGCGGGGTAACGATCGAAGAACGCAAAGCGCTTGCCACACCGCCACGCGCGCCAAATGGCCCGAAACGCAGGCTTCCCACGCGCTTGCTCCGCCCGGGACCCATTGCCGTCGGTTAAACTCCGCTTCACATGAGAAGCCTCGAAAACCTCCTT
>CAVPNQ010000165.1:0-10736 GCA_963706735.1 uncultured Planctomycetia bacterium
GCGGTTTTGAGTTTGCCCTTTGAGGCCAAGGCTCGAGCCAAGTCCCGCTCAGAAGCCACCGCAATACCAACCCTGCCCCCCCTTCATCTTCCCCGGCTGCCGATGCGGGGAAATTCGGTTACGATCCCGCCCCTCACATCACACCCCGGAGGTCCGATGGAAGTGCTGTCCCGCATCTGGTTCTCACTCGAGATCCTGCTCGGCATCAACTTCATCATCTTCGTGCACGAACTCGGCCACTTCATCTTTGCGAAGTGGCACGGCGTGCGCTGCCCGGTGTTCTCGATCTGGATGGGCCCGCGGGTCTGGGGCGTGAAGCGCGGGGAGACGGACTACCGGCTGAGCCTGCTGCCGCTGGGCGGCTACGTGATGATGGCGGGCGAGAACCCGGACGAGCGGACGGGCGCGCCCGACGAGCTGACGTCGAAGGGGGTCTTTGCGCGCTTCCAGATTTTCGTCGCCGGGACGGCGATGAATTTCGTGTGGGCGTTCCCGATCATGATCCTGTCGTTCCTGGTGGGGAAAGAGGTGGCGGCGCCGCTGGTGGGCGACGTGCGGCCGGAGACGAGCGCGTGGGAGAGCGAGATCCAGGTCGGGGACGAGCTGCTGTCGATCGGGGGGACGCAGGTCCGGGCGTACGAGGACTACGTGAAGGAGATCGTGCGGCGGCCGAAGGGCGAGAAGCTGGAGGTGGAGTACCGCCGCGCGGGGCAGACGAAGAAGACGACGGTGACGGTGGGGACGGCGATGACGATCGGGATGTCGCCGGTGTCCACGGTGGTGGCGGAGCTGGAGAAGGACAAGGCGGGCGCGGTTTCGGGGCTGCGCAAGGGGGACGAGATCGTCTCGATCGACGGGATCGCCGTCTTCGAGGCATCGGAGATCTCGGACCTGATCGACCGGAATGCGGGGAAGGGGCTCGCGTTCGTGGTGAGGGACCGCGCGGGAAATTCGCGAAACCTGACGGTGACGCCGGCGCTGGGCGAGGAAAAGTGGGTGCTGGGGATCGGCCGCGAGACGACGCCGGCGGTGGTCGGGCTCGTGCGCCCGAACTCCCCCGCGGCGAAGCTCGGCCTCAAGGCCGGCGACGAGATCGTCTCGGTCGCGGGCCAGCCCGTCGCGAGCTTCGGCGAAATGACCCAGGCGGTCCGGCCGCGCGCCGGGCAGAAGGTGATGCTGGGCTGGAAGCGCGGCACGGAGCCGATGACGGCGGAGCTCGAGATCGGCAGCCAGGGCGGCCGCGGCTTCATCGGCGTCATGCCGGAGCCCTCGAGCCGGCTCGCCACGATCCCGGCCGACTCCGCGCTCGCGAAGGCCGGCGCCCAGCCGGGCGACCGCGTGCTCACCGTGAACGGGAAAGAACTCAAGACGCTTCAGAATCCCACCGCGGACGACTACAAGCGCGCCAAGGCCGGCGAGATCTGGCTCGGCCTCGAGCACGTCGAGGGCGACGTGCGGGCGGGCAAGGGCGACAAGCTGGATTTCGGGGTGAAGCGCGGGGACCAGTCGCTGACGCTGGCGGTGACGCCGCTGAAGAAGGGCGACGGGGATCTCGGGATCAGGCTGCAGCACAAGACGCTGATGCTGAAGTCGGGGTTCGGGGAAGCGATCAAGCGGGGCTGCGCGGAGGCGATCGACGTCTTCGTGCTGACGGGGCAGATGCTGAGGAAGCTGCTCTCCCGCGAGGAGGAGGCGTCCAACCTTTCGGGTCCGGTCGGCATCGTGTCCGCGGCGTACAAGAGCGCGACCGAGGGCTTCGGGAACCTGCTCTGGCTCCTCGGCATGATCAGCATGAACCTCGCCGTCATCAATCTCCTCCCCGTCCCCGTCCTCGACGGCGGACACATCTTCTTCCTCATGATCGAGAAGCTCCGCGGCAAGCCGGTCTCGCCGCGCATCCAGGGTTACTGCGCGGCCGGCGGCGCGATCCTGCTTCTCTCGCTCATGCTCTTCGTCACCTGGCACGACATCGCGAGGATGTTCCGTTGAGCTCGGAGGCGTTCCAGGCGTTCGTGGGCGCCGACGTCGTGGTGGACACGACGTCGAGCTACGTCTTCATCGGCCGGCTCCGCGAACTCACCCCGCTGGCCATAACGCTCGCCGACGTGGACGTCCACGACCGCGCTGAAAGCCCTTCCACGAAGGAGCGGTACATCATGGAAGCGAAGAAATTCGGGATCAAGGTGAACCGGAAGTCGGTGACGGTGCGGCTGGAGACGGTGCTGTGCGTCTCGAAGCTCGAGGATGTGATCGAATACTAGGGATAATCGCCGCGTGGCCGCCCCGAACCGCCTTTTCGCCCTCGCCCGGCTCGTCCGCGTGCAGAACGTGTTCACGGCGGCGGCGGATGCGTTCGCGGGGTACGGGTGGACGGGGACGTGGGACTGGAAGGGCGCGTGCGTGGCGGCGGCGGCGTCCGCGTGCCTTTATTCGGGCGGGATCGCCCTGAACGACGTCTGCGACGCGGACCGGGATCGCGAGCTTCACCCGAACCGGCCGATCCCCTCGGGGGCTGTTTCGCGCGGGTTCGCGCTCGGGCTGGCGGCGGCGCTGATGGCCGCGGGCATCCTGATCGCCGCCTCGATCGGCCCCCGGGCCGCCGCGATCGGCGCGCAGGTGGCGCTCGTCGCCTGCGCGTACGACGCGTTCCTCAAGCGCTGGCGCGTCCCCGGCGCGCTCGCCATGGGCACCGCGCGCGGCCTCAACCTCGCCCTCGGCATGGCCGCCGGCGGCGCGCTCTTCCACGACCCGAAAACGTTCCTGCCCATCGCCGGAAACGCCGCCTTCATCTTCCTCGTGACGCTTCTCAGCACCTTCGAGGAAGGCCGCCGCTCGCGCGGCGCTGTCGCGACCGTCGTCGTCCTTGCCGCCGCGCTGCTGCTCGCTCCCCTGGCGTGGATGCGCCTCACCCTCCGCGCCGCGATCCCCCTCGGGCTCGCCGCCGCCGCCCTCCTCGCCGTCGGCCTCCGCGCCGCCTGGAAAGACCCGGAGCGCTTCCTCCCCCTCGTCGTCCGCACCGGCGTCCGCAGCCTCATCCCGCTCGACGCCGCGCTGCTCCTCGGCACCCTCGACGATCCCGTCCCCGGCCTTGCCGTCCTCGCGCTCCTCCTGCCGACCTGGGGCCTCGGGCGCTTCCTGTCAGGAAGTTGATCCCGCGGCGACGGCGATCTTCGGCTCGCGCGCGGCCGCTTCCTTCGCGCTGAGTTCGCGGTGGAGGCGGGACATGGCGACGGAAGCGATGCCGAAGAGGACGGCGGCGAGGAGGTAGGCGGAAGGGATGCCCCAGCCGGTGAGGCCGATCTTCTCGTGTTCGAGACCGAGGACGATGACGGAGCCGATGGCGGGGCCGAAGAGGCCGCGGACGCCGACGCAGGCGACGTGGGCGCCCATGTAAGCGGCGGCGTCGCGTTCGCCGGCGAAGCGCATGGCGCCGAGGGACCAGGCGGCGTTGACGCCGGACATGCCGAGGCCGAACAGGGCGAAGCCTGCGAAGGCGAGCGGGGTGGATCGGAAGATCGACGCGGCGGCGAGCGTCGTGACGTAGAGCACCAGCACCGCGAACGACCACGACGCCAGGCGCGTGGGGCCGACGCGGTCGAGCAGGCGCCCCGCCCCGCGCGACGTGAACGCGATCAGGACCTGCACGAGCACCAGGCCGCACGCCGTGTACGTCGCGTAGTCGAGCCGCAGCTCGTCCACCAGCAGGTAGACGTTCACGGGCAGCACGATCATGAACGCCATCCCGTAGAACATGAAGTTGCGCTCGAAGCGGTCGAAGTCGCGGTCGTTGCGCAGGATCCGGAAGAACTCCCGCACCGCGCCGCCCGCGCCGGAGGACGGCGCCCGGTCCGGCGCCGCGTCGCGCCGCCTGATCCGGATGCGCGCGTACTGCAGGTAGGAAATCGTCCCGATCAACCCCGCCGCCGGAAACATCCACAGGTACGACTCCGGCCGCCACTTCAGCATCAGCCCCCCGCCGACCGCCGCCGCCAGGAACGTGACCTTCGACAGCCCCGTGATCGTCCCGAAGACTCTTCCGCGTATCGACGGGTGGTAGTTCGCCTGGAGCATGGCGTTCTGCGCGGGGATGAACATCGGCTCGGAGAGGCAGTAGAGGACGGAGAGGGCGATGAAGAGCGGGGGCGAGGTGGCGAAGGCCATGAGGAGGAGGGTGGCGCGGCCGACCAGGGCGGAGGCGACGATGAACGGGCGCTTGGGGCGTCCTTCCATGACGTGGGACCAGAAGATGGCGGTGAGGTTGGAAGCGGCGCCGGCGGTGGTGAGGATGGTGATGCCGATTTCGCCGGTGCCGAGGCCCTTGCGAGCGACGACGCCGGTGAGGCCGATGATGGCGGCGAAGACGTTATTGAGCAGCTCGGCGCGGAGGTGAAGTGCGCGCGTGTACCGGGCGACAAGCGGGAGCCCCGGGCGGGTGTCCGGGGCGGGAACGGGCGTCATGGGGGCGGGGATTATATGCTTTCCTCTTGACCCACCCCCCCGTTCCCGGCGCACCATAGCATCGGCGCGCCGAAGCCGGCCGGAACGGGTAGACGGCCGTAGCGAGGGGCGCGCCGGACCCGGCATTATTGAGGGGAAAGACCATGAAGCCCACGATCGTTCTTGCGGACGGCGGTGAAGCGGACCGCAAGATGTTCATGGACGCGCTCAAGGGAACGCCGTACGAGGTCGTGGGGGAGGCGGCGCACGCGGACGGGATGCTGGAAGCGGTGACGCTGCTGAAGCCGTGGTGCGTCGCGATCGACCTGAAGCTCCCGGGGCACGCGGACCGGCCGGGGGACGGCGGTTCGAATGCGGTGCGCACGCTGGCGGACAAGCACTCGAAGGTGAAGGTGCTGGTGCTGCACAACGCCGACACGGTTCACCTGGTGATGGGAGCTGTTTCGTCGAGCCACGGCGTGCGCGTGCGCAAACCGATCAAGCGCGAGACGCTGCTCGAGGCGCTGACCAAGCTGGCGTCGGGACAGGAAGGCGAGCTCGGCATCAAACAGGTCGGCGTGAAGCTGAAGAAGACGATGCTGATGTACTACAAGCTGGTGACGGACGGGTATTTCACGAAGCGCCGCGAGTGCCTGACGACGCAGGTCGGCGACGAGGGGTTTCACGTGCAGTTCACGGAGAAGGTGGCGCGCGGGGCGGTGTTGAACGTGGAGCTGGACCTCCCGGGCGAGCAGCCGGTCAAGGCGAAGTGCCAGGTCACGAAGGTGGACCCGGAGCCGATGACCACGCGGTTCATCGCGGAGCTGTCCTTCGTGGAAATCGCGCCGGCGGAGAGGGAGCGGCTCAAGAGCTTCCTGCGCCGGTTGATGGAGCGCGGGACCGGGATCATCAAGGCCTAAGAGCGCGTGAAGAAAGCGAGCGCCGTCGGCGGTCGGACCTCGCGGCACAGCTCACCCGCGGGCAAGTTGGTAATGGCGGCGCATCGTGCAGTCGTCCATGACGACCGCGAGGCCGGCGGCGCGGGCGCGTTCCGCGGCCTCTTCGTGGACCACCCCGTCCTGCATCCATACTGCCTTCGCGCCGATCGCGATCGCATCGTCGACGATCGGCGGGACGAATTCCGAACGCCGGAAGACGTCCACGAGATCGACCGGCTCCTTGATGTCGCGCAGCGACGCGAAGCACTTCTCGCCCAGCACCTCGGTGAGCGCCGGATTGACCGGGATGATGCGGTAGCCCGCCCGCTGGAGGTAGGCGGAGACGCGGTGGCTGTCGCGATCGGGGTTGTCGGAGAGGCCCACGACGGCGATGGTGCGGGAGCCCTTCAGCAGGTCGCGGATGGCGGCATCGGTCACGGGTTCCTCCTTGCGACCCAGGCCAGGAACGAGCGGCCGGCGGCCGCGTGGATCGGCAGCTGGGTCCAGCGGTAAAAGAGCATGGCAAGCCGCGGGCGGAACCCGCGGAGTTCGACACGGATGCGCCCGCCCTTGCGCACGAACGCCAGCGATCCCCCGTGGCGCGAGAACAACCCGTTGCCGATGGTCAGCGTCTCGCGGTCGTCCTCCCGGCGCACGGCGCCGAAGCGCACCAGCGGGATGAAACAAAATCGAATGGCGGACGCTTCCTCGGAAAACCGCGGCTGCCACAGCAGGTAGCCGCCGAGCCGCGCCAGGCGCCGGAAATAAAGTTCGGCCAGGCCGCCGGGAGGATTCGCGCAGGGCCCTTCCTGGATCGACACCACCGAGCCCGCGTGAACTTCCCTGTGATCCGTCGTGCTCCCCCGCCGCAGCCAGGGCGCGAGCGTCCAGGCAGACCAGAGCGCGAGGACACACCCGGCGATGAGCCACGGCATGCGAGAAACCTCGAAGCGGATCCGGGGATCAGGCGTGTCGAACCTTTATCGCGAACTCGACCCCGGTCCGGGCAATTCTGTCGATCCGGGGTACCCGAGCTGCGCGCCGGACAGGCGCGCCAGTTCCAGGCGTCGCGCGGCCTCTGCGGGCGAGAACCCGAGCTGGGCGAGCATCTCGAGCTCCGAGACCGCCCAGTCGTCGTCGGTGACGGGAGCGATCCAGGCCCGCGGAGTGCGGACCAGATCGGAAGCGGCCACGGTGATCCACTGTCCCGCGGGAAGCCGGAGCCCGACCTCCGCGCGCCAGGAGGAATCGGGATCGACCGCGAAGTAGTGGGCGCCCAGCGGATGAGCCGCCACGATTTCCGCGACGGGATCCGCTTCGCAGAACAGGCGCACGCGCCACTTTCCCAGGGCAAACACGCCGGGGCCGTGGCGTTCCGGGAGCCATGAGGCGTGCGGGCCGGTGAGCTCCCAGTAGGCGAAGATGCACCAGGGGTCGCGCACCATGAGGCCGAGGCGGTCCTGTGCGTACTGGTCGGGAAGGGGCGGTCCCCAGTCGATCCACACGCCGCCCGGGTGAGGCACGGGCTCGAGGCGGCGCTCCTCGTGAGCGGGCTCGAGGGAGGAAGGAAGGCGGAAGTGGGATTGGGAGGAGGGGTTCATCGGGAGGGGGATCGTATGTTGAGGACGGGGTGGTAGCAAGGGGGGGTGTTGCTGGTTGGGGTTCCGGAAGTTGAGTTCGGAGTTCTGAGTTCTGGGTTCGGGGTTCGGTTGGGGGTTCAGGGTTGTGAGTTGTTCAGTGTGTCCCGGGTTCGGGGTTGGTTCGGAGTTGAACGCGCAACTCAACCCGCAACAAACCCTGAACCCACAACCAACCCCGAACTCACTCAACAACCCCCAACCCACGACTCCCAACCGAACCCCGAACTCAGAACTCCGAACTCCGAACTCAACTTCCGGAACCCCCAACCAGCAACACGACCTTCTCATAAAGCGCCGCGTACTCCCTCGCGCTCCTGTCCCACGTCCAGTCCAGCCCCATAGCCGACTGCACCATCTTCCCCCACGCGGCCGGCGTCCTCCACGCCTCGATCGCCTTCTTCACCCCGCGCACAACCCCTTCCATCGTGGCTTCCTCGAACACGAATCCCGTCCGGCCGTCCTCGACGGAATCCGCCAGACCGCCCGTGCGACGGACTACGGGAAGCGTCCCGTAGAGCTGGGCGTACATCTGCGAGAGGCCACACGGTTCCCAGCGCGAGGGCATGAGAAGCGCGTCGGCGCCCGCCGTGATCTCGTGGGCCATGCGGTCGTCGAAGCCGATCTTCACCGCGACCTGCCGCGGCCAGCGCTGGGCCGCCGCGACCAGCGCGCGCTGCAGCGCGTCGTCGCCCTGCCCGAGCACTGCGAACTGCACCTCCGTCCCCACGAGCTCCGCCAGCGACTCCACGACGAGGTCGATTCCCTTCTGCGACACCAGCCTCGTCACCACCCCGAACAGCGGCGCCGGCGATTCCGGCAGCCCCATCCGCTTCCGCAGGTGCGCCCGGCACACGCCCTTCCCTTTCAGGTCGGCCGCCGAAAACCGCGCCGGGATCAGCTTGTCCTTCTCCGGGTTCCACTCCTCCGTGTCCACGCCGTTGAGGATCCCCGAGAGAATCGCCCCGCGGTCCTTCAGCACTCCTTCCAGCCCGCACCCCAGCTCGCGCGACTGGATCTCCTGCGCGTACCGCGGCGACACCGTCGTGATCCGGTCCGCGAAGACCAGCCCGCCCTTCATGAAGTTCAGCGAGCCCCAGAACTCCAGCTGCTTCCACGTGAAGTTCGCCCAGTCGAGGCCGGCGAGGTGCATGAAGTGCGAGGGGAAGACACCCTGGTAGGCGAGGTTATGGATGGTGAAGAGCGTGCGGATGCGGGACAGGGCGGGGATGGCGGCGTGCGTGGTCTTGAGGTAGACGGGGATGAGCGCGGCCTGCCAGTCGTGCGCGTGGATGACGTCCACGGGGAGTTTCAGGTCCGTGATCGCCTGGAGCGCGGCGCGGCAGAAGAGCGAGAAGCGCTCGGCGTTGTCCGGGTAATCGCCGAGTCCGCCGCCGTACAGCCCCTCGCGGTCGAAGAGCTCGTTCTGCTCGACGAAGTACACCTCGCCGCCGGGCATTTCGCCGCGGTGGATCTTCACGCGCCGTGTCGTCTCCCCGCACCTCATGTCGAACTCGAGCACGGGCTTCATCGGGACGCGGGCGTCGCGGACGCGGCGGTAGAGCGGCATGACGGCGGCGACGCGGTGACCGAGCTTCGCCAGCGGACGCGCGATTCCGCCGACGACGTCGCCCAGCCCGCCGGTTTTGGCGAAGGGCGAGATCTCGCTGGCGACGTGGAGGATGAACATGGGTTCCGCGCGGACTTCCTCTACTCCTGCACTTCCCTCAGGAACTTCGCCGCTTCTTCGGGCGGCACCGTGTTGATGTAGAAACCGCTTCCCCACTCGAACCCTGCCACCCGCGTGACGCGCGGGATGATCTCGATGTGCCAGTGGTACCAGGGGGCGTGGGGCGTCGAGAAGGGCGTGGTGTGGAAGACCATATTGTACGCGGGGCCGGCGAGCGCGGAATCGAGGCGGCGCAACGTCGCGCGCAGGATCTGCGCGAGTTCGCCGAGGAGCTCGTCGGGCGTGTCCTCGAACCGGCCCATGTGCGGGCGCGGCAGGATCCAGGTTTCGAACGCGAACCGGCTCGCGAAGGGCTCGATCGCGACGAAGTTCTTGTCCTCGATGACCAGCCGTTCCTGGAGCCGGACTTCCTGCTCGACGATGTCGCAGAAGATGCAGCGGTCCCGGAATTCGTGGTAGCGCTTCGCCCCCCGCATTTCCTCTTCGACGAGAAGGGGAACGATCGGCGTGACGATGATCTGGGAGTGGGCGTGTTCCATCGAGGCGCCTGCGGCTTCGCCCTGGTTCTTGAAGATCATGGCGTAGGCGAAGCGCTGGTCGCGCTTGAGGTCGGCCATGCGTTCGCGGAAGAGCCAGAGGACGTTGCGGATGCCGGCGACGGGGAGTTCGGTGATGGAGAGGAGGTGCTGGGGGGCCTCGATGACGACTTCGTGGGCGCCGACGCCGTTCATGAGGTCGTAGAGGCCGTGGCCGCGCTTGTCGAGGGTGCCCTCGATGCGGAGCGCGGGGAACTTGTTGGGAACGACGCGCGCGAGCCAGCCTTTGCTGTTCGGGGGGCCGCCCTTGGGACGGACGGCGAGGATCTCGTTGGGCGTGGCGTTCTCGTGTCCCTCGCAGAACGCGCAGGGGCCGCCGCGCGGGACGACGGATGCGGCGCGGTAGTCGTTGGGGCGCTGCGCGCGCTCGCTGGCGACGATGACCCAGCGGCCGACGACAGGGTCCTTGCGGAGTTCAGGCATGGGTGGGGGCGCTCATGGTGAAAGCGCGATGCTAGCAGCGCGGCGGTGGGCCGAGAACCTTCATCGTGACGGGTCCCGGCGCTATTCCGCGGCGACGCGGTAGATCTTCCCGTCGAAGCAGGCGGCGTAGAGCTCGCCGTCCCAGTCCTCGCCGAAGGTCGAGATGTTCTTGGGCTGCCGCAGGATCTCCCTCCACGAGGTCACCTGCTTCCCGTCGTGGCGCAGCGCCCAGACCGTGCCCGTCACGTAGTCGGCGTAGACATACGCGCCCTCGAGCGCCGGGATCGACTTGCCGCGGTAGACGCTTCCGCCCGTGATCGACGCGCCGTCCTTGCGCCCGTACTCGATCACCGGGTCGATGAGCGCGGATTTCGCCGTCTCACCCGCGAACCCGTGCAGCCCCTCGCGGATCCGCCAGCCGTAGTTCCCGCCCTTCACGACCAGGTCCACCTCCTCGAACTTGTCCTGGCCGACGTCGCCCGCCCAGAGGTCCCCCGTCTTGCGGTCGAAGCTCATGCGCCAGACGTTGCGCAGCCCGTACGCCCACGTCTCCGGCCGCGCCCCCGCTTCCTTCACGAACGGGTTGTCCTTCGGGACCGAGTACGGCGTCTTCCCTTCCGCCTTGTCCACGTCGATCCGGTGGATCTTCGCCAGCCACGACCCCAGGTTCTGCCCGTTCTTCTGCGGATCCCCGCCCGAGCCGCCGTCCCCGACGGAGAAATACAGGAAGCCGTCCGGGCCGAAGAGCACCGTCGCGCCGTTGTGGTTGCCGTAGATCTTGTCGATCGTGATGAAGACCGTCTCCGACGCGGGGTCCGCCGCGCCGGTTTCGGGCTTCGGCACCTTGAAGCGCGACAGCACGTGGCCGTGCGGCCTCCGCGTCGAGTACCAGACGAAGACGTACCCGTTCTCCTTGAACTTCGGGTGGAAGGCGAGGCTGAGCAGTCCCTCCTCGTTGTGCCCGCGGAAGACCTTCTTCGAGATGTCGAGGAACGGCTCCGCCGATTTCGGCGCC
>CAVPNQ010000166.1:0-63359 GCA_963706735.1 uncultured Planctomycetia bacterium
ACAAGCCGGTCAGCGTCGTCGAAGCGCGGAGAGTGGCGTCGTCCGTGGATCTTTTTTCTCCCTTTTGACTTATAACCCCGAGGATCTTCGTTTTTCGCGACGATGTTATGCGCTTGCTTTCATCGCATCGAGCGTAAGGCCTTGCGCCACCAGTATCGTAGCGAGAGTCTCACGACCGCCTTTGGTGACCCTGTACGAGCGGGATAGGGGCAGTTTTTTTATCAGTCCGTGAGCCCTGAGCAGGCGCAGGAGCCTGCTGGCCCTTGCCGATCGTTTTCTGCGTTCAACCGGGTCATGAGTTGGTATCGGGAAGAGCACCTTCCGAAGGTCGAAGTTCCTGAAGCCTCTGAGATGGAACTTCCCGTCCATGATGAACTTGAAGAGCTTGAGATCGTCCGGCGACCAAGGCCGCAGTCCTCTTGATCGCTTTCCGCCCTGCTCGACAGGTGTGATGACGCGCTGGAAGACATCTCCCAGGGCGGCCGATGTGTCGGCGGCGCTGATGGCATCGAGGTAGTTTTTGTTAGCGCGGTCAGAAACCTGTGAGCGCCGGTAGAGATCCGCAATCCCCTGGCGCATGACACGGCGCCTGCACTCGCCTTTCGGATCTCCGTCCTTGGGGCGCAGCACGGTGAATTCACCGGCCTGGTTGATCGTCGTCTCGGCGCGCAGGACGGTCCCGTGTTTCTGGTAGAGCTTGATGGAGTTGTGCCCGAACCAGTGTTTGACGCGCAGGCCTTCCCGGCGCTCGCTCCTGAGGTAGCTTTTTACGGACCGCCGAAGATTCCCATTCGGTTTGCTCGTCCCCAGGAACCGCATCACGTTGTCGCAGCCCAGGGAGAGGATCGAGTGACGGGTCAGAGACGGCATCAATCGATCCAGGACTGCCGTGTCTTTGAAGAGAACATCGGTGGCCCACTCGCTCTGCCGGAGCGTGTAGTAGTAGTCGCAGCCCCTGACGCCGAGGATTCCCGGGACCGCAGAAGCCACCACCCGGACGATCCGGGACAACTGTTGCGTCCAGGGCGTCCGGAGTTGCTCAGTCGCAAGGTCCTGTGCGCGCTTCCAGTCTTCGATCTGAAGGAAGCAATTCTCCCGCTTCGTGTAAGTCAAACCGGCTCCATCCATCTGGCGCGACAGCCACTCTCTGCCGTTGATGCAGATCTGGATGCTGAACGGAAACCAGCTCTGCAGCCGCGCGTGCATGAACCCGAACACGGGGTCCATGAAGTAGTGGTACACGTGGATGCACTTGGTGCGCTCGTAGGTCACCTTCAGGCTATTCTTCCCGTGCTTGCGAACGCGGAAGGTCTTGCAGGGCTCCACAGTGCGGAAGGTGCAGATCAGCCCGTCGCGGATCTTGTCGCGATGCGCGATCTCCTCGGCATACTCATTCTTTCGGACATCGTTGCCGCGGAGGAACAGACTCGGCCGCCCTCGCGAGATCGGAAGAGCCAACGTTGACCTGAGCAGGCGCTCAGTACAGTCCTCGACGAACTCTCCAAAGCCCTGCAGGGCCACGCCCATCCTCTTCAGCAAAGCAGCCATCCCCCCGGCGAACGAGATGGCCCGGATCGTCGCGAAAAAAAGCATCCGGTCGAAACCTGACAGCACTCCGGTGACGTCACGGCCATGCTTTGATATAAAGAGATTCACGGCGTTTCTCTCCGATTGCGCAGGAATGACGCTTCGCAACCGCATTCCTACAAGGGAAGAAACGCCGTGTCTATTGAGAACCAGCTCATTTGGTTGCGGCCACAGGCCGCGTTAGCTTTTGGCGTTTAGCTTTGCGTTTCGAGGTTTTGAGTTTGCATTTTCAGGACAGGCCTCGAGTCAAGTCCCTCTCAGAAGCTACTGCAATACCAGCCATGCACCCCTGCGGATATCCGCCTTGGACGGGGCTTGGTTAGAGCCTAAACTGGCGGGTTCCCCCCCTGCGGTTGAGGTGAGCCCGATGCCCGACCCTTCCCTGCGCCCCGGCTCCCGGCTCTGCGAATACGAGCTGGTCGAGCGCATCGGCACGGGCGGGTTCGGGGAGGTCTGGATCGCGCGGGACGGCGACGGGAAGACCGTCGCGATCAAGGTCCCCAGCGACCGCGCGCTGACGCGGGAGCTGCGGAGCGAAGCCTTCCTCCAGAGCGCGCTGGTGCACCCGAACATCGTGCGGACGGTCGGGCTGAACACGAGGAACGACCCGCCGTTCTTCGTGATGGAGTACGTGGAGGGAATCAGCCTGCGGGACCTGCTGCGGCGCAAGAAGCGGCTTCCACCGGCGCAGGCGGCGCGGGTGGCGGCGCAGGCGCTGGAAGCGCTGGAGTTCGCGCACGCGAGGGGCGTGGTGCACCGGGACATCAAGCCGGGGAACATCATCTGCGGCGCGGACGGGCGGGTGCGCGTGACGGACTTCGGGCTGTCGGAGGTCCACGACGTGAGCGCGAGCGGCCCGCGGGGCGCCGCGCCGAGGCTCGTGCCGGGAACGGTGCTCTACATGGCGCCCGAACAGCGACGCGGGCAGGCGGTGGACGGCCGCGCCGACGTGTACGCGATGGGCGTCGTCCTGTTCGAGTCGCTCACCGGCGAACTCCCCGGCGGCTGCGACCTCCCTTCCGAGATGAACTCCCGCATCCCGCCGGAGCTGGACGCGATCGTGAAGCGCGCGATGAAAGCGGCCGCGGGGCAGCGCTATGCGAACGCGGCGGCGATGCGGATGGACCTGGAAGCGTGGCTGCGGGGGGACGCGCCGTCGGCGCGGCCGGCCGGATGGACGGCGCGCGCCGGGTCGCGGTGGTTTGCGGCGTCGGCGGTCGCCACCGTCGTGGTCGCGGTCGTCGGGATCGTCTCGCCTTTGCTGCACCGGCGGGGCGCGAAGGGCCCCGAGCCGTCGCGGGCCAGCTTCGTGGCGACGCCGGAGGACGGCGCAACGGTCCCTATCGCGGCGAAGGCCGGCCGCGTGACGTTCCGGACCGTCCCCGACGGCGCGGACGTCTTCGTGGACGGCCGCAACTACGGCCCTTCCCCCGCGGCGATCGACGGGCTTGCGGCCGGCCGGCACGTCGTCTCGTTCCGGCGCCGCGATTTCGCGGACCTCACGGAGGATTTCGAAGTCGGCCCGGGCGAGTCGCTCGCGCCGACCTACCGTCTCGAGCAGCTCATGGGCGGCCTCTCGCTCACGACGTCGCCGGACGGCGCGACGATCTTCGTGGACGGCAAGGACTACGGCCCCGCTTCCCCGTCGCTCGACCTGCGCAACTTACCCGCCGGACGCCATACCCTCCGCGCGGAGCTCGCCGGCCACCACCCGCTCGAACAGGACATCGACGTCGAGGGCGGACGCGTCACCGCCCGCAAACTCACGCTCAAGGCGATCGGCTTCGGCGCGCTCCATCTCGAAAGCAACCCCCCGGGAGCGAAAGTCTTCGTGGACGGCAACGCCGTGGGGAGGACGAAGGAAGCGCTCTTCATCGAGTGGCAGCGCGAGGGGAAGCACAAGGTGACCTTCGTGCTGGAGGGGTACGAACCGTACGAGGTCGAGCTCGCGGTACTCGCAAAAGACATCACGCCGCACACCGCCGCGCTCAAGGCGCTTCCCGGCTCGATCGAGGTCGCCGCGCCGAGGAACGCCGCGGTGTGGATCGACGGCGAGCGGCGCGGGGCAGGGCCGCAGACGTTCGCGAACGTGGTGCCGGGCGAGCACCGGGTGCGCGTGTTCGACGTCGAACGGGCGGTGAAGGTCGAAGCGGGCAGAGCGGCTGCGGCCGCGTTCACGCTCGATGACCTCGGCCTCGTCCGGATCGCGGCCGGCGAGTTCACGATCGGGAGCGAGGCCGGGCAGGCCGACGCGCAGCCGGCAAAGCGGGTCACCCTGCCGGAGTACCTTCTCGACCGCTGCGAAGTCACCAACCGGCAGTACCGGCGCTTCCTGGAGGACGTGAAGACCGCCGGCGACGAGGCGTGGCGCCACCCGGACCAGCCGGCGGGCAAGGACCACACGCCGGGGACGTGGACGGCGAGGGGCACGCTGACGGAGGACTGGCCGGTGCTGGGGGTGGATTGGTTCGACGCGTACGCGTACGCCCGCTGGGCCGGAAAGCGGCTGCCGACGGAAGCGGAGTGGGAGCGTGCGGCGCGCGGCGCGGGCGGATTCGCCTATCCGTGGGGCAACGAAGGGCCGTCGTCGGGCGAGGCCCGCGCGAATCTCGGGAACCGCGATGGCGGCACGGGTGGTCCGCGCACGGTGGGGAGTTACGCAGCGGGCGCAAGCGCCGAGGGCGTCTTCGACCTGATCGGCAACGCGTGGGAGTGGTGCGCCGACTGGTACGCCTCCGACGCGTATGCCTCGGCCCCCGCCGAAAACCCGCGAGGCCCGGCGAGCGGCAGGAGCCGCGTCCTCCGCGGCGGGTCGTTCGGGACACACCCCCACGAGGTGCGCGGGTTCGACCGTGCGAACGGAGAGTCGGTCAACGAGCCGAAGCGGACCGTCGGGTTCCGGTGCGCGGTGGACGGCGAACGGCAGTAGGGAGTGTTGAGTGCTGAGGATTGAGTGAGGGTTCCGGTGTGAAGAGCGGTCGGCAGAACATCTCCAGCGGATCGCCGTGGGAACCCGTCGTCGGGTACTCGCGCGCTGTGCGGGTCGGAAACGTTGTCCACGTCGCTGGAACGACCGGGACGGGTACGGATGGGAAGGTCGTGGCACCTGATGCCTACGGCCAGGCGAAGGCGGCGCTGGCGAAGATCGCCCATGCGCTGGAGCAGGCAGGCGCTTCGATGAAGGACGTCGTGCGGACGCGGATCTACGTCACAACCGTCGCCGACTGCGATGAGGTGGGCCGGGCGCACGGGGAGCGGTTCCGGGCGATCCTGCCGGCGTGCACGATGGTGGTGGTGAGTGCGCTGGTGGACGCGGCGATGAAAGTGGAGATAGAAGCCGAGGCAATCCTTGGGGGGAAAACGGCAGGGGAAGGGGAGACGGCGGGATAGGGCTTGGGTGGGCGAGGGCGGGGGATGGGGCTGGGGCAGTTGCGCGGCAAGGGCCAGAGTTGCCCCAGCCCCCGCCCGATCCCCAGCCCCCCCAATCCCCTCCCAGCCCCCACCCTTTCCCCTGCCGTTTTTCCCCGCGTTCAACGCTTTGTCTTCTCCCCCACCCTGAGCGATGATCCCCTGCATGACCACCGCGACCACGCATCCCCTTGTTGACTGCACCACCCTGGCGAAACAAGCCACCGGCACCCGCGTCTCGAAGATGGCTTCGGGAATCATCGGCTCCGAAATCCTGAAGATCGCCGCCGATATCCGCGCGCTCGTCCGCGGCGGGAAGAAGATCTGCAACCTGACCGTGGGCGATTTCGACCCGAAGCAGTTCCCGATCCCGGTGAAGTTGAAGAACGAGATCGGCAAGGCGCTGGAAAAAGGCGAAACGAACTACCCGCCCTCCGACGGCGTGCTCGAGCTGCGCCAGGCCGTCCAGCGGTACTACGAGCGCGAGCTCGGCCTGAAGTACCCCGTCGAATCGATCCTGATCTGCGGCGGGGCGCGCCCGGTCATCTACGGGACCTACCGCACGCTCGTCGATCCCGGCGACCGCGTCGTGTACCCCCTGCCCTCCTGGAACAACAACCACTACATCCACCAGATGGGCGCCGTCGGCGTCCCCGTCCCTTGCCGCCCCGAGGACAAGTTCCTCCCGACGCTCGAATCGCTGCGCCCCGCGTTCGCCGGCGCGCGGCTCGTCTGCCTCAACTCGCCGCTCAACCCGACCGGGACGGCGATGCAGCCTGCGGCTCTCAAGGCGATCTGCGAGGGCATCGTCGCGGAGAACCGCCGCCGCGAGGAAAAGGGCGAACGGCCGCTCTTCCTGATGTACGACCAGGTCTACTGGCCGCTCTGCGTCGGCGAAACGAAACACGTCACGCCGCCCGAGCTCGTCCCCGAGATGGCGCGATTTACCGTGTTCGTGGACGGCATCTCCAAGGCCTTCGCCGCCACGGGCGTGCGCGTCGGCTGGGCCGTCGGCCCCGTGGACGTCATCGAGCGCATGAGCGCCATCCTCGGCCACGTCGGCGCCTGGGCCCCCCGCGCCGAGCAGGTCGCGACCGTCGCCCTCCTCGACGACCCCGCCGCCTGCTCCGAGTTCTCCAAAACCTTCATGGCGGGCATCACACGCCGCCTCGAGGCACTTCACGCCGGCTTCCAGAAAATGAAATCCGCCGGCCGCCCCGTGGACAGCATCGCGCCCATGGGCGGCATCTACCTCACCGTCCATATCCACCCGTTCGGCAGGAAGACCGCTTCCGGCGCTCCGCTCAAGACGAACGAGGAAATCCGCAAGTGGCTCCTCGATACCGCCCAGATCGGGATCGTCCCATTCCAGGCGTTCGGCGCTCCCGACGACTCGGGGTGGTTCCGGCTGTCGGTGGGAGCGGTCAGTGAAGCGGACATCGCGGAGGCATTGCCGAGGCTGGAAGCGGCGCTGGTGTCGCTGACGTAGGCCGCCCGGACTATTCGCCCAGTTCGCGGCACATCGCCACCATCGCCGCGACGCGGAGCGTGAGGAAGTCGTCGCGGTCGCGGTCCCGCGTGCGTTCGCGGCAGACCATCAGCGTCGCCAGGGCCGTCGCGCTCTTCCAGGTCGGCGCATCGGGGCCCTGCAGCTGCGCTTCCGTCCGCATCGCCAGGTCGCGCGCGAGTTCGGCGGGCGGATCGGGAAGAAGCGCGAGTTGAGCGACGTCGAAGACGTCCCAGAAGGAGCCCGGCTGATTCCGATCGCGCAGGGCACCCATGAGAAGTTCGGAACGCCTGACTCCTTCGGGGACCGGCGCGAGCGAGAGGATCTGCGCCGCCAGCTGGGTGGAGTTGGCGCGGCCGCATTTCAGCCCGACCAGGGCTCGGTAGGCCTGCTCGGTTGCGGTCGCGACCGCCCCTGGCTCGACGTCCCCCGCGGCGTGCCACGCGGCGAGCGGCCAGTCGTCTTCGCCGGTCAACCAGGAGTGGTCGCGCCTCCAGAGTTCGTGGATGAGCCGGGCGCGTTCGAGAACGGGGACGGGATTGCCGGCGCCGGTGCGGATCGCCAGCGCGAACGCGGTCGCGCCGCCGGGCTGGCCCCAGCTGCCGAGCATGTCGCGGACGGCAAGCAGGTGGCGCGCCTGCGCGGCGATTCCGCCGGCCAGATCACCGCGCCGCGCGAACAACGCCGCCGCGACCAGCGCGAGCGGCCTGACGATCCCGCCACGCGACTCGATCTCCCCCGCCGCGTTCCACAGCGCCGGCGGCGCCGGCGGCGCTTCCATCTCCGCGAGCGGAAGGGCGGCGAAGCGGAACAGTGTGTCGTCCTGCAGGAATCCTCGGAGGGTCTGGACGGATTCGAGCGCCTTGAAGTAGCGGGTTACAGCGTGCATGGTGCGATTGTCGCAATGGCCGGTGCGACGCGCTTGGCCCCGACGAGAGTCGCGAGTCGCTCCAGGGCGTCGCGGAGCCGGCGTGCGTTGCGCGGCCGCCCCTCCCACCAGAGCCCGCGGACTTCGAGCGTGCCCGAGTCGCGCTGGAACTTGGGCTCGATGCGGCCGACCAGGTCTTCCCCGTCGAGCACCGGCATCACGTAGTAACCGAACTTCCGCTTCGGCCCCGGCACGAACGCCTCAAATCGATAGTCGAACCCGAACAGCCGCTGGGCGCGGTTGCGGTCGCGGAGGATCGGGTCGAACGGGCTGAGCAGGCGCATGCGGTCGGGGGGCGAAGGGAGTTTTTTCAGGCGCTCGCGCCAGCCCGCGACGGCGAGGGCCTTGCGCGCCGGCGCGCCGTCCACGGACTCCACTAGGACTTCCTCGACCTCGCCGCGGCGAAGCGCTTCCCGGCACCAGCGCTTCGCGTCCGCGTGCCCGATTGCGCGCCAGAACGCGGCGATCTCACCGGACGTGGCCACGCCAAGGCGGTCGAGCGCCTCGCGGCAGGCCCAGTCCTCGTGCTCGTGACGCGGCGTTGCCGGCCGCGCGTGCGCTTCCGGAAGAACGCGCTCGGTGAGGTCGTACACTTTCTGGAACCCCTCGCGCCGTGCGATGGCGAGCTCGCCCGCCCGCCAGAGGACCTCGAGGGCGGCCTTCTGCGGCTTCCAGCCCCACCATCCGCCGGGCTCGCCCTTGCGGTCGTGCTCGAAGTCGCGCGACAGGACGGGGCCGTCGCGCCGGATGCGCTCGCGGATCTCGTCCATGACCTTGCGGTAGCCGCGGCCGAGTCGGTCGCGGAGCCAGTTGTCCTCATGAAAGCGCCGGCGGTGGCGTTCGAAGCGATGGCGCCAGTGCGGGAAGAAGGCGGTGGGGATGGCGGAGGCGTCGTGGGTCCAGTGCTCGAAGAGGGAGCGGTGTTTTTCGAGGAGGGTGGTGAGAAGGGCGGGGCGGTAGCGGTCGAGGCGGGAGCCGAGGGTGAGGTGGTGGGCGCGTTCGACGGTGTTGATGGAATCGACCTGGACGAAGCCCATGCGATTGACGAGGGACTGGAGCGACGCGGGGGTGGCGGGGCGTGAAGGGTCGTCGAGGAGGCCCTGGGCGCCCATGAGGAGGCGGCGGGCCTGGGGGGCGGTGACGACGGGAAGGGCCGGCATGGGGGGAAGGATACCTTGTGGCACGCGCGTTGCGATTTATTGCATCGACGGTTCTCAGATCATGCGAAACAGGGGAAAACGGACGTTTCAGGCAGCCGGCGTCGAGAGACGCGGGCGCCGTGCGTCTGTTTTTATTACGCTTGAGTCAGGAGTCCGGACGCCGCCCGGCTCCCCATTCCGTGGAGACTGCCCGTGAAACCGCTGCTGCTTTGCGCCGCCGTCCTGCCCGTCCTCGCCGGCTGTGCCGGACTCGCCCAGGACCCCGCGAGCGTCGACTTCCGCGGCGCGGTCGGCGCCGACGACTGGCCGATCCCCGCGCCGGAGCCGCTGGCGGTTCCGGTGCTCGATCTGCCGGCGCGAGGGCTGAGCGCGGAGGAGTTGCGCGACTGGTGCGAGGCGCTGGGAAGCGACGATCCGGAGCGGCGCGACCGGGCGATGACCGGCCTGGCTTCGGCCGGACCCGGCGTGATCCGGCACCTGGCGCCGCTCCGCGCGAGCGAGGACGCCGAAGTCGCCGCCCGGGTCGGCGTGCTGATCGAGCGAATCCTGTTCGGGAACGTGGACGCGCTGCGCCGCAGGCTCAGCGAGAATTTCCCGCCGGACGACCCGATCGTCTCGGTGCTGGAAGCGCCGCTCGACCTGCGGCTCGAGAACCGAGAATCCGCGCTGGCGATCCTGGCGGGCCTGCGCGATGCAGGCCTGCGCGGCGGACTCGGGAACCCCGCGGCGAAATACCAGCGGGGACTGAGCGACCTCTTCCGCGTCCTCGCGGGCGGCCCGCTGGAAGAGAGCGAACATCGCCGGCGCGCCGCGGGGTACGACGACCCCGGCGATCCCGAGGCGCTGGCCGCCTTCGCGCGGATCGCGGAACGCGCCCTTCGTTCGCGGGACCGCGAGATTCGCAAGGCCGCGCTCGCCGCCATCTCCACGCTGAGCGTGGGGTGGCAGGCGTCGCTGTTCCGCGCTCTCTTCGCCCAGGCCGCCGGCGACGAACCGGACCTCGCCGACCGCGCCCTCGAGATCATCGCTTCGGCCGCCCGCGCCGGCGCCGACGGCTCCACGCGCTCGCAGCTCTTCCCCATTTCCGGCCCGCCGATCGGCCCCACGAATGTCGCTTCCGAGCTCGCCAGGTTCCCCTACGAACTGCTCGCGTTCGCGGCGGACCCGCAGCGGTCGCTTCCCGCGCGGCTCTGGGCTTTGGAAGCGGCGTCGTACTCGGGCGAGACCCGGCTGGCCGGGCGGATTGCGAAACTCGCGGCGGACCCGCGTTTTGAGCTGCCAGTCTTCCACGCGCTGGTCGCGCTCGGAGGACCCGAAGCCGAGGCCGCGATCCTGGGCGCGTTCGAGCATCCGTCCGATCGGATCCCCGCGGAGGACGCCGAGGCCGCCGCCGCGCGGCGCGGGATGAGCGCCGTGATTCCCTTCCTGGTCAGCCGCACGGAAGATCGAGCCCGCGCCTGCGCTGTCGTGGGCGCCGTCGCCACGCGCGACCACGGCGGCACGCTCGCCGCCCTGCTCGGCCGCTCCACGGAGGTCGAGGAAGTCCGCCCGCTTCTCGGCGCCGTCGTTCGCCTGTCGCCCCTCCCCGAACCCCACGACGCCGCGACCCTCGGCGCCATCCGCGCCCTCCTCACCGCCGAAAAGCCGGACCTTCGCTTCCTCGCCGCCTGCGCAATTTCCGCCGTGCACGGCAGGGCCGGCATCGCCGCCTGGGGCCGGCTTCTCCACGACGGCGCGATGGTCACCGTCACCTGGCGCGGCTGGCACGGCTCCTGGTCGATCGAAGAGCACGCCGCAGGCGCGCTGGAGCAGCTGGTCGGCATGAGTTTAGACACGGAGGACCGTCTTTCCGGCTGGCGCGACTGGTGGGAGGAGAATCACGCCGACTACGAGGCGGAGTAACCGCTATCGGATCGTCCCGAACATCCCCGCCAGCGCCCCGCGGAACGTCGCCCACAGCTTTCCGATCCGCCCGCGCTCGAACAGAAGCAGCCGCAGCAGGTCCACGCGCGCGGCGCGCTTCTGCGCCTTGAAATAGCACGGGAAAGCACGGCCGTGCAGGCGCTTCGTCCAGCGGCGGTTCCGTGCCTGGTAGTAGCGCCGCTGCGCGGAGTGGTGCGTGACGGGGATGGTGCGGCCCATGAAGCGGCGCTCTTCGTAGTCGCCGAGGCGGTGGCGCAGGCGGGCGTCGCGGACGGCGACGATGTCGAGGCCGGCGCGGCGGACGCGGAGGCCGAACTCGATATCGACGTCGTCGATGAAGTAGTCCTCGCGCATCAGCCCGGCCCGGTCGAACGTCGCGACGGGGATGAGGCTTCCGGAGGCGATGGCGAAGAACAGGTGGCGCGTGAGCGGCTCGGTGGCCTCGCGGATCGCGCAGGACTTGCCGTCCGGCGACGTGAGGAACTGGGGGGCTTTCTTCTGTGAAGGGTCCTCCGCGAGGGCCGCAGCGATCCCGACGCCGGGGTCCGCGCACGCGGCGCGCAGCGCTTCGACCATCCCCGGCTCGGCCACGCTGTCCTGGTCGAGGAGCAGCACGTACGCCGCGCCGAGTTCGCGCGCCCGCGCGATCCCGCGGTTCTGGGCCGCGGCGACGCCGAGATTCCCGGGGTTCCTGAGGATCTCGAGCCGCTCGTCGTGGATCGCCGCGACCGGTGCCAGCTCGCTTTCCGCGGAGCCATTGTCCACGACGATCACGCGCTGCGCCTGTTCCAACGCCGCCGCGATTCCCGCCGCCGCTTCCGGCCGCGGGTGAAACGTCACCACGACCGCGGCCACTGCGCCCGGCGATACGGGATCAGGCATCCGGGGAGTGTAGTCCTGCCATTGAAGATGCCACAAGCGGCCGCGCCCCCTACAATCCCCCGATTCTCGCGGAGAGTTCACATGCGAATCGCCGCCGTCCTCCTGCTCCTGATTGCCGCCTCCGCCACGGGCGAGGAATCCAAGGCCGACAAGGCGGCACGCGAGCTTTTCGAATCCATGGAGAAGAAGCTCACCGCCGCGAAATCGCTTCGGGTCGTCTGCAAGGTGCGCGAACCGCGCGAAAACGGGGACCGCCACGACGCCTCCGTGACCCTGTCGGGAGCGAAGGCGCGCCTGGATTTCGACTGGTGGGCCGCGGCGCGCGGGCAGGTGAAATGGACCGCGGTTTCCGACGGGGAGTCGGTCCGCTCGACGAAGAGTCCCGGCGAAGCGAAGAAAGCCGGGAAGAGCCCGGCCGCCGCGATTGCGGTCGGCTTCGCGAGAACGGGCACCTTTGCTCTTTCCGAGGTGGAGAGCGCCTTGATGTCCGGCGCGGATCCCGGGGACGGAAGCCAGTGGAAACTGTCGGGGTTCAAGGCGGGCGTCAGGGAGACCAAGGACGGCGTCGAGCTCCAGGCCGTCGAGTACTCGGTGCAGCGGGGAAAGGACGATCCGATCCGGATCGTCGTGTGGATCGACACGAAGACCAGGCTGCCGAAGCGCCGCGACGTGGACATCGCGGGATGGAAGCTTGCGGAGACCTACGAGGCCTGCGAGATCGATCCCGCGATCGAGGATGCGGTCTTCGCCGCACCAAAATAGACCGCCGCAAGACGGACATCTGCATTCCCGCAGGTCAAGGGAATCCGCCTTTGCCGCACGTCCCGTCTCCGACCCAATTCGCGACTCCTCTCCCCCTTTCTTGCACCCCCTCCGCGCGCCGGTAAAATGAAGTGCTTCAAGGACTTGCCGCCGATTTCACGTCCCGCCGCGCCGCCTCAAAAGTGACCCCCGAAACCGATCCCAAGCCTGAGCTGATCCGCGACCTCCTCATCGAAGATGAGATGAAGGATTCGTATCTCAATTACGCGATGAGCGTGATTGTGTCGCGCGCGCTTCCGGACGTGCGGGACGGGATGAAGCCTTCGCAGCGGCGCATCATCGTGGCGATGAACGATCTCGGGCTGGGGCCTCGGTCGAAGAACAAGAAGTGCGCGAAGATCGTGGGCGAGACGATGGGCAAGTACCACCCGCACGGGGACCAGGCGATTTACCCGACGATGGTGCGGCTGGCGCAGGACTTCGCGAGCCGGTACATGCTGATCAGCGGCCAGGGGAACTTCGGGTCGATCGACGAGGACCCGCCGGCGGCGATGAGGTACACGGAAGCGCGGATGTCGCAATTTGCGGCGCTGATGCTGGAGGACCTGGACAAGGACACGGTCCGGTACGTCCCGAACTACGACGAGACGGAGATGGAGCCGTCGGTGCTGCCGTCGAAGTTCCCGAACCTCCTGTGCAACGGGTCGTCGGGGATCGCGGTCGGCATGGCGACGTCGATCCCGCCGCACAACCTGTCCGAGGTTTGCGACGCGATCGTGAAGGTGATCGAGGAGCCGGACGTCACGATCCCGGAACTGATGCAGATCGTGCGCGGCCCGGACTTCCCGACGGGCGGGATCATCTGCGGGCTGAAGGGGATCCGCGACGCGTACGAGACGGGGCGCGGAAACTGCGTCGTGCGCGCGAAGATCGACCTGGAGGAGGACAAGAAGGGCCGGCGCGCGCTGGTGGTGTCGCAGATCCCGTACAACGTGTCGAAGAAGCGGGTGATCGAGCGCGTCGCGGAGCTTCACCGGGAAGGGCGCATCCAGGGGATCGCGGACCTGCGCGACGAGTCGGACAAGGACGGGATGCGGCTGGTCATCGACCTGAAGAAGGACGCGGACGACCTCGTCGTCCTGAACCAGCTCTACCGCGGGACGCCGCTTCAGGACACCTTCTCGATCATCATGATCGCGCTGGTGAAGGAGCGGCCGGTCACGCTGAACCTGAAAGACCTGCTGGTCGCGTACAAGGACCACCGGATCGAGGTAATCCGCCGGCGGACTAAGTTCCTGCTCGACCGCGCGGAGGCCGAAGCGCACATCCTCGAGGGCCTTCTCAAGGCCATCGACGTCATCGACGAGGTGATCAACATCATCCGGTCGTCGCCGGACGTGCCGACGGCGGAGCGGCGGCTGATCGAGCGGTTCAAGTTCACGGTGATCCAGGCGCAGGCGATCCTGCGCATGACGCTGGCGAAGCTGACGGGCCTGGAGCGCGAGAAGCTCACGAAGGAACTCGCCGCGCTGAAGGAGAAGATCGCGGAGTACCGCGCGATCCTGGCCGACGAACGCCTCGTGCTCGACATCATCCGCGAGGACCTGATCGAGCTGAAGGCCACGCTGGGCGACAAGCGCCGCACGGAAATCGCCGGCGAGGTCGGGGAGTTCGTGCAGGAAGACCTCATCCCCGACGAGGCGATGGTCGTGTCGATCAGCCGCGAGGGCTACGTCAAGCGCGTGCCGGTCGCGACGTACAAGCGCCAGGGGCGCGGCGGCAAGGGCGTCATCGGCGCCGACATGAAAGAGGGCGACTTCATCGAGCGGCTCTTCGTCGCCACGAACCACGAGACGATCCTGTTCTTCACGGACCAGGGGCGCGCGCACTGGCTCAAGGTCTACGAGCTGCCGCTGCTGTCGCGCACGTCGAAGGGCCGCGCGATGGTGAACCTGCTGCAGCTCCAGCAGGGCGAAGCGATCCAGGCCGCGATCCCGATCCGGGAGTTCAAGAGCGGCTACATCGTGATGGCGACGCGCAAGGGGACGGTGAAGAAGACGTCGCTCGAGGAGTACTCGAACGTCCGCAAGGGCGGGATCATCGCGATCAAGCTCGACGACGGCGACCGCCTCATCGGCGTCCAGCGCACCAGCGGCGAGGACCACGTCATCCTGGGCACCCGCCTCGGCCGCTCGATCCGCTTCCCGGAAAAGCACGCTCGCCCGATGGGCCGCGCGACGTACGGGATGCGCGGCGTGAAGCTGCGGGACAAAGACTTCGTGATCGACATGGTGATCGTGCCGAGCGACCTGGTGCCGCCGGGCGCCGACACGGTCGAGGAACCGGTCGAGACGGAGACGGGCGCGCCGCTGAACGATTCGGATCCGCCGTCCACCGGCGACACGTCGATCGAAGTCGCCGACGACGCCGATGCCGGCCCCGAGGAACGCCTCGCCCTCCTCACCGTCTGCGAGAACGGCTTCGGCAAACGGACGCCCTTCCGCGAATACCGCATCCAGGGGCGCGGCGGGATGGGGATCATCAACATCCGGACGAGCGACCGGAACGGCCCCGTGGTGTCGCTGAAGGCGGTGGCGCGCGGCGACGACATCGTGATGATCACGCAGCAGGGGATGGTCGTGCGCACGAGCGCCGGGACGATCAAGCAGACGCGTCGCGCGGCGCAGGGCGTGCGCGTCATCGGCCTCAACAGCGGCGACAAGCTGGTTTCGATCGCGGTCATCCGCGAGGAAGAGCAGGGCGGCGCGCCGCCCGCGGGGAACGGCGACGCGACGCCGCCGCCTTCCACGCCGGACCCGGCCGCCCCGCCCGTGACGGACGGGCCGGACCAGAAGAAGAAACTCGACGAGCTGGTGAAGCGCGCCGAGGAGCCCGAGGACGACGGCGGCGGCGAGGGCGGGGACGAATAGGCCCGGCCTTTCCTCCCTTGGTTCCCGCACCTTCCGCGGCATAGCATGGCCTCCATGAAACCGCTCGCCACTCTCGTCTTCGCCGCGCTCTCCCTTCTCGCCATCGCCGGCGACGACGAAGCGCTGGTCGCGCGGCTCGGGGCGGAGGCGTGGCGTGACCGCGAGGAGGCGATGCTCGCGTGCCTGGACCGGCCGGGGCTGAAGCCGCTGCTGAAGGAAGCGGCGGACGGGGACGACGTTGAGGTTGCGTGGCGGGCGCGATGGGCGCTGGAGTGCCTGGACTGGGGGATCGACGCGGAGCTGGCGCGGCGGGCGGGGAATCCGTTTGAGAATGCGGAAGCGCTGTCCGACGAGGAGAAGCAGTTCGGGCTGGCGGCGGTGATGGGCGATCCTCGCCCGGCGCGGCTGGGGATCCTGCTGCAGGCGGCGCATCGCTTTCCGGAAGGCGTGGCGCGCAACACGGCGCTGGCCAATCTGCGCACGCCGGTCGCGGGGGACACCGACTGGGCCGCCGCGAGGCTGGGCTCGGAGGACGCGGCCACGCGGGCAGGCGCCGCCCTCGTCCTCGCCTGGCGCGGGGACAAGCGCGGGGCGGACGCGCTGAAGAAGGACCTGGCGTCGGGCGCGCCGGTGTTCGGGAAGGACGTCACGGTGGACGCGCTCATCGCCATCGGCGACCCGGCCGGGCTCGCGAGCCTCCTCGGCGCCGTGCGCGAAGCCGTCGCGAAAAAGACGCCCCCCGATCCCGAGGACGTCCGCAAGATCGCCGCCGCCCCGATCGGGCTGGCCGAAGTCGAGGACGCCCTGCTCGAGACGCTCGAGGGCGACTACGGGGCCGAGGCCGGCGCGGACGCCGCGCGCGAGGCCGCGCTGGAAGGACTGTCCCGCTGCGGCGGGCCCAAGACCGTCGAAAGGCTGGGCGCCTGGTGGGAAGCGTTTCCCGAGGCGCGCCATTCGGCGCTGACGGTCGCGGCCTCGCTGGCGGACCCCGCGGCGCTGAAAGGCCTCGCCGCCCGGGCCTCGGAGAAACTCGGCGGCGAAAAGGCCACCCCCGCGAACCTGTCCGTCGTCGCGGCCCTTCAGCGCCTCGCCGGCGACCGCGCCGCGCACCGGGCGACGGTCGCCCGCATGGCCGCCGCGGGTGACGTGCCGCCGGAGGACGCGCAGATTGCGGAGGTCGTCCTGGCGCTCCTGGAGGACCAGAAGCCGGCGGAGGCCCTGGAGTATCTGAGCCTGGCGTTCAAGAAGGGATCGCCCCCGAGCGGCCCGCTGGCGCTTCTCGCCCTGGACGCCGCCGAGGCCGCGAAGACCGACGCGGACAATGTCGAGCCGGACGGGAACTACAACAACGAGGCGTGGCTGCTCGTGACGCATCCGGAGAAGCTCGCCCCTCCCGGATTTGCCGTCCGCCTCGCCGAATACACCGTCAAGATCGAGCCCGACCTGGCGCACCGCGGCACCCTGGGCGCCACGTACTTCCGGGCGGGCCGCTACGAGGATTGCGTGAAGACGCTCGAGCAGAACCTGGAGCCGTACTATTTCGGCAAGGAAGAGGACATGGCGTTCCTCGTGATGTCATACAAGCGGCTGGGCCGGCGCGAGGACGCGGGGAAGATCGAGGCGAAGTGCCGGGAGTGGGAAGGGCAATCGCGGAAGGTGAATCCGATGAGGGCGGAGATGGAACGGGTTCTGCGGGAACCTTAGTTGCTGGTTTGGGGTTCCGGAAGTTGAGTTCTGAGTTCTGGGTTCGGAGTTCGGGGTTCGGTCGGGAGTTGGGGGTTCGGGGTTTTGGGTCGGGCCTGCAACGGCGACTCTGGTGATTGCACGGATCGCTTACAATGCCTCCCCGCTTCCCGGTGGTGTAATCGGTAACACTAGGGATTTTGGTTCCCTCATTGGAGGTTCGAATCCTCCCCGGGAAATTCTGGAAGCGGGATTCGCAACCTTGACGCGGGCGCGTCGGCCAGCGCGATGGCTAGCAGCGCTTGCTTCGCACCGCATTACGATTCCTGGATCGCGATGCCCCATGACCTCAGCCGGTCCACGTGCGCCCTTGCCGGAACGGCCGTCTCCAGCGGGATCGCGCCGCGCATCGTTTCGCCGGCCGCCATCATGTGCGCTACCAGTGCCGCGGGAAATGCGGTGGTCCGCTCCATCGCGGTGAACCCCGTCGCCTCGTCGCCGTAGTCGAGCACGTCGTACTGCACCCGCTTCGGCTTGCCGGCTTTCTTGCCTTCGCCCCAGACGCGCAGGATCACGAGGTCCTTCTCGCCGCGGAACGTCAGGCGCGGGATGAGGCAGGCCGCCAGGACGTCGCGCGGACGGATCGAATTCGGGCCCACCGTCACCGGCGCCGCATCGAGCAGGCCGAGATCGAGAAGCGTCCTGATCCGGTCCCAGTGCCCCGGATACCGGATCGTCTTGTAGTCGTAGTCCTTTACGCGCCCCAGGAACGACTTCGGCGCCGTCGAGGTCCCGCCGCTCGTGACCGCGCACTGGAGCATCCCCAGCGTCCCGCCGATGTCGATCGGCTCGAACTCCGAGATCGTCGGGATCCTCACGATCTTCCCGCCGCGCAGGTACTCGGCCTCGCCCGTGTACTCGTTGATCAGCCCGTGGATCGAGAACACCAGCATGTAGCTGAGCGGCGGATGCGGGTTCTGCGGCAGCCCGCCGCAGCGGACGTGCACCGAAATGTCCGTGTCGAACTGCTCCACCGCCAGCGCCGCCAGCGTGTTCCCCAGCCCCGGCGCGAGCCCGCAGTCCGGGATCAGCGAAAGGCCGCGCTTCGCGGCTTCGGGATGAAGCGCCAGCTCGCGTTCGACGACGTCGGTGTTTCCCCCGAGGTCGCAGAAGTGCACGCGGGCTTCGACGGCGGCCCGCGCGACGTCCACGTTCAGGAAGTACGGCACGCACGACAGCGCCGCGTGATGCCCCCGGAGCAGCGTCTGCGTCGTCACAGGGTCCGAGGCGTCCAGCCGCGCCGTGCGGATCACGTCCCGCCCGAGGAGGCCGTTCACGCGCCTTGCGGCCGCCGCCGCCACGGACTCGTCCATGTCCGCCAGCGTGACGAACTCGGCGTCGCCATGTTTCGCGAGCCCCCAGGCCGCGCAGGCGCCCTGGCGGCCGGCACCCAGCACCGCGTATCTCCAGTTCATTCCGGGCATTCAATCACGAGGAGCAGGGGAATCAAGACAACCGGGTCCTCACCGCGCCCTTGTCCCCGCCCTCCCGCAAGGCTATAACTCCTTCCCCATGCCCCCCCCCTCCCGGCTCGTCGAATGCGTCCCGAACTTCTCCGAAGGCCGCCGGCCCGAGGTCCTCGAGAAGATCGTCGCCGCGATCGCTTCGGTCCCCGGCATCAAGGTGCTGGACGAGTCGATGGACATGGACCACAACCGGAGCGTGGTGACGTTCGTGGGGGAGCCCGAGGCGACGGTGGATGCGATGTTCCGGGGGATGCAGACGGCGGCGGACCTGATCGACATGGCGCAGCACAAGGGGGCGCATCCGCGGATCGGGGCGACGGACGTGGTGCCGTTTGTGCCGCTGATCGGGATCACGATGGACGAGTGCGTGATCCTGGCGCGGAAGCTGGGGGAGATGGCGGGGCGGATGCTGGGGATCCCGATTTACCTGTATGCGGAAGCGGCGGCGCGGCCGGAGCGGCGGATCCTGGCGGATGTGCGGAAGGGCGAGTACGAGGGGCTGAGGGACGAGCTGGGGAAGGTCCCGGCGCGCGAGCCGGATTTCGGGCCGAACGTGTTCAACGCGAAGGCGGGCGCGTCGGCGGTCGGGGCGCGCAAGCCGCTCATTGCGTACAACATCTACCTGAAGACGACGGACGTGAAGGTCGCCAAGGGGATCGCCAAGGCGGTGCGGGAGAAGGACGGGGGGCTGAAGAAGGTGCAGGCGCTGGGGCTCTGGATCCCGGAGCGCAGCATGGCGCAGGTCTCCATGAACCTCCTGGACTACCGCACGACGGGATTCAAGGCGGTTTTCGCGGAAGTCACGCGGCTGGCCGAGGCGGCGGGCGTGAAGGTCGCCGAGAGCGAGCTCATCGGGCTCGTGCCGCGCGACGCGTTTGCCGAAGTATCCCCCGAGCAGCTTCTTCTCGCCGGTTTCACGAAGAACCAGATCATCGAAAACCGCCTCGATTGACCGATGCCCACGCGCTCATGGGTACGGCGGGCGGGCACAGGAGTTCACCATGAGGACTGAGACATTGAAGGAGCAGGCCTCCGCGGATCCTTCCGTCCAGGCCCCTGCGCCCATGTCCCGCCTCGGGGCTTTCTGCCGGCGGCACGATGTGCTGTTTTCGGAGGCGGTCTGGTTCTCGGCGCATGTCCTGTTCGACCTGCTCATCGTGCTGGCCTGGGCGATCTCCTCGCTGCCCCAGGCGCCGAAGTTCCTGGCGATCAACTTCGGGACCCTCGCGGGAGTGCTCCTCCTCCGGCCGTTCCTGCGCCGTGCCGACGGGGGGCTCCTCTGGATCCTGCGGCACTGGTACCCCGTCGCCTTCTACGGGATGTTCTTCTTCGAGTGCGGCGCCCTCGTTCCCGCCCTGAACCCGCGCGCCTGGGATGCGGAACTGGCCCGCCTGGACCACGCCATGTGGGGCGGAAACCCGGTCGATTTCTTCGCGCGCCTCCACTTCCCCGCCCTCTCCGAATTCCTCCAGTTCTGCTACGCCACCTACTACTTCCTGCCCCTCATCGCCGGCGCCCAGATCATGGCCCGCCTCGGCACCAAGAAACTCTCCGACGCCATCGGGATCACTTCGGTCGCCTTCTACGGCTCGTACGTCGGCTACTTCCTCTGCCCCGCCGTCGGGCCGCGCTTCTTTCCGCCCTATCATGAAGGGCTGTCAGGACTTCTGACGTTCGACGCCATCCGGACCTTCCTGGCCGAATCGGAAGGCAAGATGCACGACTGCGTCCCCAGCGGCCATACCGCCGTCACCCTCATCACGCTGCTGTTCGCCTGGCGAGTCCATCGCCCCACCTTCTGGGCGATCCTCCCGTTCGCCGCCGGCCTCGTGCTCTCCACCATGTACCTCCGCTACCACTACGTCATCGATGTCGTCATCGCCATCCCCTTCACCCTCCTTTCCCTCTACCTCGGCCGCGTTTTCGTCCGCGCGTGGGACCGTTTCACGGGTTCTCCCGGCGCGCCGGAACTCCTTGAACCGGCCCGCCTTGACGCGCCCTCCGGAAACACGCTTTAATGGCGGGTCTGGCGCCTGCGAGAGGGACGCTTTGGCCAAGCTGATCGTCACGACAGGGCCCCTGGCCCCGCGCGAAATCGAGATCGGGAAAGACGTGTTCTCGATGGGACGCATGCCCGAGAACGACATCGAACTTCGGGACTCCCTCGTCTCGCGGAAGCACTCCGAATTGATCAGGCGCGCCAACCGCTTCACCATCTACGACCTCGGGTCGTCCAACGGGACGTATGTGAACAAGAAGCGGGTGGACGTGAAGGTGCTGGACGACGGCGACGAGGTTTCGGTCGGCGAGACGACGTTCACGTTCAAGGACGAGAATTCGCCGGCGCGGCCGTCGGAAGCGGCGCCGGAGCCGGCGGAGAGCGAGCTGATCGCGAGCCTGTACGGCAACCCGAACGAGATCGTGAAGAAGGTGGCGGACCTGCCGGAGGAGTACCGGATCGACGTGAAGGAGTCGATCGCGCGCGGGTATTCGTTCAAGGACCTGAAGTCGGTGGCGGCGCAGCAGTCGCCTGCCGCGGCCGCGCCCGCCGCCGCGGCCCAGCCGGCGCGGAAGGACGAGAAGAAGGCGGTTTCCGCCTCCAGCGTCTCTCCCGACCAGGACGACCGGTTCAAGTTCCTGTACCACCTCGGGCGCGACCTGTCGTCGAAGGCGACGCTCAAGGAAGTGCTCCAGAGTGCGCTCGACACGATCTTCGCGGTCATCAACGCGGAGCGCGGGGTCATCCTGACGATCGACAAGAACACGAACGAACTCGTCCCGCAGGTGGCGCGGCACCGCGCGCACGGCTCGATCTCGGTGCACGAGGTCGTCCCCAGCCGCACCATCACGTCGCGCGTGATCCAGGACAAGAACTTCATCATCACCAGCGACGCCAAGAACGATCAGCGCTTCCAGATGGGCATGTCCATCATCCAGTACAACATCCGGAGCGCGATGTGCGTGCCGCTGTGGGAGAAGGAAGAGGTCTTCGGGGTGATCTACCTCGACAACCAGATGAAGACGTACCCGTTCGAGATCGCCGACCTGCACATCCTGGGGGCCATCGCGAACCAGGTGGCGATCCGTATCAAGCAGGAAGAGCTGTTCAACAAGCTCAAGCAGGAGGAGCTGACGCGCTCGAACATGGAGCGCTTCTTCTCGCCCGACATCGCCGAGATCCTGATCAAGCGCGGGCAGGCGGGGCTGGCGCCGGAGGAGAAGGAAGCGACGATCGTGTTCTGCGACATTTCGGAATTCACGAACATATCCGAGAAGATGAAGCCGCCGCAGATTGCGGACCTCTTGAACGGGTATTTCGAGATGGCGAGCCGGATCATCCTGGACCACAAGGGGTCGGTGAACAAGTACATCGGCGACTCGATCATGAGCGTGTTCGGGGCGCCGGTCGCGTACGAGGACCATGCGTTGAGGGCGGTGAAGGCGGCGCTGGCGATCCAGAAGGAGATCCGGCGGCTGAACGAGAAGACGGACACGCGGCTGCGGTATCACGTGCACATCGGGGTGAACACGGGGGACGTCGTCGCGGGCAACATCGGGTCGCAGAAGCGCATCGAGTACACGGTTCTCGGGGACGCCGTGAACATCGCGGCGCGCCTGGAGAAGAAAGCGGGGCCCGGGCAGATCGTGATCGGAGATCGCACATGCAGTCTGGTGCGCGAGCGGATAAACTGCCGCCCGATGGGCGCCGAGAAACTGAAGGGCAAGGAGAACGAGATCCATCTGTTCGAGGTGATGGGCGAGAAGTAACCAGGCTGGCGGACGCCGTTCACGGATGAGACAGGTCCCGGGGCGCCACGAGACGGATTCCGGGTCCAACCACAACGGGGGATTGCACCTATGACTGTTGCGCTGATTGCGCTGGCCGCGTTCGGCTGCGGGATCATCTACTGCAGCTTCTTCGAGTGGGCCCTTCACAAGTACGTGATGCACCGTCCTTTCCTCGGCTTCAAGTACCCGTTCAAGGCGCACGCCCAGACGCACCACCGGGTGTTCGAGTACGAGGAGACCTACTACCTCCAGCGCGACGACGACAAGCGGATCGTGGCCATGGCCTGGTGGAACGGCCCGGTCATCATCCTGGCCAACACGCCGGCGTGGTTCGCGGCGGGCATGATCGCCGGGCTCGGGTCCTTCTCGGCCTACTTCTGGGTCGGCGCGGTCGGCTCCGCCTGCTCCATGGTCATGTACTACGCCCTCTACGAGTCGCTTCACTGGTGCATGCACGTCCCCGGCACCCGCTGGCTCTCGAAGTCGCGGTGGTTCCAGTTCCTGGACGACCACCACCGGATGCACCACAAGCGCCCGATGTCGAACCTGAACGTCGTCTTCCCGCTCGCGGACTACATCCTGCGCACCAAGGCGCCGGGTCTGCCGCCGGTGTCGAGGATGGCGCAGGAAGCACGTGAAGCCGCCGGGGTCCGGTAGCCGAGGAGAGAGCCGTTCCCACCCAACGCCCGGTTTCGCAGGATCCACCACTCGTGGCCACCGACTCCGACCTTCTGTTCGTCGTGCTCGCCGTGAAGCTGGGGTTCGCGCACCCGGTTCCGGCCGAGGAGGCAGAGACTCTCGAGGAGTCCCTGTCGCCGGTGGCGCGTGTTGCCGTGCGCGCCGCGGTGGCGGCGTACGTCGCGATGTCCGGCGGCGACGCGACCCGCGCGGTCGAGACCCTTCGGCACGCTTCGTCGGCAGGCAAAAGCACCTCGGGCGTCCGCACCTCCTCGCCCCCCCGCTACAAGGCCGGCGCGGAAGTCCGGCGCGACGGGTTCACGAGGGTGCTGGAAGGGCATGACCCCGAGCTGAAGCGGGACGTGACGCTGAAAGTCGTCCGGGACGACATCCCCACGAGCCAGCGGGAGCGTCTGTCGCGGGAAGCGGAACTTCTCGCCCGCCTGCAGCACCCGAACATCGTCCCCGTCTACGACCTCGGGCGGGATCGCGGGGCGCCGGTGGTCGCGATGATGAGGGCGAAGGGCACCGACCTGGCCGCCGTCATCCGTGATCTTGCCGCGGGCGACGCCGCGACGGCCGAAGCCTGGCCGCGCGCGAGGCTGCTCCAGACCTTCGCGGGCATCTGCCAGGGCGTCGCCTACGCGCATTCGAAGGGCGTGATTCACCGCGAGCTGCGGCCGGCGATCGTGGTCGCCGGCGAATTCGGCGAGGTCGTCATCACGGACTGGTCCGCCGCCAAGGAAAAGGGCGCCTCCGCGCCGGATGCCGCCGGCCTCGCGCAGGACCCCGCCCTCGCCGTCTGGCGCTCCCCCGAGCGCTCCCTCGGAAGCGAGGACGAAGTGGACGAGCGAAGCGACGTCTACTCGCTGGGCGCCATCCTCTACGCCTTCCTGTCCTTCCACGCGCCCTTCGAGGGGGCCGACATCGCCAAGGTCCTCAAGGCCGTCAATGCCGGCGTGATTCTTCCGCCGTCGAAGTGCCTCCGCGAGCACTTTCCCAAGGCCAAGTCGGTGCCGTCCGCGCTGGACAAGATCGTCCTGAAGGCGCTTTCGATCCGAAGGGTTGACCGCCACCAGAATGCCGCGGAGTTGCTCGCGGAAGTGCGGCGATTCCAGGATGCCTGAGACGGGTGAAGGGCTGGTTATGGGAGAAGCTCCTGCGAGGGACCTGGCTCGAGCGACATCCTCGAAACGGCAAACTCAAAACCGCGAAACGCAAAGCTAAACGCCAAAAGCAAAACGGAGAAAAAAGATCCACGGACGTCGCCACACGGCAGAGAATTCGACCCCTGCGACTCGATGCCGCTGAAGGATTGTCCCTTGCTGTTTGTCGTTTACTTGGGGGTTCTCCTTTTTGCCTTTGCTGTTTCCCCCCTCCCCTCCTGACCCGCGGTTCTTGACTCCCCGCCCCTTCCCGCTACTCTCCGGGCGCACGGTCAAGGGAACGCGGTGCAAATCCGCGGCGGTCCCGCCGCTGTAACCGGGGACGAAACCCGAACAAGCCACTGTTCCAATGCCTGGCGGATGGCCGGAGCGCCAGGCGGGATGGGAAGGCCGGGGAGTAGGTCGATCCGGGAGCCAGAAGACCTGCCCGTGCATTCTGACCCTGGATCCAGGGGACCTTGAAGGCGGCCCGAGGAGGGCGGCTTCGAGAGCGCGGCAGCGATGCCGACGTCCCATGGCGCCGGAGTCGGAGGCGCAGGTCCCGGACAAGGGCCAGGCGTCGTTCGGAGAGTGAAAGACGGGCAAACATCTCCGTGTCACCCCGCAAGGGGGGATGCGGAGATTTTTTTTCTCCGGCCGCGAGGAAGGAGGGGCGCAATGCGCACCCTGGCGGCATGGTTCGTGACGGCGGCGGTGGCTTGGGCTCAGGCGGGAACGGAGGAGAAGAAGGAGCCGGAGAAGAAGGAAGCGGTGAAGGAGCCCGAGAAGGAACCGGAGAAGCCGAAGGCGCGCAAGGCGGAGGGGCTGGTCGTCACCGCCGAGCGCATCGAGGGCGAGGAACGGCTGGCGCCGCAGTCGTACACGATCGTCCGGAAGCGGGACCTCGAGGTGAGGCAGCAGGAAGAACTCCAGGAGGCGCTGAGGTTCGTGCCCGGCCTGCACATCGTCGAGACCGCCGGCAAGGGCGGGACGACGTCGATGTTCATCCGCGGCGGGGAAAGCGACCACGCGCTCGTGCTGATGGACGGCGTGCCCGTGAATTCCGACGGCGGCGGGATCGACCTCGCGCTCTTCACGAACGACGGCGCCGGCCGCCTCGAAATCGTCCGCGGCGCTTCCTCCTCCGTCTGGGGGGCCGACGCGCTGAGCGGCGTGGTGCAGTTGATCACGAAGCGCGGCGAAGGGGCTCCGCGGGCGCGCCTGTCGGCGGAGGCCGGGAACTACGGGACCTGGCGCGAGAAACTCGGGTTCGAGGCGGGCAACGAACAGTTCGGATTCACGTTCGCCCTCTCGCGCTACGACCGCAGCAACGGGCGCTTCTCGCACAGCACGTACGACACCACGACCGCGGCGGGACGCTTCGACTACGCGCTCACGCCGTACACGACGATCAAGGCGACCGCACGCTTCGTCGCCGAGCGCGCCGACCAGTTCGCCACCGACCCGGGCCCGCGCTTTACGGACGAGGACCGGAACGGCGAGAAGCGCGAGACGGACTTCGTGCTCGGGCTGGAAGTCACTCAGCGGATCATGGAAGGCTGGACCGTGACGCTGCGCGGCGGGCGCTTCGACGAGGACATGCGCTTCGACAACGTCGATGTGTTCGACTACGACAGCACGAGCAAGTTCGCGCGCTCGCGGGTCGGGGTGCAGACGGACGGGGTCGTGTTCGACCGGGACGAGCTGCGGCTGGTCCTGACGGGCGGGGCGGAATACACGGCGGAAGAGCTTGTGACGACGGACTCGTTCAGCGGCGGGCTGGGGGTGAACAAGCGACGGTATTCGAAGGGCGCGTTCGGGCAGGTGAAGCTCGAGGCGTGGGACCGGCTGGGGGCGACGCTGAGCGGCCGCGTGGACCAGAGCACGGGGTACCGCACGGCGTACACCGGGCGTGTCGGCGTGACCTACGACGTGAAGGAGACGGGGACGCGCCCGCACGCGTCGTTCGGGAACGGCATCAAGACGCCGACGATGGTGGAAGCGTTCTCCACGAACATCTTCTTCCTGGGCAACCGGGATCTCGAGCCCGAGAAGGCGAGGAGCTGGGACATCGGGATCGAGCAGCGGATCTGGGGCGACCGCATCGTCGCGGACGTCACGTTCTTCGAGAACCGGATGCGCCGGCTCGTGCAGTTCACGGGCGGGACGCCGGCGTTCGAGAACGCGGGCAACGCGCTGGCGAGGGGCGTCGAAATCACGCTCGCCGCAAAGCCGGTGGACTGGCTGCGCTTCGACGCCGGCTACACCTACCAGCGCACGCGCGTCACGCATTCCAGCATTTCTTCCGTGACCTTCGAGGAGCGCCAGCCGCTCATCCGCCGGCCGGACCACGCCGGTTTCGCGGGCGCCGCGGTCGAGTTCACGTACGAGGAGGGAATCCCGAAGGAGCAGCGCAAGGACCACCCGCGCGTCTCCGCCGGGATCCGCGCCCGCTACGTCGGCCGTCGCGACGACGTCATCTTCTACCAGTTCCCTTCTTCGCCCGACCGGGTCAAGAACCGGGACTACATCAAGTTCGACCTGACGGCCGAGTGGTGGATCATCGACCGGAACCTGAGAGTCTTCGGCGGCATCCAGAACCTGTTCAACCGGAACTACGAGGACGTCATCGGGTATCCGAATGACCGGTTCACGTTCATCCTGGGGGTGGAAGCGGCGCTGGACCTGGCGAAGGCGTTTGGGGTGAAGTAAGCGATCGACAACGACGCGGCCGGCGGAGAGACCTCCGCCGGCCGCTCTTTTGCTCGCGGTCTCAGCCTTTGCGCACCCAGGCCTTGAGCTCCCGGCGAAGCAAGGGCAGCCTGTCCGGCCGGAGCTTGCGGACGGCCTTGACCTCGCGCTCCACCGCTTCCTCGTCGCCGAGCCCGCGGTGGATCGCCGCCAGGTCCTCATGGACCTCGACGACACCGGGGTATTTGGCCACGATCCGCTCGTACATCGTGAGGGCGCATCGGAGCTTCTCCGAAGCGTCCCGGCCTCGCCGCAGGAGCGCCCTGCAGCGGACCAGGGCGATTCTCCCGAAGAGCTGGTCGAGAACCTGCACCGTTACCGGCTCCAGCGGAGTTTGCGCGGCCGACTCCAGAAGATCATGCTCGACGTCGTCGAGCACCTGGAGGGCAAGCTCGTCCTCGGCAGGGCTGTCGCCCACGGTGTCCAGCAGCTTCCGCAGGCACCGGAGGTACTTGGCGTCCGCCGACGGGCGCGTATGCAGCATGTGTCTCAGCATCCACGCGAGCTCGCCATGCAGCGACACCGGCGTCGGATCGCTGACCAGCAGAACGTCCGCCATCAGGATGGCGGCGGCGAGATGGGCAATCGCCTCGGCATCCGTAGCCTCGTTCCAAAGCTGTTCGTGGGCGCGAAGGAGCGACCACATCGCGCTCAGGTCGAGCGGGCGGTGCCTCACGAGCCGCCCGCAGTACTCCACGATCCGGTCCGCCCGCGTCCGCGCGTCCGGCTGGCCGGGGAACCTCATCAGGGCCGTGTCGACTTCGATGCGAAGCGACCACATGACCGGGTTGTCGGGCTCCAGCTGCAGGCAGGCGGTCACGTCCTCTTCGGCGAGCTCCATGAATCTCTTCCGCCGCGCGTCGTCCCGGGGGAGAACCCGGCCCTTCGTGTAGCGGCCCACCGCCCGCGCGAGATGCGCTGAAATGTCTCCCGCCGCCTCCTTCCACAAGGTGTCCACGATGTCGTCGGCCACCTTGAAGGTCTTCTCGGCGATCTCCTGGTTCTGGCGCGCGACGGAGTAGTAGACGCAGGCCACCAGCTCGAGAATCCAGACTGGAAAGTCCGGTTTCGCCATGGCCGCCGTACACTGAAAGATGGTTTCCCGAACCTCGTCCCCCGACGCCACCGGGTCCAGCGGATAGCCCGGAGACTTGCGAAGAGCCAGAAGATGCGCAAGGCTGTCACGACGCTTGGCCATGGGGGGAGTTTAACGCACCGCGGTCTCGGCCGACGCGTCTGTGGCGGCGCCTGAGGGCTGCGCGGGGCCGTAAACGCCGGAGCGGTGTGACGTAACCGGCCTGGCTTCGGGAATGCTCCTCGAAGGACGGCTCAGCCCCGCCTTTCCTCGTCCCGAATCCGCTTGATTCCCTCTATCGCCTTCACGATGTTCGCGTCATCCGGCATCAGCCGGCTCGCCTCCAAGCCCTGCACGTTCCGCACCCAGCCGAGTGCCGCGGCGGAATGGCTCGGAGGGATGGTTTTGGAAGGCGTCCATGTCCGGCCGGAAATGGTGGGTGAGGGACTATATCGCGATCGAAGCGCGATTACCGGCCGCGAATCACTCGAATGAGCTCCCGGATCTTTTCCTCAGGAATCCGCTGGCCGCGGAGGGTCCGAAACAGAAGCGGGAGCTTGTCCACCACGTCTGCATCGGCCATGACCTCGTCGGGGATGACCCCGGCATCGGCCGCCGCGGTGTCGAAGAACTGATACCACGCATCCGACCCTTTTGTGAGCTGAAGCGCCTTCGCGTACTCCTCGAGCCTTTCGTGATTCTGCGGTGGCTTCAACAGGCCGCGTTCGAGCTTCGAAAGATTCCCCGCGTCCAGCTTGCACTTCGAGCTGAACTCGCGAAGCGTGAGTCCGGTCGCCATTCGAAGCTCCTTGAAGAGCTCTCCGAACTTCTTGCGACTCATGTTCACGGTTGCCTCCTCTCCGGGTGTTGTAGAAATACAACAACGCCGCGCCCCATGTCAAGGGCGTGTTGTATAAAAAGAACAACGACCCGGCGGGAGAATGCGCTCTTCGGTGTCTTGATTCGTCGCGCCGGCCCCGCGGTCGCCGCCCTCCTCCCTCTCGAAGACCCTGAGCGAGCTAGGCCCTTCTACTCGCTTCGCTCGCTCAGGATCTACGACGAGTCGAAGGAGGACTTCCCCGGCAAGCGATTCCTTTCGGCGGCGAAGCGCTGGTAAGCTGATCCCATGAAGCGCGACAGGAATTGGACCTGCTACCAGGGCCTCGACCAGCGCCGCTTGGCGGGCAAGTTCGTGGTTATCGTCGCCGGGAAGCTGATCGGGTCCGGAAGGCAGGTCCTTAACCTGCTGAAGAGGGCCCGCGCGGCGTACCCTGATGAAACTCCGTTCGTTGCGCGCGTTCGCGACCCGAAGCGGCTTTACGTCCTGAGGGCGCTGTCGGGATGAAGGGGCCGCCAGTCTTCCCTTCGAGCGCGGCCTGACTCCGCTTGGCATTGAGTGGCCACCTCAAGTTGTAGTGGCCACCTTGATTCATGGGAAGCGCCAAGACTATCTCTGCCCGGTGCGCGGGCCGCTCCTTCCTACGATTCTTGGACGCGTCGAGGAAGTTCCCTCCTGAGGACACGGGTCGGCTACTTGCTTCCGACGAACGTTGGTGGAGTTCACTTCTTCCATGCGGATCGAGCAGACGGTGACTCCCCAGTCCGCGACGGATTGGATTGCGCCAGCCGGGGGCGAATGGAGCAAATCCGGTGCAATTGAATCCGGTCTGCAGGTGAACGACGCTTGGAACTCGTTGTGTAGAAATGAGTTATATTGCGCCAATGGTTGGCGAATCGGCCAATCGTCGCGTCGAGTTCGATTCCCCGCGCGTCTTCGAATTGGCTGCGGTGTTAAGTAATTGAGGGGCGACCGATGACGAGCGTCTGGTTCACGAGGTCGAACGGGACCACAGCCCACTCCAACCCTGCCGATGACAACTTCGTGCCGGGCGAGCACGCCCCCCGTTACCTGGCGCAGTTCGCCACAATCCAGGTGGGAGACATTGTCCTGATCCCTGCCGTGGCATGCGGCCAGTACCGGGTTCATCTGGGCATGGCCGTCCGCCGAGGCGGGGAACGGAGGGAACTAATCCACCTCAGTCCCGGTGGAAGCGCCTACTACTTCGTTTCCGCGCTCCCCTTCGAGTGCGCGCATCGAGTCGATGTGAGTTGGGCAGCCGACAAGCACGGGGTTTTCCACGTTGCTCAGCTTCCCGAGCTCGGAGGCCTTTGGCGCCGTGCGTTCGGGCCAGTGAGGCGCGGCCGGGACAGGGCGCTGTTCCTGGCGAGAGACTTCGGATTCGCCGTCGGCCCCTGAGCCGGGAGCGCGCAGCCGTCAGGTCTTAAGCAGCCTTTTGAAGTACTCCCCCGTCTCCCGATCCGTGAAGTAAACGTCGCAGATGATTCGAGTTCGCTTGTCTCCCCACTCCCGATTCCCTAGCCTTTCCGCAGGGTAGTGACGGGGATGTGTGGCCAGACCATGACCGCCGGGAGCGATTCCATGATTCCGACTGAACGCCTCGAAGCCCTTGCGCTCCGCCTGGTCTCCCGCGGTGCGGGAACTTTTCCCCTGAAGGGCGATCCGGACGTGGACGAAGCCGTCGTGACATTCGCCGCGGACTCGCTGGGGACGGTCGAGGTCATCCTCCGGAAGAACTCCGTGACCGTCGGCTCCTTCCGCTTCGAAATCGCAAGGCCGTCCGGTCCCAGGCCGACCCCGCAGGAGGTCCGCCCGAAGTCCCATCGTCCCGCCCCCGGCGCCGCGAAGCCGCACCAGGTGAGCCTCGACGATCTCCGTCGCGCCGTTGAAGCGGCTCCTGAGGATTTCGAATCCTGGTTCCGCCTGGGGCATGCCTGCCTCGTCTTCCATCGCGATGCCGAAGCCGCAGCCGCCCTCCAGCAAGCCTTGCAGCTCAAGCCGCGCCACGAGTTCGCGCGCTACCTCCTGGGCCTCGCGTACAGCCGCCTTGGGCGGCTCTCCGAAGCGGAGCGCTGCTTCAGCTCGCTCGTCTCCGCCGATCCCAAGCTGCACTCCGCGCAGTCTCACATAGGCGTGGCCGCGATCCTGAATCTGACGGAGGCCCGCATCGAGCTGGACCGGCCGCTGGAAGCGCTCGATTCCCTTCGCCCCGCCGCCAGCCTCGCCATGGAAATCCTCCTGCGCCTCGCCAAGACCTCCATGAACGCCGGCGACCACGCGGGCGCCATCCGGACGTTCGAGTTCCTCGCCAAGACCGACGCGCTGAACGTCGACATCCTCCACGGCCTGGGACGTTCCCTCCTCTGGGTCGGCCGGAGCGCCGAAGCGGAGCCCTGGTTGCGAAAGTCCATCAAGCTCATCCCCGACGGCGTCAACCTCTGGTACGACCTGGGCCTTTCCTGCGCGCGCCAGCGGAAAATCTCCGAAGCCCGCAAGGCGTTTCGCCGCGTGCTCCGGCTGGATCCGAAGCACGCGTGGGCGTGGTACGACCTCGCCTGCATGGACACGATCGAGGGGAAGGTCGATGCGGCGTTCACGAAACTGCGCAAGGCTGTGGGCCTGGGGCTGAATCGCGTGGCGCATGCCAAGGCGGACGCGGATCTGGAGTCGCTGAGGCGGGACAAGAGGTGGGACGGGCTCATGAAGCTGATGCATGACGCGCAGGGACTACCACCCGAGTTCTAAGGTTGCCACGGTCGCCTCTACGAACTCGAAATCAGGAGACGAGTATGGATCCGATCGATGAGCTTGTAGTGAAGTCCCTTCGCCGGTTCCTGGAGGATTTGGGACCGAAGCGTTGGAAGGGTCGCGAGAAGGACGCAGTCAGCATGTTTGCGATGGGACCTCTGGTTGAGGTCATGAGGTTGACTAATTCACCACTGACGGACGTCCGTCAGATCGGAGTCGAGGTAGCCGTCGATCAGAAGTTCAAGGGATCAACAGAGCGAGCTTCGAAAGCACGGGCCAACAAGGACTTGGTGATTTGGAAGGAGTCTTGCTCCACGGCCTGGTCGACTCCCTCCGGCAAGGCACCCGTCGTCCTGGCTGTCCTTGAATGGAAGGTGGACTGTGACCAGAAGGGGAACGCTGTGTCGGCGAAGGAAAAGATCGAAATGCAGAAGTGGCTGAAGGGATTCGCAGGGCAGCACCGCGAGGCGATCGGCTTCGGGGTTTACCTCGACCTGAGAAGTAATCCCAAGAAGAGTCACAAATTGGAGCGGTTTCAGGGGGAGGGTGAGCCCCTCGACTGGACTCACCATCTCCTGGGCGAGTCCAGATGATCGTGAGGTTTGAGGGGACAAAAGCGCCGAAACGCACTCGCCTGAATTCCAGGGGGAGCATCTTGAATTCCAGATCTTCCCCTGGTCACAATCTGGAAATGTCGCTCCCTAACGCCGGCCACCGCCAGCGCCTCCGCGCCCGCCTCGAACGCGCCGGCCTCGACGCCCTCGCCGACTACGAGATCCTCGAGTTCCTCCTCGGCCTCGCCATCCGCGGCCGCGATGTCAAGCCCCTCGCCCGCGCCCTCCTCAAGGCCTTCGGCGGCAGCCTCGGCCGCCTCCTGGACGCCCCCCGCGCCGACATCCTCGCCGTCCCCGGCGCCGGCCCCGCCGTCGCCGACGCCCTCCTCGCCGCCCGCACCGACGCCCTCTCCAACCCCCGCCTCGTCGCCGAGTACTGCCGCGCCCGCTTCGCCGGCGAACACCAGGAAGTCGTCGCCGCCCTCCTCCTCGACTCCCGCCACCGCGTCGTCAAGACCGACCCCCTCTCACGCGGCACCATCGACTGCGCCGCATTGAAGGAAAGGGCCGCCGCCTTGATGCGGCAATGAGGAAGCGGTGGGTGCTGGGGAAGCGAAGGCGTAATCTGCGGCGAAGCAACTACAGTTGCTTGACGCGCGTGTGCGCGGTGTTCGTGCGTTGATCAGGGCCATTCTTACGGATTACCGCAAGGCAGAGAATCAGGAGACTGTTGGTGGCCATCTACGAGATCACAGGCGAGGCCCTGAATGAGATTGCCCCGACCACGTTCGGAGCCTCGAAGGTCCGCGAGCGAGCCGATCTGCAACGCCTGCTGCGAAAGCAAATCAAGGTCATCGCACCCGACACCCTGGTTATCGCCGAAGAGTTCGGTGACTGGGACGACAGCAAGCGGAGGATCGACCTCCTCGGTCTCGACAAACAGGCAAACCTGGTGGCGTTCGAACTTAAGCGGACCGAAGACGGCGGGCACATGGACCTTCAGGCACTGCGTTACGCCGCCATGATTTCCAAAATGACGTTCGACGAAGCGGTCGGCGTTTACGCGAAGCATCTCGACAAGCCGGACAACCTCGACGTTGCCCGCAGCGGGATTCTCGACTTCCTGGAATGGGAGCAACCCAAAGACGACTTTGGAAAGGAAGTGAGAATCGTCCTCGTTTCGGCAGAGTTTTCGAAGGAAGTGACGACAACCGTACTCTGGCTCAACGAGCAGGATCTCGACATTACGTGCATTCGCCTAAAGCCCTACTCGGACAACGGAAGAGTCCTGCTCGATGTTCAGCAGGTCATTCCTCTGCCGGACGCCGGTGACTACCTGGTCCGAATCAAGCATAAGCAAGCCGAGGAACGATCGGCCCGTCGAGGGCAAGTAGCTTCGGGGGAGATGTTGAAGCAGTTCTGGACTCAGTTGCTCGCGAAAGCAAAGACGAAGATCCGCCTGCACGAGAGTGTTTCGCCCGCTTCGACCTGGTTCCTACACGCCGCGTCCGGCGTTCCAAATGCTGGATTTGTGTACGTCTTCGGTCGCAAGAGTCCTCGCCTGGAGCTGTGGATCAGCAAGCCGGACGCCGCCGCCAACAAGGAAATGTTCGACAGGATTCACAAGCACCGCGAGGAAATCGAGCGACGGTTCGGCGAGCCGCTAGGATGGGAGCGAATGGACGATCGGCAAGCGTCCCGCATTCGTTTCGACTTCACGGCCGGGAGCGTCTCCGACCGCATCAATTGGCCGGAAATTCAGGAGAAGATGATCTCTAACATGATTCGTTTCGAAGCAGCGCTTCGGCCGGTCTTGGATCAACTCAGCTGAGAATAACCCTCGTCAATTCTGCCGCCTTCGGCCCCCACTTCACCTGCCAACCAGAGGGAGACCTCGTCACCTTCATGATCCGCGAACCGCAGAGTTCACCGGTCGCTTCGGAGTTGCCGTTCAACGATTGAGAGCTCATGGTCAACACAGCAAGCGCGCACTTTGGTCAGTGCAATACGGGGTGAGTGTTTCTTGTACCGGCTGTCGATGAGGCGATTCGCTTCAGCGGCAGTGAGCACGTAGACCTCAGGTCGACGATCGAGCGCAGTCCCAAGCCGGACGAAGACAATGAGCAAGCTTTCCCTGTTGGGGAATGGCCCCCGCACCAGCCAGTCGTAGCCGACTGCGGTAGTCTTGATCTGAAGGTTGACCGACCGTGCACCGTCCCCGGACGCCATCATGTCGATGGTCTTCGCATTGCCGATCGTGAGGGCTACCGCATACCCCATCCGGCTGAGCAGCGATGCGACGTAGTACTCTCCGGCCAGCGACTTCTGGTTCGAATCAGGATTTGGCAATCGAGTTCCTCTCAATGTCGTTTCATGGAATCGGTCGCGAGGAGGTGACCCAGTCAAATTCGCTCGATCGTCTCGGTTCTGCTTGTGAAGAAGTTGCCCGTCTCCTCGTCCTGGAAGTACACGAAGCACCCTTTCATCCCGCGTGTCAGCAGCACCCGGTACGTGTTCTTGACGAGCTCCAGGAATCCGTCCTTCGCCCGCTTGACCACCGTGTCAAACGACACCTGCGGCTGCCCGACCCACCCCTTGCCGTGCCGATACACCAAGTCCTTTCCGAAGATCACCCCGGCATAATCGAACTCGAACCCCTGCGCCGTGTAGATGCACCCGACCTGCTCGACGCCGCCCGGCTCGAACGCCCACAGGTTCTCCGGCGGGATCCCCTTGGCCAGCCGCCCAGCCGTGGACTTCGCGTTCCACGCCCGTTTCCAGTCGCCGACCACCACGTCCGCGACGAGCGTCCCGTCGTTCTTCGGGTCGCTCCACGGCCAGCAGAACCCGGCCGAGAGCCGCGCCGTGCCGCCCTTGGCGATCCTCCGCCGGATCGTGGCGTCCAGCTCCGCCGGCGACCCGACGATGCCGAACTCGAACTTGTCCTTCAGGTTCCACAGCACGTGCGGCGTCCGCTCGATCTCCAGAGTGTTGTTCACCCACTGGATGAATCCGTCTGACCCGTTGCACCGGAACTGCGCCTCCAGCTTCAGGTCGAATGCCCGCGCTTTGGCAACGCCGGCCTTCTCTAGGATGAAGGGTGCCGAGCCGATCTCCCCGGGGCGCACCACCTGCCGGTCGTCCACGAAGCACACCAGCACCTTCGCCGCGTGCAGCAGCTCGTCGATCTGCGGTTTGTTCGACTTTTGCGCGGCGGGCGTGAATCGATTGTTGCTCGTCTCCCGGATCCGGTGCGCCTCGTCGCAGATCATCACGTCCACGTCGTTCGCGGCCGCCTGCGCGTAGCTGTTGAAGAAGCGGCACAGGTTTGCTGCGCGCGGGCCGACGATCTTGCGAAGCGTCCCCGTAAACGCTTTCGAGCCCGTAACGTAGTGCGACACCAGCCCGCGTCGTGACAGCTCCGCCAGCAGGTTGAGCGCGATCACCGACTTACCCGTCCCCGGCCCCCCGCGAATCACGATTACCGACTTGCCCGCCGCCTTCGCGCCCCCGGCCGCCTGCGCCAGCACCCGGTTGAACGCCACCATCTGCTCGTCCAGCAGCACGTACTCCTTCCGCCCCTCCAGGATCCCGCCGACGTGGTCGAGCAATTTCTTGCTCGGCCGGTACTCGCTCTCCAGGATCCGCCCAAGCGTTTCCATCCCCTGCCCGCCGCCGACCCGAGCCTTCAGGAACTCCACCAGCGGGTCGACGTCGTCCGCCGAAAAGAGCGGGCAGGTCTCAATCGCCCCGCGGAACTTCTCCGCCCGCACCGGGTCGTTCGCCTGGAACCGGTAGTTGTGCAAGTACGCGCACGCCGCCAGCCCAATCGCCCTCGGCCCATCGTGAAACGCCGTATGCATGTCCTGTAGGTACGTCCGGTACTGCCCGACCTGCACCGCGGGGTGCAGCACGTCCCTGTCCCTTCCCGCGAGGAACGTCACCACCTTGTCCCCGTCGCCGTCCTCGCAGGCTTCCCACTGCTTGAGTTCCACGATCACCGCCCCGTCCGTCGAGGCGTCGTCGCGTCCGGTCAGCATGCAGTCCAGCCGCCGTGACGTCATCGGCAGCTCGTACTCCAGCAGCACCCCGTGGTCGTGGAAGCGCCCGAATTCAAGGACTTGGGAAACGGCCCGAAGCGAGTTCCGCCAGGCGTTCACCTCTCCCGATACCGCTTCGCGGCGGTAGGCGTCGAAGTAGGCAGACTTCAGCTTGTCCGTCACGCGGTTGTGAACGGAGTCGGCGATGAAATCCTGGGATGGGCCGGAGTAGAGGCGCATGGTGTCGGGCGGTCAGGCGAGATCGTACTGAAGCGCTGTGTCAGTTCACAGGGACAGCACGAACGAACTCCCTCAGCCGAAGCGCATCCGCCTTCAGGAACAGCGGCGCCCACTCGGCGTGCACCTTGTAGAGCGGATGGTGCAGGACGCCCTTCTGCCCGAAGTTGTGCGCGTACACGCACGGGTGCACCCGGATCCCGCCGACGTACAGCGCCTCGTTGAACTTCCTGAGCAGCGAAGCGTACGACCACGCATATGCACGCTGAGCGAGCGATGCGAGAACTCAGTCTTGAGATCTCCGGAAGTCGTCCTACCCGCTCTTTGCGCGGCTCGGTAACGCGGTCCGTGCTGCAAGAAGCAGTTCGTCAAGCACAAGCTTCACATCATCCGCGATCTCAGAATTCCCGGTCGGTACTACGAATACTCGAGTCTTCCCTTCCACAATCTGGGCGCGGACTCTTTGGCTCCGCGGCTTGCAGTTGAGTTTCTTCAGTTCCGGGGGGCCGTAGAGCACTGACGCGTAGATGATCAATGGTTCCTTCAGGCCTTCCGGGTTCCACCACAACCCAAGATCAAGGGTCGCTTCTACCTCGCCGAAGCGCCCCTCGACAAGTCCGTACAGGTAGCAGTAGCCCGTCAACGGCGGCCCACCGACCTTTACTGAGTCCGAGCTGACCGGTCTGAACGATCCCCACTCCTGGTCGCTGCGACTTCGCAGCGTCTCTTCCAGGACGGACTTCACGCTTGCGGAGAACCTCACCACGGCATCAAGCGCTTCAGGGAACCTCTTGAGGCCTTCCTTCACGAATTCGCGCATGGCTTCGTTCATCTTCGTTCCTTCCAGGTTCGTGCACGCTTAAGAAGCTCCAACAATTCGACGGCGCGCATCCGGTTCGTCGTGTCTCTGAAGTCGGGGTTTGAAGGCTCTAAATTGGCACACGGGTACCTGAGGAGGCGCTGTTCAATCACACCGCAGAATGTCAGCGCCCAAATCTGCCAAGGCAAAGACTCCGCCTCCGACAGTAGGGCGACTCGAAGTCCGAGCGCCACCTGCTCCCATGTCAGGGCGTGAATCGAAAGGTTCCGCTGCGCCACGGACTGGCTGCAGCACTTCTGCCACTTTTCGAGTTCTGACCCCGGCAGCAGGATGAAGTGCGTCCAGGTTTTCACCGCCGCGTGGTCCCGGATCAGTCTTGAGCAGGTGTCAAACGTCTTTGCGAATTCCTGGTCCAGGATCTTCACCTCCACCGTGCTCGCTTCTTCGGGGTTCCAGAAGATGACGAGGTCGGCCCGGCGTTCTCCGTCCTCGGTCGACTGTTCGCGGTGGACTTCGGAAAGCCTCGACTTCGACGCGCCCGGCGCCGAGTGTCCGAAGAGTGTAGAAGCAAAGACATCGGTGGCGGCATGCCGGAGCATGTGCTGGAGCCAATCTGACCAATCCTCCTCCCGACGCATGTGAAGCGGCCGGAAGTCGGACCAGTCTCGTGCGGAGGGGTCGCCCCCGAGGGCGCCAAGGAGGCGGTTCCAGATTTCCAACTCCAACTTGAGTTCGCTCCAGGTCTCCCCCAAGGCGCGGTTGAGTGTCACCACCCACTTCGCGACACTTGTCCAGGTCGCTGACTCGCGCGAATCGATGGACCGCGTGTTGAAGGTCTCCAGCGATTGCCAGCTTGAGCTCAATGGATCGAGGACCCGTCGAGTGTTGAATTCGCTCAGGAATTTCCAGTTCGGCACACGCGGAACGAGAGTCTTTGTCATGGTGTCCTGCAGTGAATTGAAGGATCGGATCGTAGGACGACCCGTGGGCGGGTTCAAGGTTCGTGAGAACTCCCCGTCCATCGAAGACGGTGAGCGTCAAACCGGGGTGACGGCAGTCACGAGTTCGCTCATCGCCTCGACCGCTGCGTGAGCGGGACACGGAGTTCCGGGCAGCGGAAACGCGAAGACGCGCGATCCGAAAAGTGCTTCGAATTCAGCGTTGAATCCATATGTCGCGCGTGAGGTCACCCCGAAGCGAAGCCTGACGATCTGGTCGAGTACCCGCTTGTAAACGAAGACCACGACCCTCGGCCTGTGCGCTTGGATCAGATCGAGAATGCGACCAGCGCCCGCGAGGTACTCCGAGTCGCTGGGTTCCTCCCCGAAGTCCCTCGGCACCTTCACGATGTCAGTGAATCCAAACCCGTGGTCTAGAAGGGAGTCGTCTTCGAACTGCGTAGTAGGCCGGAGAAGCGAATATTCCTTCAGTCGATTCCAGAAGTTCCGTCCGTGACGTCCTTGAAAGTAGTGACCAACCTCAACGCTTTTCAAAGCTGGAGTCTTTGCGACAAACAGCATACGGAGCCCGGGAGAGCTCGGCAGGATGTCGCTCAACGTGCGCACCTGACGTCCGGCAACCGTGATGATGGTTGAGTAGTCTCTCACTTCCCTCGCACGATACTCCCGGGGATGCGGGGACAGGTTAGTGTTTGAAACTCGAGGCCCTCCACCCCGGTGTGTCGCAGGGTGTCCTTGCTGGGCCCGACACCTTGATTCGCCAGTTTCTGAAGCGCAAACTTCCGAGCATGCCTTCCGCATCTCCGGGTACACCGCGTGTGCGCCACCCCTCCGCCGGCCCCCGCCAGCGCCTGCGTAAGAGGCTCGACCGCGTCGGCCTCGCCGACTACGAGATCCTCGAGTTCCTCGGCGGAGGGGAAGGTCAGGTCAAGGGGAAGGATCCGGTGAAGGTTCCCATTCGCCTGATCAGGAAGGGGGATCCAGAGGGTTGCCCGAGGGGTCGCAAAAAGTGGAAGCCCTCGCCAGCCGAGGTAGTATCCTGCTCCCGCAGGCATGGCTTTCAGCGTAGCCCCTCACAAATTTGACGCTGACGAGGTGACGATGGGGACGCCAACGAGGACTCGAAATTCGGGTGGACATCACCCCGTTAGAAGTCCCGCAGCCTCCAAGTACCGGACTACCTTGGCACGGGCTCAACAAACCCCCGTCGCCACCCCAGAGGCGAGTGCGGCGCGCCCGCTGGGTTCGTCACCAGCAACCAGATCGGCAAGGGCAAGCACCCCCGTGACCTACAGGATTTCGGGTCACGAGTCGTTCCCCTGTCGCTACGCATGGCTCCCGAAGGCGGTCCGCGGGCTGGCGAGGAACCCAAGACTCTTCGCCGACGATGACTCCGCGATGGTTGACCTCGGAGTCGGTAAGAACATGGCGCGGAGCATCAGGTTTTGGATGCTTGCGTCGAAGATGGCGAGGACCGGTCCAAAGGGAGAGGGACACCTGCTGACCGAAGTCGGCAAGCAGCTGCTCGGGAAGGATGGCCTCGACCCATTTATGGAGGACATCCGCACGCTCTGGCTTATTCACTGGAACCTGTCGACTGACGTGGATACTCCTCTCCTTGCTTGGGACTTCTTGCTCAATCGCTGGCAAGAGCCTGAACTCTTGCCGAGCGCCGTGATCAAGGCGCTTCATAGCGAAGCCGCACGGAAGGAAGAACGGCTCTCGCTCGTCACCATCGAACATCACTTTGAAGCCTTTCTTCACTCGTACATTTCAACCCGAGGAAGAAAGGGAGAGGTGTTGGAGGACAACCTTGATTGTCCGCTGGTTGAGCTGGAACTCTTGGTGCGAGTCGGGGAAAGACTCGGAGAGCAAGGTATGGGGAGAGCAGAGCCGATTTTCGCCTTTCGACGAGAGGAGAAGCCGGAAATCTCTGGTGAGTTGTTTGTCTATTGCTTGAACGATTTCTGGAACCGGAATCACCCCGCCGAATCTACGTTAAGCTTCCGCGAGATTGCTCACGGTCATGGCAGCCCGGGACAGATATTCAAGCTTCCCGAGGATGACGTGAGGAGAAGAGTGGAACAGCTTGAGCGAAAGACCGCTAGCTTCCTCGCCTACACCGAGTCGGCTCACCTACAACAGGTCCAACGCTTCCGCCCGCGCAATGCGCGGGAACTGCTAAGAGAGATTTACAAGAAGGATGTGACCAATGGTTGAAAAGAGAATCTCTGACCTGTTCGACATCCGAAACCGGTTCCTCAGGTCGGTACACTTGGAACGGGACTTCCGCGACTCGGCGGCGCTGTCGGGCTACGTGCCCACCGAATTTGTGCACTCGTGTTTCCTCAGAATTGGCGAAGGGCTTCGTCCGCAGTCCGGCCAGCGTGCATGGCGCGTGACAGGCGACTACGGTTCCGGGAAATCGAGCTTTGCCCTGCTCCTTGCCCATGCACTCTCTGGTCGAGACAGTTCATTCCCCGGGCACCTGCGGCAGTTCGTTGATTTCAAGCGGATGGGCGTCAGCAGCCCGGAGTTTGTGCCGGTACTCGTAACCTGCTCACGTCAGTCGCTCGGAATTTCTATCCTGCATGCTCTTCAGCGCACGCTCTCTGAACTCTACAATCGCGGAGCCAACTCAAAACCCGCCGAACGCATCCAAGAGTTGCTGAACTCAAAGCAATCGCCCACCGACGAAGAGGTCGTGCGAGCGATTATTGAATCAAACGCTCAGGTAATAGCCGATTCAAAGGGAAAAGGACTGCTGTTGCTGGTGGATGAGTTGGGGAAGTTCCTTGAGTTTGCCGCACTGAATCCACAGAAGCAGGATGTCTTCCTGCTTCAACGAATCGCCGAATCCGCCTCAAGAAGCGGGAATGCTCCGCTGTTCGTGTTGTGCATCTTGCATCAGGGGTTCAACGCCTACGCAGAGCACTTGAATCAGTCCGCGCAACGCGAGTGGGAGAAGGTCGCCGGACGCTTCGAGGAAATTGTCTTCAATCAGCCCATCGAACAAGTGGGCCACCTAATCGCGTCGGCCCTGAATGTTCGAGTTGATCTAGTTCCGAGGACGCATGCGACTTCGATGCGCAGGGCAATGGAGCAATCGTTGACTCTCGGCTGGTTTGGTGCGGGCAATGTGCGAAGGCTCGTCGAAATGGCGGTGCCTCTCTACCCACTTCATCCGACGGTGTTACCCGTTCTGATTCGATTCTTCCGGCGATTCGGACAAAATGAACGCTCCCTGTTTAGTTTCCTCTTGTCGAGCGAGCCCTTCGGTCTTCAGTCGCGGAGTGAGCAACACATCGGCGGTGCACAACCCTATCGCCTACACGACTTCTTTGACTACGTGCGAACTAATTTCGGCCACAGACTCACGACTCAGAGCTATCGAAGTCACTGGAATGCGATTGAATCCGTGATTGAGAGTTACGTCGCCGATGAACCCCTGTTCGTGCACATTCTGAAGACGATTGGCATCCTGAATCTACTCAACGATGACCTCTTGGCGACCGATGACTCGATCGCTTGCGCAATGGCTTCGGACGACCCAGCAGTCGAACGGCGAGTAAGAGCAGCCATCGAAGAGCTTCGCTCCGGCAAGCGCGTCCTTTACGACCGCGGAAGGTCTCGCGGCCTGTGCCTCTGGCCTCACACTTCAGTTGACCTTGAGAAGGCCCACGAAGACGCTCGCCGTGCGGTTCAGATGCCCGGTCGAGTGGCCGAACTCGTCAAGGACCAGCTTGAGGCTCGGCCCATCGTAGCTCGGCGTCATTACATCGAGACCGGCAACCTTCGTCACTTCGAGGTGCGATACTCTTCCGTTGCTGAGCTTTCAGCAATTCTGAATAAGGGAACCTGCGACGCCGACGGCTTGATTGTGGTGCCGCTCTGTGAGACGACAAATGAGCGTGAGGCGGCGCTCGCGCTGGCTAGGTCCGCAAGCCCAGAGGAACACTTCAACTGGTTGATCGCCGTTCCGCAGCCCCTTGGCAACCTCGCCAGCTTGCTCCTAGAACTTCAGCGGTGGGACTGGGTGGCGACCAACACCCCGGAACTCAATTCGGACAAATATGCACGCGAGGAAGTTTCCCGTCAGCGTCAAGCGGCGAGGATGCAACTGGAAGCGGCGCTTCAAGATAGAATTGGACTCAGACAATTCGGCTCACGAACGAATCTGGACTGGTTTCACCAAGGCCGCACCCTTCAAGTGAGAGATGCCCGCCATTTGATGCAGAAATTGTCGCAAGTCCTCGACTCTACATACTCCGATGCGCCTACAATTCACAACGAACTAGTTAATCGTCGTTGCCTGAGTTCCGCGGCAGCGGCAGCTCGAATGCGGTTGATTGAACAGATGTTCTCGAACGGACAATCTGAATTGTTGGGAATGAAGGCTGATAAGAAGCCGCCCGAAATGAGTATGTACCTCTCAGTCCTTTCAAAGACTCGAATTCATCAGAGGAGTGGGGACGCATGGCGTATCGCTGAGCCTCACGCGAGCCACGATCAAGAGTCAAGAGTTCTTCCTGCCCTCCGAAAGATAGGCCACATCGTGCAGCGCGACCCGGACGCGCGTGTAAATGTCGAGGAGTTGTTCACGGAGTTGCGCAAACCGCCGCTCGGATTGCGGGACGGCCTCATTCCTCTCCTACTCACAGTTTTCGCCATTTCTCACGAGCAAGATGTGGCCTTCTACAAGGACGGTACATTTCTCCGTGAAATGACCGCGGAATCAATGCTCCTGTTGACTAAGCAGCCGGGACGATTCGAGATTCAATACTGCAAGATCGATGGCGTTCGAGCGGAGATTTTCGAGAAGATGATTGCGGTCTTGGAAGTCACTCCGAGCGACGACAGGAAAGCAAGGTTGTTGGACGTCGTGAAACCCCTGTGCGTGTTCGTTGCACAGCTTCCCGCGTACGTGCACAACACAAAAAGACTCTCGCCCATCGCCCTCACCTTACGCGACACGATTCTCAACGCCCGCGAGCCATCACGATTGCTCTTCTCCGACCTGCCCACTGCATGCGGATTCGAGCCATTCGCCGCAGATTCTACAAGTGGCAAGGGAGTTCACGCTTTCGTAAAGACCTTGCGAACGACGCTCGACGAATTACGCGCTGCGTTCCCAGGCATTCAAGAGCGATTGAAATCCCTCCTGCGCGATGCCTTCGAGTTGCCGGGCAACTTCCAGCAGTTCAGGATTGCCCTCGCGCGTCGATCTGAACACCTCCTCATGGGGGTTAGCGAACCCAAGCTTCGGGCTTTTTGCCTCCGCTTGATGGATGACAATTTGCCTACTTCCGATTGGTTGGAGTCTCTCGGCAGCTTTCTCGCCCTCAAGCCGCCGAGCAAGTGGCACGACGCGGAGGAAGACCTGTTCGCTCATGAACTAAGCTCTCTGGCGACCCGCTTTCATCGCGTGGAGAGCATCGTATTCGTCGGTGGAAAGCCAACGGATCGCAGCACGGGTGTTCGTCTTGCGATAACGCAGGCTGACGGGACCGAACACGAGCAAGTAGTTCATTTCACGAATGACGACGAGCCACGCCTACGGGAGCTGGAGAGCCAGTTCGTCCATCTTCTAGGTAGAGACCGCAGGCTAGGGCTGGCGGCGGCATCACGGGCGCTCTGGACGACCCTAGGCGACAAGCAAGGAGCCAAGTCTTGAACAACCCAACGAGACACATCCTGTGCATGTCCGGGGGAAAGGACAGCACAGCCCTCGCGCTTTTCATGCGGGACCGAGTGAAGGACATGGAGTATGTGTTTTGCGATACCGACAAGGAACTAACCGAGACTTACGAGTACCTCAATCGCGTCGAAGCTTTCCTCGGCAAGAAGATCGTTCGACTCAACGCGAAGGCAGGATTCGATCACTGGCTTGAGGTGTTTGGTGGTTACCTTCCATCGCCCCAGATGCGCTGGTGCACGAAGATGCTGAAGCTGAAGCCGTTCGAGGACTACGTCGGAGACGATACCGTAGTCAGCTACGTGGGGATTCGCGCAGACGAAGATCGCGTTGGCTACATCAGCACCAAGGACAACATCAAGGCGGTGTTTCCGCTCAAGGAAAACGGGATCGACTACGCTGGAGTAATGAATATCTTGGAAGACAGCGGTATCGGCCTTCCGCCCTATCTCAAGTGGGGGCGCACCCATTCGGGGTGCTATTTCTGTTTCTTCCAACGCCCCATCGAGTGGGTTCGCCTTCTGGAGACGCACCCCGACCAGTTTGATTCAGCACAGTCGTACGAGAAACTTAACAATGATCCCGGCAAGTCCTTTACCTGGGTTCAGCGAATGCCGCTTAGTGAACTTCGCAAGCCCGAGAATGTCGCAGCGATAAAACGTCGCCATGCTGAGGCTGAAGCACGCAAGAAGGCCAATCGGGGCAATCGGAAACTGGTTGACGTGCTTGCTGGCATGGACGACGAAGACGACGACGGGCCGAAAGCCTGCCTGATCTGCCAATTGTGAGGAACCATGAGTCACGACAAGGACCACGAGAACTCCCTAGGTACGATCTACGATGTCGAACTACGCGACATTGAGGTAAGCACGGACAACGTACGTTTGTCGGACCCCATGACGGATGTGTCTGAGCTTGCCGCCAGCATCAAGCGGCACGGGTTATTGCAGCCGGTGGTTCTGTTGGGTAGCTACGGAAACCCGCCATACCAGCTGGTTACCGGCCAGAGACGATTCCTGGCACACAAGCAGATTCTAAGAACCAAGACCATTCGCGCCGTGTTCGCCGGAAACCTGACGCGAACGCAATCTGTCGTAAGGTCTCTGGTTGAGAACATGCAACGAGTCGAGCTTGAATACGAGGACACAGCAAAGGCAGTGACATTTCTCTACGACAAGTTCGGAAAGGATGAGCGACGGGTCGCCTCGGAGACGGGCCTGTCTTTGAAGAGAGTTCGGGACTACATCCTCATCGAGGCCCGCGCCACCTCAAAGATGAAGTCTTGGATAAAGAATCGCAGAGTCAGCCCTATGGATGTCAAACGTTCCATTCGAGCCGCGCAGGAAAATCTCGACAAGGCTGAGGAACTGCTAGAGCTGATAATGAAATACAAGCCGACAGTGCATCAGAAGCGACGTATCGTCATGTATGGAGAGAGCGACAAGAGAGCATCTGCAAAAACCATTCTTGAACAGGCACTGAAACCTCACGTCGAAGAGAACATCATCATCACCTTGCCAGATGAACTCCGCCACGCGCTTGTTAGGGCAACCAAGTCCTTGGAAATGGAACCCGACGAACTTGCGTCCAAGATTCTTGGCGACTGGCTGCGCACTCAGGGATTTACGTCATGAAGCGAGGTCAGTCGCCGAGTGATCGAAGGACTGGTCAACTTACACAAGCGCTAGCCGCGATAATCTCGAATACTCGCAGCAAGACTCGCTCACTGTCGCTTACTGCGGTGCATCACTGGCTGGAGATCGCGGTGGCTAAGCTCGGCAGCATCCGGGCCGTGGCCCAGCGCGTCAGCCTTTCACCGAAGATGTTGGGGCAGTTCGCGTCAGTCGGGCGCTTGACAACACCGGTTCAGACTCTCTTCAGCAAGAGAGCCATTGACAGCGTTGATGCCGCCACACATTTAGCCATGTTGTCGGCGAAGGATCAGGAGGTCGTCGCCCGGGCTTTAGTTGGCGGAGACATCGATACCTCAGACGTCCGAGGTATTGTTCAATTGAGAAAGGAGGGCTCAACCGCTTCGATACTTCCCTTGCTGAATCGGGTCAGATCAAGCAAGACGAAGCAAGAGTACGTCGCCGAGTTTGTGATTCGAGGCGCCCATACGCGAGACGAGCTACTTGCTGCTTTCATGATGCACATACCCTCCAGCGAAATAGTTCGGTTGGAAATTCAGGGGGCAGTAGGTCGGTTGGTACTAACCAAGCAAGGCAGGAATGCTTTAGTTCGTGCAGGTCACAAACTGGGTACTCCGATGAAACACACGATTCCGACTCTACTGGAATCTCAACTGAAGAAATGAACCCCCTTAGACTCGAATCGCCCGGAGGCACAACAATGGAACACCGATTCGGCAGGAACTTGAAGTATGGGAAGCTGCTCGAATTGGCGACCGAGTTTCAGTCCATGAGATTGTCACCACCGGACGTCACCATCAAGAAGGGCTCGCGTGCAGGAGAGATTCTTGCGTTTATTCGCGGTCTGAGACTTTCCGCCCGCGTAATCTACGTGCTGCGCGATCTCTTATCTGGCAGGGGCTTGGAGGTAAGCTGGGGACACCTGCTGGACAACAAAGGGGCCTGCTGTTCACCCGAGTGCGACATCATCATCCACGACGAAGGATACGTCCAGAGGTGGAATGGCGGTGCGGATAGTCCCGTCATGGATTTCCGCTTTATTGAGGCAAGAAAGGCACGTGTGGTTCTGAGCTGCAAATCGACACTTACCGACTTGGATCGGAGGTATCCTCCATGCCTAAAGCAATTTGGGATTAAAAAGGTCTTTCTATTTGCAGAGCGATGCGACGAGGAGAGTTTCAGCTCCCTACGACGTCGAGCCAAGGAAGCGGGATACTTGGGTTTGGGGTGCTTATATTTCACATCGAAGCGTGGGGCCAGCACCAAGACGGATGAGACCCTAAACGCAAGTTTCTTCGATTCATTGATTAAGGCAACTCGGCGATGACCAACTGGCTCCAATTCCTACGTCAATACGGCCCCGTCCCGCGCAATGACAACATGTACGATGAGACGATTCAGCGATCTGCGCGGAAGCAAGGGATCGCCCCTATCGCGTTCGAGCATCCCTATCAAAAGCGAGTAATCGACTGCTTCAATCAGGAAACCACCGATCCAGTCTCAGTTATCCTGACGGGAACTGCTGGTGATGGAAAGACCCACTTGTGTCGGCAAGTTTGGAAAGCCTTGAAGGGACATGACGAAGACTGGGGGTCCGATAGCCCATACTTGACGACCAAATTCCACTACCCGAAAGACCGAGCCTCATGGCCGGAAGAAGACGACCCAAGCCTATTTCGATTGGTGCGTGTCCATTTCATTCGGGACTTGAGTGGATGGGCTCCCCAGCAAGGAGCTGCGTGGGACGTTGAGAAGCAGGATTTGTTGCAGAGCTTCTGCCGAGCCATGTTCACGCCGGATTCAGAAGAGGTCTTCCTGATCGCGGCCAATGATGGGCAACTCATCGAATCATTTCGTCGTTTGAAAGAGACACCCGATGTCGTTCGCGCACGTCAGGTCTTTGAGGACTTGCTGGTGGAGGATCGGCAGGAACAGTCCGGCGTGCGCCTGAAACTCTTCAATCTGAGTCGGGCCAGCTCAGTGCTGTTGTTCGAGCGCGCCATCGAGAACTTTCTGGCGCATCCGGGTTGGGATGAACTCAAGCGGGCACCCCAGGGTGAGACGGAATTGTTCGGCTCGAAGTGCCCGATCCGCCGGAACTATGAGCTACTTGGTACACGGCTTGTTCAAGATCGGCTTCGATCACTGCTGGAGTTGTGCGATCACAATGGCTTGCACGTGCCCATCCGGCAGCTACTACTTCTCCTTACCAATGCCATTCTGGGGCACCCTGACGTAAAGGACCAACTGATGCTTCCGGGTGATGTTTCGCGAATCATCGAGTCCGGCACGAGATCGAAAGCTAGTCTCTACAACAACATATTTGGCGGAAATCTCTCGGAAATTCGGCGACAAACTATCACGATCTTCGACTACTTGGAACGGTTCCAAATCGGATACGAGACCTCCAATCGCGTGGATAATCTCCTGATATTTGGGGAAAAGGACGAGCACCTGGGGTCTCACTTTGAGACCCTCATTCGGAACGACAGTTTCTACGGCGCTGACGAACGCTTCTACGCGGCCAAACGTGAGTACATCGAAGGAACTAGCGAAGGAGAAAGCAAGTCGGACGAGTTCCTGCAAATGCTTACCAGCCAGAGACGCGGGTTGTTCTTCAAAATACCAAAGGAAGAGGAAATTGAACTCAGCCTGTGGGACCTGACCGTCTTTCGATTCGCTGGAGAGTATCTCGACGAAGTGGTCGGGACGCTGGCTAGCGGAAGTGTAGTGAAGCGCCATCTCTTGTCTAGGCTGGTAAAGGGGCTTAACCGTGTCTTTACGGGGATGCTGATCAACACGGATCGGGAGCTTTATCTAGCGACCAGTGGCAACTATTCACAAGCCAAGGTGTGTCGCGTCCTCGTCGAAAAGGTGTCAGTTGAGCCGAGCAAGGGTGAAAAGGTCGTATTGCAGCTCGATTCCGATAGCGGTCACGTGCTGCTCTCCGTGTTCTTCTCACCGGATGCCTCCGTTGACTTCCGGCTGACGCTCGTCCGGTACGAGTTCCTCTCGCGCATCGCGGTTGAAGGCGCCTTGCCAGCGAGTTTTTCCAAGGAGTGTTTTGAGGACCTGTTAGCCCTCAAGAGCCGACTCATTGCCACGTTCGCTGAACGTCAGGCCAAGGAGGGCACTTCCGAGCGGACAACCATCGGCCTAAGTCTGCTTGCGTTAACAGCGCAGGGGATGCCCGACCCGCGATTCGTGGAGATCATTCCGTGAAGACACTTCCCCCGCCCCTTCCCCAGCCGGACACCTTCGATCAATCATCGGACATGTGGGTCGATGAGGCGATCTGGGGACATCGACTCCACGACGAGCAGGTTCCGTGGTTCGTGTTTCTTGAGTTCTTGAACGTCTTTACATTTGAGTCTGACAACAACCGGGCGTTCAGCGAACCGGCTGGCTTTAACCTCCTCAAGTACAAGGCGGCCCATCGCCTGTACCTTCGGAACATCCTTTTCAACAATCCACACCTGTCCGAGATTCTTCGTACGAGCCCGAACGATGACAGTCGCTGGACCGAGTGGTATCGGCGAATGGGATCGACCGCGACGGGGATCGCCCTCCCCCAGTTCAAGTTTCTTCGAAGCCACTTCCAATCCTTCGAGGAGTTCTGCGAAATCGTATCCCTCGTGCGTTCCACTAGCCTTGAGGTGAACAGCAACAAGAGGTGGACCTCGAAATTCGTCTTTCCATACGGACGCGATTGTCTCTACGAAGACTTGGACAATCTGGCGAAGACCAACAATCGCAGTTTCTTCGGCAGAACCGGCGAAATACTCTACCTGATGCTCTGTCGAGCAAAGCGAAAGGAACAGCTATTGGTCGCTCTGAAAAGAAGGCTCCTGATGGTGGACAAGACATGGGACGCCATCGTCAAGTGCCTCCAGCCCATCGGCGACGAGGGAACCGGCAGTGACCGGGCAAACGCCTTTCTCCCCTACACGTCCCATGAGTGCTTCGATGAAATCGCGGAAGACTGGTTGGCCATCCTCCGTTTGAACTTGCCGGGCTTCGACGTGTTTCCCCATCTCGTGACCTTGGCCGGGTTGCACATCCTGCGATATCAGTTGACCGTGTCCCGGCAATTCTTGGGTGAGCTAGCCCCGCTGACCATGATTTGTGAGGTTGTCGCACACAAGAAAACCCTCGTACGGGAGGTCTCCTGTGGCCTGTATCAGGCGAACAACCTCCTACCAGCACGCGCAATCGAGGGGTTCATTTCCAACATTGAAAACTCTGATGGCTGGCAACGATCCCTCTCCGAACACGACTCGTTCGTCAGGTGCAGGAAGATTCTGCGAGAACAGGCACGTTGGGGCGATGACTACGAAGGCCCCCGCGACGCCAAGGAGCTGATCTCGACACTCCGTCACGACGCGATGAAGCGACACAGACAACATGTCGCAAATGTTCACAGAATCTACGGGCGTGAGATTGGCCTTGTGTCCAAGCGCGGCACAGTGAAGCTGCGGTACGCTCCGACTGATGCGTTGCTCAAGACGCTTCTTTTCGCAAACGTGGAGCGGCGGACCGAACTTCACCAGTTCCTAGAGCGGCTACAGGCTCGCTACGGACTGGTGTTCGGCGACAGAGAAGCGGAATCCGTACTCTCGAAGGACGAGTTCGACAAGAAGGCGTTCCAGAACAATTCTAGGCGCCTCGAACAACGGCTCGGCAGCTTGGGACTCCTTAGAAGGCTCTCGGACGGCTGCGCCTACGTCCTAAATCCCTACTACACAAACGAACCATGACAAGCGCCGACCTTATTGGAAAAGTTGTCGCCAGCTACCTTCGAGATCGCCTGTTCGGTGACGGTGACGATCCCGCGGGAGTCGCTCGCTACCTGCTGGATTGCCTGACGGCGGAACAGACGGCTGCGGTAGCAAAGGCTATCTTGAGCGACAGAGGGCTGTCCGAGTTCGTCGAGATTAAGTTGCCGCAGTCTTTCGTCGGTCAACTAGGACTACCAGCTCACGTCCTAACGACGGAACGCACGACCTACTTCCGTAACGCCGACTGCGCAAAGTCCGCCCTTCTTGTCGCGAACACCGGCGACGACGAAGAGCAGTCCTTGAAAGAGCTTGTCCCTATCGGCGCACCTCAACTTCAAAGCCACCCCGACCTCTGGGTTCGTTGGGCCGCTGAAGGTCTCCCGATAATCGAAGAGCACCGGTCGTGGTGGGTCAAGGCGCTGCAAGGGCTCCTTGAGGTAAGGTCCTACGCCCTCGACCAATTCGGCGAGTACGTACTTCAAACTGCAAGAGCTGTGGAAGACGGAAACCCCGTTCTGGTAGCTCTCGGAGTGGGACTTCCGGCACTTCGGCTCCCGCGAGACCGAACCTTCGCCTCCGTACTCAACAACAAGAACGCTGGGCATACTAGCAAGTGGAAAACGCTTTTCGCACAGGCAATCAAGGGCCGGGGTTGCTACCTGCTGAAGCAGACACCGAATCAAACATTGCTGTTGGAAGACGATTTGTCGGAGTCTTTCATGAAGGTTAAGGACGCGATTCCGGAAGAATTGCACTCCACCATCACAACCTTCGTCGCCGCAGAGAGCGGGTGGAACAAGGAGGCATCCGAACTTTCTTGTTGTGAGTGGGAGTTGGTCAGACCGCTCTTCGATGGACTGAAGAAAGAAAAGTTCAACCTCGGCAAAGCGACGCTTGAATTCTACGACGAACGCGACCACGACCTGCTCACTGACGATGAACGCGACCACTTGACTCGCCTACGCGAGAGCAACCGCGGTCAGAAACAGGACGAAGACGAAGAGTTTTACAGGCTGCATCGCAACGAGCTGAAGCAGGAATTGCCTCTTAAGTTAAAGTGGGACCGCTTCATCCTCGGCACGCCGGTTGAATCGGAAGATTTTCTGTTGGGCATCGCCATGTCTCTTGAATCGCTGTTTGATCAGGACACTCCTTCCTCAAAACGACGTCTAAAAATTACGTCCGACAGGCGGACGAAGAAGGACTTGAAGGACTTGAACGAGGGCGCTGGGTTGTTCTTTGCCAGACGCTATTGCGGGCTGAAGAGTCTTCTCGGAAGCAGGGTCTCGTGGGACGTGGGAGAGCTGATGGATTTCGAGGCTCTTACCGAACAGTGGCGTCAAGCATCCAAGCCACACGTCAACAAGTCTGCGGCAAAATCGGCCCTTCAGCTCAAGTTCACGCTGGAGTTGGAAGTGGAGCTGACAACCGGCACGGTCGAGACCTACTCGAAGCAGCTCGTGTGGAAATACGATCCGGATTCCATCTCCCGAGAATTCCACGGCGATTGGGCAAGGCTAGCGGACCATCCGCTACAGACGTGCCGCGTTAGTCGGGAGCCCGTTAGCGGCAAGGGGAGATTTCAGTCCCTCGACCTTCACAATGTTCGAACCCTTTACCCTGCCTACGGGAAGGATCGAGGCTCCTTCGTCTCGATTTATGCAAGGGAGCAGGATCTCGCGGTGATTTGGCCCGCGAATCTCGACAAGGCGAGGCAGGACGGGCTCGTCACTGAAGCGATTTTCTCGAAACTGTCGGGTCTCTTCCGAGTCTTTCAGGCTAGCTATGCGGGTGCCGTAAAGGGGTTCGCGGAGGAGGGGCTGAGTTGCGTTCTCTTGGTCAAGCAAGCCGAAGACTACGGTGCGCTGCTGGAGGCAATCTCCGGGGACGCAAAGGGAGACCGGAATCGAGAGGCGCTACTCCGTCCTCTTCTGCAAATCGGCACGGTGGTGGTTGATGGCGGTCGTGTCACAGCAATCGTTGCCCCTTGGCACCCACTCCGGCTGATGGCCCTTGCGAACAAGGCGCACCAGATCGCTTCGCTGATTCGACACCTGTTGACCGCCGACAGCATCTTCTTCGGAGACCCTCCACTCTTCTTCAAAGAACTCGAACAGGAATTGGCTCACCCCTACTATCCGGAAGTTGTTCTGGGCTGGGAGGGCAGCAAGCCGGAGATACTCTCCCTGACCGACCACCACCTCGACTACAGCCTTCACGAAAGTCCAGTGGTCAGCAACGACGGGTTTGACGACACCAACGAAAACCCGACAGAAACTTCTGCGCTGATCGTCGATCTGACAAAGCGATTCCTGTCACTATATCCGCATGAACGCGCCAATCTTACCGTGGTTCTGTACAACTGCGATTCTGCTCGACTGCCGTACGCGCTGGTGGAACGGATGGGCGAGCTGCATGAAGATGAGGAGGACATGCGCTGCCAGATCGTTCTACGTCACCGTGACGGGGTCAAATTGCGTGACCTGTACGAGAAGATCATCGAGTCCTCAGAAGGCGACGCCGACTCGTTCGTTTCCAGCGAGGCGGCAAAGGACTTCATGGCGCGTTTGCGCATCGGCATCATGGCAGATCAAGCACCTGTGCCCGACCCAAAGGACGGTCCCCCAGCAGACTTGGTGTTCTTGCAGGATGTAATCGCCCGGCACTCTGGGCTGGATTGGTTTCCGGAAACATGCGTTCCTGTGGAGTCATCGAACTTTGTTCCCGCGAGGTGGTCTCGGCGACGCCCAGCGGCCATAGACGATATGAAGTCGGTTGTCTACCTGTGCTGTCCCGTGCAAACGAGAGAGGGTTGGGCCTTCATTACCGCCGTGACATCTTTCATCCGGGGAGACTGGGATTCAATTCAAGGCAAACGACTTCTCCCGGCGCGGAAGCTGGATTTCAGCGATCAGCAGACTGCAAGCATCTTCAAGGAAATCCACAATCTTGGAAACTGGGTGGTGAACTACGACGAGCTTCTGGACCGTCGCCAGCTTCTGAACCAGAACGTCAAGGTGATTCGATACAAGCAAGGGTCAACGCAAGGGCGAAACGTCCTGATTTCCTCCACCGCCTCCTTGAGCCTGCTTCGCTCGATGGTGCTTGGTCGAGTACAGGCCCTAAACCTTGAAGTGACCGAAGCGGAGTGTAGGTCGCTGGCGGACAAGTTCATCAGCGATGCAAATGAGATTTCCGGCGACATCGTACTCCGCGCTGCGAAGCGTGGTAGGAACGCGAGCGAATTGATGGGAGTAGTTTTGTCTCGGTACATGATTCGCCACGAACTTGGAGCAAACCAGAGATTCGGCTGGTACTTCCTAGACGATTACGCAGAGTGGCTCGGGCAGCGCGAAGAACAAATCGCGGACATCTTGGCGCTGACTCCCGAGCAGACATCTGACGGTAAGCTCCTACTGGCTGTCATTGTCGCTGAAGCCAAGTACATTGATTACTCCAGCCTTGCTGTTAAGCGCAAGGAGTCACAGAAGCAACTCCGTGACACGGTGCGGCGGATCAACGACGCGCTCTTCGGTGACCCGCAGCGACTGGACCGTGATCTTTGGCTCTCTAGGTTCTCGGACCTCATGTTGAGCGGAATTCAGTTTCCGGCAACCGCTCCGATTGATTTGGCGGCTTGGCGCAAAGCTGTGCGGCTTGGCGAGTGCGGTATTCACATGCGTGGCTACTCCCACATCTTCGTTTGTGGTCCCTCCGATGCCCCTGACTGTTCGGATTTCAGCGTCGTTGCTGACGCGGACCAGTCGTGGCAGGAAGTATTTTCCCGGGCACGACTCCGTGAGTTGGTCATGGCCTACGCACGCGACCTAAGCCCGACGCAAATCCGACGAGATGGCGCTGGCGAGGACATATGGAGGGAGCGTACTTACCGGAAGCCTTCCGACCGCGTTCAGATCGTTCAACGTCGCAGGCCAGATGACGAATCCAACTCCGCTGGCGACTCCACCGGCGGAAGTCCTGTCCTAGGAACACCGCCCAAGCCCCCTTCTAAACCATCGCAGTCTCCTCCTACAAAACCGGCTCCTCCTGAGCCCGTTATACAACTCGGCACGCCGGTCGAGGGAACCATGAGCTGGGCTAACCAACAAGCTGGAAAGCTCGTGTCAAGCTACCAAGGGGGTTCAGGGGACAATGCTGCGGATCAAGACTGGCTCAAGTCAGTGGAGAGCAAGTGCAAGGGAGCGTTGCAGCAGTTCCAACTACAGTCGAAGTTGCTCTCAAAGTCGCTGACTCCAAACGCGGCGCTTCTCAAGTTTCAAGGAAGTGCAAATCTCACCGTCGAGCAAGTTCTGAAGAAACGATCCGAGTTCCTGAGTACCCACGGCCTGAATGTCATCTCGGTGCGCGCCGAACCCGGCGTCGTCGCCATCGCAATTGCGCGGCAGAACCGTCGCGTGTTGCACCTGCCTCAGGTCTGGAAAGATTGGAATCCGGACTGCACCCAAGGCAACCACGATCTGCTAATCGCGCTGCGAGAAGAGGACAGCACCCAGTTGTTCCTCTCTCCAAAATCGAATGCTCCTCACACCCTGATCGCTGGTTCCACCGGGAGCGGCAAATCCGTCCTGATGCAGAACATCATCTTGGGAATTGCGTGCACCAATACGGTCTCGCAGGCCCAGATTATCCTCATCGACCCAAAACTCGGCGTGGATTATTTCGCATTCGAGGGCTTGCCGCATCTGAAGGGCGGCATAGTTGACAACCAGCAGGGCGCCATCGTCGCACTGACCGAACTGGTGCGCGAAATGGACAGGCGCTACGCCGTACTACGCGAAAACAAGGTCGCCAACATTTTCGAGCTGAATAAGAAAGTTAAGCCAGCCGACCGCCTTCCTTTCCTCTGGGTAATTCATGACGAGTTCGCCGAGTGGATGATGACCAAGGATTACGCGGATGCCGTAGGAGACGTGGTCGGTCGTCTCGGCGTAAAGGCTCGCGCTGCTGGCATTTCGCTAGTGTTCGCGGCTCAGCGGCCCGACGCCAACGTCATGCCAATGCAGCTTCGCGCAAACCTTGGAAACCGGCTCGTCCTTCGCGTTGACGGCGAAGGCACTTCCGAGATCGCGCTAGGGGAAAAGGGTGCGGAACGACTACTCGGCAAGGGACATCTCGCAGCCAAGCTGGAGGGCGAATCCGGAATCGTATTCGCGCAGGTTCCCTTCGTTGACCCCGATTTCCTGACCCAAGTCGTAGCGTGCCTCTCGCAAGCTTGGTGATCTAGTTCGGGCCCGGGCTGGGTCGGTGACGCTCTCGGGAGGCTCGACGCCCCTAGGTATTGCCGACATTCTGGTTGTGCGCCTGGCGCGCTGGGGTTCTCCCCTTCCGAACGCTTTCACCCTATTTCGTCTGCAATTTCATCGCTCCTTCCTACTCCAGCGCCCCATCCCGAACCCTCGTGCAAATCCTCCTCATCTCCTCCACCTCCTGATCCACCGCCCGCCAACTCCCGACCTCACGCAGGATCTGTACCCCCGCCTCCACACCTCCCGCGCTTCTTCCACTCTCCCGGTGTCCGCCAGCAGCAGGCCCCACCCGCAGGGCTGGAGGCCATCGGCGGCGCGGTCGTGGACGTCGCGGAAGATGGGGAGGGACTCGAGGTGGCCGCGCTCGACGTCGGCGAAGCGGCTGGCCTTGCGGTCGAGGGTGGCGAGGGTGCCGAGGGCTAGCATCCGGAGCCCCTCCTGCCGGCACAGGCCGTGCTTGCGTTGGTGGGCCAGCGCTTCCACCCCCACCGGCGCTCTTCGACTATCTTCACCCCCCCCCCTGCCCCCGCATCCCCTCCCCCGCCCGCTGCCGCAAATGCCCCATGAACCCCCCACTCGTCTCGGTCAGCTCCGGGATGTTCTCGTGGTATTCGATCTGCACCCCCGAGCTCGCGAGGCCCGGAGCGAGCGCGTAGTGGAGGTCGCGCATGTCGGTGAGGAGGACTTCGGGGGCGGTCGGCGCGGCCGCTTACTTGTAGTACACGACCAGCGTCGCGTCCTCCAGCATCATCCCCGTCCCCACCGCGCACCGAAGCGCCCCCGACTTCAGCACGCCCGTCATCTTCGGCCACCGAAGATTCATGCCATCGCCCTTCCACTCCTGCTTCAGCGTCTGCGGCTCGTCCTTCTTCGAGATGTTGAACTTTTCGATCAGGTGCACCCGCTGGCCGTCGATGTTCCCCACGAACGCGCCGCCGAGGGGGCCCGGCGCGCGCGCGGTGTTCCAGGTGTGGTCCTTCGAAGAGGGGAAGGCCGCGTGGAGGGCGGCGACGGCCTTGTCGCTGAGGAGCCCGGTCGCGCGGCCCTCAAGCTCGCTCCCGCATCCGGCCGATGCATGGGTAGGGCCCGATGTCGCCCGCGCACCCCCTCGCTCACGTTCCGGAGCCTCCCATGCCGTCCCTCCTTCCGCCGCTCTCCCTTCTCGACGACGCCGCGCCCGATTCCGCCTCCGCGGACGCCAAATCCCGGGTCGCGGCGGCGGTGCGGCTGAAGCGCCTGATCGAGCGCGCCGCAGACGAACGGCGCGGGATGGCGTTGCCGCTCTTTCTGGGCGAAGGCGCGGCGGGAGCGCCGATCGTGAAGGACCTGGCGGCGATGCCGCACCTGCTGGTGGCGGGGACGACGGGGGCGGGGAAAACGTCGTGCCTGGAAGCGGCGCTCGCGTCGCTTCTGATGACGCGGACGGCGGAGGACGTGAAGCTGATCCTGGTGGACCCGATGCGGGACGCGATGGAGGCGTTCCGGGACGTGCCGCACCTGGCGCTGCCGGTGCAGACGGATGTGCGCCGGGTGCCGGCGGTCCTGGAATGGCTGGTGGCGCAGATGGAGGAGCGGTCCGGCCTCTTCGCCCGGCTCGGGGTGAACCGGATCGAGGCGTTCAACGCCCTGCAGGCGGAAGGCGAAGCGCTGCCGGACGTGCCGCTTCACATGCCGCACCTCGTGGTGGTCGTGGACGAGCTGGCAGACCTGATGATGATCGCCGCAAAGCAGGTCGAAGTCGCGATCCAGCGGCTGGCGCGCAAGTCGCGCGCCGTCGGGATTCACCTCCTTCTCGCGACGCAGCGCCCCTCGGTGGACGTCCTCACCGGCCTCCTCAAGTCGAACCTGCCCAGCCGGATCGCTTTCAAGGTCGCCGCGAACGTGGACTCGCGCACGATCCTCGACCAGCCCGGCGCCGAAAAGCTGCTGGGGAAGGGCGACATGCTGCTGATGCAGGACGGTTCGCAGCATCTCGTGCACGGGCAGGGCACCTGCATCGCCAAGGCGGAGCTGAAGCGCATCCTCGGGTGGCTCCGGGAGCACGGCGGCGCCGGGGTGTGCGACGAAGGTCTCTTCAACCGCGCAGCCGAGGTGGTCATCGCCGAACAGCGCGGAAGCGTCTCGCTCGTCCAGCGCAAGCTCGAGGTCGGGTTCTCGCGAGCCGGCAAGCTGATGGATGCGCTCGAAGTGGCCGGCATCGTCGGTCCGCAGATCGGCGCCCGGGCGCGCCAGGTGCTGGTGACGCTTGCCCAGTGGCGTACCGGCAGCGGCTCCGTGCCGCCCCCTGCGCCCCGCGCCTCGACCCCCGAACCGCTTTTCCACGCCGCTTCCCTCCTCGTCCTCGCCGAGCGCCGCGGCTCTGTCGAACGCCTGCGCGACCTTCTCGGCGTCTCCTGGGTGCGCGCCGCTTCCCTCATGCAGGCCCTCGAGGCCGCGGGCGTCGTCGAACGGCGACCGGAGACCGGCGAGTGGCGCGTGCGGATGTCGCTTCGGGAGTGGCGCAAGAAGCGCGGGGCGTGAGTTTCTGATTCTGCGCGCGGTGCGTGCAGAATCGGGCGAATGGCGGAGTGGCCGACTTTCCGGTTGCGGAACAGGCTGTTTCGGGACTGCCGTGATTGTGCGACAACCTGTCGCACAAATTGAACGGTGGACGGGCTCAATTGTGCAACGGCCCGTTGCACAATTGCCTGAGTCTTCAATTGTGCAGCAGCTTGCTGCACAATTGCCCTGGTGGCATAACGTCATACTGCTCAAGAAGTTAAAGCAAGCCAAGGACCGGGAGTGGTACGCGCGTAAGGCCCTCGAGCACGGTTGGTCGCGGGCGATCCTGGACCTGCAGATCGAGACGCGCCTGCACGAGCGCGAAGGGATGGCGATCACGAACTTTTCCAAGACTCTTCCCCCCGCACAGTCCGATCTCGCGCAACAGCTTCTCAAAGATCCGTACACGTTCGAGTTCCTCACGATCGACGACAGGGCGAAGGAGCGAGAGGTCGAAAAGGGCCTGATGGACCACGTCCAGAAGATGCTCCTCGAGCTCGGGACAGGCTTCGCGTTCGTGGGGCGGCAGGTTCGGTTCGAAGTGGACGGCGAGGAATTCCGGATCGAGTACGCGCTTCGCGACATCAACAAGCCTATGGGCGTTGCCGAGTGGACCGTGCGTCCCGCCGCAGAGCTTCCGAAGGAACTGCGCGACGCGCTTCCGACCCTGGAACAGATCCAGGAGCGCCTGAACCTGACCGACGAAGAGGAAAAATGACATCGTCGCCTCGTGGGCTGCGGGCCCTGAAGCTCGCTCTATTTTCCCCGCATCTTCTCTTCCGCCCGCTGCCGCAGGTGTCCCATGAACCGCTCGCTCGTCTCGGCCAGCTCCGGGATGTGCTCGTGGAAGACGATCTGCACCCCCGAGCCTGCGAGGGCCGGGGCGAGCGCGTCGTGGAGGTCGTGCATGTCGGTGAGGAGGACCTCGGGGGCGGGGACGGGCTCGCGGGGCGGGGGGTTGGCGATGCCGGCGAGGAGGGAGAGGACTCGCGAAGCGGCGTCGGTGGCGGCGGTGACGCCGGGGAAGACCTTGGCCTCGAGGGTGCGGCCGGTGTCCGGGGAGACGACGAGGAGGCAGCGGCCGGCGTCGCCGCCCGGGGTGGAGCCGGGAAGGAGAGGGAGCGTCACGGCCAGGACGCCGCGGGGCTTGCGCAGGCGGATGCGCTCGGCGAGGGCCGCGGGTGGCGGGGCGGCAATGGCCGCGGCCTGCCTGCGGATCGCGACGCCGTCCACGTCCGGGCCGCGCGCGAAGACGCCGTCGGCGCCGGGCGGGAAGAGAAACACGGGGATCGGGCGGTCGGCGCGGCCGCGGATCGAGGACATCTGGCCGGTGGCGATGAGGCGCGGAATCGCTTCGAAGACGTCGCAGACGAACGTCAGCAGCTTCTCGTCCGGGACTTCCGGGCCGCGGTAGGGCGGCTTCCACCAGAACATCGGCGTGATGCGCTTCCCCTGGTCCTTGAACGCCGGGAGCAGCCACGGCGAGTCCCGGGTGTCCCGCGACAGTTTCCGCTCGAATGTCAGCGAGACGAGATCGGCCCCCGCGAGCTCGTCGGGGTGCATCTTCCCCGCGCTCATCCGCGACGCCTGGGCGAGCCCCGCTTCGCCGAGATACAGCTGCCCGCCGTACGCGATCCGGGCGCCGCCGAACACGGAAGCGCAGGCGACGAGGCCGCGCGGCGGGTCGCGGAACGCCATGAGGTCGCCGTCGTCGAGCGCGGTCCAGGGGGCGGCGTGCCAGTACTGGCGCGCGACGGATTCGATGCGAGGGGGGGAGGAGGGCATGGCGCGAACGGTGGCGTTACTCCTTTCGTCCCTCCAGCCGCTTGATCTCCCTGTCGAAGTCCGAGATGTAGTCCATATCCTGCTTCTTGCGGTACACCTCGTACTCTCCCTCAGCCTTAAGCTTGGCCTCCAGCGCGCTGACCTTCCCCTTGTCCTGCAGGATCGGGTAGTTCGCCAGCTCGAGGAACTTCCTCAGGAAGTCGGCCCACTCACCCATCCGCGTGACGATTCCGCGCTGCGCCCGGTTTTCAGCCAGATCGAGGTACGCCGATACGAGGCGGTTCAATTCCTTCAGGGGCGCCTCGTTCATGTAGTTTTTCGCGACGGATACGTCCGACTTCAGGATCTTGCCGCGAGGCGCCTGCTTCCACGTCGCCAGGCCCATGTTTGGTTTCTTGGCGTCTGCCGAAGCGTGAATCAGCTCCGCAGCGGTCTGCCCTGTGATGGCCCAGTGCAGCTTGTTCTGCACCGTGGCGAAGAACTCCTTCGTCATCGGTGCTTCCCGATCGTAGTCCACCGACAGGGCGTAGAGGTCCGTGACCTTCTGGTAGAAGCGTCGCTCGCTGGCGCGGATCTCCCTGATCCGCTCGAGCAATTCGTCGAAATAGTCCTTCCCGAAGACCTGCGTTCCGCGCTTCAGGCGCTCGTCGTCCAGCACGAACCCCTTGATGATGAATTCGCGCAGCGTCTTCGTCGCCCAGACGCGGAACTTTGTCGCCTGGTAACTGTTCACCCGGTAACCCACGGCGATGATGGCGTCGAGATTGAAGAACTCGATGGTCCGGCGGACCGTGCGCCCCGTTTCATTTTGAACTATTTCCATTTTGGAAACAGTTGCCCCGCGATCCAGCTCGCCGCTCTCGAAGATGTTCTTCAGGTGCTTGTTGATCGCTGCGACCTTGACGCCGAACAATCCAGCGAGAGCTTTCTGGGTGAGCCACGCGGTTTCACCCTTGAAGAGCACCTCTACTTTGACCGCGCCTTCGGGCGAGGTGTAGAGAAGGAACTGGTTCGCGGCGTCGGGTGACATGGGCGGACAGCTTGCTCGCGTGCGCGAGCAAATGCAAGCCGTCGCGGCCCCACCCCACCCTCGCGCAAACCCTCGCATCTCCTGCACCATGTACGATTAGCTCCTGGGAGCCCATCCCGTCGGGACGGTTGAATCCGCTTCAGATATGAAGACAGTCCGCGTGGTACAACCGCGACATGCGACCCGCTCTTGCGGCTGAAATCGAGGCTCTTCGGCAAGCCTACGCCGCCCTCAACCGGAACGACATTCCGGCGTTCATGGAAGCGCTGGACCCGGAGATCGAGTGGACGGAACCTCCCGAGTATGGGGAAGGGGGGACCTGGCGCGGGCGCGCGGCCGTGGAGGCGCACGCTTCGCAGGCGCGCGGGAACTGGGCCGAGGGGCGTTGCGAGCCGGAACGGTTCGTGGCCGGCGGGGACAAGGTCATCGTGTTCGTGCACGTGCGCGCGCGGCTGAAACACGAGACGGAGTGGCGCGAAGGACGCGTGGCGGACGTCTACACCTTCCGGAACGGGAAGGCCGTCCACTTTCGCTCGTTCCCTGACCGGAAGAAGGCGCTCGAATGGGCCGGAGTCACGGACCCGGACGTGCGCTGACGCGCGCGTTTGCAACTCAATTCCAGTCATCGCGCCGCAGCGTCCCCGGGCCACCCCCCACCCTTCCGCGTAGACCACATCTCCCTCCCCACCCCCTTGATCCCCAGCGCCTTCCTCCGCTTCGCCACCGTCGCACGGTAAATGCCCAGCTTCGCCGCGATCACCAGGTCCGGCATCTTCCCCAGCATCGCTTCCTCCTCCGCCGTCCACTCGCGGTGCGGGTACGGGCACATCCGGATGCGCAGCGCGTTTCGGCGGTTCGTGACCGACGCCGGCGAACACCCCCACTCGAGCGCCAGCTTGCGGTCCGAAACCGTCCCGAGCCGGGCTTCGCGCTCCGGCGTGAAGATGCGGCGTTCCGGGAAGGGCGGGATGCCGAGGAGGTCGCGGCGGTCGGCGGCGGCGGAATGGGAGATGCCGAAGCGCCTCCCGACCTCCGCGTCGGAGACGGTGCCCAGGAGCTGGTGCATCTCGAGGGTCCACGGGATGCGGTTGCCGGGGGCGGCCGGGATGTGGAGGTCCTCGCGGGCGCGCGTGACGACGGGGATGCAGCAGCCGCGGCGGCGGGCGATTTCGCGGTCGGAGACGACGCCGAGCTGGTCCCGCCATTTCTTGGGCCAGTCGAGGCGGCGGACGGGGTGAAGCGACGGGATGCCGAGTTCCTCGCGCTTGGCGGCGATGGTGCTGTCGTGGCAGTCGAAGCGCCGGGCGAGCTCCAGGTCGTTCACCTTGCCAAGGAGGGCGAGTTCCTCCGGCGTCCAGGCGCGCGTCGGGCGGCCGCGGCGTATCTTCAGGACGAACACGCGGAAATCGGACACGGAGCGCTCCGAGATGTCGTAGCGCTTCGCAATCTCGTCGTCCGTCATCGTGTCGAAGCAGCCGATCATCTCCTCCGTCCAGTCGATCTCCGGCCGCGGCCCCTGCCACGAGGGGATCCGCAGCTGCTCGCGCTTCCTCTGCACCGTCGCCACGCAGATTCCGGACTGCGCGGCGACCTTTACGTCGGGGACCTTGCCGAGCATCTCGAGCGCTTCCCGGCTCCACGCGTGCGGAGCGCCCTTCTCGCTGCAGAACGCCGGAATCAAAAGCGCGCGCCGCTTCACCCCCACCGCCGCGCTCGAAACGCCGAGTTCGCGCCCGATCTTCGCGTCCGTGTCCTTCCCCAGCCGCGCGATTTTCGCTTCCGTCCACTCGATCTTCGGCCCCGGCGGATCGAACGGGGGGATGCCGCGGCGGAAGCGTTCGTTCTCGGCGGTGCGGGGGTGGACGCCGGCGATTTTCGCGGCGGCCGCGTCGGGCATTTTCCCGAGGTGAGCGGCGAGTTCCTCGGTCCAGCGGAAGCGGGGTGGGAGGGGGTTTGAGGTCATGGAGGTCCTGGGATGGCGGGAAAGAGGTTCGGTGGCGGCCCCGGCATGAAACCGTGAGCGGGGAGCGGGGATCAAGCCTCTTTGAGTCGGCGCCGGACTGATCGAGAAAGGAGCTACACGTTCCGCTCCTGCAGGGATGAGACCTTCGCCAGGAGGCGGAAGTCGCGATCGCGATGCAGGACGGTCAGGTCGTGCCGCAGGGCGCACGCGGCGATTGAGGCCCTCTTCCCTCCCCTCTGCTACGATCCGCCCTTCATGCGCTCCGTCGCCATCCTCGGCTCGACCGGCTCGATCGGGACCAGCACGCTCAAGGTGCTGGAAGAGCTTCCGGACTTCCGCGTGCATTCGCTCGCCGCCCATGGCGACTGGAAGACGATGGCGGAGCAGGTGAAGCGCTGGAAGCCGGCGCGCGTGGCGATGGCGGATGCGGCGGCGGCGAAGGAGCTGGCGAAGGTGCTGCCTGCGGGCGTCGAGCTGAAATCGGGAGCGGCGGCGATCACGGAGCTCGCTTCCGATCCGGCCGCGGACACGGTTGTCGCGGCGATCACGGGGGCGGCCGGGCTGCCCGCGTCGGTCGCGGCCGTTTCGGCAGGCAAGCGCCTCTGCCTCGCGAACAAGGAAGCGATGGTCATGGCCGGGCCGCTGCTCACGGCGGGGGCGATGGAGACGGGGGCAACGATCCTGCCGATCGACAGCG
>CAVPNQ010000167.1:0-3555 GCA_963706735.1 uncultured Planctomycetia bacterium
TCGAGGACACGGCTCGAGTCAAGTCCCTCCCAGAAGCTGCTGCAATATCGGCCATGCACCCCCGTGTTACGATTTCGCGATGCCCGCCCCCTGCTGCCCGCAGTCCTTCGCCGGTTCCATGCGTCCTTGCCCGCGGTGCTCGAAGTGGATCTGCCACAACTGCGGCGTGGCGTCGCGCGGATCGATGGTGTGTGCGGACTGCGTCAACAAGCCCGATCGTGTCTCGACTGAACCGGACGTTTCGATCGCGGACTTCGTCAACCTGACCCAGGTTCCGGTCGCGCTCGCCGGCGGCGCCGCGGGATCGCTCCTCGGCGGCCTCGCATGGGGAGGCGCAGCCGCGGCGCTCGGCACTTCGCTCGGCGTCTTCGCCGTCCTGGCCGGCATCGGCGCGCGCCTGGGCGTCCGCGCCGCGCTGCCGTACCGCTCCGGCTGCGCGTGGCCGCTCGTCAGCGCGATCGCCGTCTTCCCCGGCTACCTCTTCGGCCGCTACCTCACCGCGCTGGTCGCCGCGCGCACTGCTGCCGGCGGAAGCGTCGGCCTGTTCGACCACGCAGTCTGGTCGGCTCTCGTGGAGATCGTGACGAAGGGCTTCGGCCTCCTCGAACTCTGCTGGATTGCGCTCGCGATCGCAGCCGCAACGATGCGCCTGCGTCGTTAGCGGATCGCCACCGCCCCGGCGCGAATGCCCTCGTACGGCGCCGGCGCAATCAGTTCGTCCAGCGGCGCGACCGCCAACCCCCGCGCTTTCAGCCCTTCCAGGATGGGGCGAAGCGCCTGGATCGTCGGTTCGATCGGGCGGTCTCTGAAGGAAGCGACGCCGTCGTGGAGGGTGAGGATGTCTCCCGCGCCGGCGCGGGGGACGAGGCGATCGACGATGCGGCCAGGCGTCGTGGGCAGGCCGTCCATGCCGCGCAGCGTGAACGTGATCATGGCGTGGCCGCAGCGGCGGACGGCCCGGTGCATGTGCCACTGCTTCACCGCGAAGGGCGGCCGGAACCAGGCCGTGCGGACGCCCGCGGCGTCCTCGACGACGCGCGACGTGCGGCGGATTTCGTTCTCCCAGTAGGCCGTGAAGCGCCACCCGCCGGAAGTGCTGTGGCTGTAGCTGTGGTTCCCGACGAGGTGCCCTTCGTCCACGATCCTCCGGACGATGGCGGGCCATTTCTCGACGTGCTGGCCGATGAGGAAGAACGCGGCGCGCGTGCCCTGCCGGGCGAGCTCGTCGAGGATCCGCGGCGTCGCTTCCGGATGCGGCCCGTCGTCGAAGGTCAGGGCGACGCGGGCGGGCGAAGCCGTCGAGCCGCGCCAGACGAGCGGGCCGAAGAACCGGCTGCGGGGCGCGAAGAGGCCCCAGGCGCCTGTGCCGGCCAGCGCAGCGGCGGCGGTCGCGGAGATGAGGATCTCGGGGATCAAGGGGCGCGCTTCTGGAATTCCGCCGTGAACAGGAACGGCTCGGAAGAATCGACGTTGAAGGTGCCCTCGACGTCCGCATGCCCGGGGAGCGTCAGGCGGTAGGAGTGTTCGCCGAACGGTACGGCCTTGAGGACCGCGGGGGTGGTCTTCTCGTTCAGCTTGCCGTCGAGGAAGACGTGGGCGCCGGGAGGGGCGGAGTCGAAATGGACGTCCGCGGCGATCGGCGCGAGGGACACGCTGCGCGCGCCGTTTTGTTTGGGGAAGACGTAGATGTCGCCTTCCCAGGGCTCGAATCCGGGCGCGCGGACCTGCAGGACGGCCGCGCCGACGTAAACGCTGTCGAAGTCGCACTTGCCGTTCACGGCGTCCAGGGACGTCGTCGCGAACTTGTTATCGATGGTGGCGACGGCATCCGCGGGCTCGACGTAGATCTGGATCGAGGATCGCTCCTGGTTCGGAAAGGGCCTGACCTTTTCCTGGCGCGGGGAGAGTCCGGGGCGGGGTTTGCGGGGGGCGAGCGTGGCCGCACGGGGGCCCGCCGGGGCGCCGGGACCCGCCGGGGGGACTCTGGACTTGAAGAACGTCGGCGCCAGGGCGGCGGCGGCGACCGCGACGAGCAGGGCGAGCGTCCCGACGATCGCAAGCGGCCGGGCGAGCGAACGGCGCGGCCTCGACGGCGCCGGGACGGACACGATCGAGCCGCGCTCGAGCGCCGCGAGCCCCTTGGCGACTTCGTCCATCGTCCCCGGCCGCTTTCCCCGGTCGGGCTCCATCATCCAGAGGACGAAGTGCGAGAGGTTCTGCGGCACCGCGGGGTTGACGACGTGGGGCGCCGGGGGGCGGGTCTTCACGATGGCGTCGAGCAGTTCGTAGAGGGACTTGGCCTCGTGAGGCAGGCGGCCCGTGAGCGCGTGGTACATCGTGGCCCCCAGGGCGTAGACGTCGCTGCGCGCGTCGGCCTGCTCGCCGCGGCACTGCTCGGGTGACATGTAGTGCGGCGTGCCGAGCAGCTGGCCCACCTCCGTCAACCCCGTCGCGCCGACCTCGCGCGCCAGCCCGAAGTCGATCACCTTCGCCTGGCCCCCCTGCGAAACCAGGATGTTGTCCGGCTTCACGTCGCGGTGCACGATCCCGTTCCGGTGCGCCTGCGCCAGCCCTTCCGCCACCCCGCGCGCGAGCCGGATCGTCTCGTCGGGCGCGATCGCGCCGCGCCCGAGGCGTTCCGTCAGGCTCGAGCCCTCGATGACCGGCATCACGATGTAGTGCAGCCCGCTCTCGAACCCCACGTTCAGGACCCCGACGATGTTCGGGTGGTCGATCCTCGCCACCGCGCGCGCTTCACGCAGGAACCGGTCGATCATCTCCTGCGAGCGTGCGAAGTGCGCCGGGAGGATCTTGACGGCGACGGGGCGATCGAGGCCGAGATGGCGGGCGCGGTAGACGGCGCCCATCCCGCCGGCGCCGAGGGCGCTCTCGATGCGGCAGCCGCCGATCGTGCGGCCGATGAGCGCCGGATCGTCGGCGTGGAGATGCGGGTTGGAGTTCACGACAAGCGTCGGCGCGGCCGTCACTTTCTGCGTCGCCTGTCCCGCGTCGGAAATCCCGCGGGCGCGCGTCACCTGCTCCTGCGAGAGTTTTCCGGACGTGACGAGTTCGGCGATGGCCTGCGAAGGGTCGCCCTGCCGGTCATGCCCTTCACCAACACGCTGCCCGCCCTCGTGATCGTGGTCGGGATGCTCGGCATGATGGAGCGCGATGGACTCGCGATCGCCAGCGCGTACGGACTGCTGTTGGTGACCCTCTCTTACCTCGGCATGTTTGCGACGGTGATGGTCGAGGTGGTCGAGCGCGCCTGGCAGTGGCTGGCTGGACTGATGTAGGACGGCCTCAGTCGTAGCGCTGCCAGGGAAGCTTGTTGGTATCAATCCAACGGTAATGATCCGCAAATTGCAGAGCGGACGCGGAAGCCTCGTCGACGATAACCGTTGCGCGCGGATGCAGCTGCAGGGCGGACGCGGGACAGATGGCGGCGAGCGGACCCTCGATCATGCGCTCGACGGCGCGAGTCTTGGGCGGCCCGAAGGCGAGCAGCAGGGAGGCGCCGAACTGGAGCAGGAACGGCTACGAAGAACGGACACA
>CAVPNQ010000168.1:0-5005 GCA_963706735.1 uncultured Planctomycetia bacterium
TTGGCTCCTGGTTCCGTTCGTATTGCTGGCTCCACGCCTTGCAGCCCTTCTTCGCGTTCAGCGAATTGATGTGCCCTTCCATGACTTCCTGGATGTCCGGGTTGGCCCCCGTCGCAAGCATCTCCTTGATCAGGCCGCGCCAGTCCAGGACGTTGTCCCAGCTCTTCCCTCCCCCGCCGCCTCCGGAGAGCGCGAACTGGATGCAGTGGGTTTCCGCGGACTTGAGGAGGCGGTCGGTGAACCAGTACGAGAGGCCCTCGTCGAGCCAGGCGTTGCCGACGTTGCCGGCCCACATGGCGAAGAGATGGTGGACGGCGTCGTGGGCGCAGACGTCCTTCACGTAGTCCCAGTCGCCGCCGCCCTGCACGCACTCCGACATGTGCGTCGGGTGATAGAGCGTGACGCCGCCGGTCTTCTTGAAGGCGCCCTTGTCCTGGACCTCCTCGCAGGTGTCGATGAACTTCGCGTGCTGCTCCTCGGTCTTCACGAAGATCATGTCCACCGGCCCGTCGAGATCCTCCGCCTTGAGCTCGAACGTCTCCAGGAACGCCGCGCGCGTTCCCTCGGCGCAACGGATCAGGTCCTTGATCTCGCTGTCGCTGTAAAGCCCCTGGATGAAGTAATGGCTCGAACGCCGCTTGGTCATCTTCCAGCCCGTGCGCCCCTCGACTTCGCTGGGGTTCTCGTCGGGCTTGCCCTCGTCGGCGGCCGCGATCTTCTTGCCGCCCTCCTTCCGCTTGGCGACGTCGTCCGGCGCGACCCAGCGCCCGTCCTGCTTCTCGAACCCCAGCGCCTTCCGCGATTTCTCGTGGTTCTCGTCGTACTCCAGCACGAGCCGCCACGTCTTCTTCGCCTCGTCCTCCAGCTTGTTCTTCACCGCGAAGTCGCCCACCCCTTCGAACTCCTTCAGGATCTTCGCGTACGCGCTTTTTCGCTTCTCTTCGAGCGCCGCCTTCGCCGCGTCGATGTCGTTCTCTTTCCCCTCGTTCGCCTTCTTCACCGTCGCCTTGGGGTCGTCGATCCACACCCCTCCTTCGTTCTTCCTCCCGAGCCCCTTCTGCGCATCCGCGTTCGCAGGGTCCAGCGTCGCGGCCTTCGAGTTGTCCTCGAACGCGACGGCGAAGAGCTTCCTGCTCCACGCAATCTTGGCGAGACCGGCGTGTTCGCGCGCGGCGTTCTTCACCGCGGCGTCCCACTTCTTCTGCCACTCCGCCTTCGGGTCCGGCGGGTCGCCGGCAAATGCGAGGAACACTCCGCCCAGAAGCGCCGCCAGCACTGCAAACCGTGAATTCATTGCCTTCTCCCTCTCAATATCTGTCGCGGACGTATTTTTCCCACAGGGCCTCCATCTCTCCCATCGACTTGACGCCCAGCGCCGCCTTCACCGCGTCCTCCGGCTTGCTCCCGCTTCGAAGTTCCGCGATCAGCTCCAGGAATTCCTTCTTCCGCTCGCCGACCATCCATTCCACGACGCTCCACGCCTTCATCGAGCGCCGCATATTCATCCCCGAAAGGTCGGTCTGGAAGAGCTCCCGCATGTCGGGATCCTGGGACTCCCGCTCGAGCCGCTTCACCTCGGCCTTCCAACCGCGGACGTCCTCGAAGTCGCGCCCGCCGCCCGCCGACGTGGAGAATCCCGAGCAGTAGACCTTGGCGGTCTTGAGCATCCGGTCGGTCACCCAGTACGAAATTCCCTCGTACAGCCAGGCGGGGTACGGGAACGCGGCGTAGTGCTGGCAGAACAGGATGTGCACGGACATGTGTGCGACGAGGTCCCGCACGTAGTCCCAGTCGTTCGCGCCCTGCCAGCCGGCGAAGGCGAGCGGGTTCAGCGACGGGTAGCCCGCCGCCGCCGCGTAGGCCTTCTTGTCGCGGTCCGGGATCACCGGGTCGATGTTCACGTAGCGGCCGTAGGGTTCCTGCGTCTTGAAGATGAGCGCATGCACGGGGTCCGGGTAGTCCTCCGCCTCGCGGTCGATCATTTCGAGGAAGAGCCCGCGCGCGGCCTCGGCGATCTGCACGAGCTCGCCGATCTGGTCGTCGGTGTAGGGCCCCTCGATGAAGAAGTGCGCGGAACGGCGCTTGGAGTGAGAGACCCCGAGGGCCTTCTCGACCTCGGACTTGTCCGTGACGATTTCGCCTTTCGGCGCGTCCTTGATCTTCTTTGCACCGGCGTCGCGCTTGGCCACGTCCTCCGGCGGCACCCACTTGTCGCCTTCCTTCACGTGTCCGAGCCCGAGGTGCCCCTTCTCGCTCGCCGGGTCGTAGCGGTCCACGACCTGGCGCCAGAGCCCGGTGGCTTCCTCTTTCAGCCCGTTCTTCGTCGCCCAGTCCGCCAGCGTCGTGAATTCCTTCGCCAGTTTCTTCGCCGCGTCCTCGCGCTTCTTTGCGACTTCCTCGAGGAGGCCTGGAACGTCGGCCGCCGGCGCCTCCGAGCCCTTCTTCGGCGGCGTCTTCGGGTCGTCCGCCCACGCGCCGGCCTCGAGCTTTCGCCCCAGCCCCTTCTGCGCGTCGGCATTCGCAGGGTCCAGCTCCGCGGCGCGTACATACTCGGGATACGCCTCGTTGTGCAGCTTCTTCGAGGTCGCCCATTTCCCGATCGCCGCGTGCTCCTTCGCCGCCTTCTGCGCCAGCGCTTCCCATTTCTTCGGCCATTCGGCTTTCGGGTCGGGCGGATCGCCCGCAAGGACCGCGGCGCCCAGAAGGACTCCCGCGAGGAAGGAAGTCGCTCTCTTCATCTCATGAATTCTCACGCGCCCACGCCTCCCATTTCGCCTGAAGGGCATCATAGTCTTTCGCTTCCAGCACCTCGAAAAGCGCATCCGTTTCTTCTTCGCCGTCGGAGATCTTCTGGACGATCTTGCGGAAGGCTTCGGGTTGCGTGGCGAGGAACGAGATGAAGCTCCACGACACGATCATCTTGTCCAAGTCGAGGTCGTCGGCGTGGGCGCGGAAGACCGCGCGGAGCGACGGCGCGGAGGCCTCGCGCATCCGCGCGCGCAGGCGGGCGCGCCAGCCCGCGGTCGAGGGCGAGCGGTCCTCGCCCAGCGTGTTGCCCTTGAGGTCCGTGCAGCGCGCCAGCGCCGAGCCGGTGAGCCGGTCGGTGAACCAGAGCGCCAGCCCCTCGCTCAGCCACGCCGGCGGCTTCGCCAGCGTCCAGGTGTGCTGGAACAGCAGGTGAACCGAGATGTGGATCGACGCCTCGCGGTGGTACTCGGGCAACTCCCCGCGCGTCCAGAGCTCGAACGCAATGTTCGCGTCCATTGAACTCCAGCCTCCCAGCGCCTCGTACGTCGTGCGCTCGTCATCGGACAGCTCCGTGCACTTCTCCAGGAACTTCACGTGCTCCGGCTGGCTCGTGAAGAACACGCCGGTCACCCCCGCGGGCCGCAGGGCCTCGTCCGGCGCCAGCAGCTCAAACAGCATCGTCCGCGCCGCCTCCGCGCCGCGAAGCCACTCTGCGAGGTCGGACTGCGAAGCGCGTCCCTCGAAGGTGAAGTGCGCCGAGCGGCGGCGTTCGAGTTTCGCGTCCATCGGCGCGGTCAGCGACGAGGGCTCCTTCGTGGCCTTGCCGCCGTCGCCGTTCTTCAGCAGGTCCAGCGCCGCCTTGCGCTTCGCCGCCTCGGCCTCCGGGAACCACCGGTCTCCCGCCTGCTTCCACCCGATCCCCTCGCAGGCGTCCGCATTGTTGGGGTCGAACGTCCGCACCAGCCCCCAGAGCCGCTTCGCCCGCTCCTTGTACCCCTTGTCCGCGGCCCACTGCGCCAGCGGCGCCAGCTCGCGCCCCGCGGCGGCCACGATCCCCGAGCGTTTTTTCCGGTACGTGTCCAGCGCCTCGGGAATGTCCTTCGCCTCGCCGCGGTTCTCGCGCTCGACGACGAAGGCCTCGTCCCGCACCCACTCGCCTTTCTTCCTCTGGAACCCCAGCGCCTTCCGCGCGTCCTCGCTGTCGGGCTCCAGCTCCAGCGATTCCTCCCACTCGTTCGTCGCCGCGCCTTCCAGCCCGTTGTCGGCGCACCAGCGCGCGGCGAAACGCTGCAGGCGTCGGCGGCCTGGCGCCGCAGTCCGGCCATGTCAAATGGGCCGAAAAAGCCCGCCCCGGCGTGTTTGCGCAAGACCACGCGGCTGACTTTGCCAGCAACACCCCGCTCACCGAATGGATCGTGCAATGGGTGCGCGAAGGCGGCTATGAAGGCGGCGATGTGGAAACCCTGATTCGCGGCACGCTGGGCCGCTTGCTTTTCTCCGGTGACGATGCAAAAAAATCCGTCAATGTCATCTCCGGCGGCGAACAAGGCCGTATGCTGTTTGGCAAGCTGATGCTGCTCAGGAACAACGTGCTGTTGATGGATGAACCGACCAATCACCTCGACATGGAATCCATCGAATCACTCAACACCGCGCTGGATAAATTTTCCGGCACGCTGGTTTTCGTCTCGCACGACCGCGAGTTCGTCTCGTCGCTCGCCACGCGCATCATCGAGATCAAGACCCAATCGAAGCATCGTCGATTACCGCGGCAACTACGAGGAATATCTGGCGAGCCAGGGCGTCAGTTAATTGTTCAATCAGTCCCGCAAGCTGATCTGCGGCCAGCCACGCGTAGCGGCAGTGGCCGCCAGCGTGTCATCGGCATCTACCGCCACCGGGTGAGTGACTTTTTCAAGCAGGGGCAAATCATTGTGCGAATCGCTGTAAAACCAGGATTCCCCGAAGCTGCCCCACCACAGGCCAAGCGATTCCAGCCAGGCTTCCACGCGCGCGACCTTGCCTTCGCGAAAGGCCGGCAGGCCACGCGGCTGGCCTGAAAAAACGCCGTCCGCCTGCGCGGGAACGGTGGCGATCAGGTGAGGAATGCCCAGCTCGCGGCAGATCGGGCCGGTGACAAAACTGTTGGTCGCCGTGACTATCGCCAGCAAATCACCATTCGCGGCATGTTGCGCCACGCATCGCCGGGCCGCCGCAGTAATGATCGGGCGGATGCGGGTCGCCATGAATTCCGCAT
>CAVPNQ010000169.1:0-16239 GCA_963706735.1 uncultured Planctomycetia bacterium
GGGAGGCGGAGAAGCGGAACCGGGAGCTCGGATTTGAGGCGAAGTCGGTGGCTGCTGTGGTGCTGTCGCACGCGCACATCGACCATGCGGGCAACCTGCCGCTTCTGGTGAAGAGCGGATTCGACGGGAACATCTGGTGCACGCCGGCGACGCGGGACATAGCGGCGGCGATGCTGCTCGACAGCGCGAACATCCAGGTTTCGGATGCGTCGTTCCTGAATCGGCAGAAGCGGCCCAGCGAGCCGGACGTGCAGCCGCTGTACACGGTGGAGGACGCGCGGGCGGCGATCCGGCGGATGCTGGCGGTGCCGTACGGACGGGAGGTGGACGTGCTGCCGGGGGTGACGGTGAAATTCGCCGACGCGGGGCACATCCTGGGGTCCGCGGTGACGGTGCTTCGCGAGAGGAAGAACGGGGCGTCGAAGACGGTCGTGTTCACGGGCGACCTCGGGCGGAAGAAATTCCCGATCCTTCGCGATCCCCAGGTTGTGGACCAGGGGGACGTCTTCATCACGGAGAGCACGTACGCGAACCGCGACCACGGCGGCGACGTGATGATGGCGAAAGCCCAGTTGCTCGAAGTTGTGAAGCGGACGGCCTCGCGCGGCGGGCACGTGATCGTGCCGGCGTTCGCGCTGGGGCGTGCGCAGAGCCTCGCCTATCTACTCCACGAGCTGTGGGCCGAAGGGAAGCTGCCGCGCATGCCTCTCTTCGTCGATTCGCCGCTCTCCATCGACGTGACGGGCGTCTACAAGCTGCACCCCGAGTGCTTCGACCCGGAGACGGTCGCCTACCTGAACGACGGCGTCCCCGGCGACCCGTTCGGGTTCCAGGCGCTCACCTACCTGCGCACGTCCGACGATTCCAAGACGCTCAACAACCGGCAGGGGCCGTACCTTGTCATCGCCGCGAGCGGAATGTGCGAGGGCGGGCGCGTCCTGCACCACCTGAAACACGGGATCATGGACCCGCGCAACACCGTCCTCATCGTCGGCTTCTGCGCGCAGCACACCCTCGGGCGGCGCCTGGCCGACGGCTCTCCCGTCGCCCGGATCTACGGCGTCGAATACCCGGTCAAGGCGGAAGTCGTCCGCCTGGACGGCATGAGCCAGCATGCGGGCAGGGAAGAGCTGCTCGCGTACGCCTCGACGCAGCGCAAGGCCTCGGCGGCGTTCTGCGTGCACGGGGAGGAAGAGCAGGTCACCGCGATGAAGGACGGCCTGAAGGCGGCGGGGTTCGGGAAGGTGGAAGCGCCGGCGCTGGGGGACAGTTTCGAGGTCTAAGAAGCAAAGTCACTCCCTGCGGAGTGACCTCGTTGAATACGCCCCGCCCTTCAAACGCGGGCCACCCCGTAATGGCTCGATACTCGTCGGATTGAGGCCATCATAGCGTGAGCGAAAGCTCTGCGGGTCGGGCGGAGTCGGCCCTCAGACCGTCAGCCTCGCATAGACCGACCACGGGGCCGACGTAGCCTGACCTGCAGGGCTTTCGCTCACGCTATTTCCACTTCCCGTTTTCCCAGCGGAACTTCTCGCCGGCCACCTCCTGGGTGTCATAAACGGTGTCGGCCGGGGACACCGCCTCGATCTTCGCGGTTCCCTTGAGCTGCGCCTCGACCTGGGCGAGGTACGCCTGGACGCCTTCCGCGTTCACCGAGGTCTGCGGCGGGTTGTAGGGAATTCCGCGGCAGGTCTTGCAGAGCAGGGTCCCGCCCTTGGTCACGGGGCCTGCCGAAATCGACATGACCTCGACGCCGTCCTTCATCCACGTCGAGAGCGAGCAGGCTTTGGACATCTCGCCTCGCTCCTTCCCGGCTTGCACTTTTACGTCCACCATCTTGTGGCCGTCCACCGGCTCCTTGTACACCACGGTGAGGAATCGCTCGGCGTCGCAGGTCTCGCACAGGATCAGCCCGACGTGAAAGCACTGCGTGCAGACTTCCTGAGCGAAAGTGGGTTTCTCAGACGAAGACTTGCGGATTCCTTTTCCGTCGCACTTCGGGCACGTCAGCGCCCCGGCGCCCTTGCAGGCGGCGCAGGCCTGCTTCGTCGCACCCTTGCACGCGAGGCACGGCACGCGTCTCTGCAGGTCGTCCGCCAGGTCCCACATCGTCATCCCGGTGAATCCCTTGCATCGCCCCGCGAAATAGGCGTGAGAAGCGCTTCGCAGGAGCGGCACGGCGTCGGCGTACCGTGAGTCGCTGACGGCGGTGAGCGCCTTCTTCAGCAGTTCCAGGTTGCGCTTGCACGACTCCTCGATGATCGGGACCAATCCTCCCAGTCCCTCGCGTGCGGCGGCGCTCTTCGGGTCGGCGGCCAGCGCGCGGGCGAAGGCATCGGCGGCTTCCTGCTTCTTGTTCTGCGAAAGGAGGACCTTGGCGAGGAGAAGCTGCGCTTCCGCGGCCTGGGACGAATCGAGGAAGGCCGCCGCGCTGCAGATCCGGCGCATGATGGCGTCATCCTGGAGTTCCGCCGGCCCGGCCGCCAGCCATCGGGCGAGCTCGAGGTAGGAGGCCGGCTTGTCGCGGTCGAGTGCCTCGAGCCTCTTCGTCCGCTCCACCGTGCCCGACATCCCGCGCTCGACGCTCTCGATCTGGTCCGTGGTGAACGACAGCGTCGTTTTCGCCGTCTTGATCCGCACCTTGTCGGCCGTCTGCTCGAGGATCTCACCCTCGTACGTCCTCCCGTCCTTGAGAACGATCTTGTCCGCCAGGGCAACGGTGCCGCACGCAACGAAGAGCAGGATGCGAAGGACGTGTTTCAAGGAAGTGTCTCCGTGGAAGGAAGTAGCGCGGCCGCGTGATCGTCGATTGCCCCCTACTCGACCCACTTTCCGTCCTTCCAGCGGAACTTGTGGTCGAACACCTCTGCCGGGTCGTACGTGCTGTCCGCGGGCCCAAGCGTCTCGATCGCCACCTTGCCGCTGAGCCGCTCGTCGATCGCCGCCATGTAGTCGCGGATCGCGAACGTGTTCAGTTCCGTCGTCGGAGGGTCGAACAGCACGCCCTTGCAGGACTTGCAGATTGCCGTGCCCCCGGTCACCGGCCCGCCGTCGATCTGCGTCACCGTCACCCCGTCCTTCTTCCGCGCCCAGGTCTTCATGCTGAGGTATTTCGAAATCACTTCCCACTCGTTGTCGCCTTTCAGCTTGATCTCCAGCTTCATCCGTCCTTCCACCTCGCGGCTCCAGTTGACCGTGATCGTCCGTTCCGCGCCGCAGTCGGCGCACAGCCGCCAGCCCATGTGGTAGCAGTCGCTGCAGACTTCGTTCTGGAACGTCGCCTTCGCCGGGACCCTCTTCTTCTTTCCGGTCCCCTCGCACTTCTCGCACTTCAGCAGCCCGGTCCCCCCGCACCTCTTGCACGCAATCCGCGGGTGCCCCTTGCACGCCTCGCACGGGACCCTCCGTTGCGCGTCGTGCTCCAACTGCTCGATCGTCATTCCCGTGAAGTCCCGGCACTTGTCCGCGTAGTAGAACGTCAGGACTTTGCGCAATTTCGGAAGCGCATCCTTGTATCGCAGGTCCGCCATGAGCCCGACGGCCTCCTTGAGCTGCTGCAGCTGCTTGCGCGCGGCCGCCGCCCGCTCTTCGCTCAGCGTGGCCAGCAGCTTCTTCGCCTCCTCGTTCTCCCCGTCCGCGGCCAGGGCGCGCGCGAACGCCGTCGCGGCGTCCTCGCGCTCCTTTTTCACGAGCAGGAACTTCCCGAGCGCAAGCTGCGACCGTGCCGCCAGCGACGGGTCGAGCGAGGCCGCGATGTTGCAGACTTTCCGCATCACTTTCTCGTCGGACACGTCCTTGCCGGCGTCGAGCATCCACTCGGCGAGCTCGACGTACTTCTCCGGACTGTCGGGTTCCAGCGCTTCGAGGCGCTTTCCGCGCTCCTGCAACGGGGAAGTGCCTTTTTCGACGGAGGCGACGAGGTCGGCGGCGAAGAAGAGAGTGGCCTTGGTGGTCTTGATCTTCACCCCGGCGTCCGTTTCCTCGACGATCTCGCCTTCGAAGCTCCGGCCGTCCTTGAGGATGACGCGGTCGGCGAAGGCGAACGAGGCGAGGGCGAGCAGGAGAAAGGCGATCCGGGCGCGAGATGTCATCGGGGAATCTCCGTTGTTTCCTGGCGGATTGTTACCGGGACCACTTCCCGTCCTTGTACTTCAGCCCGCCGTCGACGATCAGCGCGTCGAAGGTGGCGTCGGCGACGCGCAGGGCGTCGATCGGCCTCTTTCCCGCGAGCATGTCGTCGATCTCCTTGCAGTAAAGGTCAAGGCCGGACAGGTCGAGCGGGGCGGCGTTGGCCTCGAACGGGATGCCCTTGCAGGTCCCGCACGTCACCTTTCCCCCGATGTACGGTTCCTGGATCGTGACTCCTTCAACTTCCCAGACGTTGTCCTTCGTCCGCATCGTGACAAGGTCGAATTCCTTCTTAAGGGCCTCCGTTTCCTCGCGGGCCTTCATGTTGATCTTGATGTCCTTCGTCTTGAACACGGAGAGCACCTGGTGAACGCGGACGACGACGACCCGCTCCGCCTTGCACTTGTCGCACAGGTACGACGTCATGGCGTAACACGCGCGGCAGACCGCGCTCTTGAAGCTTCCGCCTGCGTCCACACCCATGGCCATGCCTTTTTTCTTCCCGGTGCCGTCGCATGCCCCGCAGATGTTCGTCCCTTTGCCGGAGCACTGCAGGCACTTCACTTCTGCCCGCCCCCCGCACCCGTCGCACGGGACCCGTTTCTGCAGCTGGTCCGCAAGCTTGTCGAGCGGCATCCCGAAGTACTTCGCCGCCTCGGCGCCGAAATACCCGTTCTGGCAGATGCGCATCGCCCGGATCGCTTCAACGAGCTTCTTGTCCGTCAGCAGCGTCATCGCCGCACGGATCTGCCGAAGGTCGTCCTTGGCGCCGACGATCGCCATCGTTTCCATTTCGCCCGCGCGCTTGGCGGCGTCCTTGTCCGAAGGGTCCGCGTTCGAGGCCATCTTGAAGGCCCGCGCGGCGTTCGTGTTGTCCTTGACCGCGATGAATTCCTTGCCGAGGAGCATCTGCGCCTTGCAGGCGAGGGTTTTGTCCAGCGAAGCGGCGCCGTTGCAGAGGCGCTGGAGCAGCTTGATTTCCAGGACCGGGCGTCCTTCGCCGCAGAGCCATGTGGCGGCGTCCAGGTAACCCGCGGGCTTTGCAGGGTCGAGGGCGGCCAGTTTCTGCTCGAGCTGTCCGGCGTTGTCCGTCCCGCCGCGTTCGATCGACTTGACCTGCGACTTGGGGAACGAGAGCGCGCCTTTGCCGACGCGGATCTTTACCGATTCGTCCGTCTCCTCGACGATCACGCCCTCGTAGGTCCGGCCGTCGTTGAGCACGACCTTGTCCGCGAACGCAGCCGCGGCACAGGCGAAGACCAGGAGTCCCTGCAGCAGTCTCTTCACGAATCCCTCCTCCACGATCGGGTTACTTGAGCCACTTTCCGCCCCGGTAACGCAGCAGCCCATCCGCAATGGCCGAAGCGTCCCAGCCTTCCTTCACGACCGGGACCGGATCGTACGGCTTCCGGCCCTCCGCGAGACTCTTCACTTCCAGCGCATATTCCCGGATCTTGTCCAGCGGGGGCGGCACCGCAGGCGGAGTGTATTTCACGCCGGCACACGTCGCACACGTGCTCTTGCCGCCCACGGTCGGTTCCTCGTAGCGGATCCCCCAGAGCTTGTGGCCCGAGTGGACCTGCATCCACGTGTTGAGGTTGATCTCTTTCTTCAGCGCCTCGGCCTCCGAGCCTGCCTTGGTGTGCACCGTCGCGTCCGCGCGCCGCGAACTTCCCAGCGGCACGTAGGAAATCACGACGTCCCGCTCCGCCTTGCACCGCTCGCACAGGAGGTTCTTCAGCCCGAAACAGTGACGGCAGACCTTTTTCGCGAAGTCTTCCATGTCCGTCCCCGTCGCCCCAGGACGCTCGCCCGTCCCGTTGCACTCCTTGCACTCGTACATCGCCTTCCCCTCGCACTGCACGCAGTACCGGATCCCTTTCCCCTCGCAGTCCTTGCAGGGGACACGGTTCGCCATGTCGAGATGGAACGCCGTCATCGACACTCCCAGCATCGCGCTCGCCAGCTCCGAACCCGCCTTGCCTTCCGCGCGCGAGAGGGCGGGAAGCGCCTCGGCGATCTTCTCCGCGAGCACGAGTTCGAGCGCCGCAGCGAGCTTTTCCAGGTCGGATTTCGCCTCATCCACCAGAGCCTTGCGCATCCCCTCGATTCTGCCGCCGGCCTCGGCGTCGCCGGGCTTCGCGAGAAGCGCGCGGGCGTAGGCGAACGCAGCCATCCGGAGCGCGCCGGTCTCCTCCAGCCGCTTCCCGAGGATCATCTGGGCCTGGTACGCCTGCGAAGGGGCCAGTTTGGAAGCGGCGGCGCAGAGTTTCTGGAGCGTCGGGAGGTCGCAGGCCTCTTTCCCGGCGCCGGTAAGCCAGACGGCCGTTTCCAGGTAGACGGCGGGCTTCGTCGGGTCGAGCGTGGCGAGCCGGACTTCGCGCTCGGCGGCCGCTCCGCCGGCGCGTTCCACCGACGCGATCTGCTCGCGAGGAAAGGTCAGCGTGGCCTTTGCGGTCTTGATCCGGACCGAAGAGTCGTTCTCCTCGACAATGACGCCCTCGTAGGAACGGCCGTCCTTGAGGACGACCTTGTCGGCCGCTGCGAGCGCAGCGACGGCCAGCAGCAGGCAAAGCACGCGTGCGACTCTCATCGACTTCTCCGTGACGCTTCGGGGCAGGCGCCCCGGACTGGGGAACCTACTTCGTCCATTTCCCGTTCTTGAATCTGAAAAGCCGGTCCGCGACCGCTTCCTTGTCGTACCGGTCCAGCTCCGCCTCGTCGATCGGCGTCCATGTCTTCCGCCCCTCGGCGTAGTCCTTCAGGTCCGCCATGCACTCCTTGATTCCGGCCTTGTCGATCGCGGTCATGGGAGGGGCGAAGAGCGCCCCCTGGCACGTCGGGCAGATGATCTCGCCGCCCGAGGACGGCTTGCACGGCACGAGAGCCGAGACCAGGGCGCCGTCCTTGGACTTGAAGGTCTTGAGGCTGATCACCGTCTCCAGCGCCTCCTTGTCTTTCCCCGGGACAGGAGTCACCTGCACCGGCTGTTTCGCCTGCGAGCCCACCACCTTGAACTGGATTGAAATCGGCCGCTGGGAGGCGCACTTCACGCACGACGTCGTGCCGACCCCGTAGCAGGCGGGGCAGGCGGCGTCGGCGAAGTGTTCGTCGGCGTCTGCGCGTTCCAGCCACTCCGGCTTCCGGCCTCTTCCGACGCATTTCTTGCAGAAAAGTTCACCTTTTCCGTCGCAGTCGGGACAGATCAGCTTCCGGGCGCCGCGGCAGGACTTGCAGGGCACTCGCGACACGATGTCGGCATGGAACTTCTCGAAGGACATGCCAAGCGGCTTGAGTGTGTGGTCGGGCAGGGACCTGGAATCGACCTTCAAAAGCCGGGGAGCCGCTTCCTCCAGCAGGTCGCACATGATCAGGTCGAGAACGGTGCTGAACTCCCTCACGTTGTCCCGGGCGGCGCGCGTGAGGTCGAGAGCGAGCGGCTCCAGCGCGCGAAGGGCATCCGGGTCGCCGGGGCGGGCGAGAAGCGCCCGCTTCCAGGCGAGTGCGGCGGCCCTCGAGTCCTTCAGTTCCACGAAGTGAGCCGCCAGAAGCGACTGGGCGTCGTAGCCCTGCCTGGGGTCGAGGAAGGTGGCGATTTCGCACAGGCGCCGGAACATCGGTTCGTCGTAGTACTCGCGGCCCGGGCCGGAAATCCAGCGCGCCGCCTCGAGATAGGCCTCGCCCGTGGCCGCGTCCAGGGCGGCGTACCGTTTGTCGCGCTCGGCCAGCAGGGACTCGGACTTTTCGACCGACGCAACCCTGTCCATCGGAAGCGTAAAGACGGCCTTGGCTGTCCGGATCTTCACCACAAGGTCGGTTTGCTCGATCACCACGCCTTCGTAGACCTTGCCGTCCTTCAGGGTCACTTTGTCTGCAAACGCCTGCAACGAGCAGGCGAGGACGATCACGGCCCTGGCCAGGAACTTCATCGATTCACTCCTCGATCCCCCCGCGTCCGGCCGCGATCGTCGTGCTGGGCGCCCTCTCCTGAGGCCTACTTGATCCAGGCCCCGTTGCGGTACCGCAAAGCCTCGTCCGCAATCGCCGCCTTGTCGAACACATCCGTCACCTTCGGCAGCACTTCGTACGGTTTCTGCCCGTTGATCCGGTTTCCCACATCCTCACGGTAGAGACGCAGTCGCTCGACCGGCGGCGGGGACGGAGGCGGATCGTACTTGATCCCCTGGCACGTTCCGCACGGGGTCCGTCCGCCACACGTCGGCTCGTCGCCCTTGACGCTGATCACCAGCCACTTCAGCGACTTCTGCGTGTACGTGACCAGGTCGATCTCCGTCTTCAGCGCCTCGGCCTCGTGACCCGCTTTGGCGTGCACCTTTACGTTGTCCCGGTACGCGGTGGACCACCAGTAACGGATCGTGATGTCCCGCTCGGCCTTGCACTTGACGCACAACGCCGACCCGCAGCCAAAACAGGTCCGGCAGACCGAGGAGCTGATTCCCTCCTTCTCCTTGCCCGCCGTGAAACCTTTCTTGTTTCCCGACCCGCCGCACGCATTGCACACGATGATCTTCTCACCCTTGCACGCCGGACAGTTCACCTCCGCAACTCCCTCGCACGTCCGGCACTTCACCCGGCGCGCCACATCCTTCGTCAGCGCCTCGATCGACATCCCGATCTGCGCCTGCGCTTCCTCCGCCATCGCCAGGGTCTCGGACTTCTGCAATTTGGGAAGCGCGGCCTCGTAGTCACCGCCCATGACGAGATCGAGCGCGGTGGCGAGTTCCGCCATCTCACGCTTGGCCTCGTCGCGCAACCCTTCCTGCAGGCTCTCCAGGCGGGCACGCGCGTCCGGGTCGCCGGGCTTGGCCACACGGGCCCTCGCGAAGGCCAGGGCCGCCTCCCGCTTCATGTTCGCTTCTTCAAGCTTCTTCCCGAGCAGCATCTGCGCCTCGAAGGCCTGCTTTGCGTCGAGCATTGAAGCGGCGGCGCAGAGACGCCGGAGGGTCGGGAGGTCGTAGGCTTCCTTGCCTTTGCCTGTGAGCCAGTTGGCGGCATCGAGGTAGCCGCCGGGTTTTGCCGGGTCCAACGCGGAAAACCGGGTTTCGCGCTCCTGCAGCGCGCCCCCCGCGACCTTTTCCACCGAAGCGATCTGGTCCCGCTGGAATGTGACGGTTGCCTTCGCCGTCTTGATGCGAATCGCGGTGTCGGTTTCCTCGAGAATGACGCCCTCGTAGGTGCGGCCGTCCTTGAGCACGATCTTGTCAGCAAAACAGGCTGCTCCCAAGGCAAGGCACAGTGCGGCAATGCGCAGGACCTTCATAGCAAACCCTCCCGGTGTTCGAATCGTGAAAAATGGTGAAGCGTACACGTTATCAAAAGAGTTCAAGGGCAAGAAACAGGAGTTGTGTCGCACGGTATTTCGCCCGGCGGGGCCGGTGTGCGGGAGGCGCGCTCTCCATGGCGGGTTCAGAGCGGCGCTTCCGGAAACCCAGGGTGGAACTCGTCCTGGCGGCCAGTTCGCCGGCTCCCGCGGCCTTGTCAGACTGGCAGCGGCTGCCAGATGTGCCGCCTTCCCTGAATTCGATGAAAACTCTAAGTTCAAGAGCCGTCGTGTCTTGTGGAGTTGCCAGGTCCGGCATACCCGTTGCATTGGTCCCTCCCAGTCCCAAACTGCATCCACCCCCTGCCCACGCCCTTTTTGACAGGAGCACTTCCCATGAAGGTCAAGCCCATCGGCGACAAGATCCTCGTTGAGCGCCTCGAAGCCGAATCCAAGACCAAAGGCGGCATCGTCATCCCGGACACGGCCAAGGAAAAGCCCAAGGAAGGCAAGATCGTCGCCGTCGGCGAAGGCCGGATGCTCGACAACGGCAAGCGCGTTCCGTTCCAGGTCCAGGAAGGCGACCGCGTCCTTTTCGCGAGCTACGCCGGCACGGAGTGCAAGGTCGAAGGCCGCGATTACGTGATCATGGCCGAGGAAGACATCCTCGCGATCATTTCGAAGTAGTCCTTCCGGCCGGCCGAACCAGGCCCACAAAACTCAACAGGTCCGCAGAACAGGAGACTGGAACGATGGCTGCAAAGAAGATCATTTATGACGCGGAAGCCCGCGAGAAGATCCGCGACGGCGTGCAGGTGCTGGCGCGCGCAGTGAAGACGACGCTCGGGCCGCGCGGCCGGAACGTGATCATCGAGAAGAAGTTCGGCGCGCCCCTCGTGACGAAGGACGGCGTCACCGTCGCGAAGGAAATCGAGCTCAAGGACGCCTACGAGAACATGGGCGCCCAGATGGTGAAGGAAGTCGCGTCGAAGACGTCGGACGTGGCCGGAGACGGAACGACGACCGCGACGGTGCTCGCCGAGGCGATCTTCGTCGAGGGACTCAAGAACGTCACCGCCGGCGCGAATCCGATGTCGCTCCTCCGCGGCATTGAGCAGGGAGTCGCCGCCGTGGTCGAAAACCTCAAGGCCATGTCCACGAAGGTGAAGGGCGACAAGGAAGTCGAACAGATCGGCACCGTCGCCGCGAATAACGACAAGGAAATCGGCACGATGATCGCCGAGGCCATGAAGAAGGTCGGCAAGGACGGCGTCATCACCTGCGAAGAAGGCAAGTCGCTGAAGACCGAGGTCGAGTGGGTCGAGGGCATGCAGTTCGACAAGGGCTACCTGTCGCCTCACTTCGTGACCGACCTCCAGGCCCAGACCGTGAACCTCGACGAGCCCTATATCCTCCTCTACGAAAAAAAGATCGGCGCGATCAAGGACCTGATCGGGCTGGTCGAAAAGGTGTCCCAGACCGGCAAGCCCCTTCTGCTCATCGCTGAGGAAGTCGAAGGCGACGCGCTCGCGACGCTGGTCGTGAACAAGCTGCGCGGGGTGTTCAAGTGCGCGGCCGTGAAGGCGCCGGGCTACGGGGATCGCCGCAAGGCGATGCTCGAGGACATCGCGGTGCTGACGGGCGGAAAGGCGATCACCGAGGACCTCGGCGTCGATCTCGAGAAGGCCGACCTCTCGTACCTCGGACGCGCCAAGAAGGTCGTCATCGACAAGGAAAACACCACGATCATCGAGGGCGCCGGGGACACCAAGGCGATCCAGGGCCGCATCGCGATGATCAAGAACGAAATCCTGGATACCAAGTCGGACTACGACAAGGAGAAGCTCCAGGAACGCCTCGCCAAGCTCTCCGGCGGCGTGGCCAAGGTCCTCGTCGGCGCCGCGACCGAAGTCGAAATGAAGGAAAAGAAGGCCCGCATCGAGGACGCCCTTCACGCCACCAAGGCCGCCATGGAAGAGGGCATCCTTCCCGGCGGCGGCATCGCGCTGTTCAGGTCGATCGAAGCGCTGGACAAGGTGAAGGCGAAGGGGGACGAGGCGACGGGCGTGGACATCGTGCGCCGCGCGCTGACGGCCCCGCTGCGCCAGATCGCGGTCAATGCCGGCAAGAACGGCTCGATCGTGGAGAACAAGGTTGCCGAGGGGAAGGGCTCCCACGGTTACGACGCGGCGAAGGACGAGTACGTGGACATGATCAAGGCCGGCATCATCGACCCGACGAAGGTCGTCCGCAGCGCGCTTCAGCACGCCGCCTCGGTAGCCGGCCTCCTTCTGACGACGGACGCGCTGGTGTCGGAGATCAAGGGCAAGAAGTCCGGTGGCGGCGGGATGCCGGGCGGGGAAGGGATGGGGGACATGGGCGGGATGGGTGGGATGGGCGGAGACGACGACTACTAACGACCCAGTTGCGGGTTGCGGGTTGCGAGTTGCGAGGAACGGCAAGGACAGAAACAGCACCGGCGGCCTGAAATGGGCCGCCGGTTTTTTTGCGCCCGGCTACTTTGCGGGTGCTGCTTCCCGGACGGCTTTCATCCACTGCGCCTGGACAGGGGCTTCCCAGTCTTTCCCCGCCTTGAGGGCCACCTGAAGGGCGGCCTCGGCGCCGGTCCCGTCGCGCAGGTCGTCGATGAACGCGGCGAATTTTACGGGGCCCAGTAGGTCGGCTAGCCAACCGGTGAAGGACGCGCTCTGGGCGTAGAAGAGGGCGATGGCGCCGCGGTTATCGGGGTAGCCGGGGAGCGAGACGAGGGTCCGGAGCGGGATCGGGGTGCCCTTCCGGTCGTTGAAGTATTCGAGGAGGAGGCGGTCGCACTCCGCGCGGCGGTCGGTCTCCATGTACTGCGCGATGCCCTCGTTGAGCCAGAGGGGGATCGGGCGCTCGCCGAATCGTTCGGCGAGGATGAGGTGCGTGAGCTCGTGGGGCAGGAGTTTCGGCTTCGCGAGATCAGGGTTGAGTTCGCCCTTGATGGTGTGGAGGAGGTCGATCTTGCGCGTCATGCGGTCCTGCAGGAACCCGTCGAGCGATTCGTAGCCGACCGCGGTGCCGCCCTGGCTCCAGTCGGGATTCCCGGCCCCGACGTACTCCGCCTGGTCGCGGTAGACGGTCAGCGGGACGACGTGCGGGTATGCCGCGCCGTTCAGGAACTTCTGGCTGAGCGCGGCGACGTACTTCTCCGCCTGGATCGCGACGATCTCCGTCAGCCGCTCGTTGTGCGTCCTGACGGTGAAGTGCGCCGTCTTCTTCTCGAACCAGCCTTCCGACGCGCCGCGGATCTCGGCGACCTTCTTCTCGTCCAGCACCAGGTCCGGGTCGGCCGCCGCCGGCCCCACCCCGAGGCGCGCGTCCGCGAGTTTTCGGTCCTCCGGCGTCTTCGCCAGCGCGCGGAAGTCCTTCCACGCGTCCTTCGCCTCATCCGCCTTCCCGAGCTTCTCCAGCGCCAGCGCCAGCCACCGGTAGCTCTCGACGTGCTCGGGGTAGAGGTCAACGTCCCTGCGAAGCGCCTTCGCGGCCTCCGCGAACTTGCCCTCCTCGAACAGTTTCCGGCCGGGCGCCGCGGAGTCGTCCGCGCCGGCCGTCGTCGCCGCCAGCGCCGCGGCGAGAAGCGCCGCCGCCAGGCGCTTCATTTCAGCGCCTTCTCGACCTTGTCGAGGAATTCGCGGACTTCGGGGATCTTCTTGTCGTAGTACGCCTTGAGGTCGTCGCAGACTTTCTTGTGTTTTGCGAATTCGGCGGGGAAGCGGTTGTTGAGCCGGGCGATGTCTTTCATGCATTCGTTGATCTTGCCGACGTGGGCGTTCCAGTCGCGCTTGTCGGCCTGGTAGCGAGCGAGTCCGTCGCCGGTGAAGAGGACCTTGCCACTGGAGGTGACCTGGAGCCCGTAGTCGTTGGCCAGGGGATTGGTCTTGTTCGCTTTCGCGACGGAGTCGTTGGCGATGTCGAAGATCAGGGGGATCTGCTTGCGGACGGCCTCGACCTGGAACTGGCGCCCGAAGTCCGGGACGATGTCGTTGGCGTGGTCGAAGAAGTCCTCGGCCGATGCGTAGACGCGGATCGCGCGTTCCTTGTCGGTGCTGGCGAGCGCATCGCCGTCGTTGACGAGCTTGCGCCCCTTGACGATGTCCGCCTGCGCCGCAGTCCGGAGGGCGACCATCATGACGCGGCTGTCCCAGAGCGGCTGCCGGCCGGCCGCGAGGGGGCCCTGGCCCGGATCCGCCTGTCCCGGCATCGCGGAGACGATGTCCTCCGGCTTCACGTCGAACTTCCCGTCCGTCGAGCCGCGGATGATCTCCGCGCGCGTCTTGGCGGCCACCTTCTCCGTTGCGACCGCCAGCTCGGCAACCCGGTCCGCCGCGTCCGCCGCCTTCTCCGGCGCACCCTGGCGCAGGTGAATCGAAACCATGAGATTCCACGCCCTCGCCTGCTGCGGCTTCTCCAGCGTCTCCACCGTTCCCGACATCATCGGGGTCATGAGCTCGGCAGCCTTGTCCGCCTTGCCGAGCCGCAGAAGCGCCTCGACCGAGTCCATCATCTCCAGCGGCGTTCCCCATCGCTCGCCCACCCGCGAGTGCCCGAGCTCCCGGTGCGCCCCCTCGTGGTGCGGGTCCGCGGCGATCGCCTTCTCGAATTCCGCGCGCGCCTCCGCCTTCAGCCCCTTCTCCTTGCACCACAGCCCGAGCTGGAAGTGCCCCTCGGGGTCGTCGTTCGCCAGCGCCTTCGACTTCGCGGCGTATTCGCCCGTCGGCGCCACCTCGACCCGGTCCACGTCCGCCTTCCTGACCTTGAGCGTTCCGAATTTCCCCTTGATTGCGTACTCGTCCCCCTGCTCCGTGACGACCCCTTCGAATTTGCGCCCGTCCTTGAGCCAGACGGTGTCGGCGGAAGCGGCGGCGACGAGGAACAGCGACAGGCCGAGGGCGAAGCGGAGGTGCATGAGAGAACTCCCCTGAGATTGGCCCGGATTCTACAGGGTTGCGCGCCCGGATTCCACGAGCCTTGCGGCGGCGTCGTCGCCGCTCTTGATGCAGTCCGGCACGCCCACGCCGCGATAGCTCGCGCCGCAGAGGGCCAGCCCCGGGATCGCCGAGGCGCGCTTCTCCATTTCGTCCACGCGGTCGAGATGCCCGACGTGGTATTGCGGCATCGCGCCGCTGTGGCGATTGACCCGCGCGAAGACCGGTTCGCCTTTCGCGCCGAGCAGCTCACGCAGGTCCGCAACGACGCGCTTCACGATTTCCGCATCCGGGAGTTCGGAGTCGGCGGGGCGGGTCGCGCCGCCGGCGAAGACGCGGACGAGCGAGATCCCGGCGGGCGCGCGGCCGGGGAATTTGCGCGAGGTGAAAGAGGCGGCGACGGCGAAGCGGTTTTCGACGGCGGGGACGACGAACCCCATGGCGGCGGGGAGAAGAAGGTCCTGCTCGCGGAAGGCGACGTGGATCGTCGCGACGGAAGCGAATGAGATGTCGCCGAGGAGCGCGGCGAGGCGCTCGTCGGAAGGGCGGAGGAGACGGGCAGCGGCGGGGGCCGGAAGCGCGATGGCGACGGCATCCGCTTCGAGGGGGCCGGCGGACGTGCGGAGGGACCAGCGCGTGCCTTCGCGCCGGAGTTCCTCGACCTTCGTCCCGGTGCGGAGGCGCGGGCCGAGCGCCGCGACGAGCGCGTCCACGAGGACCTGCAGCCCGCCGTCGATCGTCGCGAACATCCCGTAGCGGGGCCCGCTCGTGCCGCGCGACAGCGCCTTCGCCGCAAGCGCCTTGATGATCGACCCGTGCTGCTCTTCCATTTCGGGGAACTGCGGCATCGCCGCGCGCATCGACAGCTTCTCCGGGTCGGCGGTCGTGATCCCGGCGATCATCGGCTGCGCGAGCCGGTCGAGGCATTCCTGTCCAAGGCGGCGGCGCACGAACGACGCGAGCGACTCGTCGGAGGGATCCGTGCGGCGCGCGATCAGCGGCTCCATCGCCATGCGCGCCTTCCCTTTGACCGAGAAGATCCGCGACGCCGCGAGGCTCGCCATCGACGAAGGAGCCATCAGGTAGAACCCCTCGGGCACCGCCAGGAGCTTCGCCTTGCGCGTGACGAAACTCTTCCGGTTCGCCTCCATCGTCCCGATGATCCGCGGCTCGAGCCCCAGGTCCCGGCAGAGCGCGATCCCCGCGGGCTTGATCGCCAGGAAGCAGTCGGGGCCCTGCTCGAGCAGGCAGCCGTCCTCCTTCACGGTCGCAATCGCGCCGCCGGCGCGCGGCGCCGCTTCGAGCAGTTCCACCTCGACCCCGGGCGATTTCGACAGCCGGTACGCCGCCGCCAGCCCGGCAATCCCGCCCCCGACCACGATCACACGGCGCGTCAAAACGGCTCCCTTCCGCCCTCTATTTCGAAAGCTTCGCCATCACACGGTCCGCCAGCATCCCGATGAACTTCTCGTGGCTCCCCACCGTCCCGCTCCGCACGAACCCCACGCCGCACTCCGCCGCCGTCTTCTTCGCCTCCACGTCCAGGTCGTACAGCACCTCGACATGGTCCACCAGGAACCCGATCGGCGACAGCAGCACGTCCGCCACCCCCTCCTTCTTGGCCGCCCGGATCGCGTCGCTGATGTCCGGGCCCGTCCAGGGAATCGAAGAGTCCGCCGCGCTGGACTGGAACGCCGTCCCCCAGTTCTTCAGCCCCAGCTCCTTCGCCACCAGCGCCGCCGTCTCCTCGAACTGCGTCACGTACGGCCCCCCCTTCGCAATCGACGACGGGATCGAATGCGCCGTGAAGAACACCTTCGCCTCGCGCGCCCTCGACTCGGGCCACTTCGCCAGGTCCTT
>CAVPNQ010000170.1:0-49114 GCA_963706735.1 uncultured Planctomycetia bacterium
TGACCGTCCTCGATGTCGTGCGCCCGGTAGGCGATGGTGTCCGCGAAGTTCGCGACGAGGGCCTCAAGCCCGGGCGCGAGGTTGGGATTGAACCGGTACGTCCCGATGCGGTCGTAGTCGGTCTCGTGCTTCTCGATCCCCTCCAGCACGTCCGTCGTCAGGTTCAGCCCGGGAAACGCCGGGTAGCGCTTCTCGACCTCCGTCACGATCCGAAGGGAGTGCTCGTTATGGTTGAAATGCCCGCAGATGGCCTGGAGTTCGTCTTCGCCCTTGTGACCGAACGGCGGGTGGCCGAGGTCGTGGGCGAGGACGATGGCCTGCATGAGGTCTTCGTTGAGCCCGAGGGCGCGGGCGATGCCCATGCCGATCTGGGTGGCCTCGAGCGTGTGGGTCAGGCGGTTGCGGACGAAGTCGGACCCGAGGCCGTGCGGGAGGACCTGCGTCTTGTATTCGAGCTTGCGGAACGCGCGGCTGTGGACGACGCGGTTCCAGTCGTGCTGGAAGTGCGTGCGCGAATCGGTGAGGGACTCGGGGTGGATGCGCCGCGCGCCGCGGGAGCGGACGGCGATGGGCGCGAGGGCGCGGTCCTCGACATCCTCGAGCACGGCGCGGGTGCGGATGAGCGGACTCATGGAAGTGCCTCCATGCTACGCGAAAACGGGCTTCGCTCGCGTCATTTGACATTCCGCGCGGGAAGGGCGAATCTCGCGGGCAGCTTCCCGCCACTGGAGAACACCGAATGCCCGCACCGAGGGTCCTGATTGCCGACGCCGTGAGCGACGCCGCCATCGAAGTCCTGAAGAAGGGCGGGGTCGAGGCCGTGAAGAAGACGGGGATGTCGGAGGACCAGGTCTGTGCGGAGATCGGCTCGTACGAAGGGCTGATCGTGCGGAGCGCGACGAAGGTGACGGCGAAGGTGATCGCCGCGGGGACGAAGCTGAAGATCGTCGGCAGGGCCGGCGCGGGGGTGGACAACATCGATGTCCCGGCGGCGGTGAAGGCCGGCGTGATCGTCGAGAACACGCCGGGCGGGAACACGACGAGCGCCGGGGAGCACGCGATCGCCCTGATGTTCGCGCTGTCGCGGCACGTGGCGTTCGCGGACCGCTGCATGCGGGCCGGCGAGTGGCCCAAGAAGGGAACGACCGGCGTGGAGCTCACGGGAAAAACGCTCGGGCTGCTCGGGTTCGGCCGCGTCGCGACCGTCCTGGCAAAAGTCGGCCGCGCGCTCGACATGACCATCCTCGTCTACGACCCGTACGTCAGCGACGCCCGCGCGGCGGAGTTCGGTGCGAAGAAAGTGACGCTCGACGAACTGATCCCGCAGGCCGATTTCATCTCCGTCCACTCGCCGCTCACGCCCGAAACGAAGCACCTGGTCGGCGCCGCGCAATTCGCCAGGATGAAGAAGTCCGCCCGCCTCATCAACGCCGCCCGAGGCGGCATCGTGGACGAGATCGCCCTCCTCGACGCCCTCAAAACGGGGAAAATCGCCGGCGCCAGCCTCGACGTGTTCGAAATCGAGCCGCTCCCCGCCGACTCCCCCTTCCGCTCCCTCCCCAACGTCGTCCTCACGCCGCACCTCGGCGCCTCGACCGAGGAGGCCCAGGAGCGCGTGGCGGTCGAAATCGCGGAGCAGTTCGTGGCGTACTTCACGAAGGGCGAAGTGAAGAACGCGGTCACGGCTAAGTAGGGTGAACGGCCTCCTGCGTATAATGGCGCCGTGATCACCCTCCACTGCTCGTGCGGCGAGACGATCCGCACCGGCCTCGGGCCCGCGTCGGTCACTTGCAAGTGCGGGAAGGTCCACGGGCTGCCGAGCCCGGCACCCGCCGCGCCGGCGGCCGCGATTCCCGCGGCGTTCGGCCACACCATGGCGCCGTTTCCCGTTCCCGCTCCTGCCGCCGCCGCTCCTGCGCCGGCCGAACCGCCCCGCCCCTCGAGCGACGTCCACGACAACCCCTTCGGCCCGCGCCACCGCGTCGCCATCCACGACGGCCTCCCGGCCCCCCGCCGCGAACCCCGATTCTTCGCCGCCATCCAGAACCCCACCGTCGCCGGCGGCATCACCCTGGGCATCGTCGCCGTCACCCTCGTCGCCGTCCTCCTCCTGCGCAACCGCGCAGGCAAACTCCACGAAAAAGCCGCTTCCATCGACAACGGCACCGAATGCTCCTTCGTGAACGCCGGCGTCTCCTTCACCGCCCCCCCCGGCTGGAAGATCACGAAGAACGAGGGCATGATCTTCGCCTTCGAAACCCCGCGCGGCGAAGTCTCCGTCAGCGTCCTCCAGGTCACGGGCGAAACCCACGCCGAACGCGCCAAGCAGTTCCAGCCGACCGGCGACTGGTCCTCCGCCACATCGGACCTCGCGGGGGCGGAAGCGCTCTCCGCGTCCTGGATTTCGGACGCGGGTCGGGAAGCGGGCTCCTGGTGGCTCGACCGCACGAACCACCGCCTCTGGATCGGCGCGGAGGGCAAGAAGGGCATCCGCGCCGACGCCGCCCTCCTGATCAAGACGTTGAAACTCTCGGAGCCCGCGCCGGTGGAGAAACGCCCGGATGAACATTAACGTCCGCTTCGGCAACGCCCCTCGCCGGCGCCGCCGCAGGCGCACCGGCGTGGCGGCCGCGATTCTCGCCATCATCGCCGGGGTCGCCGCCATCGCAGGGAAAGTCATGAAGGACCAGAAGCGGAGCGAGCCGCGCGTGCCCACCCACGGAACTCCCGCGACGAAATGATCCGCGCCTGCCCCCGCTGCAGGCAGACGTCCGACCCCGCCCGCTCCGGCGGCCTCTGCCCCCACTGCGGCCACTCCGCTTCGCTTCCCCGCTCCGTCATCGTCCTCCTCGGGATCGCCGCGCTCGGCGCCATCGTCGTCGGCGCCGGCATCCTCCTGGGCCCGCTGCGCCCGCGCGACCTCGCGCCGCCCACCCCGCCCGCCATCCCCGAGATTCCCGACAGCGAATTCCCCGCCGCGAAGGCCTCTATCCGCCCCCCGCGCGATTGGCGCTACCTCCAGCGCGACAACTCCTCCGTCGCGTTCACCCAGGTCTTCGGCGCCGCCGCCCTGCGCTTCCGCGTCACTCCCCCCACCTCCGGCCGCGAGGCCCACCTCGCCCTCATCCGCGAAATCGTCCCGGGCGCCGAAATCGTCGAGCAGGCCCTTCCCGACTGGCCCGGCGCGGAAGCCCTGGCGGTGCGCCTCGCGGGCGATCCCCGCGTCGGCGCCTCGTGGCTCCTCCCCCGGGGAACCCAGTCGCTCCAGGTCATCTACTGGGGAACCGAGGCTTACCTCGGCGACATCACGGCGTTCCGCGAAGGGCTCCGGTTGCAGGAACTCCCGCCGGAGAAGTAGCGCCGGCCCCAAAAAAACCGGGGCGGAAGGGCTCTCGCCCCTCCGCCCCGCTTCATTGGAAATCCGCTTACCGCTCGGACGTCACGTCGAACTGCGCCAGGAACGCCGAGTTGCTCGGCCACTTCTGGACCCTCGGGATCAGCGCTTCCATCGCCTCAATCGGCTTGAACTGCGCCAGCGCGCGACGCATGCGGTAGACGCGTTCGAGTTCCATCGGGTGCCGGAGCTTCTCCTCCTTGCGCGTGCCCGAGGCGTTGATGTCGATGGCCGGGAAAATCCTGCGCTCGGCGAGCGGGCGGTGCAGCACGAGCTCCGCGTTGCCGGTTCCCTTGAAGTCCTCGAAGATCACCTGGTCCATCTTCGACCCGGTGTCGATGAGGCACGTGGCGATGATGGTGAGCGAGCCGCCCTCTTCCAGCGCGCGCGCGCTCCCGAAGAACTCGCGCGGCTTTTCCATCGCCCGCGTGTCGAGACCGCCGCTCATCGTGCGCCCGCGGTCGCCGCTTTCGCGGTTGTAGGCCCTCGCGAGGCGCGTGAGCGAATCGAGCAGGATCACGACGTCCTTGCCGCATTCGACGAGGCGACGGGCGCGCTCGAGGACCAGCTCCGACAGCCGCGCATGCGCCGTCGCCTGCTTGTCCAGCGAGCTCGACACCACCTCGCCCTTCACGTTCCGCTGCATGTCCGTGACTTCTTCAGGCCGCTCGTCCACCAGCAGCATGATGATGTGGATCTCGGGGTGGTTCATGGCGATCACCTGCGCAATCCGCTGCAGCAGCATCGTCTTGCCCGTGCGCGGCGGCGCCACGATCAGGCACCGCTGCCCCCGCCCGATCGGGCAGATGAGGTCCATCACCCGAAGCGAGATGTCGTTCATCTTTCCTTCGAGGTCGATGCGCTTGTTCGGGTCGATGCTCGTCAGCTGCTTGAACACCGGCAGCTCCCGGTGCTTCTCGGGATCCATCCCGTTGATCCGGTCCACCGCCATCAGCGCCGGCCCCTTGCTCCGGTCCTTCGACGGCGCCAGCGGCCCTTCAAGCCACGACCCCTCGCGGATCGAGAAGCGGACGATCTGGGATTTGGCGACGTAGATGTCCTGCGGGGTGGAGAGGTAGTTGTTCTTGGGGTCGCGAAGGAAACCGAACCCCTCGGGGTGGATTTCCAGGACGCCTTCGCCCCGGCCGATGGGCTGGATGGGCTGGCCGGGAAGAGCGCCTGCCGCGCCCTCCGCGCCCGCGGCCTGGAGATAGCCGGGGTCTCCGGGGATCGGCTGGCCGGCGTAAGGATCCTGGGAAGGGGGGGATTGAACGGCAGCGCGTGGGCCCTGGGACTGGCCGGGAGCGCCCGGACGGCGATTGCGCCAGCGGCGTCCGCCGCGACGGCCACGGTGCCGGCCTCCGCCCGGGCCACCCGGCCCGCCAGCGCCACCACCACCGCCTCCTCCTCCACCGCCGCCTCGCCCGCCACCGCCTCCGCCCTGGTGCTGAAAGTTCATGTCCTCTCCGCCAATGGAATGGCCCGCTCCGGATGGAGCTCAAGCCGGTAACCTTCTCCCCTGCTGAACCGTCGCGCGGCCGTCGCTGTTACCGCGACGCTACGCCGAGTAGATCTCAAGCCGGGACTCCCCGATCGCCGCCGCGCCGCACGCGCTTCACTCCCCGCGCACGCGCCTCACTGCCGTACGCACGTAATGTCCTGTGACCGGCCGGTGCAACGTATGGCTGGACTTGATGCCCTGTCCGGAAGTGTGAACTCCAGCACCGAAAGGGGCGGTCGAAGTGGTCCGAGCCGGACCGCTGAGCCGGCCTGCGTCGTGCGCGCAGGCGGACGAAACTGATGACGCAGGGAACGGTATCTGGCGGGTGGGGGTTGAGTCAAGCGAAATGCCGGGGGCGGGGGCAGAACTTTTCTTCCGCAGGATTCATGCGCCATTCATGCGGGCCCTGTAGGATTCGCGTACTCGAATGGGTCTCCGCCACATCCCTCGGCTTGCCGCGGCCTGCGCCTTCCTCCTGGCTGCCGTGGCGGCGTCCGCCCAGGAGGACCTGCGCCGGGCCACCGAGTGGCGCGTGCTCGACGCGGGCGAATTCCAGGTGCATTACCCCGGTGACGCGTTTCTTCCCAAGGCGCGGGAAGTGACGCAGTGGCTGGAAACGGCGCGCGTCCGGATGGAGAAGGAACTCGACCACAAGCTCGACGGGCCGATCAGCGTGGTCGTGTACCGGTCGCACCTGGAAGCGGGCCAGCGTGTCGAGACGGACGACAACCCCGGGGGGATCCTCCCGGTTGCGACGCTTGTCCGGAAGCGGAAGATCATCATCCCGTGCATCGGCTCGAACCGGGCCACGCAGCGCACGGTGGAATTCCAGCTCGCCCAGATGTTCGTGGACCAGCGGCATTACAGCTCGAGCACGCTCAAGGCATCGTTGCTGGAGGTGAAGAAGGACCTGTACGCCGACTGGGTCCTGCTCGGCATCGCGGGCCACGCGGCGGGACCGCCGCTTCCCGTCGAGGAAATGCTCGTGCGCGACGCGGTGCTCGACGGGGAACTCCAGGAGCTTTCCGCGATCCACTCCCCCAACGCCATGAACGTCCACGAGCGCTACCAGATGTACGTCGAGTCCGCGCTCGCGGTGCAGTGGATCCAGGGCGGGACGCCGCGCGGCTCCGCGAAACGCCTCATGCACGTCTTCGACTCCGACGTCCCCTGGCCCGCTTCCCGCCTCATCCAGCGCGCCTGCGGGATCTCGTACGACGACCTCGAGCGCCGGTTCAACCAGGCCATGCGTGCGCGGTATCTCCCCTGGTCGGCGCGGGAGGAAGCCGACCGGTTCGCCCGGCGGCTGCGGAGCTACGAACAGCACTACCGTTTCTACGAGATCAGCCCGGTGCCGTCGCCCGACGGCCGCAAACTCGCGTTTTTCGAGGACTCCTCGGGTTACTTCGACCTGGTCGTGCTCGACCTGGAGTCGGGCGAAGAATCCCACCCGCTGCGCCTTCAACTCCACGTCACGATCGACAACCTCCACCCCGATCCGCGCGGAATCGACTGGTCGCCGGACGGCAGGTCGATCTGCTTCATCGGCGACCGCCTGGCCGCGACGCGAATCTACATCCAGCCTGCTGACGGCGGGCTCGCACGGTCCATCCAGGCGCCCTTCGACCACATCCTCTCGCCCCAGTGGTCGCCGGACGGCCGGTCCATCGTCTTCGCCGCCCTCCGTCACGGGTCCCAGGACCTCTACCTCATGGACGTCGAGACCTCCGACATCCGGCGGCTGACCTCGGAACCGTGGCCGGAAAGCGAACCCGCCTGGTCCCCGGACGGCCGCTCCGTCGTGTTCACGGGCGAGACCGGCGGCCAGACCGACCTCTGGCGCATCGACGTCGAATCCCGCAGCCTCGACCGCGTCACCGACACTCCTTGCGACGAGTCCTCGCCCGCCTTCCGCCCCGACGGCGCCGCGATCACCATGGTCGCCGACCCGGGCCGCAGCCATAACCTCTTCACCCTCGACCTCTCCTCCGGCCGGCTCACACGGCTCACCGATCTCCCCGGCGGCGCCTTCTCGCCCCGCTGGACCCGCGATTCGCGCGAAATCGTCTTCACCGTCTACCGCCACGGACGCTTCACCACCTGGGCCACCCCGCCCCGCGAATGCCCCGCCCCGTCGGATTTCCACGACCCGGCCGTCGCCGTCTCCGCCGGACACTACACTCTCGGCCTCATCGAGAAATTCGAGGTCCAGCCCTACCAGTCCCACATCCGCTTCGAGTCCATCCTCCCCACCGGCGCCTCCCTCTCCGACATCATCGGCTTCCATCACTTCGATACAGGGGTCGATTACAAGATCCGAAGCGGCGGCTACGACCTTGCGTTCGACGTCACGTACACCAACCAGATGCTCCGCCCCGACCTGTTCATCACCGTCGGGGGTTCCACCCAGAAGGACGCAAGTGGCACCGAAGCAAAGATGGGCGGATCGCTGGGAATTTCGTATCCGCTCGACGCGGACACCCGGGTCGCCGTGAGCGCGTTCGCGCAGGAGCACATTCGCCGCATCAATTCGTCCGCGGAAGACGACCTGCCGCCGCGGACGTTCGAGGACGGCCTCCAGTTCGACATTTCGCGCAGGAACGTCACGAAACGGCGTGACAACCCCGTGTCCGGCTATTCGCTCACCGGCCAGGTCACCTGGTGGACGCCGCCCCTGGCCAGCGACGTCGACCGGGTGAACTACCAGGCGGAGGGCCGCCTGTACGTCGAGCTCTGGCACGATCACGTCCTCGCTCTTCGCGTCGCCGGAATCCACAGCACCGGCCCGAACCGGGAGTCGCTTTCACTCAAGGACCGCGTGCGAGCCTACGACTCCGGCGACCCCAACGGAACCGATGTCCTCTGGGCCAGCGCCGAATTCCGCTTCCCGATCTGGCGGGACATCGACTGGGCCATGCCCATGCAGGTCATCCTCCTCAAGGACATCCGCGGCATCGTCTTCGGGGACGTGGGAGTGATCGGGAACGAGGAGAACGTGATGAACATGCTCGCGTACCCCGTCCGCGACGAGTGGTACTACTCCGCCGGCGTCTCCCTCCAGTTCGACACCTACCTGGTGGAGCGAAAGTACTTCCCGATCATCATCACGCTGGTCAAGGCGCTGGACCGCTCCAGGTACGCTCCGCGCGGAATCAGGTTCGAAGTCAGCTTCGACCTGGCGTTCTAGCTCCCGGCCTGCGCCGACTTGCCGGCCTCGCCGTCAGCCTCTCCCTCCCCGGCCTTCGGCTTCTCGCCGACGATGAAGTGCTCGAGCGCAAAAAGCGCCGCGCCGACGCAGATGAACGAATCGGCGACGTTGAACACGGGAAAGTTGATGCAGTAGACGTAGATGAAGTCGCGCACCGCGCCCGTGTCGATTCGGTCGTAGAGGTTTCCCACGGTTCCGCCCGCTATGAACGACAGGGCGACGGTGAAGGGCCATGTCGGGGACTTCGCGCGAAGGAAGCTCCCCGCGATTACCGGCAGCGCGATGATCGACAGCGCCGCGATGAACCACCGCGCGTTGTGCTGCGACAGCATCCCCCACGCGACGCCCTTGTTGTACGCCGTCTCCCACTTCAGCACGCCCGGGATCACGATCGGCGCGGGCCCGCGCCCCGGCTCGCCCAGCTTGCGGAACGCGTACGACTTCGACCACAGGTCGAGGAACGCCGCCAGCGCCATCACCGCAAAAAAAACAACGCGACGAGTGTTCTTCGTCGCGCCTCTTGTCTCGACCGGTTCGGCCATGGGAATCCCGGGCGCCTATCCGCCCTCTTCCCCTTCTTCCTTCTGCTTGCACTCCAGGCACAGCGCCGCCTGCGGGATCGCCTTCAGCCGCTCCTTCGGGATCAGTTTCGAGCACTCCTCGCAGACCCCGTAAGTGCCCTCCGTGATCCGCTCAAGGGCGTCTTCGATCGCGCCCAGCTCCTGCTCCTCGTTCTCGATCAGCCCGAGCGTGAAATCCTGCTCGAACGTGTCGCTTCCCATGTCCGCCATGTGGATCGGCATGCTCGAAAGGTCGCCCGTCGCGTCCTGCCGCGAGCGCCTCAGCGCCTCGTCTTCCATCTTCGTCACGTTGCCGGACAGCGCGCCGCGGCGCTCGATGAGCCAGTGCCGGTACGTCTCCAACTCAGCCTTCGTATACGGGCTCTTCACCGCCGGCTTCTCGGGAGGCGGCGCCTTGCGTTCCTTGCCTCCCCCGTTCCCGTTCTTCTTCGCGTCCTTCTTCATCACACCCCCAGTCGCCGGCGGCCTCTATTTGCCCTTCTTCGCGTCCTTCGCCACTGCCTTCTTCTTGCCTTCCGCCTTCGCCACAGCGGGCTTCTTGCCCTCCGCCTTCACGGGCGCCGGAGCCTTCTCGGCCGGTTTCGCGGGCGCCGGGGAAGCCTTCGCGTCGTCCATCGCACGCTGGCGCACCACGGTGTGAATCCGGGCGAGGTCGCGGCGGAGTTCGCGAAGGGCCTGCGGGTTTTCGATGACGTCGGTAACGCGGCGGAAGCGCAGGTTGAAGTGTTCCTCGTGGATCTTCTTGACCTGGGCCTTGAGCTCGTCGGTCGACTTCTGGCGGATTTCGGCGATTTTCACAGGCCGTGTCTCCTGCGGATCAGGCGGGTCCTGATCGGCATTTTGTGGGCGATGATGTTGAGGACTTCGCGGGCGATGGTGTCGGTCACGCCCGAGAGTTCGTAGAGGACCTGGCCGGGACGGATGACGGCGGCGTAGAACTCCGGTTCGCCCTTGCCCTTACCCATGCGCGTCTCCAGCGGCTTCTTGGAGATCGGCTTGTGGGGGAAGACGCGGATCCAGAGGCGGCCGTTCTTCCCGATATGGTGCGCGGCGGCCATGCGGCCGGCCTCGATGACCCGGGCGGCGAGCCAACATTCCTCCAGGGCCTGGAGCCCGTACTCCCCGAAGGCCACGGTCGTGCCGCGGGTCGCGTTGCCCTTCATGCGGCCACGGTGCGACTTGCGGTACTTGATGCGGCTGGGCATCAACTGCATGACACGTCTCCTGTTATGGTTCTTCGGCGCTCCGGGCGCCGTTCACTTACGTGGGTTTAGCCGGCGGAGGAGCGGACGGCGGAGGAGCAGACGGCGCGGGTGCCGTCGGGCCAGGACCGGATGTCGGACGCGGCCCCATCGGCGGACGCGGGCCGCCAGGACCACGGGGACCGCCAGGACCGCGCGGACCACCAGGACCACGGGGACCGCCGGGACCACGCGGACCGCCAGGACCACGGAAACCGCCCGGACCACGGTCCGGACCGCTGCCGGGCCCGCCGAACGGACGCGGCGACATCGGCCTCGGCGGCTTCACCGGCGCGGGCTCCTGCAGCCCCGTACGGCGCTTCGCCTCCGGAAGAACCTCTCCCTTGTAAATCCAGCACTTCACGCCGATCGTCCCCTTCGCATGCACCGCCGTCGCACGGCCGTAGTCGAGAATGGCGCGAAGCGTATGCAGCGGGACGCTCCCGAGCGACAGGGTCTCGGAACGCGCGATTTCCGCGCCGCCGATGCGTCCCGCCACCGTGAGCTTGATCCCGCGCGCGCCCGCCTTCAGCGTCACTTCCGCGGCCTTGCGCATCGCGCGCCGGAACGGGGCGCGCTTCTGAAGCTGTTCCGCCACGAGCTCCGCCACCAGCGTCGCCGAAAGCTCCGGCGTGTCGATTTCCTTGATCTTCAGGTCGGCCTTGTGGCCCACCAGCTTCTCGATCTGCGCCTGAAGCTCCTCCACCTTCGCGCCGCGCCGCCCGATGATCACCCCGGGGCTTCCCGCATGCACGATCACCGTCGTCGTCTCGCGCGTCCGCTCGATCTCGATCTTCGGGATCTGCGCGAAGGCGTAGTTCTTCTTGATGAAGCGGCGGATCTTCTGGTCTTCGACGAGGAACTTTCCGAATTCCTTGCTCGTCGCATACCAGCGGCTGCGCCACTCCTCGGTGATGCCGAGGCGGAAACCAGTCGGGTTGACTTTCTGGCCCATGTTCGGCTATCCCTTCTTCTTCTCAGGAGACGGCTTGTGCCCCTTTTCGTGCTGGCCGCCGTGCTTGTGTTCGGATTCGTGAGTGTGCGGGTGCTCGTGGTGCTGGTGGTGCCCCTCGGGGTGCTCGTGCCCCTTCTCGTGCACGTGCCCCTCGCTGCCGTGCGGCTTGTCCGTCGCATGGTCGTGCGAATGACCCTTCGCGTGGCCCGGGTCGCCCTTCGTGTCCTTCGCCGCGCCCTTGGCCTTCGCCCCGCGCTTCGGCTTCTCAGGCGCTTCCGGCGCGGGCCCCAGGACGACCGTGATGTGGCTCGTCCGCTTGAGAATCGGCACGGCGCGTCCCTGCGGCGCAGTCCGCCACCGCTTGAGCGAGGCGCCGCCGTCGATCATCAGGGTCTCGACCCGGAGTTCCTCGACGTCGATGTCCAGGTTCCGGTCGCTCGTGATCGATTCCGCATTCGCGATCGCGCTCTTGAGAAGCTTGTGCAGGAACCTCGCGCCGCGGCGCGTCGTCGCCTGGAGGATCTCCAGCGCGCGGTTCACGTTCTGCCCGCGGATCACGGTCGCCACGTAACGCAGCTTCTGCGGGCTGATCCGCGCATGGCGGAGGACCGCGCTGAAGCGCTGTTCCGGGGCTGTGGTGGTGTCAGCCATGGTTCAGTCCTTAGCCTTTCTTCTCGCCGCCAGCCGCCGCAGCCGCAGGAGCGGCGCCGCCGGCAGGACCGGTCGTCTTGAGGTCCTTCGCCTTCGTGCCGCTGTGGCCACGGAAGGTCCGCGTCGGCGCAAACTCCCCGAGCTTGTGCCCGACCATGTCCTCCGTGACGTACAGCTTCACGTGGTTCTTGCCGTTGTGAACGAGGAAGTTGTGACCGATAAACTCCGGCACGATCGTGCAGCGCCGGGCCCAGGTCTTGATCGGGGTCAGGTCACTCTTCTTCTTCTGCTTCTCAACCTTCTCGAGAAGCTTCCCGTCCACAAACGGGCCCTTCTTCATCGAACGGCTCATCGTCTCTCCTTACGTCTGCTGGAAGCGGCCCTTCTTGCGGCCGCGGATGATGAACTTGGAGCTGTTCTTGCGTTTCTTGCGCGTCTTGCCGCCCTTGGCCATCTTGCCCCAGGGGGAACAGGGGTGCCGGCCGCCGCCCGAACGCCCTTCGCCGCCGCCCATCGGATGGCTGACGGGGTTCATGGACGTTCCGCGGTTGGTGGGCTTGATGCCGAGCCAGCGCTTGCGTCCCGCCTTGCCGAGCCAGATCGAGCCGGCTTCGATGTTTCCGAGCTGCCCGAGCGTCGCCCTGCACGCGAGCGGAATCATGCGCATTTCGCCCGACGGGAACTGGAGGTGAGCGTAGTTGCCTTCCTTCGCCATGACCTGTGCGAAGCACCCGGCCGAGCGCACGATCTGTGCCCCGCGTCCCGGCACCAGCTCAACGCAGTGGACGAGGTGACCGAGCGGCACGCTGCGAAGCGGCATGTTGTTTCCGGGCTTCGGGTCCGGCTTTTCCCCGGCGACCAGGATCTCGCCCTTCTTGAGATCCCGCGGAGCCAGGATGTACCGGCGCTCGCCGTCCTTGTACAGCAGCCGCGCGATGCGCACGTTCCGGTTCGGGTCGTACTCGATCTCCTCGACCTTGGCGGGAATGTCCAGCTTCGTCCGCTTCCAGTCGATCACGCGGTACATCTTCTTGTTGCCGCCGCCGTGATGCCAGCAGGTGATCGACCCGCTGTTGTTCCGGCCGCCGGTCTTGCGAAGCGGCTCGAGCAGGCCCTTGTGGGGCTTGCCGGTGGTGAGATCCTTGAAGTCGCTGGTCGTCGCGAAACGGCGACCTGCGCTTGTCGGCTTGTAGGCTCGAAGACCCATGGCGTGCTCCTTAGAAGCCTTCGATCGGCTTCGATTCAGCGGTCAGGGTGACAATGGCTTTCTTCCAGTCGTTCTGGTACCCGATGCGGGCCTTGAAGCGGCGGGACTTGCCCTTGACCTGCATCGTGCGAACCTGCTTGACCTTCACGCCTGTGTAGATGCTCTGGATGGCGTTGCGGATCTCGATCTTGTTGGCGTCCTTCTTCACGACGAATGAGTACGCACGGCTGCGGCCCATGGACCCCATGGACTTTTCCGTCTGCAGCGGCTCGACGATGATCGTGCGGGCTTCGCGCATTTACTTCGTCTCCTTCTTCTTCGCCGGCGGCTTGGGAGAGGCGGCCTTCGGCGCAGCAGGCTTCGCCGCCGTCGGGGCTGCGGCGGCCTTTGGCTTGCCGCGCTGCTTCAGGTTCGGCCGGGTGAACTCCTTCTCGACGGCCTTGGCCGACTTCGGCACCGGGAGTTCGACGCCGTCCCGGCGGTTCTTGACCAGCGCGTTGAAGGCGTCCTTCGTCATCAGGAGGCGCCGGTAGTGCAGGACGTCGAGGGCATTGAGATCGGCGACGGGGCAGGAATGAACCCGCGGGATATTGCGCGCGCTCAACCACACCGTCCGCCCGGCCGCATCCGCCTGCTCGATCGAGATCAGGCACGACTCCTTGATGCCCATCGCGGCCAGCGCGCCCACCACCGCGGAGGTCTTCGGCTTCTCAAGCTTCAGCGAGTCCACGAGCGTCGCTTCGCCGTCCTGGAACTTCGAGAGAAGCGCGCTGTCCAGCGCCGCACGCTTCATCTGCTTCGGCAGGCTCTGCGAATAATCCCTCGGCCGCGGCCCGAACACGATGCCGCCGTGCCGCCAGATCGGGCTGCGCTTCGTGCCCGCGCGCGCCCGGCCCGTGTGCTTCTGCTTCCAGGGCTTCTTCTTCGAGCCCGCAACTTCGCCGCGCGTCTTCGTGCTGTGCGTCCCCGCGCGGAGGTTGTTCTGGTAGATGAGCGTCGCATCGTGGATGAGCCTGCGGCGGACGATCCCCCCGAACCAGGCGGGATCGACTTTCTCCGCGCCCAGCTTCTTCCCGGCAACGTCGAAAACAGGAACTTCCAGCATCTCAACCGCTCCTTATCGTTCGATTCGCCCGGTCCTGCCTGCGCAGGACCGCGGCTCACTCCCGACCTACTTGCCTGCCGCCTTCGCGAGCGCCTTCTTCGGGTCCTTCGAAGCCTTCGCATCCTTCTTCTCGAGACTCACGGGAACCGGCACGTGCTGGTTCGCCGACTTCTGGATGATCACGAAATTCCCGTTCGGTCCCGGCACCGAACCCCTCACCAGCAGCAGGTTCCGCGCCTCGTCCATCTTCACGATCACCAGGTTTTTCTGGGTGAAGCGGTCCATGCCCATGTGGCCCGGGCGCATCGTGCCCGGGCGGATGTGCCCGGGATCCTCGGCCGAACCCGCGGCGCCCACCGTCCTCTGCTGCATGGAGCCGTGCGACTTGGGACCGGAATTCTTGTGATAGCGCTTGATGACGCCCTGGAACCCCTTGCCCTTCGTGATCCCGATCACGTCCACCTTCTTGATCCCGTCGAGCACCTTCACCGTGATCGAGTCGCCCGCCTTCTGCGTCGGCTCGACCCCGAGACGGAACTCCCGGATGTAGTGGATCGGATCCTTCACGCCCGTCTTGGCCAGGTGCCCGGCAATCGGCTTCGTCACGCGCTTCCGCTTCGCGAACCCCAGCTGGACCGCGTTATACCCGTCCGTCTTCGCGGTCTTCACCTGGGTCACGGGACAAGGGCCGGCTTCGATGACCGTCACTCCGACCCAACGCCCCTGCTCGTCGAAGATCTGCGTCATGCCGAGCTTGCGCCCGAGAATGCCCTGTAGCATGTCGATCCTCCTGTGCGGAGACACTCCTCCCCGCGGGGGACACGGCGACCGCCACGATTCCCCGCGGGCTGCCGGCGGAGCGCTTGGCTCACGGAAGCGGCGGGGGAAATGACCGTCGTTGAAGTGTCAATGTACGTTCGGTACGGCTACGCCTTGTCGGTCAGCACTTTCACCCGGATGTTCACGCCCGCCGGGAGATTGTTCAGGTTCTTCAGCGCGTCGATCGTCTTGCCGGTCGGCTCGCTGATGTCGATCACGCGCTTGTGGGTCCGGATCTCGAACTGCTCGCGGGACTTCTTGTCCACGTGCGGCGACCGGAGGACGGTGTAGCGCTCGATGCGGGTCGGAATCGGAATCGGCCCGACGACCTTCGCGCCCGTCTTCTTCGCCGTGTCCACGATCTCCGTGACCGACTGGTCGATCACTTCGTGGTCGTAGCCTTCAATGCGGATCCGGATTTTCTGGCCCTTCATCGAATTCCTTCCGTCGTCTCTGGGTTTCTTAAGGGGCGGGCATTGTACGGATGGAAGAGACGCTGTCAACCCAGAACGCGAAAAAATGGGGCGAAAGGGGGGCTATTTTCGCTCGAACCGGACGACGAGGCGTGCGACCTCGCCGGTCGGGGCCTTGAAATAGAAGTCGTGGGACTTTCCCGGGAGGAGTTCGACGACCTGCGATTCGGCGGAGCCGCCGAGGTCGCGGCCGTCCTGGGAGACGAAGGAAGGGACGGCGCGCACCTTGACATTCTCATTCTCGTTGTTGGTCAGCTTGAAGGACCACGCGCGCAGGCTGGTGCTTTCGCGGCGGTCGCGCAGGTCGGAGAGAAGGAGGGAGATCCCGAGGATGTCCTGTGCCTTGTCCGATGTTGCGATCGGGACGTCCTGCTGGAGATCGGACGAGGAGGAGGAGCAGCCGGCGAGGAGGAGCACCGGGACGAAGGCGGCGAGAAAGAGGCGCATCGTTCAGTTCCCGAATAGGTTCTTCGCGACATGGTCGGGGACGGGCCGGTAGTCGTGCGGCTCCAGGCTCGACGTGCCTCGCCCCTGGGTCAGCGAGCGCAGCGCGTTCGCGTACCCGAACATCTCCGCGATGGGCGTGAGGCCGGTGACCTTGCGGCGGTCGTCCTCCTGCTCGACGTTCTGGATCTCCGCGCGGCGGCGGTTCAGGTCGTCCAGCACGTCGCCCACGTTGTCCACGGGCGCGACGACGTCGAATTTCATGATCGGTTCCAGGATCACCCCGCCCGCCTTGACCGCCGCCTTGCGGAACGCCATCCCCGCCGCGGCCCTGTAGGCGCCCTCGAAGCTGTCCGTCGCGTGCGTGGACCCCCCGGTCACCCGGACCTTCACGTAGACCATCGGGTACCCCGCGACCGCCCCCGTCAGCGCCTCCGACTTCACCGCGTCCTCGATCGCCGGCCAGAACCCCTTCGGGAACGTCCCGTCCGGCGCCTCGTTCACGACCTGCACCCCGGCCTTTCCCGGGTCGGGCTCGATCCGCAGCTTCACGTGCCCGTACTGCCCGCCCTTGCCGTCCGGCACCTTCCGGATGAACTCCGCTTCGCCGTCGCCGGCGCCCGAGATCGTCTCCCGGTACGCGACCCGCGGCTCCCCCACGTTCGCGTCCAGCTTGTACATGTGCTTCATCCGGTTCTTGATGATGTCCAGGTGAAGCTCCCCCATCCCGGAGACGATCGTCTGCCCCGTCTCCTCGTCGATCTTCATGTGGAACGTCGGGTCGTCGCGCTCCATCTTCGCGAGCGTGTCCGCCAGCTTGTCCTTGTCCGCGCTGTTCTTCGGCTCGATCGCCATCGATACCACCGGCTCCGGGAACGTCATCGCTTCCAGCGCGATCGGGTGCTTCTGGTCCGACAGCGTGTCCCCCGTCCGCGCCAGCTTCATCCCCACCACCGTCACGATCTCGCCGGGCCCCGCGCTCTCCACCGCCTCCCGCGCCTGCCCGTGCATCAGGTTCAGCCGCGTCACACGCTCGCGCTTCCCCGCCCTCGGGTTCCACACCACTTCCCCCGCCTTCAGCGTCCCCGAATAGATCCTCACGTACACCAGCTCGCTGAACTCGTCCGTGAAGATCTTGAACACCAGCGCCGACAGCCCATCCTCCGGGTCGGGCTTCCGCAGCACGGGCTTCCCCGTCTCCGGGTGCGTCCCCGTCACCGGCGGCATGTCCATCGGGCTCGGCAGGTAGGCGATCACGCCGTCGAGAAGCGGCTGGACGCCCTTGTTGCGGAGGCTCGTTCCGCCGAAGACCGGGACGATCTTGCGCGCGATCGTGCTCTCGCGCAGCCCCCGGCGGATTTCCTCGTTCGTGAAGACGCGGCCGGACAGGAACCCCTCTTCCATCCACGGCGTGATGTTCGCCACCGACTCCACCATCTCGGACCGCGCGACCTCAGCCTCGTCGCGCAGCTCCGCCGGGATCTCCTCCACCGTGACCGTGGCGCCGTCGTCTTCCTCGCTGAAGTACAGCGCCTTGCGCTCGATGAGGTCGATCACTCCCTTGAAGCCGGCTTCCTCCCCGATCGGCCAGTTCACCGCCACCGCGTTCGCCTTGAGCTTCTTGCGGATCTGCTCGACCACCTTCGCGAAGTTCGAACCGACCCGGTCCAGCTTGTTCACGAACGCCAGCCGCGGCACCTGGTACCGGTCCGCCTGCCGCCACACCGTCTCGCTCTGCGGCTCCACCCCGCCCACGCCGCAGAACACGCCGATCGCCCCGTCCAGCACGCGAAGCGACCGCTCCACCTCCGCCGTGAAGTCCACGTGCCCCGGCGTGTCGATCAGGTTCACCCGGTGGCCCTTCCAGTAGCACGTCGTCGCCGCGGAAAAAATCGAGATCCCGCGCTCGCGCTCCTCGAAGTACCAGTCCGTCGTCGTCGTTCCCTCGTCCACGTTCCCGATCTTGTGCTCGCGGCCCGTGTAGAAAAGGATCCGCTCGGACGTGGTGGTCTTCCCCGCGTCGATGTGCGCGATGATGCCGAGGTTGCGGATCTTTTCGAGGGGAACGGAGGGCATGGGGGGCGGAGTAAACCAGAAGGGGTTCGATGGGGCAACACGGCGGACCCGGCATTTTCGCCGCTCTCCCCGCGGATTTCAATCCCCCGGCGCCCCTTTCCATCCGGACTGCGGATCATTACAATCCCCCCCCACGCGATGACCGCCGATCACAATTCCTCACCTCCGACCGCCACCAAGCGCTGGGTCCGCGACAGCGGCGGCCCGGGCTCCCAGGGGTCGATCATGGTCGCCGACCCGGATCCCGGACGGCGCGCCGCCTACGCCCGTGCCCTCGGCGAACTCGGCTTCGCGACCCACTCGACGGGCTCGGGGCGTGAAGCGCTGGATTCGCTCCTGGTGCCCGGCCGGTACGACGCGGCGGTGCTGGACATGGAGCTGGCGGACCAGACGGGGGCGCAGATCCTGGCGGGGCTGATGAGGCGGAAGTGCATTGTCCCCGCGGTGCTGACGGGGAAGGCGGCGCACCAGCACGACTTCGAGGTGCAGCAGTACCCGAGCCGGACGTTCATGCAGGTGCGCGACCCGGACCTGGTGGCGCTGGCCGTACGGCAGCTGGTGCCGGCGCGCCGTCCGCCGGTGTCGCGGCTCGAGGACGACCTTTCCTCGGAAGAGCGGGCGCGCTGCCGCGAGATCCAGGAGATGCTCGTCGTCCAGCAGCTTCCCGACTTTCCCGGCTGGGATTCCGCCGCGCTCTACCAGCCCTGCTCCGTCGTGGGCGGGGACTACCTCGACATCTTTCCGCTTCCGAACGGCCGCGTCGGGCTGGTCGTGGGCGACGTGTCCGGCCACGGTTTTCCCGGTGCGCTGATCATGGTGATGGTGCGCACGGCGTTCCGCCTGATCGCGCCGCACCATTCGCCGCGCGAGACGGTGGTCGAGGTGAACAAGTTCGTCACGGCGGACATCAAGAAGCGGATGTTCGTGTCGGCCGCGTACGCGGTGCTCGACCCTTCCACGGGCGCTCTGGAGATCGTGAACTGCGGGCAGAACCCGCCGATCCTGGTCTCGGCTTCCAGCGGCCCGAAGGAGATCCCGGCGTCGGGGCTGGCGATGGGGCTGAACGCCGGCTCGGTTTTCGAGCGCGAGTTGCGTGTGCAGCAGCTGCCGATCGAGATCGGCGACCGCCTCCTGCTCTACACGGACGGCGTTCCCGAGGCGAAGAACCAGGCCAACGAGGATCTCGGCGAGGAAGTGCTGCTGAAGATCGCGGGGGACCAGAAGGACGGGAGTTCGCAGGACCTGGTGGATTCGATTGCGGAAGCGATCGTGGAGCACCGGGGGGCGGCGCTTCAGAGCGACGACATCACGATTGTGTCGTTCAGGAGGCTGGCGTTCATCGGGAGTGCGGATTCATCGACGCTGTTGGATCAGCTGGAGTAGGAAAGGCAAACGACAAGGAACCAACTCCCAAAGGACAAGTAAGGTCCAAAGGGAGAAACGGCAAGTTACAAGGGCGGTCCGCAGCCTGGTTCAGGCAGCGTCCAGTTTCGCGATCATGGCGCTCAGGATGTTCCTGATTTCCGTCACCTCCTGGATATCGGCGGCGACGCTCACGGCGCGCGACCATCTCCGATCGATGATGCGGAGCCAATAGCGGGACCCCCTGGCTTCCCGCCGGGCGATCCCCAGGTGTTTCCGGCGCTCCTTGCGGCTGATCGCCCCGTCCGCCTCCTCGGTATTCGCCCCGACCGAGCTTCCCGCCGACGCCAACTGCTCCCGGGCGATGTTCGCCTCCGGCTCTTGCGGCAATCTCGCAGTGATCTCCATCACCCGTACCGCGAACTCGAAAGTCCTCTCCAGGATGTCGAACGGTTTTCCCCTCATCTTTGCCTCCTTTTCATTTTGTCCCTTTGCCCTTTGCCGTTTCCTTGTCCTTTGGAAGTTGGTTCCTTGTCTTTTGCCGTCGCCTTTCCCGACGTGCTAACATCCCCCTAACATGCAGTCAATCCTCCACCTCAATATCACCTCCTTCCCCATCTCCGCCGAGCGCGCCCTCCGCCCCCGCGCCCTCTCCGGCCGCCCCCTCGCCGTCGCCATCCCCCTCCCCCGCGCCACCCTCCTCGACGTCTCTTCCGAAGCCCGCATGGCCGGCCTCCACCGCGGCATGCCCCTCTCCCTTGCCGAAAAACTCTGCCCCGACCTCCTCGTCCTCCCCCCCCGCCCCGAACTCTACGACCGCGCCACCGCCGCCTTCGCCCGCGTCATCGCCGCCTTCTCCCCGCGCTGCGAACTCTCCGCCCCGGGCCACGCGTTCCTCGACCTCACCGGCACTTCCCGCCTCTGGGGGCCCCCCGCCGACGCCGCTTCCCTCATCCGCCAAACCCTCGGCCGCGACCTCCGCCTCTGGCCCGCCGCCGCCGCCGCTTCTAATAAGCTCGTCTCCCACGTCGCCACGCGCGTGGTGAAACCGGACGGCATCGAAGCGGTGGCGCCGGGGACCGAGGCGGCGTACCTGGCGCCGCTGGCGGTGCGGCTGCTCCCGGGGCTCGGCGAGGAAACCGAGCGCCGCCTCGAGGAACTCGGCGTCCTCACCGCCGGGCACCTCGCCGCCACCCCCTCTCCCGCCCTCGCCGTCGCGTTCGGCGCCGCCGGCCCGCCGTTGCGCGACCGGGCCCGCGGCATCGATCCCTCGCCGGTCTGTCCCGAGGCCGGCGAACGCGCGGTGAAGGAGGAAAGTTCGCTCGCCGACGACACGAATGACGCCGAGCGCCTCGCCGACGAGATTTCCCGCCTCGCCCAGGCCGCCGCGCGCCGCCTCCGCGCCGAGGGAATCCGCGCCCGCAAGGCCTCCGTGACGCTCACCCACTCCGACGGCGTCCGCGCCACGCGCCAGAAACTCCTCCCCGCGCCGTCCGACCTCGACCCCGACCTCATCCCCCCCGTCCTCGACCTCCTCGCCCTCGCCCTCCAGCGCCGCGTCCGCGTCCGCACCCTCGCCGTCTCCTTCGCACGCCTCGGACCCGCCGACCTCCAGCCGGGGTTGTTCGGCGAAGCGCCGGATTCGAAAAAAAAACATCTGCTCGTCGCCGCCGTCGACCGCGTCCGCGCCAGGTTCGGGCCCGCGTCCCTTACGTACCGGAGGCTGGGGTAGCCCCCTCCGCAAGCCGCTTCAACAGGTCCACCGGCGACGACGCATCCCCCTCCTTCAGCCCCAGCAGGCCCGCCACCCGAAGCGCCTCGGCCGCGGCGGCCCGCGAACCCGCGGCGTCCCCCAGGCGCCCGAGCGCCTCGGCCAGCAGCTTCCCCGCGGACACCACCGTCATCCGGATCTCCGATCCCCCGCGGCGGCACAGGTCGATCGCTTCACGCGCCGCATCGCGCACTTCCGCATCCCGCCGGAGAACCGCGAGAATCCGGGCCCTCGTGGTCGCAATCCCGGCACGCTCCAGCGGCTTCCCCCCGGCCCCCAGCGCGGCGTCCGCTTCCTCCGCCAGCGCCAGCCCGTCGGAAGCCCGGCCGGTGTTGGCGAGCAGCACGGCGCGGCCGCAGAGGTGGGAAGCGAGTTCGGGGCGGGAGTCGAGCTCGCGGGCGAGGCGCTCGCCCTCTTCGTGGAGGGAGAGAAGCGCGGCGTTGTCGCCGCGGGCCTCGGCGATGTTCGCGGAGTCCGAGAACGTCCCGAGGATCGCGCGGCGGTCGCCGGTGCGGGCGAAAATATCCCGGGCCTCCGAGTAAGCCCGCTCGGCGCCGTCGATGTCGCCGACCTGCATGAGAAGGTGGCCGCGGCCGCGCAGGATGTTCGCCAGCGGCACGACGTGGCCGAGCGCGCGCTCGTGTTTCTCCGCTTCGTCGTAGCAGGCCAGGGCTTCGGGGAAGCGGCCCATCCGCCGCAGCACGTTGCCGCGAAGCCTCAAGGACAGCGCGAGGTCGGACCGCAGCCCTTCGCCGCGGAGCAGCCTTTCCGCTTCCTCCAGCCGCGCGAGCGCTTCCGGCATCCGCCCGTCCTGGGCGAGGGAGTGGCCGAGGCGCGAGGAGAAATGGGCGATGAAGCCGGCGTGCCCGAGGCGGCGGCCTGCGGCGAGGCCTTCCTCGATGGTGGCGAGGGCGCCGGCGGTGTCGCGAAGGGGGGTGAGGCAGGTGGCGAGGTTATCGAGGGCCATGACGAGTTGCGCGAGGTCGGAGCGCCGGCGGGCGGAGTCGGCGCAATCGCGGAGAATGACCGCGGCGCCGGCCAGGTCGCCGTCGTGCTGGAGGACGGAGGCTTCGGCCATGCGTGCCGAGCAGGAAGTCCACGGGTCGGCGGCGTCGTGGGCGGCGGAGGAGGCTTCGCGGATGTCCCCGGCGGCGGCGGCGAAGTCGCCATGGGCGCGGAGGAGGCCGCAACGCTGGAGGAGCGCCCAGGCGAGCTGGCGGGGATCTCCGGCGCGGCGCGCGAGGTTGACGCCCTCGGTTGCCAGCGCGATGTCGCGGCCGGGGATCGAGGCCTGGTCCACGATCGTGGAGAGAGCGGAGCAGCACCACGCGCGGGCGGCGGGATTCTCCCCGGCCGGGACGGCGGCGAGGCAGGACTCGATCATCGCGACCGCGGGGCTTGTCCGGCCGCGGCGCGTAGCCACCGGGTAATAGCGCCGGGCCAGCGCGACGGCCGGGAGAGCCCGCCCCGACGAAACACGGCCCTGCACCGCGGCGACGACATTCGGCGCCTCGAGCTCGCACCGGTCCGCGGCCTCCGCCTGCAGGTCGCCCGTGAACTCCGCGACCCACCGGCCGAGGTAGCCGTCGCACCAGGCGGCCAGCCGTTCCCGCGCCGCATCCGCCGCTTCCCCGGCCAGTCGCGCCTCCCCGAACTCGCGGATCGTGCGATACATCGTGAACCGCGTCTCGTACGGCGTCTCCTCGGTGCGGAGGAAACTCTTCTCGCGCAGGCGCTGCACCGCGTCCATCGCCATCGGGGCGGCGGGGAACACGGAGAGGTCGAGCACCGCCTCCGCGGCGTCGAGAAAGAACCCGCCGCGGAAGACGCACAGCTGCGAGAACGCTTCCCGCTCCCAGTCGGCAAGCAACGACCAGGACCATTCGACGGCGCCCTCGAGGGTGCGGCGGTTGGCGGGAAGGTCGGTGCGGGTGGAGCGGAGGAGCTGGAAGCGCTGCGTGAGTTTCTGGCGGAGCTGCGCGGGCTTCATGATGCGGAGGCGCGCGGCGGCGAGTTCGAGGGCGAGGGGGATGCCTTCGAGCTCGGCGACGATCGCGCGGACGTCGGCGTCGTTTTCGGGGGAGAGGGTGAAGCGGTGGTCGGCCTCGCGGGCGCGCTCGACGAAGAGGCGGAGGGCGTCGGGGTCGGGGCCGGCGGCGTCGAGAGGGGCGAGCGGGAACTCCTGTTCGCCGGGGAGGCCGAGCAGTTCGCAGCTGGCGACGAGGACGGAGACCTGCGGGGCGCGGCGGCGCCACTCGCCCACGGTGGCCTGCGCGAAGCCGACCGCGTGTTCGAACGCGTCGAGAACGAGAAGGGTCGGCTCGCGGAGCTCGAGCGCGGCGCCGACGACGGAAACCGCGGACGCCGCGCCGCCGGTCGTGATCCCCATCGCGCGCGCGACCGCCGCGGCGATGTCGCCCGCTTCCCGCGCTTCCGTCAGCTCGACGAACCACGCGCCGCCGCGGAAGTGAGGAAGAGCGGCGCCGGCGGCCTCGAGGACGAGCCGGGTCTTGCCGATGCCGGGGGGCCCGGAGACGGTCAGCAGGCCGGCGCCCTTCGACAGGACATCGAGGACTTCCCTTTTCTCGCGGGCGCGGCCGACGAAGCTCGTCGCGGCGGCGGGGAGGTTGGTGGGAAGGGCCGAGAGGGTGCGCGGCGGCGGGAAGGAGCGGGGCGGGAGGGACGGAGGGAAGGCCTGCCAGAGGCGTTCGGGGGAGACGGCGTCGCGCAGGCGGTGTTCGCCGAGGTCCGCGAAGGCCGCGGCGGCGAACCCGTCGGCCGAAGCGCGCGCGGCGCCGGAGATCAGGATCTGCCCGCCGTGCGCTGCGGAGGCGACCGCCTTCGCGCGCGCGAGTGCCGGCCCGCGCCACTCCGTGCGCCCGCTCGACGCGTCGGTCGCCGCCATCGCCTCCCCGACGTGGACGCCGATGCGGACGGAAATGCCGCCCGTTTCCGCGGGCCACGGCTCGGCGTGAAGCGCCTCCTGCGCGGCGAAGGCAAATTTTACGGCGTCCGTCGCGCGCTCGAACGCGACGACGAACGCGTCGCCTTCGGTGCCGATCTCCCGCCCGCCGCTCGCGGCGATCGCGGCGCGCAGGATCGCGTTGTGCCGTTCCAGCACCGGCCCGAACGCGCTCCCCATCCGCTCCCAGAGCCCCGTGGACCCCTGGATGTCGGTACACGCGAACGCCGTCACGCGCGCGGCGCGATCCGCTTCAGTTCCGCCAGGCATTCCCGTACCCCCGCATCCTCGGAATCCTCGCGGAGGTTGAGCCGGTCCGCAAGCTTCCAGGCTTCCTCGGCGGAGCGAAGCGCGTCTTCGTTCCGGCCCAGGGCGGCCTCGGCGACGGCCAGCGTGGTGCGGGCCTGCAGCACGGTAATCCGGCTGAGCGAACCGCTGCGGGTGAACTGGTCGAGGGCGGCGGCCGCGGACTCGCACGCCGCGGCGGGCTGGCCCAGCTTGAGCTGGATCATCGCCCGCAGGCTCATCGCACCCGCCAGCGACAGCGGGCTTCCCGTCTCCCGCGAAATCGCTTCCGACTCCTCGGCGCAGGAGGCCGCGCCGGCGAGATCCCCCGCGATCATGCGGGACTCCCCGAGCTGGCAGAGATAGCCGGTTATGAAATTCCGGTCCGACATCTCGCGCGCCAGCCGCACCGCCTCCTCGGCCAGGCTCAGGGCCTCCGCCATTTGCCGGCGCGCGAGCGCGATTCCCGCCAGGTCGCCGAAGGAAGTCAGCCGGTCGCTCCCCTTCATCTCGCGCGACAGCACCGCCGCTTCTTCGTAGCACGCCGCCGCCTTCGACACCTCGCCTCTCAGGACGTGGACATGCCCGCGGCTGCGAAGCTGCGCGTGAATCCCGGGCTTGTTTCCCAGCGCCCGCTCCATCACCTCCGATTCCTCGTAACACTTCAGCGCCCGCTCGTACTCCCCCAGCCGCCGGTACGCGTTCCCCCGGCTCCGGATCGCGTACGCCAGCGCCGCCTTCTCCCCGAGCTGCCGCTTCAGCCCCTCCCCCTCCGCGAAGCACGCCAGCGCCTGCTCCATGTCGCCGAGGTCCATGAGGAAGCGACCGCGGTTCATGAGGTGAGTGGAGACGGAGCCCAGGTCGCCGGCGTCGCGGGCGAGGCGCTCGGCCTCCTCGAGACGCGCGATCGCGCCGCGCGTGTCGCCGATGCGATGAAGGAGAAGGGCGATGTTGTTGAGGATGGGCAGGACGCGGCCCGAGGCCCGGAGCGTCTTTTCGCCGTCGAGCAGGATCTTGAGCGCCTCTTCGCGACGTCCCAGGTTCATTAGGGTCAGCCCGAGCGTGGAAGCGGTGGTCGCGGCCTCGATGGTCCGGCCGGCGCGGGTGTGAAGGGCGTGCGATTCGGAGAGGAGGCGCTCGGAGAGGGCGAGGTCGCCGCGGGCGCGGGCGACGCCGCCGCGGACGTCCAGCGCGCGGCAGAGGACGACCTCGTCGTCGGCCGCCCGTGCGGCGGCAATCGCGGCGTCCCCGGAGGACTCCGAGCGGTCCATGTCGCCGAGCGAGGACAGCGCGTCCGAGGCCTCCGCAAGCAGCCGGGCGCGCAGGACGGTCGGCGCCGGGCCCAGCGCCTCCGCGGCGCGGAGCAGCCACGCCGAACCCGCGTCGGCACGCCCGCGACGGATGTAGACGGGCCTCATCGCCAGCGCCGTGCGCCCCGCTTCTTCCGCCCGCCCCGCCGCCAGGAAGCGGTCGATCGCCGCTCCTCCGTTCTCGAGCTCCGCTTCCAGCCGCTCGATCGCCTCGCGCGCCGTCGCGCCCTTCATCTGCGCCCACCACGACTCCGTATACTCAACGTAGTGCGCCGCGTGCCGCAGCCCCGCCTCCTTCGAGCGCTCGCCCAGCCGCTTCTCGCCGAACTCGCGCATCGACGCGAACATGCCGAACCGTGTTTCCCACGGGGTTTCCCAGGCGCGGAGGAAGCTGCGTTCGCGGAGGCGCTGCACGGCATCCATCGCGGGCGGCGCGTCGGGAAAGGCCGAGAGGTCGAGCACGGCCTCCGCGGCGTCGAGGTAGAACCCGCCACGGAAGACGCAGAGCTGCTCGAACGCCGCGCACTCCCACGGCGTGAGCATCTGGTAGCTCCACTCGATCGCGCCTTGAAGCGTCTGCTGCCGCGCGGGCACGCCGGCGCGTGCGCTGCGGAGGAGGTCGAAGCGCTGGCCGAGCTTCGCCACGATCTGCGCGGGCTTCATGATGCGGACGCGCGCGGCGGCAAGCTCGATCGCGAGCGGAATCCCCTCGAGCCCCGCGCAGATCGTCGCAATGTCGGCGGCGTTCTCCGCGGTGAGCTGGAACCGCGCGTCGGCCTCGCGGGCGCGGTCGAGAAAGAGCCGGACGGAGTCGCAGGCCGCAAGGACGGCCGGCGCGCGGGCGGCATCGGATTTCGGCGGGACGGGAAGCGGCTCGATTCCGAACTCGCGTTCGCCGGCGAGGCCCAGGATCGAGCGGCACGTGACGAGGAAGCGCGACTGCGGCGCGCGCTGGCGCCATTTCCCCACGGTCGCCTCCGCCGCGCCGGCGGACTGGTCGAGGTTGTCGAGGATGAGGAGCAGGGGTTCGCGGAACTCGAGCACGTCGCCGACGACTTTTTCCGGGGGCTCTCCCGCGCGGGGCGTCACGCCGAGGACGCGCCCGACCGCCTGCCCGAGGTCGGCCGCGGTGGCGGCTTCCGCCGCCTCGACGTGCCACACGCCGCCGCGGAATTTTTCCAGGAGATCGCTTCCAAGCCGCAGTGCCAGCCGTGTCTTTCCCGTCCCGGCGGGGCCGGTGATCGTCACGAGCCGGGCGTTTTCGGCGGGGACGAGCTCGGCAAGTTCGCGCAGTTCGCGTTCGCGGCCGACGAAGGAAGAGGCCTGCGCGGGGAGATTGGTGGCGGCGGCGGAGAGGGTGCGCAGCGGCCCGAACGCGCGCCCCGCGAGCGACTTCGGCATCGCCTGGAAAAGACGCTCGGGACGCTCGAGGCCCTTGAGGCGGTGCTCGCCGAGGTCGCGCACCTCCGCGGAGGACAGCACTTCGCCTGCGGCCGCGCGAAGAGCCTCGGAGATGAGGATCTGTCCGCCGTGGGCGGCGGCGGCGATGCGTGCGGCGCGGTTGACCATGGGGCCGAAGTAGTCCATGCGGCCGGCGGGATCGGGGGCGCAGATGGGTTCGCCGCAGTGGAGGCCGATGCGGACGAGGAGTTCGCCGGTTTCGGCGGGCCACGGGACGGCGTGAAGGGCGGCCTGGGCGTCGAGGGCGAAGCGGACGGCGTCGGAGGGGCGTGCGAAGGCGAGCATGAAGGCATCGCCTTCGGTTTTGACCTCGTGGCCGTTGCAGGCGGCGAGGCGTTCGCGGATGACCTTGTGATGAAGGGCGAGGGTGGGCTCGAAGGCGCGGCCGAGGCGTTCCCAGAGTTCGGTGGAACCCGGGATGTCCGTGAAGGCGAGGGTGACTGCGCCGGTGGGGGCTGGCATGGAGGGGGATTCTATGGGCGGGGAAGAAAGGCAACGGCAACGAAAGGAAAAACGAAAAAGGAAAAAGGAAAAAAGAAAAGGAATGGGACGGTCAGTGGGGGCCGGGGTGAGCCCACTCGCTGGCCATGTTGTCGTCGGTGATGACGGTGGCGCCGGCGGTGCGGCGTTCGATTTCCTCGCGGGGGACCAGGTGAAGCTCGCGCGCGAGGACGTCATGGAACAGGAGTTCCTCCCCGGGCCTTGAGAAGTCCCAGACGGGGCGGCCGTCGATCCCGTAATCGCGCAGGACGGCGCGGAGGCGCGCGCCGTCGGCGACGATCGGGGAATCGCTGGCGAGCATGAAATTCCAGAGGAGGCCGCAGTGGCGGAAGACAGCGAGGGCCGTGGCCTGGACTTCCGGGGATTCGGTCGTGTTGAAATAAAAACGTCCGCCCGGGCGGAGGCGGGAGCGCACGAGTTCCAGGTGCTCCCGCGAGAGAATGTGCGTCGCATGCGCCCGCCAGTGCTGCGGCGTGTTCTGGACCACCAGGTCGAACGTCCGCCCGGGATGCCGCCGCAGCCACCGCCTCCCGTCGTCGATGTGAACCTCGATCTTTCCATTCTTCAGCAGGCTGGCCACTTCGCCGTAGTTCGGGATCACTTCCAGGTACCCCGGGTTGATCTCCACCACCGTCACCCTCTCCACCCCCGGAAGGTGCGCCACCACCTGCGTCCACGCCCCCGTCGACAGCCCGATCACCAGCACTTCCCGCGGCGCCGCGTGGTACCCCGCCAGCGCATACGCCCGCCAGATGTTGTTGAAGTCGTTCCGCGGGCTCGTGCTCACGAACCCGTCGTACACCCCCCCGCCATAGACCATCTTCTCCTTCGTCACGCAGATCACGTCGCTGCGGTTTTCCTTCACGATCTCGAAGCGGGTCCATTCGCGGAAGTCGCCCCTGAGGATCAGGCGCTCCCAGCACTGGTCGAACAGCCGGCCGCGCGCGCCGACGGCGAGGACCGCGCCCAGGGCGCACAGGCCGAGCGCCGCGAAGCGCTTCGGGGCCGGAAGTGCCGAGTGCACGAATGCCGCGGCGGCGACGGCGCAGCCGAGGACCGCGAGGAAGACCGAGATGTCGCGGAGCGTCCAGAGGTCCATGAGCACGTAGCCGGTGAGAAGCGTGCCGATGGTCGAGCCCGCGATGTTCGCGGCGAAAATGCGAGAGACGCGCGACCCCGCGCGGTCGTCGGGCGCGACGCCGAAATGCGAAGCGAGCGGCAGGATCGCGCCGAGCGCGCCGGCGGCCACGGCCACGAGGGGGAGCGACGCCTGCCACGGCGCGACCGTCACGATCCGCGCCAGCACCGGGACGACGAGGTACGACAGTGCGTTCGCCGAGAGAATGAACACGCCGAGCGGCGCGAGAAACCGCGGGTCGCCCCCTTCCCCGCCTCGCCGGCACACCACGCGCGCCACCGCCGCGCCGCCCGCGATCCCCGCGAGGTACACCCCCAGCATCACCCCGAACGCCGGCGGCGCTCCCTGCGACCCCACCGAGTACGCCCGGTACCACAGCACTTCGCACGAAAGCGACACGAACCCCGTCAGGAACGCGACCGCCAGCGCGAACACGAAGCTCATCGCCGCGCCCTCCAAAGCGCCAGCGCCGCCACGCCGACCGCCAGGTTCGCCGCCGCCGCGATGTGGACGCTTCCGGAGATCCCCACCTTCGCCAGCAGCACGAGTGCGGTGGCGACGGAGGCGAGTGCAGACCCGAGCGTGTTCACGCCGTAGAGCGCGCCGACGGCGCGGCCGACGTTGCGGTCCGCGCGGACGGCGTGCGAGACGAGCAGCGGCAGCGTCGCGCCCATGAGCGATGTCGGGACGAGGATGAGGGCGAAGACGAGGGCGCCTGAAGCGGCGTCCGGCATCGACACCGCCGCGCGGCCGACGGCCTCGATGAGCGGCAGCGAAGCGAGCCCGAAGACGCCGATCCCCAGCTCCACCGCGCCGAACCACGCAACCGCCGCGCGCCGCGGGTCGCGCGACAGCACCCCGCCGGCGATCGACCCCACGCCGAGCCCGAGCATGAACGCGGCCACCACCAGCGTCACGGTCTCGACGTTGATCCCCACCACCGTGAAGAGCGCCCGCTGCCACGCGACCTGGTAGATCAGCGCCGCGAACCCCGACACGAAAAACACGGGGTACACCCAGCGCGGAACGCGCGCTCCACTCCCCTCGCCCAGTGCCGCTTCCTCCACGCCGCGACCTTAACCGACTCCCCCGAATTTTCACCATTGCACGCCCTGTGCTAACATTCACCTAACATCCCGTGACCCCCCTCCACCTCCACTCCTGGTTCTCCCTCTCCCGCGGCGCTTCGTCCCCCGACGACATGGTCCGCGCCGCGAAGGCGAACGGCGCGCAGGCCGTCGCGCTGACCGACCGCGACGGGCTGTACGGGCTGCCGGAGTTTCTGAATGCGTGCGAAGAGCACGGGGTGCGGCCGATCGTCGGCGCGGAGATCGCGGCAAACCGGGAGCGCGCGGTGCTGCTCGTGAAAAACGCCGCCGGCTACGCGACGCTCTGCCGCACGATCACCGCGCGCCACCTCGACCCCGCGTTCAGCCTCTCCCGCTCCCTCGCCCGCAACCGCGAAGGCCTCGCCGTCCTCAGCGATTCCGTGGACGTCCTCAAGCCCCTCGGCCGCGACGACGTCTACGTCGAGGTCCGCGCCACCGCCCCGCACGCCGCCGCTTCCGCCCTCACCCTCGGCCTCCCCCCCGTCGCGACCCCCGACGCGTGGTTCGCGAAGAAGGACGAGTGGGAAGTCCACCGCCTCCTCCGCGCCATCGCCAACAACGCGACCTTCTCATCCCTCGCCCCCGGCGAAATCGTCTCCCCGGAGGCCTGGCTCAAGCCCGATGCCGATATCCGCCGTCTCGTCTCCCACGTCCCCGGCGCCCTCGACAACGCCGATCGCCTCGCCGACCAGTGCCGCTTCTTCCCCGACCGCTCCCTCGTCTTCCCCACCTACCCCGTCCCCGATCCCCCCGCCCTCCTCGAGGCCGAAACCTGGGCCGGCGCCCGCCGCCGCTACGGCGATATCACCGAAACCGTCCGCCAACGCGTCGAACGCGAACTGCAGCTGATCCGTGAAAAACGCTTCACGGCGTACTTCCTGATCGTGCGCGATATCGCGAAAAGGGCGCCGCGCATCTGTGGAAGAGGTTCGGCCGCCGCGAGCATCGTCGCGTACTGCCTCGGGATCACGCAGGTGGACCCGATCGAGCACAACCTGTTTTTCGAGAGGTTTCTCAACGAGGGAAGGGTGGACCCGCCGGACATCGACATCGATTTCGCGTGGGACGAGCGGGATGCGGTGATCGAAGGGTTGCTGCGTGACTGGAACGAAGTGCCAGCGGCGAGCGGCGAGCGGCCAGCGGCCAGTGAAAACGGCGAAGCATCATCGTCCGCCTGCCGCGACGGCACCGGACCGGCACAAGCTGCGGATTCCGTCGCCGTTCCTGGCCACTGGCCGCCGGCCGCTGGCCACTGGCACTTTCGCGCGGCCATGATCTGCAACCACGTCCTCTTCCGCCCGCGCATGGCGCTCCGCGAAACGGCAAAGGTCTTCGGCCTGCCCGAAGCCGAGATCCTGCGCGTCACGTCGCGCATGCCGTGGTTCTGGGACGGCGGCGGGCTCGACGACATCGCGGAGCACCCGATGTTCAAGGGCTGGCAGCCGCGCGAACCATGGCCGGACATTTTCCGCCTGGCACGCCGGCTCCTCGGCGCGCCGCGGCACCTCTCCGTCCACCCCGGCGGCGTCGTCCTCGCCCCCGACGAACTCTCTTCCCGCGTCCCGTGCGAAATGGCCGCCAAGGGCGTCCCCATCGTCCACTGGGAAAAGGACGGCTCCGAGGAAATGGGCCTCGTCAAAATCGACCTCCTCGGCAACCGCTCCCTCGCCGTCATCCGCGACGCCATCCGCGCCGCAAAGGACAACTACGGCGTCGTCGTCGACCCCCCCGGCTGGAAACCCCACACCGACCCCGCCACCATCGACCTCGTCCGCGACGGCAACACCATGGGCGTCTTCTACGTCGAATCCCCCGCCATGCGCCAGCTCCAGCAGAAAACCCGCGCCGGCGACTTCGAACACCTCGTCATCCACTCGTCCATCATCCGGCCGGCCGCGAACTCGTTCATCCGCGAATACGTGCGAAGACTGCGCGGCGGATCGTGGGAGCCGCTTCACCCCGTGCTGGGCGAGTTGCTCGCCGAGACGTACGGCATCATGTCCTACCAGGAAGACGTCTCCAAAGTCGCCATGGCCCTCGCTGGCTTCACCGCTTCCGACGCCGACAACCTCCGGAAAGTCCTCGCGAAGAAATCCCACGCGAAAAAACTCGAGGACTACCGCAGCCGCTTCTACGAGGGCTGCGCCGCCCGCGAAGTCGACCGCGCCACCGTGGACAAGATCTGGGACATGATCCACTCCTTCGCCGGCTACTCCTTCTGCAAGCCCCACTCCGCGTCGTACGCCCTCGTCTCGTTCCAGAGCGCTTACCTCAAAACCCACTTCCCCGCCGAATTCATCGCCGCCGTCATTTCCAACCAGGGCGGGTTCTACTCGACGTTCGCGTACGTCTCCGAAGCGCGCCGGATGGGGCTGCGCGTTCTCCCGCCGCACGTGAATGCCTCGAAACGCGAATGGACCGGCATCCACGACACCCTCCGCTGCGGCCTCATGCAGGTGAAGGGCCTCCGCAAGGAAGCGCTGGAGGCCGTGCTCGCCGCCCGCGCCAAGGACGGCCCCTTCCGCGACTTCGCCGATTTCCAGAAGCGCACGCGGCTCGACCCCGCCGACACGAGGCTGCTGATCCGCGCCGGCGCGCTCGATTCGCTGGCGGGCGGCCTGTCGCGCGCGGCGCTGCTCTGGCGAAGCGCTGCTCCTCCTCCCGCACAGGCCGATCTCTTCGGCGCTTCGCAGGAGGCTCTTCCACGCCCCCCGTCTTACACCGAGCAGCAGATGCTCGCGCAGGAGGTCGAGACGCTGGATTTCCTGATGTCGAAGCACCCGCTGGCGCTCTACGACCGCGAAATGGCTTCGCTCGACATCGTGAAGGGCTGCGATCTCGCCGCGCACGCCGGGAAGACGGTGACGATGATCGGCTGGTGGGTGACGGGCAAGGTGGTCGAGACGAAGAAGGGCGAGCCGATGGAGTTCGTGTCGTTCGAGGACACGAGCGCGATCTACGAGACGACGTTTTTCCCGGAGGCGTACGCGAACTTCTGCCAGCGGCTGACGCACACGAAGCCGTTCGTGTTGCGCGGGAAAGTGGAGCTGGATTTTGACGTGCCGTCGCTTGTGGTCGAGGAGTGCCGGTGGCTGGAGAAGGCGGCGAGCGGCCAGCGGCCAGCGGCGAGGAACGGCGGCAAGGGCGCGCAGCCCGCCGACCAGTCCGCCGAAGCGCGCAGCGCGCAGGCGGAGGCTCCGCAGGGGCGAAGGGGGGAGAGCCGGGCGACGTCGATGCGGCCGGGCGAGTAACCGAGATCCATGAAATCCTGAAGTCGAACGTTAGGATTTCATGGAAGCCTGATCAGACTCTCTTCCCCGCAATCTCCGCAATATGCCGACCGATCGCGAGCGACGCCGTCGCGCCGGGCGACGGGGCGTTGAGGACGTGGACCATGCGGTCGCTTTCCTCGATGACGAAATCGTCGGCGAGGCGGCCGTCGGGGAAGACGGCCTGGGCGCGGATGCCGCAGCCGTGGTAGCGGAGGTCGGCGGCGCGGACGGCGGGGACAAGGCGGCGGAGGGCGCGGGCGGTGGCGCGGCGGGAGAGGGAGCGGGCGATTTCCTGGAGGCCCTTGATGGGGTGGCTGAGGGCGAGGCGCCAGAAGCCGAGGGAAGTGGCGGTGGACCAGGAGTCGCGGAGGGAGAACGAAAAACGGCGGTAGCCTTCGCGCGCCATGCCGGGGATCGCGTTGGGGCCCGCGGTGACCTCGCCGTCGAGGTGGCGGAGGAAGTGGACGCCGAGGAACGGGAAGCGCGGGTCGGGGACGGGGTAGATGAGGTGGCGGACGAGGCTGGCGCTGGGCTCGGAGAGGTGCCAGTACTCGCCGCGGAAGGGGACGATGCGGATCGGGGGACTCGTGCCGCAGAGGCGCGCGACGCGGTCGCACTGGAGGCCGGCGCAGTTCACGAGGAGCGACGCGTCGAGGCGGCCGGTGCTGGTATCGATCGCGACGCCTCCCGCTTCGACGCGCGCCGCGACCAGCCGCGCCCCCGTCCGCACTTCCCCGCCGCCGGCCCGAATGTCCGCCGCCATCGCGGCGGCGACGAGCTTGAAGTCGGTCTTCCCCGTCTCCGGCACGTGCAAGGCCGCGACGCCGCCGACCGCCGGCTCGATCGCGCGCATCTCGTCGGGCCCGATCCGCTTCACGCCCGCCAGGCCGTTCGCCTTCCCGCGCTCCTCCAGCTCGCCGAGCCGCGCGACCTCGGCCTCGTCGGCCGCGACCACCAGCTTCCCGCACCGCGGCGCCTCGATCCCGTGGTCGCGGCAGAAACCGAACATCGCTTCCCGCCCCTCGGCGCACAGCCGCGCCTTGAGCGACCCCGGCTTGTAGTAGAGGCCCGAGTGGATGACGCCGCTGTTGTGCCCCGTCTGGTGCACCGCCACCGACGCCTCGGCCTCGAGCACCGTGACGGGGCGCTTCAGGCGTTCCTGGAGCGCGATCGCCGTGGCCAGGCCGACGATTCCGCCCCCGATGACGACGGGTCCGGCATTCATGCGCCCATTATCACCGGGGGATTAGAATGCGCCGATGATCCAGCGCCTCCGCGGTCTGCCCGAGCGTGCGGCGCTGGGCGCCGTGCTGGGGCTGCTGGCCGCGGTCCTCTGGATGGTCGCAGGGTCGGCGCCGCTCGGGACCGACGGGCTCATCTACCACCTGACGATTCCGGCGAATTGGCTGCAGGCCGGCTGGCTGTCGCCGGTGGAGCTGCCGTTCCACGACGGCGCGGCGGAACATGCGCCGGTGCTGGTGGAGACGGCGTGGTGGGCGCTGATGAAGCGCACCGGGGACGACCGGCTGGCGTGGATCGTGCATCCGCTGCTTTTCGTGGCGACTCTGAGGCTGGTCTGGCTGTCGGCGCGGGCGCTGCGGCTCGGCGCGGCGGGGGCGTCGCTGGCGACGGCGTTCGTGGGGCTGTTCACGCCGTTCGTCATCGCCGCGATCGTGCCGAACAACGACATGGCGCTCGCGTGCGGCGCGGCGTGGGCGCTCCTTGGGTTGCTGCGCTCTGACCGCGACCCGCGCGCCGGGCTGGTCGCGGCGCTCGGCGGGTGCGCGCTCATGGCGGCTTCGAAGGTCGTCGGCATCGTCTTCGCCGCCGCGGTCATTCCGCTTCTCGTCCCCGTCGCGTGGCGCGCGCGGCGAGAAGGACGCTTCCGGTGGGGCGAGCTCGCGATCGCCGCCGCGTGCGCGGCCTTCGTGATCGTCAGCTACGGCCGCAACATGGTGCGCCATGGAAATCCGCTCTGGCCGGCCCAGCTCCTCGGCATGCCGGGCCTCTATCGCGCCTCCGCGCTGATCGACCACGGCTGGAACCCCGCCACCCTCGTCGGACTGCTCTTCAGCCCCGATTCCGAATTCGCCCTCCCGCTCCCGTTCGGCCTCGCCTGCGCCGCCGGCTGGATCGCCTGCGCGATCCGCTCTGTCCGCGACCGCCGCTGGGGACGCACCGCCGCCACCGTCGTCTTCCCCGCCCTCGCCACACTCCTCTTCTTCGCCGTCGTCCCCCACTGGCGCGAACTCCGCCTCTTCTTCCCCGTCTACGTCGCCGCCCTCCTCGCCGCCGCTTCCACCCTCTCGTGGGGCCTCCGCGCCGTCCCCGCGTCGCGCCGCCCCGCCGCGCGCGCCGCCGCCGCCGCGGCCGCCCCCATCGCCCTCGTCGCCACCGGACTCCTCGGCGAACCCCGCGTCTGGATCGCCGTCGTCGCAGGCGCCCTCGCGCTCGCCCTTCCCCGCCCACGCCTCCCGCGCCGCGCCGCACTCGCCCTTCCCTCGGCCGCCCTCGCCCTCCTCTGGCTCGCCGCCCCGCTCTGGCCGGCCGCCGACTTGAAGTCGCGCGAAACCGCGTGGCGCAATAACTACGGACCCCAGGCCGAAGCGTGGTTCAGCGCGGTCCGCGAAGCGCGCCCGGGGGACGCCGTGGCGTACGTGGGAAGCGCCGCGGTGTTTCCGCTCTTCGGCCCCGGCCTGGACCGGCGCCCCGTCTACGTCCCGGTTTCGACGGACGACCGCCCGCGCGCCCTGGAACTTCGCGCCGGCGACCACCTCCCCACGCGGCTCGCCGCCGCACGGCGCGCGTCGTTCGAAGAGGCGTTCTGGCTGGATGCGCTGAAGCGTAGCGGCGCGCGCGTGCTGGTGGTGGTGCGCGACCCGGCCATTCCGATCGACCTCCCGGAACTCGACGTCGCGCGCCGGCGGACCGACCTCTTCGAATCCGTGGCTGCGTTCGACGGCGCCTGGGTCTTCCGCGTCCGCTAAACGCCGAGGCGCCGGCGGGTTACACTCCCGGCATGAAGCGCTTCCTCCCCCCCGTCGTGGTCATTCTCATCGCCGCCGCCGCTCTCGCCGACAACGAGGACCTGGGGCCGAAGTTCCAGGCCTTCCCGGCGGACAACCCGTGGAAGTGGAATGTCACGGGGTTCAAGGTGCATCCCAACTCGGCGAAGTTTATCGCGAACGCCGGCGCGGACACGGAGGTGCACCCGGATTTCGGCACGCAGTACGGCATCCCCTACGCGGTGGTGTCGGGCAAGGCGAAGAAACAGAAGATCCTCGAATGGGAGTACGGCGACGAGTCCGACAAGGACCCGTACCCGATTCCCGACGTCCCGCCGATCGAGGGCGGCGCCGACGCGCCCGAGGACAGCGACCGCCACATGATCCTCATCGACCGCGACAACATGCTGCTCTACGAACTCTGGCACTGCCTCCCGGTCAACGACGGCAAGCAGAAGGGCTGGAAGGCCGGCTCGGGCGCGATCTGGGACCTCCGCTCCAACGACACGCGGCGCGAGGGCTGGACGTCCGCCGACGCCGCGGGACTCGCCATTTTCCCGGGCCTCGTCCGCTACGAGGAGGTTGACCGCGGCGACGTCGGCCACGCCATCCGCTTCACCGTGCGCAAGTCCGCGAAGAAGTACTGGTTCCCCGCCACGCACCACGCGGGCCGCGGCGACGACGCCGACCTGCCGCCGATGGGGATGCGCGTCCGGCTCAAGGCGTCGTTCGAGACGAAGGGCATGGGCAAACAGGCCCGCGTCGTCGCCGAAGCACTCAAGAAGTACGGCGGCATCCTCGCCGACAACGGCTCGGACTGGTTCTTCACCGGCACCCCCGACAAGCGCTGGAACGACGACGACCTGCGCACCCTGGGGAAGATCAAGGGCGGGGATTTCGAGGTGCTCGAGAGCGTCGATGCGAAGGGGAAGCCGATCTACCCGGCGGGCGTGAAGCCGAAGTAGCGGAGAGCACGCACTGGATGAGGATGTCTTTCTCGAGATCGACCGTGAGCCCGGGCGGGTTGCATAAGTCGAACGCCCTCGCCACAAACGCCGTTTTCCGTCATTTCGCGTGGGAATTCGCGCGGGACGGAAGGACGGAGGGGCGGGCCACCGGCCCGCCCGGCAAACTGGCGCTTCACCCCGGCCCAAAACAAAAGGGGCGGGCCGTATGGCCCGCCCCGGAGTCATTCCGTCACGCGCGAATTACCACGCGAAATGAGCGAACGCCTTGTTGGCTTCCGCCATCTTGTGCACGTTCTCGCGCATCGTCATCGCTTCGCCCTCGCGCTTGTACGCGGCCGTGATCTCGTCCGCCATCCGCAGGTAGGTCGGGCGGCCCTTCTTCTTCCGCGCCGCGCCGATCAGCCACCGGAACGCCAGCGACTGCGCCCGCTTCATCGCCACCTCGACCGGGACCTGGTACGTCGCGCCGCCGACGCGCCGCGAACGCACTTCCACGATCGGCTTGATGTTGTCGATCGCCTTCGTGAACACCTCGAGGGGATCCACGCCCGGGACCTTCTTCTCGATCGCCTTGAGCGCCTCGTAGAAAATCCCCTGCGCCTTCACCTTGTGCCCGTCGTACATGAGGCAGTTGATGAACTTTCCGACCACGCGGTTCTTGTACTTCGGGTCGGGCCTCAGCAGCTTCTCGAACGACTTGAACTTCTTGGCCATGACTCTCCTTTTTCGCCCGCGGTTTGGTTCGCGGACATCTGGTCCCCGTCGCCGGGGCGCCCCCGTTCAGGGAGCACGACTTACAACGTAATGCCGGCCTCCGCCGGCTTTCGCCAGCCTCCGCCAGCCTCCTTAAGCCTTCGGACGCTTCGCCCCGTACTTCGACCGGCTCTGCTTCCGCGCATCCACCCCGCCGCAGTCGAACACGCCGCGGATGATGTGGTACCGGACGCCGGGCAGGTCGCGGACGCGGCCGCCGCGCACGAGCACGATCGAGTGCTCCTGCAGGTTGTGGCCCTCGCCCGGGATGTACGCCGTGACTTCACGGCCGTTCGAAAGCCGCACGCGCGCGATCTTGCGAAGGGCGCTGTTCGGCTTCTTCGGGGTCATCGTCTTGACGAGCAGGCACACGCCCTTCTTCGTCGGGCAATTCTGAAGGACGGGCGACTTGCTCTTCGTCTTCGGCGACCGGCGGCCGTGACGGACGAGCTGGTTGACGGTGGGGCACATTCTGGAGACGTCTCCTGTGAGTGAAGGGCCGGGAAATCTACTCCCATGCCCCCCGGATTTCAAGCCGAAACCGGGCCGCCGCCCCCTTCAGGGGGACAGCGGCCCGGGGAATCGCTAGATCGCCTGGTCGCCTTCCTTGAGCAACGCCACGTTCTTCTTGACCCTCATGGCGCCGTACTGCCGGAAGCCCGTGCCGGCCGGGATCATGTGCCCCAGGATGACGTTCTCCTTGAGACCCACGAGCTCGTCGCGGCGTGCCGCAAGGGCGGCCTCCGTAAGGACCTTCGTCGTTTCCTGGAAGCTGGCCGCGGCGATGAAGGACTCGCTCTGAAGAGCGGCCTTCGTGACGCCGAGGAGCAGGGGCTTGGCCGTCGCGGTCTTTTTGCCCTTTTCCTCGTACTTGCGGTTCTCTTCCTGGAAGCGGAACTTGTCGATGACCGTGCCCGGCAGCATGTCGGTATCGCCCGAGGACTGGATCTTCACCTTGCGGAGCATCTGGCTGATGATGATCTCGATGTGCTTGTCGTCGATGGACACGGACTGCGACCGGTAGACGTTCTGGACTTCGCGGAGAAGGTAGATCTGGACGGCTTCTTCGCCGCTGATCCTGAGGATGTCGTGCGGGACGAGCGGGCCGTCCACGAGCGCCTCGCCGGCCCTCACCTTGTCGCCACGGTGGACGCGCAGGTGTTTGCCGTGCGGGACGAGGTGTTCGCGCTCGAGGCCGGACTCCTCGTTCTTGACCAGGATGGTGCGCTTCCCGCGCCGCTTTTCGCCGAGCTCGACGAGACCGTCGATTTCGGAGATGACGGCGGGGTCCTTCGGCTTGCGCGCCTCGAACAGCTCGGTGACGCGCGGCAGGCCGCCGGTGATGTCCTGGGTTCCGGTGATCTCGCGGGGCGTCTTGGCAAGCATGTCGCCCTGACGCACCTCGTCGCCCTGGTTGACCTCGATGAAGGCCTTCTCGGGGACGACGTACGAACCCAGGATGTTGCCGGTCTTGTCCTTGATGACGATCTGCGGGTGCAGGTCGCCCTTGTGCTCGATGATGACCTTTCGACGGACGCCGGACTTCGCGTCGATCTCTTCCTTCATCGTCTTGCCGCGCTCGATGTCCTCGTAGTGCACGACACCGTCCTTCTCGGCAAGGATCGGGATGTTGTGCGGGTCCCAGCGGACGAGCACGGCGCCCTTCTTGATCTTGGCCCCGTCCTCGACCTTGATGAGGGCGCCGGCCGGGATCGTGTACTTCTCGATTTCGCGGTCCTTGTCGTCGTTGATGAGGACTTCGCCGTTCCGGTTCAGGACGATGAACTCCCCGGTACGGGCCTTGACGACGCGGATGCCGCTGTAACGGATCGTCCCGAGCGTCTTGGCGACGATCTGCGATTCCTCGAGGGTCTTCGACGCCACGCCGCCGATGTGGAACGTCCGCATCGTCAGCTGCGTGCCAGGCTCGCCGATGGACTGCGCCGCGATAATGCCGCCGGCCAGCCCTTCCTCGACGATCTGGCCCGTGGACAGGTCCATGCCGTAGCAGCGGGCACAGATGCCCATCGACGCCTCGCACGTGAGCGGGCTCCGGACCCGGACCTTCTGGTACCCGAGTCCTTCGATCCGCTTGGCGATCTCGTCCGTGATGACCTCGTTCTCGCGCACCACGATCTCGTCCGTGACGATGTCGACGATGTTGTCCCGGGCGACGCGTCCGTGCAGGATCTGCGACAGCGATACCTCGACCTTCTCGCCCTTGTACACCGTCTGCTTCGTGATGCCGTTCATCGTGCCGCAGTCCTGGATGTTGATGACCACGTTCTGCGCCACGTCCACGAGCTTGCGGGTCAGGTAGCCGGCGTCGGCCGTCTTCAGCGCCGTGTCGGCCAGTCCTTTGCGGGCACCGTGCGTCGAAGAGAAGTACTCGAGCACGTTCAGTCCTTCGCGGAAGTTCGCCTTGATCGGCGTCTCGATGATCTTGCCGCTCGGCTTGGCCATCAGGCCGCGCATGCCGGCCAGCTGCCTCACCTGGTCGACCGAGCCTCGGGCGCCGGACGTCGCCATCATGAAGATCGGGTTCAGCACGTGCTTGCCGTCCCGGATGTCTTCCCTCATCTCGAGCATCATCGCCTCGCCGACCCTTTCACGGGCCGTCGTCCAGATGTCGATGATCTGGTTGTACCGCTCGCCATCCGTGATCGCGCCCTTCTGGTAGTTCTTGTCGATCCTCGCGACCTCTTCCTCCGCCGCCTTCAGGATCTCCACCTTCCGCGTCGGAACCCGGAGGTCCGACGTCGCAATCGAGAGACCCGCCAGCGTCGCCGCCTTGAACCCCGTCTGCTTCAGGTCGTCCAGCAGCCGAAGCGTCGCTTCCTTGCCCAGGCGCCGGTGGCACGTCGAAATCACCGCCTGGATGCCCTTCTTGTCGATCTCGTAGTTGTAGAACGGCATGCCCGGCGGAAGAACGTCGTTGAGGAGCATGCGGCCGACCGTCGTGATGTACCGGCCGAACCCCTCGGACTTCTCCACCGTGTCACGCTTGTTCCAGACTTCCCGCTTCTCACCCAGCGCCACGCGGATCGGGTCGTGGATCTTGACCTTCTTCGCGTCGTAGGCCAGCAGAGCCTCCTCGATGGAAGAGAAGGCCTTGCGGAGGTCGGCCATCTTGTTGTCCGTCCCGGGACGGCGGACGGTCAGGTAGTTCACGCCGAGCACCATGTCCTGCGACGGCGCGATGATCGGGTTCCCGTGCGCCGGGCTGAAGATGTTGCCGGTGGACATCATGAGCGTCTTGGCCTCGACCTGCGCCTCCCAGGACAGCGGGAGGTGGACGGCCATCTGGTCGCCGTCGAAGTCGGCGTTGAAGCCGGCGCAGACGAGCGGGTGCAGCTTGATGGCGTTTCCTTCGACGAGGACCGGGTCGAAGGCCTGGATGCCCATGCGGTGAAGGGTGGGAGCGCGGTTGAGGAGGACCGGGTGGTCCGTGATGACCTCTTCCAGGATGTCCCACACGCCCTCGTCGCGGCGTTCGAGCATCTTCTTGGCGGACTTGATGGTGTCCGCGCGGCCCATTTCACGGAGCCGGCGGATGATGAAGGGCTGGTAGAGCTCCAGGGCGATCTTCTTGGGGAGGCCGCACTGGTTGAGCTTGAGTTCGGGGCCGACGACGATGACGGAGCGGGCGCTGTAGTCCACGCGCTTTCCGAGCAGGTTCTCGCGGAACCGGCCCTGCTTGCCCTTGATCATGTCGGTCAGCGACTTGAGCGGGCGGTTGTTCGAGCCCAGCACCGGACGGCGGCACCGGTTGTTGTCGAACAGCGCGTCCACCGACTGCTGCAGCATGCGCTTTTCGTTCCGGATGATGACTTCCGGCGCGTTCAGGTCGAGCAGCTTCTTCAACCGGTTGTTGCGGTTGATGAGGCGGCGGTAGAGATCGTTGAGGTCGCTCGTGGCGAAGTTGCCGGAATCGAGCAGGACGAGCGGGCGGAGGTCCGGCGGGATCACGGGGATCACGTCCAGCACCATCCATTCCGGCTTGTTGCCCGACGCCATCAGCATCTCGACGAGGCGCAGCCGCTTGATGATGTCCTTCTGCCGCTGCGCGGACGCCGTCTTCTTGAGGTCCTTGCGGAGCTGGTCCGAAAGCGACGGCAGCTCGAGCCCCTGCAGGAGCAGCTTCACCGCCTCCGCGCCCATGTCCGCTTCGAAATCGTCCCCGTACTGCTCCTTGAACTCGCGGAACTGGTCCTCGGACAGCAGCTGCTTCTCCTTGAGGGGGCAGCCCTTCTTGCGGACCTGGGTCACCACGTAGTCCTGGTAGTAGACGACGCGCTCCAGCGAGCTCGTCTTCATCCCCAGGAGCGTCCCGATGCGGCTGGGGATCGTCTTGAAGAACCAGATGTGGGCCACGGGCGAGGCCAGGTTGATGTGGCCCATGCGGCGGCGGCGGACGCGCGAAAGCGTGATTTCGACGCCGCACCGGTCGCAGACGATGCCCTTGTACTTGATGCCCTTGTACTTACCGCAGAAGCATTCCCAGTCCTTCTCGGGACCGAAGATGCGTTCGCAGAACAGGCCGTCCTTCTCGGGACGGTACGTCCGGTAATTGATGGTCTCCGGCTTCTTCACTTCGCCGTACGACCAGCTCCGGATTTCCTCCGGCGACGCCAGCTTGATCGTCACCGCGGTGTAGTCGTTGATTCGATCGTAAAAGAGATCCATTTCGTTAGATCCCCTTTCTCTTTTCGAGTTTCAGCGAAAGCCCGAGGCCCTTGATTTCGTTCGTCAACACCTCGAACGACATCGGCGTGCCGGGTTCCAGCGTGTTCTCGCCCTTCACCATCGACTCGTAGATCTTCGTGCGGCCGTCCACGTCGTCCGACTTGACCGTGAGCAGCTCCTGCAGGATGTTGGCCGCCCCGTACGCCTCGAGCGCCCAGACTTCCATTTCCCCGAAGCGCTGGCCGCCGTAGCGCGCCTTTCCGCCCAGCGGCTGCTGGGTGATGAGGCTGTACGGCCCGGTGGCGCGGGCGTGAACCTTGTCGTCGACCAGGTGGTGCAGCTTCATCATGTAGATGTAGCCGACCGTGACCCGCTCGTCGAAGTGTTCGCCGGTGCGCCCGTCGTAGACGACCGACTTGCCGTCGGTGGCATGCCCGGCCTGCCCGAGCAGCTCGACGATCTCCTCCTCGGTGGCGCCTTCGAACACCGGCGTCACCGCCCTGAAGCCGAGCTTGCGCGCGGCCCAGCCGAGGTGGGTCTCGAGGATCTGCCCGACGTTCATGCGGCTCGGCACGCCCAGCGGGTTCAGGACCATCTCGACCGGGGTCCCGTCGGCGAGGAACGGCATGTCCTCCTCCGGCATGATCCTGGCGATGACTCCCTTGTTCCCGTGACGGCCGGCCATCTTGTCGCCGACCGACAGGTTGCGCTTCGTCGCAATGTAGATCTTCACCATCTCCAGCACGCCCGTCGGCAGCTCGTCGCCGCGCTCCAGGCGGTTGACCTTGCGCTCCTTCTCGTTCTCGAAGACCTCGGACTTCCGGAAGAACTCCCGGATCGTCGCGGCGATCTTGTTCTTCTCGCTCGGCTTGTCGAAGTCCCAGCGCTCGACGTCCAGGCGGTCGCGCAGCTCCCTGAGGTCGCGGGCGCCGTTGGTCTTCGCCCCGAATTCCAGGTTCGCCGGCACGCCGCGCCCGACCGTCGGCTTGATCTCCTTGATCAGCTCGTTCAGGCCGTCCTGCACGCGCGTCTCGAACTCCTTCTCGATCTTCTTCTTTTCCTTCCGGACCTCCTCGCGCTCCTTCTCGGAAAGCGAGACCTTCCGGCTGAACTTGTGCGTGTCCAGCACGATCCCTTCAACCCCGGACGGCACTTCCAGCGAGTCGTTCTTCACGTCCTCGCCCGCGCGCCCGAAGATCACGTGCAGCAGCTTCTCCTCGGGCGTCAGCTCCGATTTCGACTTCGGGGCCACCTTGCCCACCAGGATGTCGCCCGGCTTGACCCGCGTCCCGACCCGGATCACGCCGTCCTCGGCCAGGTTCCGGAGCTGCTTCTCGCTCACGTTCGGGATGTCCCGCGTGAACTCCTCGCGCCCCAGCTTCGTCTCACGGATCTCGATCTCGAACTCCTCGATGTGGATCGAGGTGTACTTGTCGGCCTTGATCAGGCTCTCGCCGACAATGATCGCGTCTTCAAAGTTGTACCCGTCCCACGACATGAACGCCGCCAGCACGTTCTTGCCCAGGGACAGCTCGCCGGCCGACGTCGCCGCCCCGTCCGCAATCACCTGCCCCTTCGCCACCTTCTGGCCCATCTTCACGATCGGCCGCTGGTTCAGGCAGGTGCGCTCGTTCAGGCCGACGAACTTGCGAAGCGTGTACTCGTGCTCGTCGATCTTGATCACCAGCGCGTCCACGAACGTCACCGTCCCGGCCTTCTTCGCCACCACCACCATCGCGCTGTTCTCGGCGACGTACTTCTCCATCCCCGTGCCCACGACGGGCGCCTCGGTGATGAGAAGCGGCACGGCCTGGCGCTGCATGTTGGCGCCCATCAGTGCGCGGTTAGCGTCGTCGTGCTCGAGGAACGGAACCAGCGCCGCCGAAACGCCCGTCATCTGCTTCGGCGAAACGTCCATGTAGTGCACGTCTTCACGGGCGACGAACATGAATTCGCCGTTCACCCGCGCGATCACCTTCTCGTCGACAATGTGACCCTTCGAGTCCACCTTCAGGTCCGCCGGCGCCATGATCTTGTCCATCTCCTCGTTCGCGCGCAGCGTCTTGACCTCGTCGGTCACCTTGCCGTTCTTCACGATCCGGTACGGCGAAATCAGGAAGCCGTACTCGTCGATGGTCGAGTAGATCGCCAGCGACGAGATCAGGCCGATGTTCGTTCCTTCGGGCGTCTCGATCGGGCAGATGCGGCCGTAGTGCGAGATGTGCACGTCGCGCACCTCGAACCCCGCGCGCTTCCGGTTCAAACCCCCGGGCCCGAGGGCCGACAGCCGCCGCTCGTGCGTCAGCTGCGCCAGCGGGTTCGTCTGGTCCACGACCTGCGACAGCTCGCCGCGGCCGAAGAAGAACTCGATCGCGCTCGACACCGTCTTCGCATTGATCAGCGAACGCGGCGTGATCTGCTCCTGGTTGTCCAGGTTCAGCCTCTCCCCGATCGTCCGCCGCAGGCGCAGGAAGCCCTTCCGGATCTCCTCCGCCGCCAGCTCGTCAATCGTCCTCACACGCCGGTTTCCCAGGTGGTCGATGTCGTCCGGGTGACCCTCGCCCTTGCGCATCTTCATGATGTACTGGATCGCGTGGACGATGTCCTCCTTCATCAGGACCTGGTCCTCCGGACCCTTCACCGTCGCGAACTTGCGGTTGAGGCGGAAGCGGCCGACGCGGCCCAGGCGGTAGCGCGAGGCGTCGAAGAAGCGCTCATTGAAGAGCGCCTTGGCGCGGTCGAGCTGCTGCGGGGTGCCGGGACGGAGACGGGCGTAGATCTTGAGAAGCGCTTCTTCGTGAGTCCGCGTGGGATCCTCGGAGAGCGTGTTGACGAGGCTGGGGTCGTCGAGCTTTTCGATGATCTCGACGTCCTTGATGTCCTCGCGCGCCGCGATGATCTTGATGGAGCCGTCGAGGAGTTCCTTGCCGGCCTCGACGAGCACCTTCTGCGTGTCAGGGTCGATGATCGGGTCGACCAGGAACTTGCCTTTCAGCTGCTCCGGGTCCTTGCCGATCTTGACCTTCTTGGTCTCGTGGAAGAGGCGGATCAGGTCCGCGTTCGTGGAGTAGTCGGGCGACATCGCGCGGAGGAAGGTCGTGGCGGGGATCTTGCCGCTCTGGTCGATCCTCACGTAGAGCGATTCCTTCTTCCCGACGGAGAGCTCGATCCAGCTGCCGCGTTCCGGGACGATCCAGCATGAGTGCAGCTTCTTGTCGCCGGTCTTCTCTTCCGAGAAATCGATGCCGGGCGACCTGTGGAGCTGGGAGACGATGACGCGCTCGGCGCCGTTGATGATGAACTCGCCGCCGCCGATCATGAGGGGGATTTCGCCGAGGTAGACGTCTTCCTCGATGGGTTCCGCCTTCTGGAGGCGCATGCGCACCTTGAGGGGCGCACCGTAGGTCAGCCGCAGGCGGCGGCACTCGTCGGGCGTGTACCGCGGCGGCCTCAGTTCGTACCCGAGGTACTGCAGTTCGCTCGACCCGTCGTAGGACGGGATGGGGAAAATTTCCTGGATCAGCGCCTCGAGGCCCGTTTTCTCCCGCTTTGAGGGCGGCAGATCGGCCTGGAGGAACCGGTCATAGGCCCTGGTCTGGATGTCGACCAGGTTCGGGATCGGTGCGGCTTCGCCGACCTTCCCGAAATTCCGGATTTCTGGACGGGTGTCCATGGAGGCTCCCTAGAGAGACACGGGGACCGCAGTCCCTGGGTGCAGCTACGCCGTCACCGACGATCGCGGCGAGCGCCCGCCTACTCCGGCTTCCCCCGCCTTGAAGGCAGGGACCACGCCGGCTCCACGGCAGGTCTTCGCGTTGAGAACGTCGCGCCGGGACGGTTTCCCGCCCCGGCGCGCCGGTTGAATCGCTTACTTGATCTTGCAGACTCCGCCAGCCGCCTCGATCTCCTTCTTGATCTTCTCGGCGTCTTCCTTCGAGATGCCGGACTTCAGCGTCTTCGGCGCCTCGTCGACCAGCTGCTTCGCCTCCTTCAGGCCCAGGTCGGTCATCGTCCGGACGACCTTGATGACGCCGATCTTCTTGTCGGGCGTGCTCGGCTCGAGGATCACGTCGAACGTGGTCTGGACCTCGGCCGCAGGAGCAGCCGCAGCCGCAGGACCCGCCGCCGCAGGCGCCGCCGCAACGGCCGCCGTCACCCCGAACTTCGCCTCGAACTGCTTCTTGAGGTTCGAAAGCCAGATCACCGAGCCGCTGGCAATCGTGTCCAGCACCACCTGGCTCCGCTCCTCGTCCGACAGGCCCTTCACGCCGTTCATCACGCCAGCTACGTCACCCATCTCATTCCTCCTCAGTGTCACGACAGGTTTTTAAAGTTGTCCGAGAACTTCACGCCTGCGACCTTCTACCTTCAAGCCCGCCCTTCGACTCGCTTCGCTCGCTCAGGGTATAGCCCCCTGGCTCGCTTCGCTCGCAGGGGGCTATGCCGGCGCTTCGCCCTCCTTCGATTTCTTTTCCTCGAGCGCCTTCAACAGCCCCGCCGTGTCCTGCAACAGCGCGTTCAGGCAGCCCGCCATGTCGCTCATCGGCGCCGCAATCAGCCCCGCAATCTGCGACAGCAGCGTCAGCCGGTTCGGCATCGTCGAAAGCTGCTTCACCTCCGCAAGCGTGAGCATCTTGTTCTCGAGCAGCCCCGACTTGATCTCCAGCTTCTTGTGCTTCTCCTTCCACGCCAGCAGCTTCTTCGCGACGTCCGCGGGATCGGGGCCGTGCACAAGCGCCGTCATGCCCGTCAGCGTCTTGTCCAGGTCCGGTATCCCCAGGTCCTTGAACGCCCTCACCGCCAGCGAGTTCTTCAGCACGTCCACCTCGATCTTCGCCGCACGCAGCTCCTTCCGAAGCGCGTCCGCCTGCTTGCCGTCCAGGCCGCGAAAATCGACGAATACACCGGCGACCAGCCCCTTGTACCGGGCCGTCGTCTCCTTCATCATCCGAGTGCGGATCGCCTTGGACATTCCGACTTCTCCTTACTGGACGTCCAGGGGGATGCCCGGAGTCATCGTTCCGGAAAGAACAACCTTCCTGAAGTAGTTGCCCTTCAGGCCCGCCGGCTTGATCGACCTGATGTGGTCGACGATGAAGGACACGTTGTCCTTCAGCTTCTCCGGCGCAAACGACATTTTCCCGACCGCAACCATGATGCTGCCGCCCGCGTCGGCCCGGTACTCCAGCTTGCCGGCCTTGAACTCGCGGACCGCATTCGTCACGTTCTCGGTCACCGTCCCGTTCTTCGGGCTGGGCATCTTGCCCTGCGGACCCAGCACCTTGCCCAGGCGGCTGATCTTCTTCATCATGGCCGGGACCGCAATGGCCACGTCGAAGTCCAGCCATCCGCCTTCCACCTTCTTCGCCAGGTCGTCAGACCCGACCTCGTCCGCACCCGCTCCCCGCGCCGCCTCGGCGTCCGCGCCCTCGGCGAATACGACCACCTTGCGCGCCTTGCCGATGCCGTGCGGAAGCGAAATCGCGCCGCGAAGGGCCTGTTCGGCCTTCTTCACGTCGAGCAGAAGGGCGAACGACACGTCGACGGTCTGGTCGAATTTCATCCCCTCGAACTTCTTGAGGATGCCGACCGCCGCCGCCACGTCGTAACGCTTCTTCGGATCGACAAGCGCGACGTTCTTGCGGTACTTCTTGCTGCGCTTCTGCATCCGTTTCTCCTGCCGGGCCGCTCCCTCCGGGGAGGTCGCCTATTCCCAGGCCGCGGCTCGGCATCCGCCTGGAAACACGTCACACGTTCAGTTGAAGAAGCGGGCCCGGGGCGAACCCCGGACCTGCGTCTTGTTCGCTACTTTTTGCCCGGAACTCCGTCCACCTTGATTCCCATGCTCCTGGCGGTTCCCGCCACCATCCGCGCACCCATCTCCAGGTCCGTGGTGTTGATGTCGGCGAGCTTCGCCTTGGCGATGTCCTTGCACTGCTGCCAGGTCACCCTTCCGACCTCGTCCTTGAGCGGATTCGCCGCGCCCTTCACGATCCCCGCGGCCTTTTTCAGCATGACGGAAGCGGGGGGCGACTTGAGGATGAAGTCGAACGTCCGGTCCTTGTAGATCGTGACGATGACCGGGTAGATCGTGCCCATGTCTTTCTTGGTGGCGTCGTTGAACTTCTTCACGAATTCGCCGATGTTCACGCCGTGCTGGCCCAGCGCGGGACCCACGGGCGGAGCCGGCGTCGCCTGCCCGCCGGGGCACTGAAGCTTCACTTTCGCCGACACTTCCTTGGCCATCTCACTTCTCCCTTGGATGGTGCGCTTTGGGGACTCGTCCCCGAGCACCGACCTCGCACGGCTTCAGGACCGGCCTGGCCGGCCCTGCTGTGTCCCTAGATCTTCTCGATCTGCCAGCTTTCCAGCTCGACGGGCGTCGCGCGCCCGAAAATCGTGATCGTCACCCGGACCAGACCCTTCTCCGGGATCACTTCCTCCACGACACCGTCCATGTTCTCGAAAGCGCCTTCCTTGATCCGGACGCTGTCGCCCTTCTGGAAATTGATCACGAGCTTCGGCTTGTCCGCGCTCGCCGTGGACGTCATCAGGATCTTGTCCACCTCGTGCTGCGCCATCGGGACCGGCTTCTTCGAGCCCAGGAAGTCGCCGATTCCCGGCGTCTCCCGGACCAGGTACCAGGCCTGCTCGGGCACGTCCCCGCTCGAGGCATCCGCCTCGATCAGCAGGTACCCCGCGTACAGCTTGCGGTCCCGGACTCGCTTCTTCCCGGACTTGATCTCCGTTACTTTCTCACTCGGGACCAGCACCCTCGTGATCACGTTGTCCAGGCTCGCGGCCTTGACGCGGCGCTCCAGCGAATCGCGGACCTTGTCCTCGCGACCGCTCTGCACCCTCACGACGTACCACTGT
>CAVPNQ010000171.1:0-25920 GCA_963706735.1 uncultured Planctomycetia bacterium
GCAAGGCGGATGCCGCTGGCGCAACCGGCTGAACTTCTTCGCTCCTTCTTCGGGCGGCAGCCCAGCCAGGCCGTGTCGCGGGTCGTGCGTGGGGGAAACCGGCTCGACCTTCGCGGGGACCGGAGGATGCACATGGGCCGGCGCGTGGGCGTGCCCATGCGCGTGGGCGGGTTCGAGGGGCAGCGTGTGACCGTGCCCCGCGCCGTGCGAGGGATCGTGGGCCAACGGGACGGCCGGCGCATGCACGTGCCCGCCCGCCGCCACGTGTGACCGCTCCCCGCCCTTCGCCCCCTCAGGCAGCTTCATCCGGATCGCATGCTCGATCGCCGCCAGCTTGCGCTCCTCTTCGTGCGAACACAGCGTGATCGCCAGGCCGTGCGCCCCGGCGCGCGCGGTGCGGCCGATGCGGTGAACGTAGGAATCCGGCTCGTCGGGGACGTCGTAGTTGAACACGTGCGTGATCCCGTCCACGTCGAGGCCGCGGCTCGCGATGTCCGTCGCCACCAGGACCTTCGTCACGCCCTCCTTGAACCTCTCCAGCGTCTTCTCGCGCGCGCTCTGCCCGCGGTCCGCGTGCATCACGTCCGCCCGCACAGGGCCGTAGTTCAGCTCCGCCACCACTTTGTTCGCGCCTTCCTTCGTCCGCGTGAACACGATCGCCCGCTTCACGTCCGGCGCCAGCACCAGCCGGTTCAACAGCGCCGCCTTGCCCTCGCGGCTCACGTGGTACACGACCTGCCGCACCGTCGCGACCGTGGTGGCCGTCGGCGTGATGTCGATGCGCACCGGCTCGTGCAGGATCTCCTTCGCAAGGCTGACGATTTCATGCGGGAGCGTCGCCGAGAACAGCATCGTCTGGCGGCGAAGCGGCACGCGGCGAACGATGCGGTAGAGGTCGGGGAGGAAGCCCATGTCCATCATGCGGTCGGCCTCGTCGAGCACGAGCACCTGTACCGAGCCGAGCGACAGGATCGCCTGCCCCATGAGATCGAGCAGCCGCCCCGGCGTCGCCGCAATCACGTCCAGCCCCGCGCGCACCGCCCGCGCCTGCGGCCCCTGGGAGACTCCGCCGTAGATCGTCTGCGTCACCACCTGCGTGTTGCGCCCGTACGCCTCGAAACTCTCCCCGATCTGCGACACGAGTTCCCGCGTCGGCGCCAGGATCAGCGCCCGCGGCTCGCGCTTCCCCGTCTTCGGCTCCCCCGCCAGCTTCTGGAGGATCGGAAGCGCGAACGCGGCGGTTTTCCCCGTGCCCGTCTGCGCGCAGCCCAGGACATCCTTTCCCGACAGGAGGACCGGGATCGCCTTTTCCTGGATCGGGGTCGGGTGCTGGTAGCCCTCCTGCGCGACCGCGTCGAGGAGGGGCTGGATGAGATTCAGGTCTTTGAAGAGCGCCATTCGGGCCGGAAGAGTAGCAGATTCCGCGCGGTGCGGGGCACGAATCCTCAGGGAGCCGGCCGGTACGGGACGTAGCGGGGGTCCCACATCTCCTCGGAGATCCGCCAGCGAAGCGCCTCCTCGGACGCCGGGGGCGCCGCCCCGGAACCGCACGCATTCCGTGCGACCGCGAGCGCGATCGCCGAGGTCACCCGGCGGATGTCGGAAAGCGGCGGGAAAAGCGCTTCCCCTGAAGCCAGGTCGGCCAGGGCGCGCGCGGCGGCGAAGAAGGCGTCGTCGGAGACGCGGGAGGCGCGGGCGGCGAGGATGCCGAGCCCGACGCCGGGGAAGACGTAGAGGTTGTTGCACTGCGGCGTGCCGGGGAACGGGCTGCCGGTGGCGACGATCGCGCGGCCGCCGGTCCACTCGCGCGCCTGGTCGGGAGTGCATTCGGCGCTCGCGGTCGGGTTCGAGAGGGGGAAGACGACCGGGCGGGGGCCGTCCATCGCCTGGAGGATTTCTTTCGTGAAGAGTCCCGGGCTGGCGCTCGTCCCGATCAGGACGGTCGGGCGGACGCGGCGCAAGACGTCCAGCAGCGGGCCCGCCGGTTCCGCGCGAGCGAAGGCGCGCTGCGCGTCTGAAAGGGCCGGCCGGTCCGCCGTCAGCAGTCCCTTCGAATCGACCATCCACACCGGCGCCGCCTTCAGCATCCGCGCGATCCCGATCCCGGCGCTTCCGGCCCCGGCGATCACGATGCGCTGGCCGTCGAGCGAGCCGCCGGAGATGCGGAGGGCGCCGAGCAGCCCGGCGAGGACCACGGCGCCGGTCCCCTGGATGTCGTCGTTGAAGCAGAGCTCGCGTTCCCGCCAGGCGTCGAGGAGGCGCGCCGCGTTGGCCTTGCCGAAGTCCTCGAACTGCACCAGCACGCCGGGCCACCGCCGCCGCGCCCCCCGCACGAACGCCTCGACCAGCGCGTCGTACGCCGGGCCGCGCACACGACGGCGCTTCACCCCGAGATACAGCGGGTCCGCCAGCAGCGCCTCGTTCTCCGTCCCCGTGTCGAGGCAGACCGGCAGGGTTTTCTCCGGCCGGATCCCCGCGGCCGCGGTGTAGAGGTTCAGCTTGCCGATTGAGATTCCCATTCCGTTCGCGCCCAGGTCGCCCAGCCCCAGGACGCGCTCGCCGTCCGTCACCACGATCACGGCCACGTCCGGCCTCGGCCAGTTCGCAAGGACGGCCTCCATCCGCGGCGCGTCCTCCGGCGTCAAGTACAGCCCGCGCGCCCGCCGGTAGATGTGCCCGAACTGCAGGCACGCCTGCCCCACCGTCGGCGTGTACACCACCGGCAGCATCTCCACGAGGTTGTCGAGAAGCACCCGGTAGAACAGCGTCTCGTTGCGGTCGAGAAGCGAGATCAGGTGGATGTACCGCTCGAGCTCCGTCCGGTTGCGGCGGTAGTTCTCGAGCACTCTCTGCGCCTGCTCCTCCATCGTCCCGACGTGCGGCGGCAGCAGCCCCCGCAGCCCGAGCAGGTCGCGTTCCTCCTGGGTGAACGCGGTCCCCTTGTTGAGAAGCGGGAGGTCGGCGAGCGCTTCGCCGCGAAGCGCCGTCTCGACCCACTCCGCGCCGGTGTTAGGGTCCCGATGGCGGTGAAAGTCCAGGCGTTGGTCGCGCGGCATACGGTCCATTGGAGCAAACGCGTTGCCCGCCCGGGCACGGGAATCCCCGGGACCGGGGCCGAGAAATTCCCCTCAATCGCGCGAAATCCCGTGGCCGCTTCAGAAATTCCTTCCCGCGCTTCCCGCGTATCGCAGAATCGCCATCATGAAAACGATCCGCGCCCCGCGGGGCTCGAAGAAGACGTGCCGGTCGTGGCAGACGGAAGCGCCGTACCGGATGCTGCAGAACAACCTGGACCCTGAGGTGGCGGAGGACCCGCAGCGGCTGGTGGTCTACGGCGGAAGCGGCAAGGCGGCGCGGAACGAGGCGTGCCTGAAGTCGATCCTGGCGACGCTTCGGACGCTGAAGGACGACGAGACGCTGCTGGTGCAGAGCGGCAAGCCGGTCGGCGTGTTCCGGACGCACGACATGGCGCCGCGGGTGCTGATTGCGAACTCGCTGCTGGTGCCGCACTGGGCGACGTGGGACGAGTTCCGGCGGCTGGAGGCGCTGGGGCTGACGATGTTCGGACAGATGACCGCGGGGTCGTGGATCTACATCGGCACGCAGGGGATCCTGCAGGGGACGTACGAGACGTTCGCGGCGTGCGGGAAAAAACATTTCGGCGGCTCGCTCGCGGGGAAGTTCGTGCTGACGGGCGGGATGGGCGGCATGGGCGGCGCGCAGCCGCTGGCGGGGACGATGGCGGGGGCCGCGATCCTGACGGTCGAGGTGGACCCATGGCGCATCCAGCGCCGCATCGACAAGGCCTACTGCGACCGGATGACGACGTCGCTCGACGAGGCGCTCCGGTGGATTGACGCAGCGTGTCAAAAGAAGGAAGCGCTCTCGGTGGGCCTCGTCGGGAATTGCGCCGACGTCTTTCCGGAGCTCGTAAAACGCGGAAAGATCCCGGACGTCGTGACGGACCAGACCAGCGCGCACGATGCGCTCAACGGCTACGTGCCGAACGGCCTGACGCTCAAGGAGGCCGCGGCTCTGCGCACGAAGAACCCCCAGGAGTACGTCCGCCGCTCCATGGCCGCCATGGCAACGCACTGCAAGGCCATGCTCGACATGCAGAAGGCCGGCGCCATCGCCTTCGACTACGGCAACAACCTCCGCGGCCAGGCCAAGCTCGCCGGCGTCGAGAACGCGTTCGACTACCCGGGGTTCGTGCCGGCTTATGTGCGACCCCTTTTCTGTGAAGGACGGGGACCGTTCCGGTGGGCCGCGCTCAGCGGCGACCCGAAGGACATCGCCATCACGGACGACCTCGTGCTGAAGGAGTTCGGCGAGAACGAGTCGCTAGCGAAATGGATCCGCATGGCCAGGGAGCGCGTGAAATTCCAAGGCCTCCCCGCCCGCATCTGCTGGCTCGGCCAGGGCGAACGCGCGCGATTCGGCGAACTGCTCAACCGGCTCGTCGCGAAGAAGAAGGTCAAGGCGCCCTTCGTCATCGGCCGCGACCACCTCGACACCGGAAGCGTAGCCTCACCGAACCGCGAAACCGAAGCCATGAAGGACGGCAGCGACGCGATCGCCGACTGGCCGGTGCTGAACGCGCTCCTGAACACCGCCAGCGGCGCGACGTGGGTTTCGGTCCACCACGGCGGCGGCGTCGGCATCGGATACTCCATCCACGCTGGGCAGGTCGTGTGCGTGGACGGGAGCGCGAAGTCCTCGAAACGCGTCTCGCTCGTGCTCACGAACGACCCCGGGATCGGGATCGCGCGGCATGCGGATGCGGGGTATGACGAGGCGAAGCGGGCGGCGAAGAAGAACGGGATCAGGATTCCGATGGCCCGCCCCTGAGGCCAGACGACGACGGCAGCAGGCGTCTCGAAGCGCGCGTTCGAAGGGCTGGCGAGTAGCGGCGCCGACGGTGGCTATCGTTGCCCCGCCCACTCCGCGGCTTCCCTCGTCGCCAGATTTCCGGAACTTCCACCGCTCTCCTGCCTCTAACCCTCCATGAAACCGATCACCCTCGTCTTCCTGCTCGCGTCCGTTTCCTTCGCCCAGGCCCCGCTCGCACCCGCCGAGGACGCGAAGATCCCCGATACGAACAGCCGCGTCGGGGCGCTGGAATTTACGCCTGACGGGAAGGCGTTGATCGCCTCCATCGAGGGCGAGCACGGGGTTGCGGAGATCCACGTGATCGACGCGGGGACGCGGAAGCGGCGCTTCATCGCGGCGATGCCGGAGGAGGGCTACATCTACCGGCACGGGATGTCGCCGGACGGCGGCACGCTGGTGACGATCGCGGGCAGCCGCCTGGCGGCGTGGGACACGGCGACGGGGAAAGTGCGCTTTCACAAGGAAGCGGAAGTGTTCGCGTTCCCGGCGGACGGGAAGACGCTGGTCGCCGGCAGCTGGCATGACAAATGGGTCGCGCTGTGCGACCCGGTGAGCGGCGCGGAGCGGCGGCGGTTCGAGATGCCGGTCGGCGTGATCACGGCGATGGCGCTCGAGGGCGGAAAGCTGGTCGCGCTGGCGCAGAACGGCGGTCAGGGGATCGTGATGACGTGGGACGCGGAGTCCGGGAAGGAACTGGTGCGCAAGGAAGGACTCGGCTGCCAGTTCTGGAACGTGGTGAAGGACTCGAAAGGTGCGCTGCAGGCCTGGGGCTACACGCGCAAGGGCGTGGAGCTGTGGGACCTGGCGGAGGTGAAACCGGTGAGGTCGTGGACGGCTCAGCCCGCGGCGATCGCGTGGACGGCGACGGGCGACCGAGTGGCGATCGCGGAGGGGGACGCCGTCTTCTTCCTCGATGCGGGCTCGGACACGCCGGTCGAGTTCACGGGCAAGCGCAAGCCGATCGCTCCCGAGCCGGAGCCCGCGCCGGACCCCAATGCGATTCCGGAAGACCGCAGCGGCCGCCGCGCCGCCGTCATTCCCGATGTAACCGGGCTCGAATTCTCCCCGGACGGACGCTTCCTCGCCTTCGCCCACTCCAACGCCGTGGTCTCCGTCTGGAACGTGGCGTCCAGGACGCTCGAAGCCCGGCTCGCGACGGCGGGCAAGCCGGAGAGCGAACGCTTCTGCCGCGTCGCGTGGTCGCCGGACGGGACGAAGCTCGCGACCTCGGCGGACAGTGCCGACATCGTGCTCTGGGACCGCGACGCGGCGATCACGGGGTGGAAGAAGTAACGCAGGGGCCGCTTCGCGGAATGGCCGGAGGAAGCGCCCCGGTACGATACGCACGTGAACCCTTCCGCAGAGACGGCATACCTCTTCCGCCACGCTCTCCTCCGCGACGCCGCCTACCAGCTCCATCTTCCGGGCGACCGCGCGCGGCTTCACGGGCTGGCGTTCGAGCTGCTCGAAGCGCTGGTGGGAGGACGGCCGTCGGCGCCGGGGCCGCTGGACGCGGAGAAGGCGGAGCGCTTCGTGCCTCACCCGACCGACGCCGTCTCGTACGAACTGGCGGTGCACGCCCGGCACGCAGCGAGCCCGCAGTCCGTCCTCGCGCTCTACCTGCGCCGCGCCGCCGAAGTCGCGGAGCGGACGTTTCGCCACGAAGCGGCGCAGGCGCGCTGGCTGGAGCTGGCGGAACTCCACGAGGGCGCGATCCGGGCGGAAGCGTGGCGGCGGGCGGGAGTCGCGGCGCACACGGGCGGGCGACCCGGGGAAGCGGTACGTCTGCTCGAGACCGCGACGGAGATGGCCCGCCAGTGCGGGGCGCGACGAGTGGAGGGCGCCGCCCTGGGAGATCTGGCGCAAGTGCATCGCGAGACCGGCCTGGGCGAGCAGGCCGAAAGAACATTCGAACAGGCGCTGGCGATCTGCCGGGAGATGCGCGACCGGCACGGCGAGTCGAGCCTTCTGCTCGGGATGGCCAACCTTCTCCGCGAGTCCGGGCGCGAGGTCCGGGCCGAGGAGGTGTATCGCCAGGTCCTTGCGTTCTCACGGGAGACCGGCGACCGCCGCCTCGAGGGCAGCGCGCTGGGCAACATGTCGGGCGTGCTCCACGAAACCGGCCGCGTCGAGCAGGCGATGCGGACTCTCGAGGAGGCCCTCGCGATCCTGCGCGACACCGGCGATCGGCGCGGCGAGGGCAATGCACTGACGAACCTGGCATTCGCCTGTCACCAGACCGGACAGCTCGCGCTGGCCGAGCGGTCCTACGAGGAAGCCCTGGCGATCCATCGGGAAGTCGGCAACCGTCGCTTCGAGGGAATCACCCTGGGGAACATGGCGTACGTCCTGATGGAGACGGAGCGCTTCGACCAGGCCGAAATGGCCTACGAGCGGGCGCTCGCTATTCATCGCGAAGTCGCCAATCGACGCTCCGAGGGCGGCCACCTCTGCGACTACGCCGAATTGATGATCGCCCGGCGCCGGGTCGCGGAAGCCCGCGAGCTGTGGCGCCAGGGCGCCGCCATCCTGGGAAAGATCGGTGACCCGGGGGAGCTGAAGCGTGCGACGGAAGCCATGCGCGCGGCCTGCGCCAGGGCAGGGGTGCCGCCGCTTGACGGGGAGCCTTCGTGAACGCCGAAACCGTGCGAGCCCGAAGATAGTGATCGGTTCCAAGGAGTCGCCTTCGAAGGGTCGTGCGGGTTGAGGGCGGAGAACTGCAGGCTACCGGGGTTCTTCGGCAGCCTCCGCTCTCGCCCTGCACGGTTCTCCTTCACGTCTACCGCGCCTGCTCCTCCGCCTCCTTCGCCTCCGCCTAAGGGAACAAGTCGAGCGTACTGAGGCGCGCGGGACGGTGCTACCCGGTGTTTTGAAGTCCCGCGGCTATACCGGCCAGGGTGTCGCCCAGCAATTTGTGAAGAAGGGCCTCGCGGGGATCTCCCGCGGGCAGGCTGCGGAGTTGTTCGAGAAGAGCGATCTGGAGGAGGCTGAGGGCGTCCACGTACGGGTTTCTGAGGCGAATCGATCGCCCGAGGCTGGGCGACCCTTCGCCGATGTCCATTCCCGTCGCGGCTCGAATCACCTGCTCCGTGAGATCCCATTCCTGCTCGATGCGCTCGAACACCGGCCGGAGGTTGGGCTGGGCGAGCCCGGCGTAGAGGGCAGCGACGGCGCGATCGGCCTTGCCCAGGGCCAGTTGCGCGTTGTCGAGCAGGCAGGTGAAAAAGGGCCAGCCGCGGTACATGGCCGAAAGCAGCGCGGGCTCTTTCTGCAGGAGAGGACCCAGGCCGCTGCCGAGCCCGAACCACCCCGGCAGACCGTGGCGGCTCTGCGTCCACGCAAAGACCCACGGGATCGCGCGGAGGTCCGCAAGGTTCCGGCCCGGCTTGCGGGAAGCGGGACGGGAGCCGAGCCGAAGCAGGCGGATCTCGTCGAGGGGCGTCGCCTGGGCGAGGTAGTCCAGGAACCCCGGGTCGTCCACGAGGCCGCGATAGGCGGCTTGCGAGCGCGTCGCCGCTTCTTCCAGCGCCTGGATCCAGCGCGGATCGGGGGAAGGGACGCTTCCTTCGTTCAGCGTCCCGAGGATGAGGGCATGAAGGGTCTGCTCCAGGTGCCGGTGAGCGAGATCCGGATGGTTGTAGCGGACGGTGGTGGTTTCCCCCTGCTCGGTGAGCCGGAGATATCCGCGGAGGCTGCCGGCGGGCTGGGCCTGGATGGCGCGAGCCGTAGGGCCGCCGCCACGGCCGACGGCGCCGCCGCGCCCGTGGAACAATTCCAGGCGCACGCCGTGTTTCCGGGCCGCCTTCACCAGCCCCTCCTGCGCCCGGTACAGGGACCAGTTCGAAGCGAGGAAGCCTCCATCCTTATTGCTGTCGGAGTACCCGAGCATGACCATCTGTGCCCCGCCCGTCGCCGCCAGGCGCGCCTTCACGGGGGACAGCGACCAGTAGCGGTCCATGAAGTCCGCACACTTCCGCAGATCCTCGATGGTTTCGAACAACGGCACGACCTGGACGCGCCCCGCGCCCTGCTCAAGGCCGTGCTCCTTGAGAAAGTAGAGCACGGTGAGAAGATCGCTGGGGCTCCGGGTCATCGACACGATGAAGACCTCGGCCGCCCGCGGTCCCAGCTCCCGCCGCGCCCGCGCCAGGGCCTCGAAGGTCGCGAGTACTTCCCGGCCGGCCTCCGACATTCCCGCGGGGCGAACGGGATCCGCGGGTTCCCGGAGGAGGGCCAGCAGAAGCGCTTCCCGCGCGCCTTCGTCGAGCTCGAGGTACCCGGCGGCGCGCCCGCGACGCTGGAGCCACTCCGCCAGGGCCGAAGCGTGGACCTCGGAATGCTGACGGAGATCCAGCCCCGCCAGGTGAAAGCCGAACGCGTCCAGCCGCAGCTTCAGGTTCCTCAGCCGCCCGTCCCGCATCCGGCACGCGCCGCGCAGCGCCAGGGATTCTTCCAGAAGCGCGAGGTCGGCCGCCAGCGCCCCGGGGCCGGCGTAGGCGGAGGAGGAATCTCCGGGAAGCGGCGCCTCCAGGAGCGGCGCGCTGCGCCACAGGTTGCGCCCCCGGGCTCCCTCCAGCCTGCCGGCGGAGCCTCGAAGGTCGAGGGCATTCAGGCGGCGCGCGCCGCGGAGCCTCGCCAGCATGAAGGCCGCTTTCGCGCGCAGCGGCTCCCGCGCAAACCGCCCCGAGATCGCCGCCGAGATCGCGGGCAGTTCGGCGGCGTCCCGGGCCAGGCTCTGCGCCAGGCTCGCCGGGATCTCCGGAGGTTCCAGATGCACGCCCAGGTGATGATGAAGCTCCTCGAGGTCCGCCTCGATGAGCCGAAGCGCCGCTTCCCGGTGAAGCCCCAGTGTGTGCGCCGTCACCGTCGCCGTGACGTTCGGATTCCCGTCGCGGTCTCCGCCGATCCAGGATCCGAAGCGAAGAAAGCCGGGCGCGGCGAGCGGTGCGGCCGGGAAGACTTCCTGCCAGGCCTCCTCGAGATCGCGCACCAGCAGCGGCAACACCTCCCACAGGCTGGCCTCGAACGTCGAGATGCCCGTCCGGACTTCGTCCAGCACCGTCGGCGCCTGGAGCGGCCGCTCCTCCGTCAGCCAAAGCGATTCGATTTCCTCCCGGAACAGCGACTGCGCCTGGAGCAGCGCGCTCCGCCCGAGGCCCGGCGCCCCCAGCTCTTCCCCCAGGCGTCGCAGGCGACTCAATTTGTGATGGATCGTCGCGCGCCGCGCTTCCGTCGGGTGCGCCGTGAAGACCGGGATCAGCCGGAGCTCGGCGAGCACCCGGCCCACCGTTGGCGCTCCGTGGGAAGCGGCCGCCTTCAGGGCGTCCCGCACGGACTCCTTGCGAATGCCCGTGGCGCGCTCCCGCTCGACCACGGTGCGAAGCCGGTGATGCTCCTCGGCCAGGTTCACGAGGTGGAAATACGCGGTGAAGGCCCTCACCAGCAGCGCGAGCTCGCGATGCGAAAGACCCTTCAGGAAATCGACGACCACGCGCCCGGAATCCCCGAACGTGCGCGGCCTCGGGTCCTTGTCCCTCAGGGCCTTGCAGGCACCGCGAAGGCGCTCCACCAGCTCGAACGCCCCCACCCCCTCGACTTCCCGGATCGTGTCGCCCAGCATCGCCCCCAGGCCGTGCACCTCGTGCGCCAGCACGTCCTCTTCGGGCCGAGGCGCCCCAGGCCGATCCGGCTGCGAAGGTTCCACGGCCGGATCGTGCGTTGCCGGGGGAGCGAAATCAAGAGCGGGGCCGACTGAGCGGATGGCTGAGTCGGGCGGTGCTGGATCGACTTCATGAGGGCAGGATCCTGTGCGAGTGTGCGCGGCTTTCGGTCCGGCACGGGCGGGCGGGCGACTGGCGCTCCCGGTTTCACTCGGGCTTCGCGATCCTGCAAGAGCTCGGGGCAACGAAGCCGGCCGAGGACCTGCGCGCCGCGTGGATAGAGACCTGCGCCGCGGCGGGCGTGGCGGAGGATGGGACTGCCGCAGGCTCGCCCTGATGCCGTCGACACCGAACGACCCTCCGCATAGCATCCCCCCATGCGCCCAGCCATCCTCCTCCTCTCCGGCGGGCTCGACTCCGCGACGGCCGGCGCCCTGCTCCGCCGGCGCTTCCGCCTCCACGCGTTCTCGTTCCGGTACGGCCAGCGGCACGCGGTGGAGCTGGCGGCGGCGAAGCGGGTGGCGCGGGCGCTCGGGATCCGGGACCACCGGGTCGTGGAGCTGGACCTGGCGGCGTTCGGGGGAAGCGCGCTGACGGACCGGGGGATGGCGGTCCCGAAGAAGCGGCGGATCGGGAAGGAGATCCCGTCGACGTACGTGCCGGCGCGGAACACGGTATTCCTGGCGATCGCGGCGGCGTACGCGGAGACGATCGGGGCGCGGGACCTGGTAGTAGGGTTCAACGTGCTGGACTACTCGGGGTACCCGGACTGCCGGCCGCAGTTCCTGCGGGCGTTCGAGCGGGTGCTGGCGGCGGGGACGAAATCGGGGGCCGAGGGGGCGCGGTGGCGGATTCACGCGCCGCTGCTGCGCATGACGAAAGCGCAGATCATCCGCTCTGCGGTCCGGGCGCGGCTGGACCTCTCGCTGACGCACTCCTGCTACGACCCCGACCGCCGCGGCCGTGCCTGCGGCGCGTGCGACTCGTGCATTCTGCGCAGGAAAGGATTCCTCGAGGCCGGCGTTTTCGATCCCACTTCCTACAAATCTGCCCCGCGCGGGTGAGGCGCTCGATGTCGTGCCGTGCTTTCCGTGCGCTCCGTGCCTGCCTTTTTCCGTTGCCCCCCATCACTCGTCCTCCCTCCCCCGTATCACCCTTCACTTCCCAACCAGGAATCCCGCCCCATGCGCCTTCTCTCCGCCGTCCTCGCCCTCGCGCTCGCCCTTCCCGTCTTCGCCGAAAAGCCGCGCCTCAAGACGTTTGACGAGGCGTGGAAGACCACCAGGGCGCACTTTTACGACAAGAAGATGCACGGCGTGGACTGGGACGCGATGAAGGAGAAGTACCGGCCGCTGGCGAAGGCGGCGAAGACGCAGACGGAACTGATCGAGATCACCAACCGGATGCTGGGTGAGCTGAAGGCGTCGCACCTGGTGCTGATGTCGAAGTCCGCGTACGAGGAGCACATGCTGCCGGAGCTGGGGTCGGAAGCGGTGCCGCAGGTCGGGTTCGAGGCGGTGGAGATGGACGGCGGGGTGTTCGTGCGGACGATCCTCGAGGGCGGGCCCGCGGAGAAAGCCGGCATCCGGCGCGGCGACCGGCTGGTGAAGATCAACGGCGTGGCGGCGCGGAAGTCGGAACTGCTGGAGCAGGCGGGAAGCGACCCGGGGCTGCCGTGGGCGCCGCTGTGGTTCGTGAGGACGGAGGGCGATGCGGCGCTGACGCTGACGATCGAGTCGGAGAAGGGCAAGCCGCGGGCGGTCGTGTTGACGCCGGCGCCGATCTCGGCGGTCCAGGCGACGAAGAACAGCGTGAAGGTCATCAGCTACAAGGGGATGAAGTTCGGCTACGTGCACGCGTGGCACTTCCTCGTCGGGGATATCTTCCAGACCGTGTCGGCGGCGATGGCGAAGGAATTCAAGAAGTGCGACGGGCTGCTGCTGGACGTGCGCGGGCGCGGCGGCTCGCCTTTCGTGATGAACGCGATCCTGGGGCTCTTCCGGACGGGGGCGTGGGACCGGCCGGTGGTGCTGCTGGTGGACGACCGGTCGCGGTCGGCGAAGGAGATCTTCCTCTGGTCGTGGATGAAGGAGAACCTCGGCCCGACCGTCGGCCGGACGACGGAGGGCGCGGTGCTCGGCTCGCAGTTCTTCCCGCTGACCGACGGGACGTGCCTGCTCTGCCCGGTGGTGGACGGCCGGCAGTACACGAAAGGCACGAAGCTCGAGGGCGTCGGGGTCACGCCCGACCACGTCGTCGAGTACCCTCTTCCCTACGCGAACGGCTACGACGAGATCCTCGAATTCGGGAAGGACCGGCTGCGGATCGAGGTGAAGCGGGCAAAGGCGCGGGCGGCGGTGGCCTTTGTCCTGAAGCTTGTCGGATAAGGGAACCAATGTATGTGTCTTCCCAGGCCACTTTTCCCACCGAAACGCAATCCATCGACTCGGCCTGCGGCCTCGCTCAGGATAAGCCGGGCCGCGAGGGGCTTGGGCGTTAGAAGACTCTTTCTCGGCCCGGCTTAGCCCCGGGGCGCTTCCTCAATAAAAACATCGGCCTTTCCGCGCCCGGCGGGCGGTATAATGGCTCCCACGCGGCGTCCGCTCCATGCAGAATGGCGCGGCTCCGCGCCACCCATGCCGACCGTTCAACGAACACCTTTCAAAAGCGGCGTCCGCTGGTACTCCCTGTGGGACCAGAACGGACAGAGGGTGGGCTACGAACGCCACGTGGTTTCGGCGGTCTCCGACGGAAGCGCGACGGTGGAGACGTTCACGGCGTACCGGGCGCCGGCGGGGATGTCGGAGGGCGTCGCGACGCTCGCGTTCGGGACGGGTGGCGCGCGCCTCGAGGCGGTGCGCTACCAGCGCGACGGCGTCATGGGGTTCCAGATCCGCCGCAACGGCGAGGTGTTCAGCGGGACGTGGGCGGGAAAGCCCTTCACGAAAATTCTCCCCGCGGACTTCCTGCCGAACTTCGGCAACGCGGAGTGGGTGGCGACGCTGCCGCTCGAGGACCGATCGCTCGTGGGGTTCTCGAGGCTGCCGATGGGTGCGGACGCGCCAGCGGCGGCGACGATCGAGTGCGTGGGGGAGGAGACGGTGAAGGTGGGTGGACGGCCGGTGAAAGCCTGGCATTTCATCGAGCGGCTGGGCGGCAAGGACCGGAACCAGTGGTGGGTGGACGGGGACCGGGTGGTGGTGAGGGTGAATTTCGGGCTTGAAGCGCACCTGGAGATTTCGGAGTCGGTCGCGAAGATGTCGCTGGCGCCCGCGTCCGGGACGCGCGAGCGCGTGACGGGCGGCGGGGGGATCGCGGGGTTCGACGACCCGACGAAGGTGATGGGGGCCGGGGGGGCGATGGGCCGGCAATCGACGCAGATTTCCAGCCCGGGAGCGGCGAGCCGTCCTTCGGCGGCGCCCGGCACGGCCATCCGGCCTGCGGTGGGGGGACCGGGAACGTCGCCTGTTCCGCCCGGTGTGCACGACTCCCCCTCACGCGTGATGGGCCGGGCGACCGCACCGCCTCCCCCGGGAGCCAATTCGGCGGTCGTGCCGCCGGCGGCGGGCGACGCGGCGCGCCGCCCCGAGCACCTGATGCCCGGCGCCGGCGCCGCGCCGACGCGCGAGCTCGGCGAACGCGCTGCGTTCAAGAAATCGAAGACGTGGTTCTCGCTTTGGAAGGACGGCCAGCCGGCCGGGTGGGAGTCGCACCTGGTCAGCCCGACGGGCGAGGGCGCCATGCTCGAAACCGAGACGCACTACCAGGGACAGGACAACACCTGGCACGAATCCTCCGCCGTCGTCGTCTTCGGCGCCCACGACAAGATCGCCAACTGTCACTTCATGCAGGACGGTATCCAGACCGACCTCGGCCAGCCGTTCTTCACGCTCCGCCGCATCGAGACGGGATTCATCGGCACGTGGCAGGGCAAGCCGTACAAGCGCGCCCTTCCGGAAGATTTCGTCCCGGGCTTCGGACTTCACCAGTGGGTCGCGACGCAGCCCCAGTCGCCGGGGTCGAAGCGCATCATCCAGCGCCTGGCGATGGCGCAGACCGAGCTGGCCCCGTGCTCCATCGAATGCCACGGCGAGCAGGAGACCGAAATCCGCGGCCAGAAGGTCACGCTGTGCAAGTTCGTGGAGCGCATGGGCGACCGCACCCGGGCGGTCTGGTGGGTCGATCGCGACCGCGTTCTCCGCAAGCACTTCTTCGGCATGGACGCCGTCATCGAGGAGAGTGAAGCGGCGGCGAAGGCGGCGGGGGCCCCCAACGGAACGGGCGCCGCGGCCAAGTCGTGACGGAGGGGCCGGGGTGGAGCCGGCAGGACCGGGCGCTGGCGGAACTGGCCCGGGCGCGGGGGTGGATTGAGGACGGGCCCCTCGATCGCGCGCTGGAGGGCACCCCTGAGCCGGGCGGGCTGGGAAGCGCGCTGGTGCGGAGCGGGCTGATCTCGGAAACGCAGCGGGAGTCGCTGAGCGAAGCGGTCGGCGAGGACGCTTCCGCGGCATCGCGCAGGGGGATCGACGCGCCGACCGCCGACGCGACGGTGGTGGCGGGGACGGCCGTTGGGTCGGCGACGGGCGCGGGGCCGGAAGGGGTGCCGGCCCGCATCGGTCCTTACCGGATCCTGCGCGAGCTGGGGCGCGGCGGGATGGGCGTGGTCTACCGGGCGCTGGACCCGCAGCTGCGGCGGGAAGTCGCGCTGAAGATCCTCATCGCCGGCGCGGACGCGTCGGACCAGGCCGTCGAGCGCTTCCGCCGCGAGGCGTCGCTACTCGCCCGGGTCGGCTCGCACCCGCACCTCGTGCAGGTGCACGACGTCGGGCGCGAGGACGGGAGGCTCTTCTTCGCGATGGATTACGTCGAGGGCTGCTCCCTGCGCGACAGGCTTGACCGCGAAGGCCCGCCTCCGCCGCGCGAAGCCGCGCGCATCGCGGCGGAGATCGCCTCCGCGCTCGACGCCGCGCACCGCGCGGGCGTTGTCCACCGGGACGTGAAACCGCACAACATCCTGCTCGGCGAAGGCGGGGCTGCGTACCTGACGGACTTCGGGCTGGCGCGCGAGACGGCGGCCGCGCGCGGGTTGACGATGACCGGCGACGTCCTCGGGACGCCGGCCTACATGAGCCCCGAACAGGCCGCCGGCCAGGGACGCACCGCCGGCCCCGCGACCGACATCTGGTCCCTCGGCGCCACGCTCTTCGAAATGCTCACCGGCCGGATCCCGTTCGAAGGCGCCTCCGCCGCGGAAATCCTCCGGAAGGTCGTCGCCGACGAGCCTCCCTCCCCGTCCTCCATCCGCCCCGGCGTCCACGCCGACCTCGAGACCATCTGCCTCGCCGCCCTCCGCCGCGAACCCGCGCGCCGCTACCCCTCCGCCGCCGCCTTCGAGGCCGACCTGCGCCGCTTCGCCGCCGGCGAACCCGTCGTCGCCCGCCGCATGTCCGCACTGGAGCGGCTGGCGGTGAAGGCGAAGCGGCACCGAGGCGTCCTGGCCGCCGCCGCCGTGGCGCTCGCCGTCATCGGCTTCGCGGTCACCCGCGGGTGGCTGCGCGACCGCGACGCGCGCGAGGCGGTCCGGCAGCGCGGCGCGGCGACGGCGGAAGGAGAAGCGCTTCTCAAGCGCGGGCGCGAGTACCTGGAAGCGGTGGAATCCGCGGAGTCCGCCGGGGACGCCGACGGAATGAACGCGGCGATCAATCCATGCGTCAACAATCTGCGTCAGGCGGTCGCGCGGCTCCCCGAGGACGCTTCCGCCGCCGCATGGCTCGGCCGTGCGCTGCGGATCGCGGGATTTACGGAGGAGGCGCACGCGCAGCTGACGCGGGCGACGGGGTTGAACCCGCGGCAGGTCCTGGCGTGGGAGGAGCTGGGGGCGATTGCGGTGGAACGGTTGCGGCGGGCGCGCGGCGAAATCAAGCACCACGTCTACCGGGTCGCGGGCTCGGCGGCGGGACCGCGCACGACGTCGGACTTCCGCGTGGACCTCGGGGACGGCATCGGCGGCGATACGACCGCGTACAAGGCCGAGGCGCTGCTCTGTTACGGAAAGATCTCCTCGCTCGACACGGCGCCGGATCGCGCGGCGTATGGCCGCGGCATGACGGCGCTCATGACGGGAAAACTCGCCGAGGCCATCGCGGAATTCGACCGCGCGACAGAATTGAACCCGTTCTATGCGGAAGCCGTCATCGCGCGCGCCGAGGCGAAGGACCTGGACCCGGGCCGTCCGCGCGGCGGTGTGGACGACTGGAAGCGCCTGGCGGAACTGCGACCGCTTCACTTTGGCCCCCTGCAGGGATACGCGCTGGCGCTGATCCGGATCGGGGAGCCGCAGGAAGTGCCCGCGATCCTCGTGCGGATGGAGGAGCGCTGGTCCTCGAACCACGAGATTTCCGCGCTTACCGCGGTGCTGTGGTACGGCATCGGCCGGTTCGAGGACGCCGAGCGCGTCGCGCTCGCGGCGGCGGAGAGATTCGGGCCCGGGGACAAGCTGGACCGGACGGTCAAGGTGGCCGTCCAGGCGTGCATCGGGAGGCACGATCCGGAAGCGGCGCGGGCGGTCAACGCGAGGTTCGCGGGGCGCCTGCACCCGGTCGCGCGCGACCTCAACGAGCTGGCGTCGCTGTACGAGGAGGGCCGCTGGCACGAATGCCAGCGGATCGTCCGCGCGATCCCCCGCGACGACAAACGGTTCGACCTCGACTCGGACTACGTCATCACGATCGAGTGGCGCTGCGGAAACCTCGACCTCGCCGCGGCCCAGCCGGTGCAGCGCGACGCGATCGGCGTCTCCCCGATGAGCATCTGGATCCAGGCCCTGGTCCGGATGGACGCGGGGCAGATCGAGCAGGCCATCCGTGACTTCGAGTTCGTGCGCGAAAGACGCCCGGACTTCATCACGAACATCGTCCACCTCGCCGGCGCACGCTTCCTCGCCGAGGATGCCTCCGGCTCGGCGGAGGCGATGGAAGCGGCGATCGCGGGGACGCCGATGCCGGAGCAGACGCGCAAGACGGCCGAGGGATTGGTAAAGAGTTTCCGGGCGCGCCTGGAGGCCGCCAAGACGCCGGAGGAGCGGGGCAAGGTCCTCGAGAGCATCACGGGATCGCTCAACTTCCTGGCAGCGTCGATGCCCGAAACTTCGCCCACGCGCCGCGGCGCGAAATCGGCCGCCAATGCCCTTCTCTACCTGCTCCAGGAGTACTACTTCCGCGCCGGGCTCTTCCAGCAGTCGGTCGAAGCGGGCGGGCACCTCCTCAAGATGGAGCCGTGGGGCTGCGGGTACTACAAGGACGCGCGCGCGCGCGCCGCCGCGGGAAAGAAGAAGACGGCGCTCGAGTCGCTCCGCAAGGCGATCGCCGAGGGGTTCGACGACGGCTCGCGCCTCGACGCGGAGAAGGCCTTCGACGCCCTTCGTGACGACCCCGTTTTCATGGAACTCCGCGCCGCCTGCCGTTGAAGGAAACTGTCCGGAAGGACCGATTCGCCGCCGTCAGGAAACCGCGGGAGCGTGAGCAGAAGCCGACCGAGGACGCGCCGCCCGGACCCGTGCCGCGCGCCGCAGGGAGGTTTCTGCTCACGCTCCCGAGGCCGTGCTACCATCCGCCCATGCCCGTTCGCCTCGGCACATCGTCGTGGTCCGCCGAATCCTGGGTTGGTTCCTTCTACCCGGCCGGCACCCAGCCCGCCGATTTTCTGCCGTACTACGCGCAGCACTTCGACACCGTCGAGGTCGATGCCACCTTCTACCGCATCCCGACGGCCGCCATGGTCGAGGGCTGGAAGGCCAAGACACCCGCCGGGTTCACCTTCGCGGCGAAAGTCCCGCAGGTCATCACCCACGAAAAGCGCCTCGAGGGCGTGGACGAGGAACTCAACGCCTTCATCAAGGTCATGTCCGGCCTCGGCGACAAGCTCGGCCCCCTCCTCTTCCAGTTCCCGTACTTCAACAAGACCGACATGCCCACGCCCTTCCCTTTCTTCGAGTCCATCCGCAAGCTCGTCAAGTCGCTGCCGTCCGGGATCCGCTTCGCCGTCGAGGTCCGCAACAAGAACTTCCTCGTGCCGGCGTTCCTCGACGCGCTCAAGTCGCGCCGGGTCGCGCTTGCGCTGATCGACCACCCGTTCATGCTGAAGGCGGCGGAGTACCGGAAGCGGATGGACCTGCTGACGTCGGACTGGATTTACGCGCGGTGGCTGGGCGACCGGATGGGGATTGAGAAGATCACGAAGAGCTGGGACAAGGTGGTGGTGGACCGCCAGCTGGAGACGGAGTCGTGGGTGGCGACGGTGCGCGACTTCGCGCCCAAGTACGAGATCTTCGGGTACTTCAACAACCACTACGCGGGGCACGCGCCGGCGTCGATCGCGATGTTCAAGCGGATCTGGGAAGCGCAGGGCGGCGTGCCGATCGGGCCGGCGAAGTAGCGGCCGAAACGCGGTTGACGGCCCGCCCGGGCAGGCTTACCGTTTTATGCGGTACGTGAGGGACGCCGGACGGGAAGGACGGGTCGCGCGGGGAGGAAGCCCGCGCAGCGCCGCCACGCTTTCCCGAAGCGCAGGACCGGGTCTCCTCCCAACGTTAGAGGGGAAATATGCCAGAAAACGAAAAGCCGTCTGAAACGCCCGTAGCGCCGGTCGTGGCGCCTCCTGTTGCGCCCCCGGTGGACCGCGCGGCTGCCGCGATCGCGGCGATTGCGAAGGATGCGAAGAACCGGCCCGAGGACTACCTGAAGGCGACGATCGTTCCCGGCGGCGGCGAGTAACAGCCCGCCGGACCGGATTCCCCGGCGTCCTTCCCCATGCACCCCCGGCTGATCGGCGTTGAGACGGAATACGCGCTGGCGTGGGTCCCGCGGGAGCCGGGCGGCAAGGCGCCGATCCCGCGCGACATCTACGAAGCCGTCGAGACGGCCGTGCGCGCAGAAATCCCGGCGCTTCCCGCGGCGGTCCCCAAGGGCGGCGTGTTCCTGGCGACGGGGGGGCTGCTGCACTACGAAGCTCCGACCGCGCGATTCTCGACAGGGCTGCTGGAGATGGCGACGCCGGAGTGCCGGGGGCCGCTCGAGGCCGCCCGCTATCACCACGCCCAGGACGAACTGCTGGCGAGGGTGCATCCCGAGGCCGAGTTCCGGCTGAGGACGCAGGGGCACGAGGGCGAGCTCGTGATCGGGAAGGCAGCGGCGGACTCCGCCGGGAACGTCTGGGGATCGCACGAGAACTACGAGGTCGACGATCCGCCGGGCGCGTGGAAATTCCTCCTGCTCGCGTTCGCGTTCCCCGCCTTCTGGATCCCGATCCGGATCGCCGAGTCGATCTTCAAGCTCGTGCTTTACTCCGTGTTCCTGCTCGCCGCCGCCTCCTACCTGCTCTGCTCCGCTCTCGCGCCGCTGCCGCTTCTCGGCCGGCCGTTCAAGGCCGGCGCCAACGGCATCCTGGCGCTCGGACGCGCGCTGGTGCGCGAGGAAACGCTCATCGGGCTCATGGACCTGACCTATGCCGTGACCATCCCCTGGGTCCGCGCGTACGACGTCCTGCTCGGCATCACCGCGTTCCCGCGCGCCCGCCGGTTCGTCCTCCCCCACCTCGTCACACGCCTCGTCTTCTGCGGCCCCGGCCGCGTCGCCGCCGACGGCGCCCGCATCGCCCTCTCCCAGAAAGCCCCCGCCATCCGCGTCGCTTCCCGCATCTACTGGGACGACGCCAACCGCCCCGTGTTCGATCTCAAGAACTTCGTCCGCGAGCCGTGGAGCGTGTGGCGGAGGCGGAAGCGCATGCAGGTGCTGTTCGCGGACTCGAACACGTCGCGCCTCGCGACGGCACTGCGGCTCGGGACGACCGACCTCGTCCTGCGCATGATCGAAGCGGGTCACCCGCTTCGCGACCTGACGCCACGCGACGTGCGCGAGATGATCACGATCGTGGACGGCGACCCGGCGCTGACCGCGCCGATCCCGCTGGCCGACGGCACGACCATGACGGCGCTCGAGATCCAGAAGTACTACCTGGCCGAGGCGCAGCGCTTCTGCGGCAAGAACGCGGAGCCCGAGACTGCCGAGGTTCTGTCCAAATGGAAGTTCGTCCTCGACGCGCTCACCGAAGACCCTCACCTGCTCTACAAGGATCTCGACTGGGTCGCCAAGCGCGACCTCGTGAATGAGGCGCTCGCGGCCGAAGGAGGCTGGAAAGGTCTCGCCCCCGGTTCCCCGGCTCTCGCCGCCGCCCGCAAGATCGACGCGCGCTTCCACGAAATCGGCGCGCGCGGCTACGGGGGCAGGCTCCTCGAGGCGGGGCAGGCGCGCGAATACTTCGAGGCCCCGGAACTCGAGAAGGCCTCACGCGAACCGGCGTCGTCGCCCCGGGCCCGGGCGCGCGGGGAAGCCGTACGGCGGCACAGCGGCGACGAACGGGAAGCGCGCGTGACGTGGAGCGAGCTGCTGCTGCGACACCCGCGGGAGAGAGTCAGGCTGTAGAACTTTTCTTTTCTGGTCAGCCCCATTTTCGTCTCCGGCCGCTCCACGCTTCCGCCGATAGCACGAAGCCTCCACGAGCGCCCGCACCGCCCACCTCCGGTGCCGACGGTCCTCCGCCCGCGCGGCCCGGGCACCGGCTCGACGAGCCGAGACCGAGCATTCGCGGGCGCTGGAAGTGACGGGAAGCGCGAAGGCGGGCGTCCTTCAGATCACGCCCCCGTGGTCCACGGAAGTCCGCTCCGGCGGCATGAACGACACGAGCACGATCGAGAAGGACGTCACGGCGGTCGTGCACCTGACCTTCCTGATCGAGACGGATCGGTAGCTCCGGCCCGGCCGGGCATCTTCCCTCGGTGCCCGGCCGTGGCTATTTCCTGGCCCGGAGGTACTGAAGCGGCCAGCTTCCTTCCCCGCCCAGCGCCCTCGCCGCATGAAGCGGCCAGTGCGGGTCGTCGAGGAAGCCGCGGGCGATCGCGACGAGGTCGGCCATCCCGGAAGCGACGATGTCCTCGGCCTGCACCGGGTCGGTGATGAACCCCACGGCGATGACCGGAACCACGGCGTCCGCGCGGACGGCCGCCGCGAACGGGACCTGGAACCCGGGGCCCGCGGGGATCTTCGCCCGCGGGAGAGATCCCCCGCTCGAGACGTCGATGAAGTCGCAGCCCCGCTTCTTCAGCTCCCTTGCATACGCCACCGTGTCGTCCAGCGTCCAGCCCCCCTCGGCCCAGTCGGTCGCCGAGACGCGCGCGCCCACGGGGAGCCCCTGCGCCGCGTGACGCACCGCGTCAAAGACCTCGAGGGGGAAGCGCATCCGGTTTTCGAGCGAGCCGCCGTACGCGTCGGCGCGGCGGTTCGAGAAGGGCGAGAGGAACTGGTGGAGGAGGTAGCCGTGCGCCGAATGCACCTCGATCGCATCCAGCCCGCACGCCACGGCGCGCCGCGCCGCCGCCGCGAACGCTTCCCGCACCTCCTTCATGGCCGCGGCATCCATCGCCCGCGGCTCAGGCCATCCCTCGTCGAACGGCACCGCCGACGCGGAAACGGTTTCCCACCGCCCTTCGGCCAGCGGCTTGCCGCCCTTCCAGGGCACGTCCGTCGAGGCTTTGCGTCCCGCGTGCGCCAGCTGGATCCCCAGCTTCGCGACGCCGTGCTTCCGGAAGAACGCAACGACGGGCTCCAGCGCCTTCGAGTGGGCGTCGGACCAGAGCCCGAGGCATGCCGGCGTGATTCTTCCGCGCGGCTCGACACCGGTCGCCTCGATCCACACGAGTCCCGCGCCGCCGAGTGCGAACTGCCCGAGGTGCACGAGGTGCCACTCCGTCGCGACCCCTTCCACCGCGCTGTACTGGCACATCGGCGACACGACGATGCGGTTCGCGAGAGTGAGGTTGCGGAGCGTGAACGGCGTGAAGAGGAAGGGGGGCACGGGCCCAGACTAACGGATCGCCGCCGACCCGTCTCTGAGCGTGAAACAAAATCCCCGCGATCCAGGCTGCGTCGGCCCAGGATGGATTTGTGAAGGGCTTTTCGTTGGAGGGCCGACTCCGCCCGGCCCGCGTGGATTTTTTTTCACGCTCAGATCAGAACTGCGTTCTATGCGAACGCTTTGTCACGCTTCGCTTTGTATCGCAATCGCGCCTTTCATTTTCTCTGTCACCCCTTCCCCGGATGCCCGTAAATGACGCCGGGAGGAGTGACTTTGCCGCAGCATTTTCGAATCCTGACGGCCGCGATCTCGGATGTCGGCGCCTGGACATGGTGGGATGCCGATTTCCCGAAGTCGATGCAGCTCGAATTCTCCGGGGCGCAGCTGTGGTTTGCGCCGCTGAGGGATGGAGCGCCGCCGTCGGGACACGTCGGCCTGCATTTCCGCGACGTGATCTCCGCCACGTTCTACGTGCGCCGCGGCGCCCCGCACTTCCCTTCTGACTGGCACCGCCTCATGAACGAAGACCGCCTCGAGCCCCTCCCCGTCTGGAACGGCGGGTTCTCCATCAACGACGACCGCTGGGTCCGAGCCCTGCTCCAGGAAGCCGGCGACGCCACGTCGCTCTTCGGCCCGCTTCCCGACAATCCCGCCTGCCGGCACGCGCCGGTCCGGCTCGCGTTCGGCGCGGGACCCGCCATGGCCGTCGTCGCGGCGGATCGCGTCGAGGTCCACGCGCACGGCGGCCAGGTCCCGCTGGGCGACCTCTCGGGGCTGCACGGCAAGTGGTGGGACTACTGGCGGGTTTACTGGAAGAACCGCGGCAAGCGCGAGGCGCTTCCCTACGACCCGGTCTGCGAAGCAACGATGCCGGCGGTCGAGAAGAAGGCCTACGTGCCGGTGTCGCGCATCGAGCTGGACCGGCTGAGCGCGCGGATCACGAAGCGCGGGGGGTAGGGCCAAGTGAACAAAGGTATGTGTCTTCCCAGGCCACCCTTCCCACCGCAGCGCAATCCTTCGACTCGGCCTGCGGCCTCGCTCAGGATAAGCCGGGCCGCGAGGGGGTTGGATGTGGGAAGACTTTATCTCGGCCCGGCTTAGCCGAGCCCGAGCAGTTCGACTTCGAAGATCAGCGTTGCGCCGGGCGGGATGACGCTGCCGGCGCCGCGCGCTCCGTAGCCGAGATCGGGCGGGATCGTCAGCTTGCGCTTGCCGCCGACCTTCATCGTCGCCACGCCCTCGTCCCATCCGCGGATGACGCGTCCCGCGCCCACGGGGAACTCGAACGGTTCCCCGCGGTCCTTGGAGCTGTCGAACTTGGTCCCGTTGGTGAGCCAGCCGGTGTAGTGGACCTTGCAGTTCTGGCGGGGCGCGGGGGAAGCGCCGGTGCCGACGACGAGGTCTTCGTACTGGAGGCCGGAGGGGGTTTTGACGGGTTCGGGCATGGGGGGAGCTCCTTGGGGAAAAACGGCGAAAGGCAAACGAAAAACTAAAAAGGAAAAAAGAAAAACAAAAATGGTCATTTGCCATACCAGTCGGCGACGGGCGGGTCGCCCGGGGGGCCTCGGCGGGTCTGGCGGACGAGGACGTAGCGCGTGCCGGTGGTGATGCCTGGGGCGGCGGCCAGCGCGGCTGTGATTCCGCCGTCGTCGCTCACGTATGCCGCGGAGAGGCCGCTGCTGCCGCGAATGTTCGAGGCGGGACTGAAACTCTCCCACTTGCTGCCGCTCGTGCGGGTGACCAGGAAGCGACAGAAGTACGGGTCGCCTTCGCGCTCGCCTCGCTCGGTCCAGGAGAGGACGGCGGTCTTGCCGCGCGCCTTGAGCCGGAACGTCGCCGCCACGTCGAACGACCCCAGCGAGTCCAGGGCGGGCGCGGCCGCGACGTTCCAGGTCGCCCAGTGCGCGCCCGCGTCGTCGCTCCAGTTGTAGAGGAACCGCGACTTGTCCGTGAGAACGACGAGGTGGAACTGGTTCCCGTTCTGCGCGCCGGTGAGGACTACAGGAGCCCCTTGCTCCTTCGCCGGAAGCGGCACGGCGGCGCCGTCCTTCCAGTTCGCGCCGTCCGCATCCGCAACCCGGTGAGCCAGCTTTCCCCCCTCCGCCGCGTACAGGAGGTGCGGCCCGTCGTCCCCCAGGAGCAGCGGCGGACAGCAGGAGTCGCCGCGCGCCGCCGTCCGGCCGGCTGGCGCCAGCGCGTGCCACTTCTTCCCCTCGCTCTCCGTCTGCGAAAAATAGATGTCGCCGGAGGGCATCGCCACCACCAGGAACCGCTCCGGCCCGCGCGCGGCGAGCCTCGAAAAGGACGGGTTGCGGGGAAGCGCCCCGGGCACCGGCGTCCGCGAAAGGTCCTTCCCCTCCGCGAGGTCGAACGCCGCGATCGACACGGACTTGTCGTCCTCGTCGGCGAGCGGGATCTCCACCCGGTCGCCTTCCACGACCGGCTCCCCGGCCGGGCCGTTCGGGAGGAGGAGCACCTTCCACGGCGCGCGCCCGTCCTTCGAGATCCGCAGCGTCAGCCCCACTTCGCGCTCGAACACGAAGACCCCGACCCCGCCGGAAGCCCCCCGGACCACCTCCACCGGCCACGGCATCCGGTCGCCCTTCGCCGCCATCGCCTCCACCGGGTGGTCCCACGCCGGCGGCGGGTCGGCGCTTGCCGGAAGCGCCGCCAGAATGGCGTACAGACACGACAGAAGCGGACGCCGTTGCACGCGATTCTCCATTCCGGGTAGCGCTTCCCCCGGGCGCAGGATACCTTGAATCGGCACCCCAATTGCGAGTCCTCGGTCATGCTCCGAACAGCGAATCCCGCCCTGAACGACAAGGCGTTCCGCAACTTCATGGCGGCGGCCGGCTCGTCGCAGATGACCCTTCAGGGCGCCGCGCTCAAGTCCACGGCGCTTCTCCTGATCACGATCTTCGCCGCCTTCTTCACCTGGATCCCGATGCAGCGCGCCGACTTCCAGACGGCCGCCATCCTCGGGGGCGGCGGCATGATCGGCGGGTTCATCCTGGCGCTCGTGACCGTGTTCAAGCGCGAGTGGTCGCCCGTCACCGCGCCGCTTTACGCGGCCTGCGAGGGGCTCTTCCTCGGCGCCGTCTCCGCCCTCTACGACCTGCGCTTCCCCGGCACCCACATCGTGCTCAACGCCGTCATCCTGACCTTCGGCGTCCTGTTCACGCTCCTGACGATGTACGTGTTCCGCATCATCCGGGCCACCGAATCCGAGAGCCGCTTCGGCCCTTGTTCGTCGGCTGACAGCCGGCCGTGTCCAGCCTCTTCGACGAGCTCGCGTTCTCGGCGCGTCGCCGTTCGCAGATTCGTCGTGCCGAGCCGCTTCCGGTATCGACGGCCGGCGACGGTGAAGTCGGTCCAGTACTGACGACCGCGTTTCCAGAGACTCATAGCGGCAACTCCCCAAGCTCCGAATCACCATCAGACGGGGAAACCGGCGTTG
>CAVPNQ010000172.1:0-8814 GCA_963706735.1 uncultured Planctomycetia bacterium
CGTCGGTCGCCTCGCGTACCGACGCGAACAGATCGCTGTCACGATGGCACGCCACCAGTACCCGGGCCGCACGGTGCGACGGGGTGTGCGCGAATCGCTCCCCCCGCCGCGGCGCGGAACAACAGCCGGCACACGCGCCGGTAGGCGTCGAACAGCACGTCGTCGAGCGAGCGAATGGACCCGTCGCTGCACACGCGAACCGCCGCCCCGCGCGGGCTTGGGTCAGCGCTTCGCCGAGCTGGCGCGTCAGTTGGGCAACCAGGTCCGTGTACGACTTGGCTTCGTCCGCGGCAGCCCCCGCCGGGGCCGACATGCAGCCCGGCCACAACGTCCAGCGGCTCTGGGTGACCGACGAGGGCGTCGCGTGGCTCTCGCGCGCCGAGGACGCCGTGATCCTCGCCGACCGCGAATCCGGGGCTCTTCGCGCCCGCTGGCCGCTCGCCGCTTCGCGCCTCGTGCAGGCCGGGCCGGACCGGTTCCTGGCGCTGACGTGGGAGAACGACCTGACGCTCCTGGAGGCTTCTTCGGGCCGGGCGCTCTGGAAGGCTCCCCAGCCGGGAATGCGGATCGAAAGCGCGCTGACCGTCGCGGGGAGTTCGGTCGTGACCACGATGACGTCCGATTCGGGGCAGAACCTGCGCATCCACGACCTGGAGAACGGCAAGCTGCGCCACGAAATCGAGCTTGGCCTGGTCTGGGTGAAACAGGTCATGGCCGATGCCACGACGGTCTACCTCGCCTACAAGAAAGCGGACGGAGCCAACGAATACGTCGCCGCTGCGTACGAACTGTCCTCCGGGAAGGAACTCTGGCGGACGCCGGTCCCCGGCGTGCAGAGCATGTTCCCCGGGATGCTGTCGAAGAGTCACGTTCTCCTGAACTGCCCGGTGACGCGCCGCCCGCCGGGCGGCGGCGCGGTGGCCTGGGTTCCGACAATCGTCGCGATCGACAGAAAATCGGGGCTGGAATCCGGTAGGATCGAGGCCCCGCCGCTCGCGACGCCCACGTATTCGCTGTCGGTGGTGCCCGGAAGAGTCGTGATCGCGGAGGGGGACACGGTGGAGGCGTGGGGACGATGAAGGGAACGATGGTCCTGTCCGTGGCTGTCCTGGTGGCCGCGCTTGCGGTCCCGGCCCCCTCGCGCGCCGACGACAACATCCCCGAGGAGCTCTTCACCCCCGACATCCAGCGCTCCGTGGACCGCGGGCTCGAATGGCTCGCTTCGCGCCAGAACGAGAACGGTTCGTGGTCGTGCGTGGTCGGCTACAAGCTGAACGAGGGGTATGAGAGCGACGTCGAGCGGAAGCAGGCGGAGCACGTCTGCGTGACGGCGCTGGCGGGGATGGCGTTCCTGGCGCACGGGGACGTCCCGGGGCAGGGCCGGTACGGGCAGGTCATCGAAAAAGCGCTCGACTACGTCCTCTCCTGCGTCCGCGACAGCGACGGCTACATCACGAAGAACGGGACGCGCATGTACGAGCACGCGTTCTCGACGATGTTCCTGGCCGAGATCTACGGGATGAGCCGCCGGCAGGACGTCGGCGAGAAGCTGCGCTCCGCCGTGCGCTGCATCCTGAACAGCCAGAACAACGAGGGCGGATGGCGCTACCAGCCCACCCCCGTGGACGCCGACATCTCCGTCACCGTCTCCACCCTCCAGGCCCTTCGCGCCGCCCGCAACGTCGGCGTCTCGGTGCCGAGGCTCGCGATCGAGTCGGCGGTCAAGTACATCAAGGGCTGCGCGAACGACGACGGGTCGTTCAATTACCAGATCAACCGCGGCATGACGCGCTCCACGTTCCCGCTCACCGCCTGCGGCATCGTCGCCCTCCATACGGCCGGCGAATACACCGACCGCCAGGTCGATCGCGGCATCCGCTGGCTCCAGCGCAACAAGGCCTCCATGAACCTCGATGAATACCACTTCATGTACGGCCACTACTACGCCGTCCAGGCGTTCTACGTCGCCGGCGGCCGCGCGTTCGAGGACTACTACAGCGAAATTTCCCGCCGCATGATGCAGGCGCAGCAGGCCGATGGTTCCTGGGACGACAACGTCGGGGAGACCTACGCGACGGCCATGGCCTGCGTGATCATGCAGGTGCCGTGTCACTACCTGCCGATCTTCCAGAAGTGATCCTCGCGAGGGGAGCAGGGCGTCCAGGGTCGAGGGGATGACCATCCCGGCATGAAAGACGCTTCCCCCGAACGCTATTACGACCGCATCGCGCACCGGTACGACGCGATGTACGACACGCCCTACTGGGACCTCTACCGGCGCGTGTCCTGGGAACACATCAAGCCCCTCCTTCCGCGCGAGCGCTCCCGCATCCTCGACATCGGCGGCGGCACGGGAATCTGGGCGGTGAAGCTCGCCAAGGCCGGCCACGACATCGTCTGCGCCGACCTCTCCCACAAGATGGTCGACGTCGCCCGCGCGAAGGCCCAGGAGGAAGGCGTTGCCGACCGGGTCACGTGCGTCCGAAGCGACCTGCAGGACCTGAAGGAATTCGGGGAAGGGGAGTTCGCGATGGTGTGGGCGCAGGGAGATCCGCTTTCCTACGTGCCCGATCCGCAGCTCGCCGTGAAGCACGTCGCGAGGGTGCTCAAGCCCGGCGGGCTGTTTGTGGCGTCGGTGGATTCCAAGTACGCCGCGATCGAGCATTTCCTCGAGCGAGGCCGCGTCGAGGACCTGGAGAAATTCATCCGTAGCGGCAAGGACGAATGGCTGGCCGACCGTCCCGAGGAGCGCTTCCCCGTGACGTTCTTCTCCCCCGACGACCTCCGCAAACTGCTGGACCGCCGCGGCTTCGACACGGTGTCGATCGTAGGAAAGACCGTGCTCCCTCTCCGCAAGCACGAGAAGCTGCTCGAAGACCCGAAGGAGTTCCGGCGCCTGCTGGACCTCGAACTATCCCTGAACCGCGAGCCCGCCCTCCTGGGCGGCGCAGGCCATCTGGAAGTAGCGGCCAGGAAACGCGGCTAGCCCCTCACCCCCTTTTCTTTTTTCCTTTTTCGTTTTTCCTTTTTCCCTTCGTTGTTGTCTTTGTCCCCCCCCCTTGTGCGCCGCCCCCCCTCCCGCTAGCATTCCCTCCCCCATGCACGACCACTTCCACGATCACGACTGCCAGCACGGGCCCCACCCCGTGTGGAACGAGCTCACGGCCCACCTGCCGTTCTCGGTCGGCGCCGTCGTCGTCGCCCTGAGCTCCCTGGCCGTGGTCAACCTCGTGTTCCGCGTCGGCACCCACGACGAAATGGAACACTTCTTCCACCTCAGCCACGCCGTCCACGTCCTCCTCGCCGCCACCGGCACGACCGCCATGTACCTGATCTACGGCGGGAAGCGCCTGCCGGCGGCCGTCATCGGCGTCCTCGGCTCCGCGCCGATCTGCACCCTGGCCGACATCGCCTTCCCCTGGCTCGGCGGACGCCTCCTCGGCCAGCACATGGACTTCCACGTCTGCGCCCTGGAAGAACCTTTCCTCATCTGGCCGTGCGTCGCCCTCGGCGTCGCCACCGGCCTCTTCGCCGCAGGCAACGTCCGCCGCCTGACCATCTACTCCCACAGCGGCCATGTCCTGGTCAGCGCCTTCGCCTCGTCGCTTTACCTCATGTCCTTCGGCGTCGCCAACTGGATGAGCCACTTCGGCTGGGTCCTCCTCATCGTGACCATCGCCGTCGTCGTCCCGTGCTGCGCTTCCGACATCATCCTGCCGCTGATGTTCGCGAAGCGGCGCCGCCGGGTGCACCCGGAGGTTGAGGAAGCGGAGAAGGACGTCCTGAAGCGGCGCCACTAAGCGCGCAACTGCGGCGCGCGGGCGGGGTTCAAGGGAGACAACCCACCCGGAGTGCGCCCATGCGATTCCTTTCCGCTGCTGCCGTTCTGCTCGTCGCGACGTCGGTTGTTTCCGCGCAGGGGCGCGTGCCCGAGGGCGTGGAGGCCATCCGGGACGTGGAGTACGGCGTGGCGAACGACGTCTCGCTCAGGCTGGACATCTATCGCCCGAAGAAGGCGCCCGAGGGGCTGATGCCGGCTGTCGTCTGGATCCACGGGGGCGGGTGGCGGCAGGGCGACAAGAACAACGCTTCCAATGCGATCGCGGCGGCGAAGCGCGGGTTTTTCGCGGTGAGCATCAACTACCGGCTGTCCGGGGAAGCGGTGTTTCCTGCGGCGATCGAGGACTGCAAGGGAGCGGTCCGGTGGCTTCGCGCGAACGCGAAGGCGTACGGGGTGGACGGGGAGCGGATCGGGGTCTGGGGGAGTTCCGCGGGGGGGCACCTGGCGCTGCTCGTGGGGGCTGCGGACGACAAGGCGGGGCTGGAGGGGAAGAGCGGGTATGCGAGGGAGTCGTCGCGGGTGCAGGCGGTATGTTCGTGGTTCGGGCCGGCGGACTTTTCGAATGCGGGGACGGTTGCGCGAGACCCGGTGGCGCTGTTCCTCGGGGGGACGCAGGAAGAGAAGCCGGAGGAGTACAAGCGGGCGAGCCCGGTGACGCACGTTTCGAAGGAGGATCCGCCGGTCCTGATGATTCACGGCGACCAGGACACGACGGTGAAGCTGGCGCAGTCGGAGATCATGCTGAAAGCGCTGAAGGACGCGGGAGTCCCGGCGGAGCTGATGGTGGTGAAGAACGCGGGGCACGGCTGGAAGCCCGCCGGAGGCGAACCGGAGCCCGGCGCGGACGAGATCCTGGAGAAGTCGCTGGGGTTCCTGGAGGAGAAGCTGGGAGTAAAGGAGACGAAGCCGGGGGAGGGTGCCGTTGAAAAGAAGTAAACACAGCGGCGCAATTCCTGTGTGGTGTGTTGACACGATGTCAAGCCGCTAGGCAGGGTCGAGCAAAGACTCCTGACATCGAGATCGCTTAACTCCTTATGCTTCAACATGTTAAGTATTTCTTCAGAAGCGGCACGCTTATCGCTTTAGTCCTGCGGAGCCGACGGAAGCGAAGTCTGGTTCCGTCGAAGGGTTTGTGGGACCCGGGGAGTGTGAGGACTCCCCGGGTTTTTTCGTGCCCGGATTTCAGGCGCGCGGGCGGCGCACCTTGCGCGCCGCGCCGCGCGCCTGAAATCCGGGCACGAAAAAACCCGGGGATGAAGGGCCGCGAGCCGACGGGTCACGGAAGGCGGGAGGACATTCGGCCGAACCCGCCATTCCTCGTGAAGACAGGATGGTTTTTGTGATTTTCGGGCACCCGACCCCGATACAATCGCCCTTTCCCATGGATTTCCTCACCTTCGATAAACAGCCCGGCGCCCTTCGCCCCACCTACGTCCTTGCGGGCGACCAGGCGGCGTTCCGGCGGCGGGCCGCGGAGAAGATCGCCGCTCTCGCACCCGACGCGGACATGCTCCGGCTGGACGCGGGCGAGGCCTCGGTCGGGAGAATCTCCGAGGAATTGCACACGCGGTCGTTCTTTTCCAAGCGAAAGATCCTGTTCGTCCGCAGCGCGGAGGCCTTCTTCCCGCGCCCGAACGCCAAGGGCGCCGAGAAACTCGACGCGCTCGCCGAACTCGTCGCGGCGCACAAGGGGCCCGACGTCCTCATCCTCGACAGCGGCAAGTGGGACAAGCGCTACCGCGGCTCCAAGGCGATCGAAAAGGCGGCCGAGTTCGTCGATTGCGGGCCTCTTCAGGACCGCGATGTCCCGAAATGGTTCGAGCGGCGCGCCAAAGACCTCGGGACCTCCCTGGCCGGCGGCGCCGCCGACGAACTCTTCGCCCGCATCGGGAACGACCTGTCACGCGCCGAAGCCGAGCTGGAGAAACTGCGCACGTACGCGGCCGGAAGGGCGATCGCGATCGAGGACGTCCGGACGATGGTGGAGCTGGAGCGGTCCTACGTCATCTGGGACCTTCTGGACGCGGTGGCCGTCGGCGACGCCCGCACCGCGCTCAAGATGCTCCGGGGGCACTTCAGGGACGGCGAAAAGCTCGTTGCGCTCGTGGCGATGCTCCTCTGGAATGTCCGGCGGCTGGCCCAGGGGTATCGGGCCTACCGGAAGGGCGGGGCGGCGGAAATCCGGGCGCGAATCCGCATGCCGTGGGACAAGGTGGACGGGTTCGTGAAGCTCGCTTCGACGTGGACGCCCGCGAAGACGCGGTCGTGGCTCCGGCTCCTCCTGGACGCGGATCTCGACGCGAAGTCGGGCGGCGACGAGGAGTTGACCGGCGAAGTCCTGCTGCTCAAGCTGGCGCGGGCGTCGTAAAGGGCGCAGCACCGGGGGGCGCTTCCGAAAGCGTCCCCCGGTTCTTCACCCGAACGGAACAGGAGGCCGGCCATGGTTGTGTTCTGCGTGCGGTGCGATACGTCGCTTCCCCTGGCGGACGTGACGATCAAGAGCGGCAAGGAGTACACGAGCCCTGACTATTATTGCCCGATGTGTCACCAGCCTGCGGCGGAGCCGGTGGCCGACGAGCAGGAGGACGAGCTGGGAGTGGACGAGCAGAACGACCTGATCGTGAAGGATGGAAAGGCTGCGAGACCGTAGAAGGGGTCCGGAACAAACACCCAGGAGACATCGAGATGGCTCAACCGCCTGCTGGCCGTCCTCCCGCGAACCGTCCTTCGACGGTCCGTCCTGCCGGGGCTCCGGCGCCTGCCGCACCGCCGTCGCAGAGGGTGGCGCGTCCTGCCGCCCCGGCTCCGGCGCCGCCGTCGCAGCGCGTGCCCGCGGCTCCCGCCCGTCCGGCGGCGAGCCCGCCGTCGCAGCGCGTCGCCGCGGTTCCGCCGGCGGCCGCGAAGCCTTCCGGGGCACCCGCCACGCAGAAGGTGCCGGCCGCCGCCGCGAAGCCGTCCACGGGAACCCAGCGCATCTCGAAGGCTCCCGCAGCGCCGCCGGTCGCGGCACCTGGGGAAGCCGCCGCCGGTCCTCCTTCCAGCCGGGCCCGCCTGCAGCGCCCGGGGGCGAGCGCTCCCGTGCCGATGCCGCCCGCCGAGAAGAAGCCGATGGGCAAGGGCAAGCTGATCTTCAACCTCTCCATCTTCCTGTCGATCCCGATCTGCCTGGCGATCATCGGTTACGGCTTCTGGAAGAAGGGCGCCAAGGGGCTCGCGAAGGGCATCAAGGACAAGGCGAGCGACATCGGCAAGCAGCCCGAGAACGTCGGGCCGCAGGTGACCGATGAGCAGAAGAAATTCGACGAGATCCAGGAGAAGTACGTCGGGCCGGCCGAGACGAAGTTCCAGATCGCGGAGCTGAAGGAGACGCCCGAGGACAAGAAGCTCGAGCTCTGGAAGGAAGTCGTGGCGCTGGACGAGGAGTACATCGCGGTCATGACGCCGATCCTCGAGGACCCGCGCTACAAGGGCGAGGGTTTCGGCTGGATGTCCAAGAAGGTCGACATCGCCATGCAGCGTCTCCGCCTGTTGCGCGACCGCATCCGCGTTGCCGGCCCGAAGGAAGAGGAAAAGCCGGCCGAGTCCAACACGCGCGCCCTCGGCGCCATCGCCGGCTGGAACGGCACTTCCCAGAAGCTCGCGATCATTTTCTTCCCCAAGGATGTTTCGCCCTCGGATCCCGCCGCGCTCGCCGCCGATTTCGGCGCGTCGATCGGCCGCACGGGTTCGGAGCTGAAGGATCTTCCGGCCGAACGCGCCTGGGAGCTCATCAAGGGCACGGTGAAGGAAGACATTGAGAAGCTCGACGCGGACGGGAAGAAGGGGAAGTGCGAAGAGCTGTCGAAGGGCGTGCAGGTGTTCGAGGCGACGAAGTTCCCGGGTGATTTCGCCTACCTGAAGCAGATCTCCGGCTACTACTACAAGGACCAGTTCGCGCGGGCCAAGGTGCAGATCCACGACGACCGCGGCGTGTCGGCGTTCAAGGAGTACTGGGCGCTGACGACGCAGGCGATCGGGACGCCGGTGAAGGGCTGGGAGAACGTCTCCCCCGGGCTGTGCGAGTGGCGGATGACCTGGAAGAAGGAAGGCGTGGTCTACCGCCTCAACGCCATCGGCACGAAGAACGGCATGGACCTGACGTTCGCGGCGTACAACGAGGCGAACTGGAAGGCCCTCGCCGAGGAGCGCGGGGACAAGGACGTGTTCGAGGAGGACAAGCAGGAGGACTGGGCGGACCGCACCCCTGCGGAACCGCCGCAGTAGGATCGCGCGATGACCCGGGAGCCGGCCGCGAGGCCGGCTCCTTTTTTTGAACGTCGTTTCAATTTCCCCGGCCCCCGCGATACGATGATCCTCCCGATGCGCCGCGCCCTGCTCCTCCTCGCCCTCCTCGCGCTTCCCTCCGCAGCGGACGTCCTTTCGCCCGCGCTCCGGGTCCAGCCCACGGGCGACAAGCTCGTGCTGCGGCTCGAGGGCACGGCGGACGTGCCGCGCTCCGCCGCGGACTGGGGACCGCTGGTGGACGTGGAGTACCTGTTCGTGCCGCTGGTGGTGGAGAAGCGGCTCGAGCGAGTGCTGGGCGTCGTGAAATGGACGGTGAAGAGCGAGAGCGAGGGGACGGAGGTGTCGCTCGGCTTCGGGCGGGCGCGGATCGTGAGCGACGCGGTGGCGGACAATCCGCCGTACATCGACGCGCGGCCGTTTGTGGTGGCGGGGCAGTTTCCGGGGATCTACCGCGCGCGCCTCGTGCTGGATCCCGCACGCCAGTCGGTGCGGTTGAGGGCGCGCCCGATTCCTGCCGCATCTGCGGTTGCACAGGCGCGCTGGGGGGACCCGGCGGATTTCCCGCTGCGCGCGCGTGAAGTGCGCCGGCTGGTCGAGGAGGACGCTGCGACTCTTCAGCGCCTCGGCCGGGACCTCGAGGGTCTCTGGGGCCGGTGGCGGTCGGCGCCGCGCGCGGGCGACGAGTGGTC
>CAVPNQ010000173.1:0-16938 GCA_963706735.1 uncultured Planctomycetia bacterium
GAGAAGGTGGGCGACGGGGTGGCGCTGGTGATCGTCGAGCCGGAGGACATCTACCGGATTTCGTGGCGCCGCAAGGACGGGTTCTGGGAGGAGACGGAGCCGTTCACGGGGCGCGTCACGGCGACGATGGGCGGGGACAAGCTCGTCGTGTTTCACGGGCTCTCGTACACGACCTACGTCCCGGGAAAGGACGGCCACGCGCCGGAAAACGAGCGGTGGGACAAGTTCACGCCCGGGTGGAGCGTGCAGGCGGCGGCGAGCCCGCCCGCCGATGCTGCCGGCGCCGATGCGTGGGCCTTCGGGACGATCGACGACCGGACCATCGTCTGCGCGCGCCGGGACGGCGATCGCTGGACCCAGGGACCGGAATTGCAGCGCGCCGGCGTCGTGAAGCAGTTGACGGCCACCGCCGGCCCGGAGGGAGCCTGGCTGTGGTGGAGGGAAGAAGGGGTCGTCTTCGGCGTTCCGCTGTTTGAGACCGGCTGGACGCCGCCGGCGTTTCTCGAGTTTCCCCCCGGCCCGGCGAGACCCCCGGCCGCCTGGGGAAGTCACCGGACTTTCGACGTTCCCGCGGAAGCGCACCTCGCGGCGGCGACGGCCGAGGCCGGCCCCGCGCTCTATGCCGCGACCCGCCTGAAATCGAACCCGATCCTCGTGTCGGAAATCCAACCCTCCGGCGCGCGCCGCGAAGTCTCCATCCGCAAGGACCCCCCGATCACCGCCGCCATCGACTCGATCTCCGTCGCGGACGGCGATCACCCCGGGGTCGGCTACGCCTCCGGCCTCGCCGCCGGCCTCGCGTTCCTCGACAAGGACAAGTCCTTCGAAGACCTCGCACACACGCTCTTCCGCTTCCGCCCCGGCGCCGCCCCCTGGTTCATGTCCATGATGTTCGCCGCGCTGTCGATCGTGGGCATCGGCGTCTCGCTGCTCTTCGAACGGCGCAAGGTCTCCCAGGAAGCCATGGTGGACCAGATCCGCATGCTCTCCGGCGTCGCGCCGCTTCTGTCCCGCGCCTTCGCGGCAAGCATCGACACCGGGCCGTTCCTCTGGGGATTCGCCTGGATGGCCGTCGAGGCCGGCGTCCCCGCGACGTTCGCCTGGATCGGCGCCATCTCCCTCTGCTGCGCCTACCACACCGCCGCCGAGACGATCTGGGGGCAGACATTGGGGAAGCGCCTGGCGGGGATTGCCGTGAAGCGGACGGACGGCTCTCCCGCGGGGCGGGGGAGGATTCTCGTGCGCAACCTCATCCGCGCGGTCGAACTGATGTTTCCGCTTCTGCCCGCGGTCGTGATGATCTCGACGAAGCGGTCGCAGCGGCTGGGCGACCTGGTGGCGGGGACGATGGTGGCGCGGGTGGAGAAGGCACCGCAGGCGGAGGGGGAGGAAGCGCGATGAGCCTGAGGGACAAGCTGCGTTACGGGGCGCTGGCGGGGATCGTCCTGGTCGTGTTGCTGTTCATCTTCTTCAATCTCGAGCCCACGACGGTGAACATCATCATCGCGAAGATCGAGATGCGGAAGGCGTTCGTGATTATCGGCAGTTTCCTGGCGGGCATCGGGGTGATGGCGCTGTGGGGGCTGCTGAAGCCGAAGTTCAAGGGAAGCGGCGACCCGGACGCGTGGAAGAAGGGGTAGTGGTTCGACACGCTTGATTCCATGGGTTGCTCCCTTCGGTCGCAACCCACGAAATCAAAGCTGCTCACCACCAGGCCGCGGCTATTTCCCGGTCTCGCCCGAGACCGTGTAGCCCCTGGTCGCCTTGCGCAGGAAGAGAATCGCGAAGCACGTGTCATTATCGACGTTCTTCTGCGGGTCGGTTTCCGAGAGCCAGGAGCCGTTCTCGGCCTGCGCCTTGAGCAGCATCTCGCTTCCTTCCTGGTACCAGTCATGCTTCCCGAACTCTGCGACGCCGAGGATCATCCCGGCGCGTTCGACGCCGTAGAGCCAGTAGTAGACCCAGGTCCCGTTGCCGGGGTTGTTGGTGACGCTGAACTGGGCGCCGATCCAGTCCATGGCGGCGCGGATTTCCTTCTGCGACTTCAATTTCGCGAGCTGGAGTTCGTCGTCCATCCCGAGGGCGCGCATGCAGATGGCGACGGAGGAGACGCCCCCGGCGGTCATGCTGCCGTAGCCGGGGACCTTGCCGAACGCGCCGTAGTGCCAGGAGCCTGTACCGTGCTGCGTCTTGCGGAAGAAGGCGAGTGACAGCTGCCACGGCATCTTCGGAATGTCGGCGGCGGGGAGGCAGGCCCTCAGGCCGAGCAGGGCGTACTGGGTGTTGGAGTTGTCGCCCTGCGGCTGGCGAGCGAGGCCGTTCTTCCAGGTGATCTTGATCTTGGCGAACTCCTTGCCGTCGGCGGGCTTCGGCGAGGGCGACTCGGTCTTCGGCTCTTTCTTCGGATTGGAGGGCGCGTTCACCGGGCCGAAGTTGCCGTACGTCCACTGGCCGTTCACGCACTGCATGTCGCAGAACCACTGCGCGATCTCCGCCAGGCGGACGGCGTATTTCTTCGAGTCCAGGTCCGACAGCGCCATCGCCGCCAGCGCCACGTCGTACGTCTGCGCCAGCCCCATCGTCTCCAGCACCTCGATCCCCGCCTTCAGGTCGGGGTCGTCCGGCGGAACCCCCGCGTGGATCATCGCGTACACGATCAGGGGAAGCGGGCGCGCGCTCAGGATCCGCATGGAGTTGTCGCCAGGGATCGGCGACGCCGCATTCCGGTAGGACTCCAGCAGTTCCTTCAGCCGCGGCCTCAGGAACTCCCCGCCCTTGTGCAGCGCCTTCTCGACCGGCGTCATCCCCGCGACGCGCTTCTCGCCCCACCACGCCTTCCAGGACGCCAGGTCCTCCCCGAACTGCTGACCGCTGATTTTCCCAAGCGCGTCGCCGGCCGCCCACTTGATCTCGGCGGACTTCTCGGTCTCCATGATGCGGAGAAGCGCCGGCACGCCCGCGTCGGACTTCACGAGCCCCAGGGCGCTGCACGCCGCCATGCGGACGTCCGGGACCGCGTCGTCCACCAGCTTCGAGGCGTCCCCCGCGAGGGCCGCATCGGAAGGGCCGAGATTGCGGAGAGCCCGTGCGCGGACCTGCTCGCTCGGGTCGCGGAGGAGGAACCGGAGCATCTCGAACCGGTCGAGCATGCGGCCGTCGGCGAAGAGCGCGCAGAAACGGGTGCGCGTGTCGGCGTCGGGGTGCTTCAGGATCGTGTCGCGGAAGACGTCGCGGGCGCGGACGTTTGTGAGCGAGTTCATCGCGTCGGCGAGGGCCTTGCGCACGTCGAAGTCCTTTTCGATGGCATAGCGTTCGAGAAGGAGAGCCATTCCCTCGGGGTGGTCGAACTCGACGATCGCCTTGACCGCCGCGATGCGGTCCTCCGGCGCGTCCGTCGCGTAGGCCACTTCGAATTTCGTCTTCTCGGTCGTCCAGTCGGCCGCGGCGACGGAGGCAAGGAGGAGCGTCGCCGCGGCGAGCCCGATCCGGCGCGAAGAGAGTCGGCGCGGCCCGTGCTTCATTTGTCGTCCTGGGGGCTGATTTCAAAGCCACGCGTGGCCCGCTTGAGGAACAGAATGGCAAACGCCGTGTCGATCGAGTTCCCGCCCCAGGATCCGTCGGCAGCCTGGCAGCCGAGAAGAGACGAGCAACCCTCGGAGTACCAGTCGTGCTTCCCGATCGTGTCGAGGCCGACGATCATCCCGACCCGCTCGAGCGAGTAGAGGTCGTAGTAGAACCCCCATCCTCCGCCGCCACGCCCACCGAAGCGCGAGTCGAGCCTCATCCAGTGCTGGTCCAGCCAGTCGACGCCGTTCTTGATCCGTTCGACATCGAGCGGCTTACCGTTGCGGAACGCCTCGTCCTGGCCGAGCGCGTGCATGCAGATCGTGACGGACGTCAGGCCGCAGCACGTCATGGCCCAGTAGGCTCCTCCGATCTGGTAGCCCCACCCTCCGTACGGCTGCTCCTGCGCCTTGATGAACCAGTCGAGCGAACGCTTCCACACCTGCTCCGGAATGTCGCACCCCGCTTCCGTGGTCGCGCGCAGTCCCAGGATCGCGAACTGCGTATTCGAATTGTCGCCGCTTGCGCTGCGGGGCCCGTCGTGCCACGCGATCGCGATTTTCCCCTTCGGCGTCTTCTTCCCGCCGCCTGCCCCCGATTCCTCATCGGGGGGCGGTGGCTTCGGGGTTCCGGGATCCGATCGAGTCACCCGGCCAGGCATCCCATAGCTCCACTGGCCGTTCGTGGATTGCTGGTCGGTCAGGATCTGCGCCAGCTCGGCCAGCCGGGCCCGGTATTTCACCGGGTCAAGGTCCGCGAGCGCCAGCGCCATCAGGCTCGAGTTGTAGGTGCCGTCCGGTGGCGTCGTCGCGATGTACGCCACCCCCGCCTTGAACGCCTCGTCATTCGTGTCGCCGCCCGCATGGACCAGCGCGTAAGTCACCACCGGAACCGACCTCGTCTCTCCCCACCCCATCGCCCTGTTCGGATCCGGATTTCCACCCAGCGCGACTTTCAGCCTCCCTCGCAGATATTCCGCCCCCATCGTTATCGCACGGTCCACCTGCGTCAGATCCTGCGCCCGGTGCTTCCTCCACCATTCCCGCCACGCCTCCGGGTTCGCACCGAAATTTCGGTCCGTGATCCTGTGAAGAGCCACAATGGCCGCGGCCCTGAGTTCCTCGACCTTCTCCCGCTCGACGACAATGATCAGTGGTTCCACTGCTTCCAGCGTGGCGATCCGCCCGAGGGCGCCGATAGCCTGCTTTCGCACCTCCGGCATCGGGTCCGTGGCAAGCGTGGCGACAAATCGCGTCAGGAGCGCGTCCGGCGCCCCGAGCGTCGCCGCCGCTGCCGCCCGTACGTCCGGCACGCGATCGGCCAGCAGCTTCTTCAATAATTCCACCCGGTCCAGCCCGCGCCCGTCCGCGAAGATCCGGCAGTACTTCGCGCGCTTCCGCGCATCCGGGTCGTCCGCCACCGTTGACCGCAGAACTTCGCGTGATTCCGGCGTCCCAAGGTCGCAGATCTTCCGCCCCAGCGCCGCGATCACCCGGTCGTCCTTTTCAGCGACGAAGTGGCTCAAGAGCAGTTTTGCGCCTTCCGGATGGTCGAAGTCCTGAAGCGACTCGACCGCGGCGACCCGGGTGTCCGCATCCCTGCTCCGGAACGCCTCGACATACACCTTCCGTCCGGCTGCCCAGTCGGCCAGGAGCGGGGAAGCGGCGAGGATGAGGAGAGCGACGACGGCGATGTTCCGGACGGCGCGCATGGGTGAACTCGATGGTAGCGCAAATCCAGGTCCGGGCGAAACGCGTTCCCTCGGCCGTTTGGAGCCGAATTTGTCAATTCCATTGCCTGAATGTTCAGGTCTGAACGATCGATTATCGGGAAGTGGCCCTCGCCAGGGCGCCTTCGGCCCCCGCGAACACAGGGTCCGTGACGCGCTGCACCTTGCCGCCCCCCATCGATTTCAGCCCTTCCGCCAGCATCAGGTCGAGCCCCTTCAGTTGCCCGCCACAGCCCGCCAGCAGGATCGTGGCCTCCCCGGCCGGCTGGGATGGAAGGAGCGAGCGGATCGCCTCCAGAATCGCGGGAACGGGCGCGCGGCACGCCGCCGCCACGAACTGCGCGACATCCACGGGCGCCGTACGCCCGGCCACCGGAAGCCCGACCAGCGCCGAGTCCGAATCCACCAGGCAGCCGTAGCGCTCCTTCAGCTCGCGCACTCCCGCGACCGTGAACTCACCGCCCGGCAGGCGCTCCTGCAGGCGCTTCATGAGATCCATGTCGATGGCGTCTCCGCCGGAAGGCAGGATGACGATGTCGCGCTCGCCCGGGGGATTCGTGTTCACCCGGCAAACGACGGTTCCTCCCGCGCCCACATCCACCACGAGCGACCCTTCGGCTGCGCCCGAGGCCCTCGCTGCGGCCCACGCCTCGGGGACGACGTCCGACACCGTCATCGACTCCGAGGCCGCCTTCGTCAGCGCTTCTCGGCTCTCCATCGCCGCCCGCGCAGGCACCGCCAGAACGCCCGTCACACGCTCGCCCGGCGCGGCCCGCGCCAGGTTGACGGCGCGTCGCACCAGGTCCGCGACCGCACGAACCGAGGCTTCCCCGGCAACCACCCCGCCCTCGAACGGACGCGCCAGCTCCAGCGCGACCCGGTACCGGAAGGCCTCCGCTCCCACCAGAACGTCCACCCCCAGCAGCTTCCGCCCCGCCGCACTCTTCGGCCAGCCTGCGAGGCTCCCGAAGTGCTCCCTGGAACCGTTCGAGCTCACCACGGCGCTTCTTAGGGTCCCGAGCGCGATCCCCACCCGCAGCGTCGCCAGCGGCGGGTCGCTGGGGCGCGTCGCAGGCGTGGAGGACTTCTTTCCGTCGCGGCTCATGGCCGTCAGCCTACGAGTCCCCGGCCGCGAACGTCAACCCAACGCCGAATTGCTCAACCCCCGGCCCCTCGCTTCGATAGAATCCCCCCTTCAAACTTCCGCCCACGAGCGGAACACGGGGGAGACGCTCTAATGGCCGGATCAGGTCCGCTCGACCCGATCGACGTCATCATCGGGAACATGGCGCTTCAGCAGAAGCTCGTCGACGACGGGCAGCTCGCCGAGGCGCGCATGGTCTGTTCGATGAACGCGGAACGTTCCCTCGGCCAGGTCCTGTACGGGCTCGGCTACATCTCGATCCAGCAGGCGGAGAAGCTGGAGCACGCCGCGATGGTGTTGCGGGCGCGCGAAGAGGACAAGCTGCTGTGCGAGCTGGCGGTGAAGCGGAAGATCATCACGACGGTGCAGGCGGAAGAAGTGCTGACGGTGCAGAAGAATGCGACGAGAAATCCGGGGCAGATCCCGCGCGTGAAGGAGTTGCTGCTGAACCGGGAGTACGTGAAGGGACCGCTGGTGGACATCCTGATGTCGCTGGTGCAGCAGGTCTCCCCGTTTTCGAAGCAGGAGAAGGAGACGCCGGCGCCGAAGGAGCCGCCGGGCGGGGGGAAGACGATCGACCGCAAGGGGGACACCGCGCGGATGGTGAACCCGCATGTGACCCCGCCGGGGAAGGAAGGACCGGTGCGCCCGAGTTCGACGCTGCAGGCGGTGAATCCGGGGGGCGGGCAGGCGCAGACGCCGACGCCGGGAGTTCCGGGGTCGGGCGTGTCGAAACCCGCGGACGAAAAGACGGGATTCGTGACGGCGCAGGACCGTCTCGCGCAGATGCGGAAGCCGGGGACGGAGAAACCCGGCGAGCCCGGAACTTCGGTGTACAAGTCCCCGCCTCCGCTGGGGAGACCGTTTGTTCCGCCGCCGAAAGTCGAAAAGCCGCCGGTCAAGCTCGAACCCCGCCCTGAGGGTGCGCCGGCCCCGGCCGCGGGCGGGCGCATCGCCGACGGGCAGATCCACACGCTGGCCGTCCACGCGGGTCACACGGCGCACGCCGACCCGACGATCGACCCGATCATGCCCTCCGTCACCTACGACTTCCCGTCCATGGAAGCGCTCGAGGAGTTCCTCAAGGGCAAGGAGGGCTTCTGGTACTCGCGCCACGGCAACCCCACCGTCCGCGCCGCCGAGGAGAAAATCGCCGCGCTCGAGGGCGCCGAGGACGCCGTGCTGGCAGGAAGCGGCATGGCGGCGCTCACTGCGACGCTCCTCACTCTTCTCCGCCCGGGCGACAACATCGCCACCGTCGAGAGCCTCTACGGGGGAACCTGGCACCTCTTCAATGACATCCTCTCCGAGTTCAACATCACCGTCCGGAAGATTCCCGCGAAGGACTGGCTGCTGATCCGGGAGCATCTTTCGGGGACGACGAAGCTGATCTACTTCGAGCCCGTGACGAACCCGATGCTGCGACTGTGGGATCCGCGCCCGCCGGCGAAGGACGCGAAGCGCTTCGGGATCCTGACGCTCGTGGACAACACGTTTGCGACCTGCGTGAACCTGAAGCCGATCGAGCACGGGATCGACCTGGTGTTCCACAGCGCGACGAAGTACCTGGGCGGGCACAGCGACCTGATGGCGGGGGTGATCTGCGGGAAGAAGGACCACATCCAGCGGATCCGCGAGCGGCTGAAGCTGCTGGGGCCGACGCTGAGCGCGTTCGACGCGTGGCTGCTGATGCGCGGGCTGAAGACCTTCCCCTTGAGGATGCGGGCGCACAACGAGAACGCGCTCTTCATCGCGCAGAATCTCGAGGGCCATCCGAAGGTCAAGAAGGTGTGGTATCCGGGGCTCGACAGCCACCCGGATCGCGCGCTGGCGAAGGAGATCCTGAAGGCGGGCGGGGGAGTGGTGACGTTCGAGGTGGACGGGGGGCTGGAGGGGGCGAAGGCGTTCTGCAATGGCCTGCAGCTCTGTCACCGCGCCGTTTCGCTCGGGGGCGTCGAGACTCTGGTGTCGATCCCGTCGCTCTCGAGCCACTGGCAGATTCCCGAAAGGGAGCTCGAGAAGGCGGGGATCACTCCGGGGACGGTGCGGCTGAGCGTCGGGATCGAGGACGCGCAGGACATCCTCGACGACGTGAAGCAGGCGCTCGGGTAGGAGGGCCGGGGATTACCGCGCGGAGGGGACAAACGTCCCCACGGGCTCGGTCTTGCCCTTCACGACCACCGGCGCGACTTCCTTCCAGATAAACGTCTCGCCCGACTTCTCGCGCGTCGCCTGCGAAACGAGGATCGGCACCCGGTGCTCCTTCGTCAGCGACTCGATCCGCGAAACCAGGTTCACCGGGTCCCCGATCACGGCATACTCGCGCCGCTGCTCGCTTCCGATGTCCCCGAACACGACCAGGCCCGTGTGGATGCCGATGCCGATGCGAAGCGTCGGCTCGCCGCGGCCGGCGCGGGCGATGTTGAGCGTCTCCAGGGCGGTGAGCATGGCGAGCCCGCACGAAACCGCCGCCGGCGCGTGATCCGGCCGCGCGAGCGGCGCGTTCCAGTACGCGAGAATCCCGTCGCCGATGAACTTGTCGAGCGTGCCCCCGTGGCGGAACAGCACTTCCGTCATGATGCCGAAGTACTCGTTGAGAAGCGCGACGACCTGGTGGCCGGTGAGTTTCTCGGAGAGGGCGGTGAAGTCGCGGATGTCGGACATGAGGAGGGTCAGCTCGCGCTGCTCGCCTTCCACGCGGGCGGCGCCGCCGGCGGCGACCATTTCGAGCGCGGTCGGCGGGAGGTAGCGGCGGAGGCGCGACCGCACGGCCTGCTCCCGCGCGACCGATTGCACGAGCCCCGTCAGGCGGTTCACGGCGGCCAGGCATGCCGCGGCCGTCAGCCCCAGCGTCACGGGCGACGTAATGAACCACCCCGGCGTCCGGATGCCGGCTCTCCACAGGAGCAGCAACTCCAGCGGAATCGCCACCGCAACCGTCAGGAGTATTCCCATTCGCCGCAACGTCAGCGTGGAAATGGCGATGACCAGGGCGAAGATCCCCATCGTGTACGCGGCCGTCGCTTCCGGCGACTCCTCGCTCCCCCGGCCGGCGAGCGACATCGCCCACGCGACCATGGGCACGTCCATCAGCGGGAGCGCGAGCCACAGGTAACGGATCGATGCGGGCTTCAGGCGGCAGAGGGCGATCAGGGCCAGCGCCGCGGCCGCCCAGCCTGCGATGACCGGCGTCTGAAGGGCCCACCCGGTATTCCCGAGCCATTGCCCCAGCACCAGCGTGAGCACCAGCCAGCAGACCAGCCCGATCAGCCGGATCGCCTCCATCCGCGTTTCCAGCCAGCGACGCTCGCCGTCCAGCGCGCGCTGGAAGGTGTCGTCCGCGAAGATCATCGTGTTCTCTGCCACGCGCTGAAGTGTACCCGCGGGACGGGCAAGCGAAAAAAAAGCCCCGCCTCGAGGGCGGGGCTTCGGTCGTCGAACTCCGGTCCTACTTGTCGCTTCCTTCACCCGGCGCGTCCGTCCCGCCTTCCATCTTGCCCCCCTCCATCTCTCCGCCCTCCGGCTTCGGCGCAGGCGCGCCGCCGAAATCCGCTTCGTCCAGCACCCCGTCGCCGTTCTTGTCCATCCGGTCGAACATCTGCGGCCGGCCCGGCCACTCCTCGCGCGTCACCTTCCCGTCGCCGTCCGCGTCGGAGCGCTTCACCATCTCCATCACCTTCCCGCCGCCGTCGCCCTTGCCGCCGGCGCCGCCCGCCATCTTCTGGAGTTTCCTGGAAGCGTCTTCCAGCTCGGCGCGGTCCACGTACCCGTCTGCATTGGCATCCGCCTTGCCGAACAGCTGTTTGGGGCCCTTGAACTCCGCTTCGGAAATCTTCCCGTCCCCGTCGGCGTCGTTGTCCTTCATGAAGCTGTCGACGTTCATCGGCATCCGTCCGCGGCCTTCGCCGGGAAGGGCCTTGGTGTCGGCGCCGCGGCCGGGGAGCTGGAACCCGGCGAGCGCTTCGTCGAACCCGATCTTGCCGTCGCCGTTGGTATCGATGCGCGTGAAGTTCCCGTCCTCAGGGAGCGACCACTCCTGGGCCGAGATCATGCGGTCGCCGTCCTTGTCGTAGAACTGGAACGCCTGGGCGGCCTTTTCGGGCCCGATCTTGGGATTCGCAGCCATCTCGAACTCCATCAGGGCGCCGTCGCGGTCGGTGTCGAGGACTTCGAAGTAGTACCCGGCAGCTTCCTCGGCGGAGAGAACGTCGTCGCCGTTCTTGTCGAAGCGGTTGAAGATTCTGCGGACGCGCATCTTGTTCATGTCGCCATCCATGCCGGTCGATCCGCCGCGTTCCTTGCCGCCGAACGCTTTGCCGCCCTGGAGTCCCTTGCCGGAGTTGCGCGGATCGGTTCCCGGGTTCCGCGGTTCCGTGAGCGCCTCGGTGCCTTCCTCGGCCTTCCAGACCGCTTCGACTTCCGCGCGCGTGATGGATCCGTCGGCGTCCTTGTCGTTCTTGCCGAAGAGGCGCGAGGACTCGCATTCGTCCTTGGTCACGACGCCGTCCTTGTTGGCGTCCCAGCGCGTGAAGAAATCATCGACGGGGTTGGGTCCGTCGCCGGCGTGGAGCTGCAGGGCGAGGGCGAGCGCGAGGGAGGGGATTGAGAGCCAGCGCATGGCGGGAGTCTCCGTTGGGGGAGTGGGGAAGCGTTGGGACTGGAGATGAAACCCCGCCGCCGTGGGAAAGTTGCGCGGCAACCGGCGCGGCGCATTGCCATAAGTCATTGGTATTAAGCGACTTGTGCGGCCATCTCGCCGGCGCTGAATTTCGCGCCCTACTTGTCGTAGGACTTCACCAGTTCCAGCTCGCTGACATCGCCGCCTGCGTCGTACACCACGCGCACGTCCTTCCAGTGGAACGGGCCTTCTTCCTTCGGCACGACGACGAAGTGATAGCCTCCGCGCCCCGCGGGTTTGTTCTCGAAGTCCCCACCCACCTGCCTCACGCGCACCAGGACCGAAACGTCCTTCTTCCCGTCCTCGCGCCGCAACCGCCAGATGCGCGGCATGTCCTTCGGGTTCTCCACCACCCGCACCGCCGCCACCAGCACGATCTCCTTCGTGAAGTCCACTTCCGGCGGGATCCCGCCCCACAGGTCGCTCCATCGCCGCGCGTCCACGACGGTTTCGCGCAGGTCGCGCCCCGGCGGCAACGGCTTCACCGCCTCCATATCCTCTGTCCACGTCGCCCACTGCCGCGAAAAGGACTCCGCTTCGTTGTCCGACGAAGCGCAGCCGGCGGCGCCGACGATCGGCGCCAGCAACGCGAGAATCAGGCGGATCGTCCTCAGGGCGATGACAGGCCTCCGCGACTACTTCGGCGGGACAGAACCGTCTTCCGGCGCGGCTCCATTCTCCGCCGGCGCCTTCTCGGGCATCGTGTCCAGCTTCCAGTCCTCCGGGTCCTTGGGCACCGGATACTGCGTGCGGCCGGCACTCTTCCACCAGTTTTCCCAATCGTCGAAGCGCCGGTTCTGGCGCCCTGTCGTGCCGCTCAGGCAGCGGAAGGCCCGGTTTCGCTCGGGGTCCGAGGGCGTAAAGCTCAACTTGGTGATCGGCTCTGCCTCAAGGTAGAAATACAGGTTCTGGAGGAGATGCCGCCGCCCGGAACGCACGGCCTGAATCAGGCGCGTCAGCTTCGTCCCCTGGATCGTCTCGAGCTTCCAGAATTGTTCCAGCTTGTAGGCCGCGATCGGCAGCACCGACGTCCTCTGCGGATGGCTGTCCGTGTGGTCGATCTTCCCGAGCTTGGGGTTGAGCTTCACCTTGACGCCCGCATCGACGAGGAGCTGACGGCACTGGTTGAACGGCAGCGCGTACATCTTCGACACGTCGGTGAACTTCCCGGAATCCGTTTCGCTCGCGACCCAGTACGCCTGCCCCTGCGCGAGTTCCCAGGCGCTCCACTGAAGCGCCTCGGCCGCCCAGTCCCTCAGCGTGGTGTCGGGCTCGCGCGAGAGAGCCCCGAGCGCGCGCACCGATTCCTCGGTCCTGTACCCGTTGAACGCGAGGATCTCCATCAGCTTCACCGCCTTGCGCCGCGCCAGCGGGCCGCCGGTCTTCAGCGCGTTGACGAGCGTCGGAAGGGCTTCCGTGCCGATGTTGGCCACGTGGGGAAGCGCGCGCGTGTGATCGGCCTCCCCGTCTTCCACGATCTCCTTGAGCTTGGCGATGGTGTCTTCGACCTCGCCCTTCTCCTTGGCGACTTCCTCCTTGCGCTTGTCGTCCGGCAGCGGGGGAGGGATGCGGGTGAAGTACGAGTACGCTCCCGCGGCGCAGATCGCCATGATCCCGAGGACGATCATCACCGTGCGGCGGCCCAGCCGGAATCCCGATTCGCCGATGCGCCGGCCCGTCTTGATGTTCGTGCCGCACTTGATGCAGATGACGTCGTCCGGCTTGACGCCCTTGCCGCACGCGGGGCAACGGTGCTTCGGCTTCTCTTTCTCGGCCTTGAGGGCCTCCGCGGCGATCTTCGCCATCTCGCCGCCCGTCGAGCCCGTCTCGCTCGACTGCTCCTCTTCCTTCGTGAATTCCTTTTTCTTCTTCTTGAGATTTCCCGCCGCGTCGAAGTCCTCGAGCGACTTGAAGTTCGACATCACGACCTTCGGTCCCGCGTCTTCCTTCTTCTTCACCGACGTCGGCTTCTCGATGATGCGCGAGTCGGCCGGGCCGGAACGCGGGGGAGGCGTGGCTACAGCGGTGGCGGTGGACTTTTCGTCCGGGACTTTCAGCGCGCTGCCGCACTGCGGACACTTGACTGTTTTCCCCGCCAGCTCATCTTTCAGGTTGAGCTTGCGTCCGCAGGAGCAAGACGTCGTGATGGGCATCTCGGAGCATCCTCAAGACGGCCTGAACAAGGGGGATTCTATCGCGTCGGGGGAAACGGAAACAAGCGAGAAGAACCCGGAGTCCGTTGATCCCCCGGCCGCCCGCCCTGATAATGCTTCCCATGCCCGAAGAAACCCCCTCGCGCCCCCTGCCCCTCTCCGAGGCCGCCGCCCGCGACCTCGGCCTCCGCTTCGAGACCGGCATCGCCGCCGCCTTCCTCCGCGCCGAACCCGGACACCGCGAGGCCATGGAAATGCTCGGCCACGCCCTGACGCGGCAGGGGAAGCACGACGAAGCGCTGACCGTTGACCGCAGGCTCGTCGGGCTCGAACCGGAAAACGCCTACGTCCGGTACAACCTGGCGTGCAGCCTCTCCAATCTCGGGAAAGTCGAGGAAGCGCTTCGCGAGCTCGAAATCGCGATCGAGCTCGGGTACGACGACCTCTCGTTCATGCAGCAGGACCCGGACCTGGAGCGCGTCCGGAAGGACCCGCGGTACCGGGCGCTGCTGGCGAAGGGGCGCAAGGGGCGGGCGTAAGCGAACAGGGGTACGTCGCTACGCATGCCACCGGTCCCGATTCAACGCGATCCTTCGACTCGCCCTTCGGGCTCGCTCAGGATAAGCCGGGCCGCGTGAGGCTGAGATATGAGAAGACACTTTCTCGGCCCGGCTTAGCGCGCGAAAACAGAAAAAGCCCGGGGGATCGCCCCGGGCTTCTTGTTTCCGGCGGGTGACTAAACCGCGCTGTCGAGCAGCCGAACCAGTTCTTCGCGAAGCGCCGCCATCTCCTCGTCGCGGATGTCGGGGACTTCGACTGAGTAACGCGTCCCGTCGGGGCGCTTCTCGAGCTCCAGGAATTCCCTCGCGCCGTCGCGGCGGGTCCCGGCCATCTTGAGGATGCGCCTGCGCTGGAGCGTGAGGCTGAGAAGGAATGCGAGCTTCTTGCGCTGCGGGTCGGCATCGCCGGCCAGCGACTCGAAGAAGGCCCAGATCGCCATCGGGTTTTCGCGCTTCTTTTCGTCGTGCCGCGGCGTACGGGCGCGCCAGTAGGAATAGGCTTCCGGCGGCGTGTTCCAGCACGCGGCGCAGAAATCGCGGCGATCGAACGTCTCGGCGCCCTCGAACAGCGCCGCTGTGAATTCTTCGCCTTCCACGAACGTGCGGCCGCAGCCGCAGGTCCCGGTCATCCGTGTGATTTTGTAATCGGCTGCGAGGCTCATCGTTACCTTTCGTCCCACCACGCGAAAAAGGACCCGAGTTCCACGAACGGCTTTCCCGTCACCGATTTCAGCGCCACCAGCCCGGCCTTTTCCAGTTCACGCTTCGGATTGCCCGCCAGCAGGAGCTTTTCAACCTTCCCGTCCACTTCCACCTCGAAAAGCTCCGTTTCCAGCCCCTTCAGCATCCCGATCATGGGTCCGACCGCCGACTGGGCCCGGGCGCCGAACCGGCCGATGGAAACACACGTATTTCTTCGGACCCAATGGTCCTTGTCCTTGAGTGATTTCGTGAGGGCGGGAAGGGCGTGGGCGACATCCCCGGTATCGCCGAGCGAAAGCGCCGCCGTGGCGCGCACCTGCCAGTCGGTATCGTTCTGGACCTGGAAGGCCAGAAGTTCGACGGTCCAGCCCTCCGAAATCTCGGTCCCGGAGTCCTTATCCTTGGTCTTGCGCGAAGGCAGGATGGTGGCCCAGGCGCGCCGCGTGGAGTCCGGGCCGCGGGTCGCGGACTCGCGGATTTTCGTCACCGGCGGGTCCTTGAGGAACAGGAGCGTCGAGACGAGTCCCTGCTTCCCGCTGTCGTCCAGGAGGCGCATTTTCATGGCTCCCGGCTGGTCCCTGCCCTCAAACGCCAGCGCTTCCAGGATCGCGTCGTGGACCATGCCCCGGTGGCTTTCGCAGAGCTCCATGAGCATCGGCCGGCAGAGCCTCGGGTTGTCCGAGAACTTGACGATCAGGACACCCGTGAAGCGGACTACAGCCTCGGGGCCGGACTTCACCATGATGTCCCGGCACCGGCCCCACTTGGCCGGGTCGTCGCCCTCGAGCAGGAGAAGGGTCCGCGCGAACTTTGAAATCCAGCGAAGGCGGTCAATCGCGTCGTTCGCGGAGGAGCGGACACGGTATTTCTTGAGCTGCTCCTGGATTTCGGGGCTGACGAGGTTCTGTTCGGCCTTCGACATCTCCTCGAGCTCCGCCACCGATTCGTCCATCACCGCCAGGTCGTGCTCCTCGAACGTCTGGAGCAGCTGCAGCACGCGCTTCTGCTGTTCCCGCAGGTCCTTCGGCGTCTGGATGGTGCGGTTTCCCTCGGTATCGTCCGGATCGGGCTCGTTGGTCGCGCAACCGGCGGCGAGCCAGGGAAGGGAGGCGATGATCACGGTGGCAATGGCATGGCGCATCGAGGATTCCTGAAGGAGTCGTCCGGTCCGCCCCCGGCCGGGAAGGAGAGGGATTCTATAGCGTTGGAAGGGAAGCGGGGAGAGGTTCTCGGGGGTGGGTTGGGGGTTGGGGGTTCCGGAGGTTGGGTTCGGAGTTCTGAGTTCGGAGTTCGGGGTTCAGTGGGGGGGTGGGGGTTGGGTCAGGGTTCCTTTGGCGCCGTCGATGGAGAGGGGGGTGTTGGGCGGGACGGTCAGGGCATCGGGCCAGAGGACGCAGGGGACACCCAGCTCGCGGGCTACGATCGCGCCGTGGGAGAGCTGGCCGCCGCGGGCGGTGACTACGCCTCGGACGCGGGAGAACAGGAGAGTCCAGGATGGGTCGAGGGAGGGGATGAGGAGGATGGCGCCTGGTGGGGGAGCCTCAGCGGGCGAGGAGGGGAGCCAGGCCGTCCCTTCGGCGACCCCCGGCGAAAGACCTGCGCCCGACGTCGCCGCGGCCGCTTCACCCTTCGAAAAAACCAGCGTGGGAAGCGGAATGCGCAGGACGGCCTCGCGTTGGCGACGGCGGCTGGCCGCATCCGCCGAATTTTTCACCGGTGATGGCGCTGGCGCTGTTCAGTGGCGCCGCGCTGCGGGACTGGCGGCTGGCCTTGCTGGTGCCGTTGGCGGCGATGCTGCTGGCGGATCTGTGGCTGGGGTTTCACGCCACCATGGTGTTTGTCTATCTGGGCATGGCGTTGATGGTCGGGGCTGGACGCTGGCTCGGAGCGCGGCGCCGTCCGCTGCCGCTGCTGGCGGCGGGGACGGCGGGCGCAAGCCTGTTTTTTCTGGTCAGCAACGCCGGCGTCTGGTTGACCCAGGATCTCTATCCCGCCAGCGGCGCGGGGTTGGCGGCCTGCTATGTCGCGGCGCTGCCGTTTTTCCACCAGACAGTGCTCGCGACGCTGGTTTATGGCGCGCTGCTGTTCGGGATGGAGCACTGGCTTGCCGTCCGGTCGGACCGGCACAGCGCGCTGGCCTGAGGTATTCGTCCATCGCCATGGCCGTTGCGTCGACCATGGCGGTGAACGGTGCGGGCATCAGAGATCGTAACCGCGCTCGTCGTGCTGGGTGAGGTCGAGGCCTTCGGTCTCCTGGTCGGTGGTTACCCGCAAACCCAGGGTCAGGTCCAGAACCTTGAGCAATACCAAGGTAACGACGGCAGTGAATATCAGGGTGGCGGCAATGCCCGTCAATTGAACGGCCACCTGAGCACTCATGGTCTTGCCCACGGCGTAGCCCCTGCCGC